>JBBAVV010000022.1:70684-72919 GCA_040397545.1 Pirellulales bacterium
GCGGCCTTTCCCAACGCCGATCGGAGGATCATCTACGGCATGACCGAGGCCGGCCCGCGGATCGCCGACGACACTCTCGATGCCGCCGGCGTCATCGCCGGAATGGTCGGCAGGCCCTATCCCCATCTCCGCTGGCGGATCGATCCGACGGATACAGTCGGACTCCCCCCCGGCGCCGGTCGGCTCGCCCTGGCTGGCCCCTCGATGTTCCTCGGATATCTCCAGGCCAACGACCGCTTCGTGGGCATCGACGACGAGGGTTTCTTTCGCTCGTCCGATCTTGTCTCGGTCGACGGCGAGGGGAGGCTTCGGTTCCACGGCCGGCTCGACCGTCTCTTCAAGAGCGGGGGGAAACTCGTCAACCCGACCGAGATCGAGGCGGTGCTCGGGCGTCATCCGCTCGTCAGGCAGGTTGTTTGCCGGGGGGAGCCGCACGATCTGCTCGGCTTGATCGTCGTCGCCGAGGTCGTGCCCGATGGTCCCTTCCCGGATGCCGAAGCCACGCTCCGCCGGCACTGCGACGATCACCTCGAGGCGCAGGCCGTCCCCCGGGAGATCCGCCTCATCGACCGCTTGCCGCTGTCGGCATCGGGGAAGGCTGATCTCGGCGCCGTGAGCCCCGGGGGGTGAACGCTCCTCTGGAGAAAAGAGAACGGGCCCGGCGCTTCCGCACCGGGCCCGCTTGATTGGCGTGCTGAAGAGGCAGGAGACGCGGCTACTCCCCCTTGGCCTCACTGTCGCCCGCCGGCACCGCGGCCACGGGTTCGGCGGTGACGACGCCGACGAACTTCAGCTGCTTCTTGTCGGCAACCTCGATGCAGTCGACCTGGATCGTGTCCTTGCCGATGAACTCCCCCTTGAGAAGCTCCTCGGAGACCGGATCCTCGATGTAGTTCTCGATCGCACGGCGCAGTGGCCGGGCGCCGAAATCGGTGTCGGAGCCCTTCTTGATGAGGAACTGCTTTGCCGCTTCGGTCAGCTCCAGCTTCAGACCGCGTTCGTCGAGCCGCTCGCGGACCTTCGCCAGCTCGATGTCGATCACTTTCTTGAGATCCTCGACGGTGAGGTGGTGGAAGACGATCACGTCGTCGACACGGTTGAGGAACTCCGGGCGGAAGAACTTCTCGATCCGCTCGTTGACGCGCTTCTTCATGCTGTCGTAGCCGGCATCGTCATCTGGCTTCTGGAATCCGAACGCCGATTCGTTCTTGATCGCCTCGGCCCCGGCGTTCGTCGTCATGATGAGGATCGTGTTGCGGAAGTCGACGTTCCGGCCGAAGCTGTCGGTGAGACGCCCCTCCTCCATCACCTGGAGGAGCATGTTGAAGACGTCCGGATGGGCCTTCTCGAGCTCGTCGAGGAGCACGACCGAGTAGGGCCGGCGGCGGATCTTCTCCGTCAACTGCCCCCCCTCCTCGAAGCCGACGTAGCCCGGCGGCGCGCCGATCAGCCGGCTGACGTTGTGCTTCTCCATGTATTCGCTCATGTCGATCTGGATGAGCGCGTCGGCATCGCCGAACATGAACTGCGCCAGCGCCTTGGCCAGGAGCGTCTTTCCCACGCCGGTCGGCCCGGCGAAGATGAAGCAGCCGGTGGGGCGCTTCGGATCCTTGAGCCCGGAGCGACTGCGACGCACGGCCTTGGCGATGCTCTTGATCGCCTCGTTCTGGCCGATGACCCTCTTGTGGAGCTCGTCCTCCATCGCCATCAGACGCTTGCTGTCTTCGGTCGACATCCGCGTCAGCGGGATCCCGGTCATCTTCGAGACGACCTCCGCCACCACCTCCTCGTCGACGACGCCGTCGGCCTCGCGCGATTTGTCGCGCCAGTCGCGGGTCATGTTTTGCTTTTTCTTCTTGAGCTTGTCGGCCTGATCGCGGAGCGCCGCCGCCTTCTCGAAGTCTTGGTTGGCGACCGCCTCTTCCTTTTCCTTGTTGAGGCGCTCGACCTCCTCGTCGATCTCCTTGAGATCCGGCGGCTTGGTCATCGCCTTGAGGCGGACGCGGGCCCCGGCTTCGTCGATGACGTCGATCGCCTTGTCGGGGAGGCAGCGGCCGGTGATATAGCGGCTCGAGAGCTCCACGGCGCTCTCGAGCGCGGCATCGGAGATCTGCACTCGGTGGTGCGATTCATACCGGTCGCGCAGCCCTTTGAGGATCTCGACCGCCTCCGACTTCGTCGCCGGCTCGATCATGATGATCTGGAACCGCCGGTCGAGGGCCGAATCCTTCTCGA
>JBBAVV010000023.1:0-34343 GCA_040397545.1 Pirellulales bacterium
CCGGTGGGGCGCAGCCGTTGTCCGGTGGGGCGCAGCCGTTGTCCGGTGGGGCGCAGCGCCCCAGCACCCACAACCACAATCGCGACCTCCTCGAGCGGATCCTGCCGGCCTGCGACGTTCTCCTCCTCGTGGCCACCGCGCAGAAATACCGCTCGTGGAGCGTGGCCAGCGAGGTGGCGGCGTTCGCGCCGGGGCGGCCGCTCCTGTTCGTGCAGACCCATGCCTCCCGCGACGCCGACATCCGCGATGACTGGCGGCGTGAGCTCGAGCGCCAGGGGATCGAGGCGCCGGCCATCCATCGTGTCGACGGGCTCGAAGCCGCCCGCCGCGCGGCGGCGGGGCTCGAGCCGGAGCCGGGATTCGCCGGCCTCGTCAAGGCGATCGACGAAGAGCTCGTCGGCCGCGCGGCGCGGCGGGTACGGCGCACCGGCGCCCTCGACCTGGCCGGATGGTTCCTCCATCAGGCGCTCGGGCAACTGGCGCCGCTGCGGCAGCCGGTCGCCGACCTCTCCGCCGGCGCCACCGCCCAGGCCCAGCGTCTGGAGGGGCTGATGGAGAAGGCCGTGGCTGGGACGCTACGGGCCAGCCGTCCGGCCTGGCAGCGAGTCATGGAGGAGGAGCTCGTCGAACGCTGGCATGGCGGACCGTTTGCCATGTTCCTCCACGCGCTGGCCGGGCTCGGCAGGCTGTGGCCGCGCGTGCGGGGGAGCGGTTTTGTTGGCCGCGTGCTCTCCGGTCAGGGGGTGCCGCCGGTGGCGAGCGGCGACGGCGCGTGGCAGTCGATCGGCGAGGTGGGGCTGACAGAGGCCGATGTCGAGCAATCACGGAGTATCCTCGTCGGGCTCGCCGCGCGTGCGGCGATCGGAGAGCCGATGGTCGGCCGGGCACGGCTCGACGAGCGCTCCGTGCAGACGTCGGTCGGCACGCTCATGGAACGGACCGGCCACTGGCTCGTCGGTGGCGTCGATCGGCTCGTGGCGGAGCGTCGCGACCGGGTCGATTCGGCATGGTCGCGAGGCGTCTGCGAACTGCTCTTCGGCGCGCTGGTCGTGGCGGTGCTCGGCCGGGCGGCCTGGAGCTTCTTCTACGGCCACCTGTGGCTGGGGAATCCGCTCGGTGGCCTCGGGTTCCTCGAGGAGGCGCTCGTCTGGATCATCCTCTGGGGGCTGTGTCTGCGGTGGATCGTCTTCGCCCGCCTCCGCGCCGGGCTCGACCGCGACATCGCCGGGCTCGTCACCCGGCTCCCTGGGGCGCGGCTGGTTGAGCCGTTCCTCCACGACTTCTCCACCGCGGCAGTGGCAGCGGCGACTTTTCTCGAGACGGGGGACGACCTGGCCCGCCGCCACGCGGCGCTCGAAGCCCGGATCGAGGAGGGGCGCTCGACGCTCGGGCGACTGAAAGGGCCCGCACCATGACCGGCGGTCGCCAGCGAGGGCGCTGCCGTCGGCGGTGGTGGGCGGTCGCAGCCTGCTGGCTCGGCTTCATCGCCGCGACCGCCGCGGCCGCCGAGCTCGACGACGTCCGCGCCCGCGGGGAGCTCGTGTGGGGGGCCGACCAGGAAGGGGGCGGCCCGCACGTCTTTGTCGATCCCGAGAATCCGACCCGGCTGGCCGGCTTCGAGGTCGATCTCGCCGACATGCTCGCGGCGGAGCTCGGCGTGAAAGCGCGCTTTCAGCAGGGGCAGTGGGACCGTCTCCCGCTCCTCCTCGGCCGGGCCGCCGACTGCGTCATCAACGGCATCGAATCGACCCCCGAGCGGGCCCGCGACTGGCGCTGCTCGCGCCCCTATTTCGCCTACGCGCTCCAGCTCGTGGCCCGTCGGGATTCCCCGCTCGACTCGCCCGAGGCCCTGGCGAAGGAGGGGCCGCGGGGGCCTTGGCGGGTCGGGGTGCTGACCGGATCGGCGGCGGAGATCGAGATGCGCCGCCGCAGCGATCTCGCCGTGGAGGTCATCGGCTACGACGGCACCGTCGACTGCCTCGAGCAGCTGCACGGCCGCGTGCTCGACGCCGCTGTCATGGACGACTGCATCACCTCGTTCAATGCCGATCGCTTCGGCGAGCTGCGCGGCATCGGCCGGCCGTTCGCCGGCGGCACCTACACGATCCTCACCGCCCCCGACACGCCGCGCCTCTCGGCGGCGATCGACGAGGCCCTCGGGAGGCTGATCACCGACGGCCGGCTCAAGGCACTCTACGACCGCTGGGATCTCGCCGGCAGGCAGCAGATGCTCCTCCTTCGCGACGCGGCCGAGGTACCGCCGGCGCCGCGCGGCAGCCTCGCCGAACTGATCCGTGGGGCGCTGCCTCTCCTCCTCCGCTCGGCTGGAATGACGATCCTCCTCTCGGTGGCGTCGTTCCCACTGGCGATCCTCATCGGTCTGGCGGTGGCGGTCGGCCGGCTCCACGGCCCGGCCTGGCTGCGGCCGTTCCTGGCCGGCTATGTCGAGATCCTCCGGGGCACGCCGCTGATGCTCCAGCTCTACGCCCTCTTCTTTCTCCTCCCCAAGGCAGGGCTCGCGCTGCCGGCGATCGTGGCCGCGATCCTCGGCCTGGCGATGAACTACTCGGCCTACGAATCGGAGATCTACCGGGCAGGGCTCAAGGCGGTGCCAGCGGGGCAGTTCGAGGCGGCTCTCGCCCTGGGAATGACGAAGTGGCAGAGCCTGCGGCATGTGCTCGTGCCGCAGGCGGTGCGGATCGTGATGCCACCGGTGACGAGCGACTTCATCGCGTTGTTCAAGGACACGAGCGTCTGCTCGGCGATCACCGTCATCGAGCTGACGAAGCGCTACAGTGTCCTTGCCCTGTCGACCGGCAGGATCGCCGAGTTGGCAATGGTGACGGCGCTGTTGTATCTGGCGATGAGCTGGCCGCTGTCGCTTCTGTCGCGCTGGTTCGAGCACCGGCTCGAGCGGCGTTCCGAGCGGTCCCAGGCATGAAGGCCCCCGCGGAGCGAGCGGTCATGATCGAAGTCGACTCGCTCGCCGCGATCCGTTCGGGGAACCGGATCCTCGATGCAGTCACGCTGGCGGTGGCCGAGGGGACGGTGACGACGCTCGTGGGGCCTTCCGGCGGCGGCAAGAGCACGCTCCTCCGCTGCCTGAACGGCCTCGAGACCTTCGCCGCGGGGAGCGTGACGATTGCCGGCCATCGCCTCGCCCCGGGGGCCCACTCCCCGCGCGACTTGGAGCGTGTCCGCCGCGACGTCGGAATGGTGTTCCAGAGCTTCAACCTCTTCCCCCATCTCTCCGCGATCGACAACGTCACCCTCGCCCCGCGGATCGTGCGCGGGGTGCCGCCGTCCGAGGCCCGGAGCCGCGGGCTCGAGCTCCTCGATCGCGTCGGCCTTTCCCGGTTGGCTTCCGCCCGGCCGGCGACGCTCTCCGGCGGCCAGCAGCAGCGCGTGGCGATCGCCCGGAGCCTGGCGATGGAGCCACGGGTGATGCTCTTCGACGAGCCGACCAGCGCCCTCGATCCGCAGATGTCGGCGGAGGTGCTTGACGTCATCGTGGAGCTGGCGCGAGGTGGCCAGACGATGGTCGTGGTAACGCACGACCACGGCTTCGCCCGGCGGGCGGCGACGCAGGTGGTGGAGCTCGTCGCGGGGCGGGTCCACCGGGCCGGCCCTCCGGCGGAGATCCTCACGGCGGTGGCGCGCTGAAGGCCGGGCCCGATACCAACAAAAAAACTCCGCCCGGGACTTTTGGTCCCGGGCGGAGCTCACTGGCCGAAGTCGGGCAACGGGTAGTCCGTCTCGACCTATCGCACTGTCTTCATTCGACTGACAAGATTCCTTCTGCCTGACTCATCCTGCTGGGCTTGCGATCAGCCGATGGGTCGTGAGGCTGTGGGAGACTCGATCAGCCAGCACTGCAGGCCGGATCGCTGCAGCCGTTGCCGCAGCCGTTACCAGCACCGCACCCAGGCTCGGCACCGCAGCCCGGCTCGACGGCGTCGCCGCAGCAGCTGCTCGTGCAGCTCTTGTGGCAGCCCTTCTTGCTGTGAAGGGCCTTGAACAACCCACCGAGGATCGAGCCTTTCACGTGCTTCTTACGGGGGGCAGCGGTGCACCCCGAGTCAGCACAGCCATTGCCAGCACCGCAGGCCGGTTCCGCACAGCCGTTGCCAGCTGCACATCCGGGCTCCGCACCGCAGCCGTTCCCAGCCGCACACCCAGGCTCAGCACCACACCCACCGAGGCAACCGTTGCCGGCGTCGCAGGCGGGCTCCGCACCGCAGCAGCTCGCGCTGGTGCAGCTCGTGCTCTTCCGCTTGCAGCCGTCGAACAGCCCCTTCAGCCCACCGAACAGCGAGTGCTTCTTGCGGCACTTCGGGGCAGCGGTGCATCCACCGTCCGTGCACCCGTTGCCAGCGTCGCAAGCCGGTTCCGCACAGCCGTTGCCAGCCGCACATCCGGGCTCCGCACCACAGCCACCGAGGCAGCCGTTGCCGGCAGCACAACCGGGCTCACAAGCATCGGCACAGCCGTTGCCAGCGCCACAGCTGGGCTCCGTGCACGACGTGCCACCCTTCTTGCAGCCGAGCATCCGGTCAAGGATCTCGAAACCGAAGGACTGGCTACAGACCGTCACGCCGAGGACCAGCGCACCGAGGAACAAAATACGCTTCATCGAGCCACATCTCCTTTGCTTATGGATCACGCGAGAGGTTTGAGGTCCCGATCGCGAGGCTAGGTCACCCCGAGGAGTGATCCACGAACTTTCCCGCGACAGGCCTGTCGAGCCATTCCGTGGCTCGATTTATGGCAGGTTGCTGTCGCCCCCTGGTTGCCCGACGGGCACAGTGATGCCCCGGGGGACACTTGGGGTATCGGACGGTCTGGGAAAGCGGCTTGAGTGTGCTGCAAGTTTCTTGGTTTCAAGGACTTGTGGTAACTGTTGGGGAGACTTTGCACGCCGTTTCGAAGGGGTAAACCTTGCGGCCGGAAGCCCTCCAACCGGCACAGTGTGACGCGCATCCTGGCCCCTTCGGCACAGCTTCACGCGGATGAGCTCCCGGCTGGCAAGCGCTGCGGGTTGTATGGCCGTCGCCGGGTTCATTGACAGGGTCTGCCCCGCCCCTACACTCAACCCCAGACGTTGGTGTCCCGCCGCCGCAGCTGGCGACGGAGGGCTCAACAGGGAACTCCGGTGCAATTCCGGGACGGCCCCGCCGCTGTGACCGGGCAGGACGACCGTTGTCATCGATGCCATTGCGTTTCTTTCCCCCCAAGTGACATGGGCGGGGCGGACGTGAGAAGGCGACAACGGCGGCCCGGGAGTCAGAAGACCTACCAACGGTCCCAGGAGCGCGTGATTGCTGCGAGGGCGGCACCACGGGCACGCCCCGCACGCGCGAGGTGGCATCGGAAGGAGCCGGCGGAATCCCCCAGGCCGTGGCCCACAGGGTCGCGCCTGCGCCTCCGCCAGCCCGTGAGCGGGCTGTCGGGAAGGGATCGTCGGCGGTAGGGTGGGGCCCGGCACCGCCCAAGGAGGCTGTTCATGATCCGTACGTTTTTTGCTGGGTTTCCCCTGCGCCCGCGGGGCGCCACCGTAGGCGCGGGCGTCGTTGGTTCGCTGCTTCCCGTTGGCCGAAGGCTGGGCCCACGCCGGCCGCGGGCCTTCACCCTCGTCGAGCTCCTGGTCGTGATCTCGATCATCGGGGTCCTCCTCGGGCTCCTCCTCCCAGCCGTCCAGTCGACCCGTGAAGCCGCCCGCACAGCCGCCTGCTCGAGCAACCTGCGGCAGCTCGGCCTGGCAGTGCAGCTCTTTACCGACGCGCAGCGCGGCCGGCTGCCGCCGCTGAAGCTCGACGATGCCCGGCGGATCGCCGGCACGCTCGCCGGCGAATATCCCTACCCCGGCAGCAGCCGCTATTGGTTCGGCACCGTCTCGGCCGACACGGCCGGCGGCAGCGAGCAGGTCGACTTCACGACCGGTTTCCTCACTCCCTTCATGGAAGGGAATGTCGCCGCCTACCAGTGCCCGTCGTTCGGCCGCTCCGAGATCGACGCCCTCACCTATGGCGCGATGTGCAGCGGCTTCGACTACAACCCCGCCCTTGGGCCAGGGACGGTGATCGGCTACGACGCCGACTACACGCCGAAGCTCGAGGACAAGGACCGGCGTTTCAAACTCGCCAGTGTCCGCGAGACGCAGCGGACAATTGCCTTCGCCGACAGCGCCCAGGTCCGCTACGATCTCAAGTTCCTCGAGAATCTCGGCGGCCTGGTCCCCCCCAGCGGCAATTTCCCCACCGTCCACTTCCGCCATGCGACGCAGGCCAACGTCTGCTTCCTCGACGGCCATGTCGAACAGCGGCCGTGGAAGTTCGCCGTCGACGTCCCTGGCGACACCTGGCTCACTGCCGAGCAGGCAGCGCGCATGGAGCGGAAGAAGCTGGGGTTTGTCTGTGACGGCGAGCCGCGCGACCCGGCTACCCGCGACGCCCTCTACGACCGCGATTGAGCCGGCGCAGGAATCAGCGAGCCCGCTCATGCACGAGCCCACCGACCACCAACGGCGCGCGGCGGCGCTCGCCTCCAATGCCCGCGCCTGGGACCGGCTGGCGACCGCCCAGGCGGCCCTGGCCCGCCCGGCCGTCGATGAGGCGTTTGACGATCCGCGCCGCTGGTTGGGGAGCGGGGGGCCGACGGGGCGGCCGTGGCTGCCGGCGCGTCTCGATGGCCTCGATCTTCTCTGCCTCGCGGCCGGGGGGGGCAAGCATGGCCCCCTCTACGCTGCGGCCGGGGCGCGGGTGACCGTCGTCGATCTCTCCCCGGCGATGCTCGCCCTCGACCGGCAGGTGGCCGCCGAACGGCGCCTCGATCTGGAGATCGTCCAGGCCTCGATGGACGACCTGCGGATGTTCGCCACGGCCCGCTTCGATCTCGTCATCCACCCGGTGAGCACCTGCTACGTCCCCGCGGTCGGCGGCGTGTTCCGCGAGGTGGCGCGGGTGACCCGGCCGGGGGGCCTGTATGTGAGCCAGCACAAACATCCCGCGAGCCTCCAGGCGGGTCTTTCCCCTGGCCCCGGCGGGCGGTGGGAGCTCGAGCACCGCGCCGACCGCCGCGAACCGCTCCCCCCGGCCCCGCCGTCGCGGCTCCGCGAGCCGGGGACGCAGGAGTTTTTCCACGGGCTCTCCGCGCTGGTCGGCGGGATCTGTCGGGCGGGGTTTGTCATTGAGGATCTCTGCGAGCCCGATCACACCCGGCCGGGGGCCGAGCCGGGGTCGTTTGCCGACCGGGCCGCCTTCCTCCCCCCGTATCTGCGGATCCTCGCCCGGCGGGGCGATTGGGTCGCGCCGCCGGTGGCCAAACTGCTGGTAGGCTAGCGGCTCACTCCGCAGGAATCCGCCATGATCCATCTCACTGTCATGATCCTCGTCCGCGATCCGGCCGATGTCCCCCGCGTCCGCGACCTTCTCGGTCAGCAGCGGCGCGGCAGTCTCACGGAGCCCGGGTGTTTGAAGTTCGACGTCTACCACTCGACCGTCGAGCCGCGCCGCTTCGTCCTCGTCGAGCACTGGGCGTCGGGGGAGGCCCTCGAGGCCCATCGCCTCGCCGAGGCCTACACGACGATCTACAAGCCGCACGTCCTGCCGCTGGTCGACCGCGAGGGGCATCCCTCGGAACTGCTGGGGTGAAGCCGATGATTCTCCTCATCGACAACTACGACTCCTTCACCTGGAATCTCGTCCAGCGGATCGGCGAGATTGCCGCCGGCGTGCCGATCGAGGTCCACCGCAACGACCAGATCGATTGCGACGCAATAGCCTCCCTCGCCCCGAGCCATCTCGTCATCTCCCCCGGCCCCTGCACGCCCGACGAGGCGGGGATCTCCTCCGATGCCGTCCGCCGCTTTGCCGGGCGGATGCCGATCCTCGGCGTCTGTCTCGGCCATCAGGCGATCGGGCAGGTCTTCGGCGGAAGTATTGTCCGGGCCAAGCGGCTGATGCATGGCAAGGTCGACCGGATCGAGCATTCGGGGCAGGGGCTGTTTGCCGGACTCCAGAGCCCGATCGAGGCGACGCGTTACCACAGCCTCGTCATCGACCCACCCACGCTCCCCCGGGAGTTTCATGTCGACGCCTGGTCGACCGCCCCCGACGGCTCGCGCGAGATCATGGCTGTCCGCCATGCCACCCTGCCGATCTATGGCGTCCAGTTTCACCCCGAGAGTTTCCTGACGCCCGCGGGCTACGATCTCCTCCGCGCCTTCCTCGCAGTCGGCCCGGGGGCAATCCCTGCGGCTCTCTCGTCGGCCACGGCCACCACCTGACGACGCATTCCCGCGATGCCACCGGAGGGGCGGGCTGCCGCTCGAAATCGGCGATGATCGATCTCGAAGCGGCGCTGGCCCATGTCGTGGCGGATGCCCGCCTCCTGCCGCCGCGGCGCGTGCGGCTGGAGGAAGGGCGCGGGCGAAGGCTCGTTGCGGCGATCGTCGCCGACGTCGATTCCCCACCGTGGGACCGGGCCATGATGGACGGCTTCGCTGTCCGTTCTTCTGACATGGTCGATGGAGCTGGGGGGAGCGCGGCGCCAGTGTCGCTCGATGTCGTCGTCGATCTCGCCGCCGGCGATGCCTCGACCCTCGAAATCCGCCCCGGCGCCTGTGCCCGGATCATGACCGGGGCGCCGATTCCGGCGGGAGCCGATGCGGTCGTGCCGATCGAGTCTGCCGTCGAGGGGACGGCCGGGGTGCATGCCGGGGGGGTCGTTCGGCTGGTCGATCCGAAGTTTCGCGCCGGGCAGCACGTCGGCCTCCAGGGCTGTGCGTTTCGGGCAGGCGCCGAGGTGCTCCCGGCGGGCGCGATCCTCACGCCGGCAGCGGTGGGCTTGGCCTCCGAGGCGGGGGCCACGCATGTCTTGGTCGTGCCGCGGCCGCGCGTGGCGATCCTCTCGACGGGGAGCGAGCTTGTCGCCCCAGAGGCTCTGCCACGCTTCGGTCAGACGCGCAATTCCAACGGCCCGATGCTCGCCGCGGCCGTCGCCGCCCTCGGTGGCGAGCCGGTGGCCCTGGGGACGGTCGTCGATCGGCCGGAGCCGCTCCGGGCGGCGGTCGCGCAGGGGCTCGCGGCCGACATCCTTCTCCTCTCCGGTGGCGTGTCGGCGGGCGATCTCGATCTCGTCCCCGACACCTTCCGCCGCTGTGGCGTTGAGAAGATCTTCCACAAGGTCCGTCTCAAGCCGGGGAAGCCGGTGTGGTTTGGCGTCTTCATGCGCCCCGGCGGGGGAGGGCGGTGCCTCGTCTTCGGGCTTCCTGGCAATCCGGCCTCGAGCCTCGTCTGCTTCGATCTCTTCGTCCGGCCGGCGCTTGCTTCCCTCCTCGGCTGGCCGCAGGCCCGCTTGTCTTTGCCGCGGCGGCGGGCGCGGCTGGATGGCGTGGCGAAGGGGGCCGAGGATCGGCCGGTCTATGCGCCGTGCCGGCTCGAATCGGGCGCCGACGGCAGCCTTGTCGCCCATCCGCTCCCCTGGACGGGCTCCTCCGATCTGGTCGGGCTGGCGGTCGCCGATGCCTATCTCGCGCTTCCCGCCGGGGTCCGCCGCGCCGAGGCTGGCGACGAGGTCGAGGTGGTGATGCTCCGCGATGATTCCGAGAGGGTGTGAGTTCGGCAGCGGCGCGAGAGCGCAGGAGCGGCGATGAAAAAGAAGCGTGGGGCGCATCACCCCCGTCTGCCGGAGCGGCCGTTTCTCACCGGCACGTGGTCGTTTCCTTTCTCACCCGGCGTGCGCGGGCGCACGCTCTTGCTGGCGGTGCTGGCATTCGTGGTCGGTGTGCTCGTGCGCGAGAGCCTCCGGCTGATGGCAAGCGGAGACGGCCGGCTCTCGTTTCTCGGCGCGATGTTCACCGTGCTGACGGTGTTTGCATTTGTAAGCTGGTTCGCGCTGGCCGGGGCCTGTGCACTCGCGGTCGTGGGGGATACCGCCAACGGCTGCGACCGGATCGTGCGTTGGCCGACCGCGGTGTTTCTCGACTGGATCGGCGAGACGTTCGTGATTGCCACAGCCGTCGGCATCAGCGCGGCGCCACTCGTGGGCCTGGCCTGGATGTCGCGGCAGGCCGGAAGCCCGAGCGACGGCGGCGTGCCGGTCGGTTTTTTCTTCCTCTTCCCCATCGTGCTCCTCTCGCTCCTCGAGAACGGCGCGCTCTTCGACGTCGTCTCGCTCCCGCTCCTCCGCACGTTCTGGGTGGCTCCCGGCGGCTGGGGGAGATTTTATCTCTCAACCGCCATCCTCCTCCTCGCCGCCGCCTCGATCGTGGTCCTCGCCGCCCCGACCCCCTGGGGCGGTCAACTGTGGGGGAACGCGGCGATCGCGGTCGTGAGTGTGATGTCGAGCCTGGTGTGGCTGATCTACTTCCGCCTCCTCGGCCGGCTTGCTTGGTTCTGTGCCGACCGCACCGCAGCGGTAGAGGCCGAAGCGGAGCTGCGGGCCGAGCTCGAAGCGACGGAGCCGGAGGCCGACGCGGAAGACTAACTGTCCGTGGAAAGATTCATCCTTGACCTTTTTCCACTTGGAAAACCTCTGGTTTTCTCGTGCGCTGCGCACTCGCGACCGCCTCCCGCGGTCGGGCCGGCACTTTATCCACGGCCTGCTAACGGACTCGACCGTACCGCAGGCTCGCACGTCCGGCGGCCCAGACTGGCCAACCGGTGACTTCCCCATGGAGAAAGGTCAGGGATGACTTTTTCCATGGGCTGCTAGCATGGCATCGTTCATTGGGGGGGCGTGCCTGTGCCCCGAGATACCGCCGAGCGATCTTTCCGCGTTAGCGGATAACGATCCGGCAAATGCCGCAATCCTTTGCCGGGGGGAATGGTCAATGGTCGTTCGTTGCCTCAAGGTGTTCAGTTTGGCGATCGCCAGTTGGTATGGCCTGTTCGTGATGAACTTTTTCGTCTTCGCTCTCTGCCTCCGAATCGTCGTGCGGGTCATCATCGATGCGGATGGAGGACCTCCCTTGAGTTCGGAGACCCTCGAGTCTCTCATGGAGTCGGTGACCATTCGGCTGATAACGGTCGGTGTTGTGATGCTCGAGCGTCACGAGATTATTGAAATGATCGAAGGGAAACATGCGTCGGATCGAAGTGACCCCCTCGCCGACATTTCCCAGCCGTACGGAATGTTTTATCTCTGCGGCGGTCTGATCATGGAGTGTTTCGTCGACGGCCTCAAGCATCCGTTTCCCATCATTCAGGGGCCAGCCTTTGAAGCCATTTTCGTTTCAGTGTTGTTGCTGTGTGCCCTGGTGACGATGTTCGTTAGTCTCCGATACGCCTACGACATTCTCGTTTGGCGGAAGTGAGGGTGGACCCCATTCTTTGGACAACTTTGGGCCTTGGACAAGGTGGAGTTGGAGTGGTGGCCCGCGAGACCCATTCCAAGGGTCTCGCGCGGCCACGAATCAGTTCACGGAGCGTGGGAGCCACGGGCTGCGGCGGCGGCGGCAGATGGACGCCGTCGGCGATGAGCGTCACAAACGGAAGCTCCTCGCAGGCGAGCACCCGATGGAGGATGTTGTCGTCTCCTCGAAACCGGCTTCCAAGAGATCGCTGATCAATTCGCGGATTTTGCGGGGCATGCGATCGGTCCCTGGAACAGCCTTTCCGGATAGTGTACAAAAGTTCCGTTTCGTATCCATCGCGAACGACTCTTGGCCAGAAGCCCCAGGATTCCACCCTTCTTCAAGTCGATCGATCAGCAGTGCTTCGGTCCAAATGCCCCTTTCCGGAAGGCGGCATTCCTCTTGGCTCAGTGCGCCCACCTTCCAAGACGTGTTCCCATCCCAGAGCCACCAATCCTTGACAACGCTGGTCTGAGGATCAGCCATTCCGCTGCGAAAGAGCGGGAAGTGCTGGGAGAACTCGGGTACCGGGCAGTTGCCGATGACCTTCCACACCCCTCGATTGACTGCCGATTGCAGGAAGCAGAAGAGAACATAGCGCGTCGGAGAAAGGCCCAGCGATTGGATGTCCTTCGGGCGTTGCGTGAAGGCGCCCTCCAGGACGCGAATCAGCGCGCCGTATTCGGCGTTCGAGTGGGTGTACTGGGCGTAGAACAGCCCGGTTCGAGCTGGGATTTCCACCACGTCACCGATGCGGAGTCTTTTCGCCATGAAGGTGTTTCAGAGCAGCCGGCGGATCGACGGAACGTCGCGGGATTGCGATGGTGGGCGCGATGCGTCTGGGGCGCGGGAGGCGCGCCCATCACGTCGATGATTCAGTTCACGGAGTGTGGGAGCTACGGGCGGCGGCGGCGGCGAGAGCGCGGATTGGGTTGATGGTGATGAGCCGGTCGATCGCCGCGGCGGTCTGCCCCACGTCGGCGAGGACGCGCCGCAGTTGGGAAAGCGTGGCTGTCGAGCCGACGAGGTGGGTCCGGTCGGCCGACCAGGCCGCGCCATCCTCACCGACGACGACTGTCTGCCCGCCGAGCTGGAACGTGCCCGTTCCCATCCCCGCCGCGGCCGTCGCGTCGGAGACGACGATCGCCCGGTCGGGCCCCAGCCAGCGGAGCATCGCCCCGAGAAGGAACGGCGGCAGATGGACGCCGTCGGCGATCAGCGTCACAAACGGAAGCTCCTCGCAGGCGAGCACCCGATGGAGGATGTTGTCGTGGCGGGGGAGAAGATGAGGGCAGCCGTTGCCGAGATGGGTGAAGCAGGAAAGCCCCGCGGCGCAGGCGTCGCGGAGCACCTCGAGCGACGGATCGCAGTGGCCGGCCGCGACGAGTACGCCCCGGCCGACGAGGAACGAAATCGTGCGGAAGCCGGGGTCGCGCTCCGGGGCGAGCGTCACCATCCGCACGTGCCCCCGCCCCGCGTCGAGGAGCCGCTCCATCGCCGCGGGAGTCGCCTCGCAGGCATGCTGCGGCGGATGGGCGCCGACGAAGCCGCGATCGGCACTGATGAACGGCCCCTCGACATGGATTCCGGCGACAATGTCGCGGATCGCCGCGTCGGCCTCGAGGCAGTCGACGAGCGCCCCGATCCGGCGCTCGAGAAGGGGAAGCGAGTCGGTGATCACCGTTGCCAGAAACCGGCCGCCGCCATCGGCCCGGTAGGCCCGGCAGATGCCGGCGAGCCGCTTTTGATTGAGATCCTCAGCGCCGAAGTCGAGTCCACGATAGCCGTTGAGCTGGAGATCGAGGGGAGCAGCCATGGTGGGGACAAAGCCTGCGATGGTGCCCGCGGCAGGCGTCACGCGCCGGCTGGGCGGTGCGCAGCCGGAAGGAGGGCCGCAGCCGGGGAGTCGAGATGGAGCGACAGCGCCGCGTGGGTGCGGAGGATCGACGCCGGGCAGTCGGGCGAGAGTGGCCCGGCGACCGCATCGCGGACGGCGGCCGCCTTGCGGCTGTCGGGCACCGAACAGACGACCAAATCGGTGGCGAGGATCCGTCGCACCCCCATCGAGATCGCCTCGGTCGGCACCTCGGCGAGCCCCGCAAACCATCCCTCCCCCACCTGCTGCAATCGGCAGGCCTCGTCGAGGCGGACGACGAGATAGGGGGCAAGGGTGGCGAAATCGGCCGGCGGATCGTTGAAGGCGAGATGGCCGTTCTCGCCGATGCCGATCGTGGCAACGTCGAAGGCGCCGGCCGGCACGAGTGCCGCGAGCCTCAGGCATTCGGCGGCGGCGTCGCGCGAGGCATCGATGCCGTGGAACGCCGCCGGCGGCCGCGGCAGGCGCTCGAGGAGCCGCTCGCGGAGATAGCGGCGGAAGCTCGCCGGGTGCGAGTCACTCAAGCCGGCGTATTCGTCGAGATGGAAGATCGTGATCTTTTCCCACGGCACGTCTTCGGCCGTCAGAGTGGCGAGCGTGGCGAACTGCGAGGCCCCGGTGGCGACGACATACGTGGCGCTGCCGCGGGCAGCGACGGCAGCGCGGAGGGCCGCGGCGGCTTCACGGCCGGCAGCACGGCCGAGGGCAGCGGGATCGTCGTGGATGAGGATGTCCATTGGGGGTTCGCTCGAGAAGCCTGACTTGAAAAGCGAGCGCGAGTATACCGCCGTGTGGCGGGCTGGTCGGCTACGATAACGGCTCCCCCGGCGCGGGGCGGCGCGGCAGCGCCGCGGTCGGGGGACGCACTCGGGGGAGATGGTATGCAAGCGGCGAACGCAGCGACGGGCAGGATGGTGGCGGCGATCCTTGTGGGCTTGTCGGCGGCGTGGGCCACGGCCGCGGAGCCAGCCGCAAACGAGCAGCCGATCCGCGTCGGCATCATCGGCCTCGACACCTCCCACTCGACGGCCTTCACGAAGCTCCTCAACGACACCGCCGACGGCCAGCACGTGCCCGGCTGTCGCGTCGTTGCGGCATCGCCGAAGGGGAGCGCCGATATCGAATCGAGCGTCAGTCGGATCCCCGAATACTCGGCCGAAGTGCAGAAACACGGCGTCGAGATCGTCGACAGCATCCCGGCCCTCCTCGAACGGGTCGATGCGGTGCTCCTCGAAACCAACGACGGCCGCCCCCATCTCGAGCAGGTGATTCCGGTGATCAAGGCCGGCAAGCGGGTGTTTGTCGACAAGCCGATCGCCGGGTCGCTTGCCGACGCCGTCGCCATCCACCGCCTCGCCGCGAAGCGTGGCGTGCCGCTGTTCAGCGCGTCGTCGCTGCGGTTTGCCGCCGGCACGCTCGCCGTCCGTGCAGGCTCCATCGGCGCGGTCACCGGTGCCCACACCTATTCCCCGTGCGCCCTCGAGGCGACCCATCCCGATCTGTTCTGGTATGGCATCCATGGCGTGGAATCGCTGTTCACGGCGATGGGGCCGGGCTGCACGAGCGTGACGCGGTCGCACTCGGCCGATTTCGATCTCGTGACGGGGCTGTGGGGCGATGGCCGGATCGGCTCCTTCCGCGGCATCCGCCGCGGCGCGGCGAACTTCGGCGGCACGGCCTTCGGGGAGAAGGGGACCGCGCCGGTCGGCGCCTTTGACGGCTACCGGCCGCTGCTGGTGGAGATCGTAAAGTTTTTCCAGACCGGCGAGGTGCCGGTGTCGGCCGAGGAAACACTCCAGATCTACGCCTTCATGGAGGCGGCCGACGAGAGCAAGCGCCAGGGAGGGAAGCCGGTGACGCTCGCCGAGGTGATGGAGAAGGCGGAGGCCGAGGCGACGCAGCGCCTGGCGGCCCTTGAGGCTGAGTAACCCAACCGTGGCTTCGGGGTCGCCCGTGCCCCGTCGCCGGACTCGCTGGAGGTCATCCCTGCCCTCCGCTCTCTCCGCGCCGCCTGCGCTTTCGCCCTCCTATCCTGCGCTGACCGGCGAGGCCGGCTCTCGGAGCACGGGCGACCCCTCGCTGGCAGCGCTGGGCACAGCGATCAGATGCCTGGCTTCAGCCGGGCAGACTGCGATGCCCATCGGCCGCCCCGTCGGCCGAGGAGCGTCTGCCTGGCTTTAGCCGGGCAGACTGCGATGAAAGTGGACGTGCCTCCACGCTCCGTCGATCCGCTGCCAGACCCGCGTTTCTTCACACAGCAC
Organism: Pirellulales bacterium; assembly: GCA_040397545.1. GTDB lineage: Bacteria > Planctomycetota > Planctomycetia > Pirellulales > UBA1268 > QWOP01. The sequence goes on from JBBAVV010000023.1 coordinate 15,491, forward strand.
GGTGATCGGGCGGCCGGCGTCGTCGAGCTTCTGCACCATCCGCATGTAGGCCACCACGGCGGCATCCTCACCGAGGAGCCGGACGTTCGGCGCGGCGAGCGTGATCGTCGGCACGAAGACCGGCTTCGTGGCGCTCGTGCCGAGCTTGAAATAAAACTCGTGGAAGGGAAGCCCCTCGACGAGCTGGCCGCGAGCCTCCGGCTCGAAGCAGGTGATGTCGTAGGCCACGAGCGACGTGTAGGTCTTCCAGTCGGCGGTAGCGATGCTTTCGAGGAGCTTGCGGGTGAGGGCGAGGAGGTGGTCGGCGGTGGCGACGGCCATGGGGGCTCCGGCGAATTGGGAAGGAAGAAAACGATCGAACGGGGAGTGGGAAAAGAACGGCGGCGGAGCGTCACTCGGCGACGAGGCCGAGGGCGGCGAGCTTGCTCCAGCATTCGTCGCGTTCCCGGCAGCGCTCGAGGTCCTGCCAGGTCGGGTCTTGGACGGCGAGGAACGTCTCACGGTCGGCCGGGACGGTGCCGGTGGCGGCGAGCCGGCGGATCACCTCGCGGTCGAGCCGGGTCAGCCGGGTCGCTTCGAGGCGGTAATCCACGAACGCCTCCCAGACGAGGGGAAAGAGCGGCCGGACGATCTGCTCGCCGATCGTCGTGGCGTACTCGCGGATCTCGAGTTGGGCGTGAGTATCCATCCGCAGGGCGAGGAAGTGGAGGAGATTGTGGAGATCGATCTTCCAGTAGGCCTCGGTGTAGGTCGAGAGGGGAAGATCCTTGCGGGCCTGCTCACGGGCGATGCCCGCTTCGAGCCGCTCCTCGTAGACGCGCCGGGAGAGGCTCTGGAGCTCGGTCTCCGATTGCGTGAAGCGATGGCCGGCGGCGGGCGGGAGGCATCCCTCCGAGCCCTGGCGATTCGTGCTCGCCTGGGAGCGCCACTCGCCGTCGTGGGTCGCCTGCATTGAATCGATGGCGAGGGAGTAACGCGTGGAGTATTCGTTGATGTTCGCCGTGCGGTGGCGCACCCACTGCCGCCAGCAGTCCATCGGAACGCGAACGACGAACTTCAGCTCCGCCATTTCCAGCGGCGTCGTGTGGGCATGCCGGAGGAGATAGCGGATCAGTTGGCGGTCGTCGCTCACCTTCCGCGTGCCGTCGCCGTAGCTGACGCGCGCCGCCTGAACGACCGCGGCGTCGTCCCCCATCGCATCGACGAGGGCAACGTGGCCGTCGTCGAGCACCGGGAACTTCTTCCAGCGGAGCGATTCGAAAAGCTGGTGGCGGTCGACTGGGACTGGCGAGGGCATGGCGGCGGTCCGAGGGATGGGCCCCACAGGATGGACCGCCGCCGACCGGCTGGCAAGGGTCTGCCGCGGTGCCCGCAGGTAGGGGCCCCGGACGCCCCGGCAGGCCGCGCCACCGGAGGGAGCCGGCGTCAGTCCTTGGCGAGGAGCTCTTGGAGCAGGTTGGCGAGTTGGCGGGCGTCGTCCGACTTGCGGAGCGTCTCGATCCGTGGGGCCTTGACGCCGAGCTTCGTCAGCGAGCCGGTGATGCTCGTCCAGAGCTTTTCCCGCTTCTTCCCCTCGGCGAGGTAGAGGTCGGTGACCTGCTCGCCAAGCCGCTGCAGGAGGGCGGTGTCGAGGTTGTCGTAGTAGTTCTTGACGATCTTCTGCTGGTACTTCGACAGTTCGGCCATGGTGTTGTGGACCCCCAGGGAGGGCGGTGATGCGGAAACGGGTGGAAGGAGTTCGGAACAAGGACTACAGTAGTCGATATCGGACCACGCCGGGACTATCGGCCACGATCCGCCTCGACCGGGAATCCTCCATGCCGAAGATCACTTTTGCCAACGAGAAAAAGGAAATTCAGGTTCCGGAAGGGGCCAACCTCCGTCAGGAGGCCCTCCAAGCCGGGGTCGCCCTCTATCCGGGGGTCCATAAGGTGCTCAATTGCCACGGCCTGGGAAGCTGTGGATCCTGCCGTGTGCTGATTACCAAGGGAATGGAAAACTGCTCGTCGAAGGGAATCCTCGAGGGGGCCAGGCTCGGCGTGTCGCTCGCCTACATCGGCAACGAGGAGACGATGCGACTGGCCTGCCAGACCCGCGTCAACGGTGACATCACCGTCACCACCTGCCCGCCGACGAATCTGTTCGGCGACAACTTCTTCAGTTGATGGCTTTCGCGGCGTTGATCGATGGCCGGAAGGGGGCGCGGTGAAGGAAATCATCGCCGTCGTCAAGCCGTTCCTCGCTGAGCGCGTCCTCGAGGCCCTGAAACTCGCCCCGCTCGAGGCCTGTACGGTCCGCGAGGTGAAGGGCTACGGCCGGCAAAAAAACTATCTCGATCGCTACGGCGACAGCGAGTATTCGCTGGCCTTCCTCCCCAAAGTCGAGATCCAGATGTGGGTCGACGACGCCCGTGTCGATGAGGTCATCGAGCGCGTGCTCGAGGTGGCCCGCACCGGCCGGATGGGGGATGGCAAGGTGTTCGTGATGCCCGTTATCGACTGCCTCCCGGGCTGAATGGCCGGCCGGGCCCCCGGGCCGGCTTGTGGCGCTGCGGAGACGGTGGCGGCTCTGGCGGCCGGGGGTGGCTCTTCCCATGAACGGCCGGTTTCGCCCCTCTTCCCCCGCCCGAAGCTGGTGTAGAGGCTGATCGGGCCACCGACTACACTCCGCTGGAGTCACCCCATCTTTCCCAGGCGTCAAATCCCATGCAGCGCAATCCTGTTTCCGCCTCCTCTCGTGGCCGTCGACTTGTTGCCCGGATGGGGGGGTGGCTCGTCGCCGGAGCGGCCGTGACCGCCTTCGCAGATGACGCCGCGAGCCGCCGTTTCGAGGAGATCGCCGGAGACGCCGCCCGGGCCGTGGGGAGCTTCCGGCCCGTCGGAGAGGCCTCGCTCGACGCCGCAGCGAGCAACCTCCGCTCGGCGCTGGTGCCGCTCGATGCCCTGTTGGGGCGGAGCAAGAGTGGAGCCGACTGGCGCACATATCTCGATTGGCCGGCGCTCGAAACCCAGGCCTCGTCGGGCCAGGCAGCCGACCCGAGGGTTCTCCGCGACCTCGAGAAGAAACTCGGGAGCCCCGAGATGGGGCTCGACATGCCCCAGTTCGTCCGCGTTCGCAAGGCGGTGACGAAGTATGCCGAGCTGGCTGACGCTGCCCGTGGTGACGGGGCCAAGCACTTCAGCGACCGACTCGACAAGCTCTCCTCGGCCCTCCTGACGGCGAGCGCCTCGGGCCAGGCCGAAGCACTCGCGCCGGTGGCGCCGATCCTCGATCGGCTCGTCGAGTCGGGTCAGGCGCCAGGCGTCGTGGCCGCCATCCGCGGGGCCAGCTCCCGCCCCAACATCCACCTCGAGGTCGCCGAGGATCTCCTCGCCCCGGCGGTCAACCGCCCGGTCGATCAGGTGCAGCCGGTCGACGACGTCGTCCTCGGCACGCGAATCCGCGGCACGGGTCACACCACCGGCAATGTCCGCCTCGACTTCGTGCCATCGGGGGAGAAGGCGGTCTTCGACATCATCCTCGGGGCCACGAACATCTCCCACACCCGGGGAACGCAGGGGCCGGTCACGGTCAACAGCCGCGGCGTCACCGCGATCGACGCCCGGCGGCGGATCTTCCTCGACGAGTTCAATGTCGCCGCCGCGCCGGTCGAGGCCTCGGCCGACACCAACTCGACCGTTACCGGCTTGGGGATCAACGCCCGCATCGGCAAGCGGCTCATCCGCCGGATCGCCACCAAGAAGATCGCCGAAAGCAAGGCGCAGGCCGAGGCGGTTGCCGAGGGGAAGGCCCGCGACCGGATCCGCCGCCAGTTCGGCGAACAGACCGAGCCGGCGGTCGCCCAGATGCGCGATCAGTTCCAGCAGAAGGTGCGCGGGCCGCTCCAGGCCCAGGGCCTCTACCCCGAATCGTTCCACATGCACACCACCGACCGCCACCTGCGGATCGTGGCCCGGAAGTCACTCGCCAGCCAGTTGGCCGCGTTCTCGAGCCCGCCGGCCGCCAGCGCCGACAACATCATCACCGCACAGATCCACGAGTCGGCGGTCAACAACATTCTCGAGGAGAAGCTCGGCGGGAAGGTCGTCACGCAGGACGACGTCGCGCGGATCGCCAAGGAACAGAATCTGAAGATGCCCGATTCGCTCGGCAGCGATCCCGACGCCGAGCAGAAGACCTGGGCGATCACGTTCGCCAAATACCGCCCGGTGACGGTGGCCGCCGACGAGAGCCGTGTGAAGGTGACCGTCCGTGGAGACAAGTTCGTCTCCGGCGACCGCAGTTTCCCAGGCATGGACATCGCCGCGGTCTACGCTGTTGGGCAGGGGCCGAAGGGGCCGGTCCTCGTCCGCGAGGGGAACGTGCAGATCAACCCGCCCGGATTCAAGTCGGGTGATCGGAAGCTGACGATGGCCGAGACCTCGCTCCGTCGCATCCTCCAGAAGCGGTTCGACAAGGTCTTCAAGGATGCGATCGAGATCGAGCCGCTGCCGCTCCAAGGGGAGCTTGCAAGTGTCGGCCCGCTGCCGATGAACCAACTTCAATCGCGTAAGGACGGCTGGCTCGTTGCGGGCTGGCGGAAGGGGCCGGCTGGCGGCGGTGTCCCGACGGAGGTGGTGTTGAGCGAGCGGTTTGTCGACAGCGCCGCCGACACCGGCAAGGCGATGTTCCGCCGCGTCGCGGCCAGGGTCGCCGAGCGGATCGACACCGCGGCGGAGTGAGCGCGGTGTCCGCTCCCATTCCGGGCCAACCTCGCCTCCGCCGCTAGCAGGTGTGGTGACATGTGTGCGCGCAAGGAATCTGGCGAGTATCCGGGCGGAAAACTGAGGTCCGGAAAGATTCGGCCGCAGCGGACGGTGGGAGGCGGTCAACTGTACGGACGTTCCTGTCCTTGGTACACTCGAGCCAAAATCCGAGTCCTGAGGCGCCCACCATCCTCCAGGTGCACCGATGACATTCACCGCCGTCTATATGGCCGTGCCCGAGGGCTACATCGGATTCGTCGAAGAGATTCCCGGCGCGAACAGTCAGGGTGAGACACTCGACGAGGTTCGTGAGAATCTCCGCGAGGCCGTTCAACTCGTTCTGGATGCGAATCGCGAGTTGACGGAGCAGGCATTGGAGGGCAGGGAGGTGGAACGAGAGCCCTTCGAGATGGCTTCCTGATGAAGCGAGTCGATCTGATTCGTCATCTTGAAGCCTGCCGCTGTGAACCTCCGCCGTTGCGCCAGGCCGACGTCCGATGACGCATCCTGACCTGCCGCCGCTGTCGGACGTGATCCTTCGCCTCGCCAGGGTCTGCGAGCGCACCTGAGTGCCCTACGCCGTGGGTGGTGCGGTGGCAGCGACCTTCTGGGGCGTGCCACGCGTCAGGACGTGCGGGGCATCCTCGGGGTTCAGAAGGACCGGCTCGATCTGGCCCATCTTCGCTCGTGGAGCGCCCGTACGCTGGACGACGAGACGGCAGCCGAGTTTGAGCGACTCATCGCCGCGGCCGGGATGGCCTGACGCGCGCGACACTCCGCTTCGCCCAGACGTCGTTCACTGCCCGGGCTTGGGGTCGTCGATCGGTGCTGGCATAACCTTCTCGAAAGGCCGCACCCAGATCGAGCGGAACTGGAGCGGGTTGCCGTGGTCCTGGAGCGACAGCGGCAGGGCGTCGGCGTGCTGCTCATAGCGCGGCGGATCGGCCCAGCTCGTCGTCCCCAGGATCACCGTGTCGGCGTGGATCGCCACGCCGTTGTGGAGGACGCTGACGCGGCCGGGCTTGTCGAGCGACCCGTCGGCGGCGAAGCGGGGACGGGTGAAGAAGATGTCGTAGGTCTGCCATTCACCGGGCGCCCGGCAGGCGTTCACCGCCGGCGGCTGCTGCTTGTAAAGTGCGCCGCACTGGCCATCGGGGTAGGTGAGCGGGCCGTCGGTGCCGTCCTCGAAGGAATCGAGGATCTGGATCTCGTACTTCCCCATGAAATAGACCCCTGAATTGCCACGCCCCTGGCCGGCCCCGGCGGCCGGCTTCGGCGTCCGGAACTCGACGTGCACCTGGCAGTCACCGAAGTCTTCCTTCGTGGTGATCGTGGCGCCGCCGACGGTGGCGATCCCGTCCTTCACGGCCCACTTCTCACCGCCGTGCCAGGCGTCGAGATTCTTTCCATCGAAGAGCACGATCGCGTCGGCGGGAACCGGCGCCGGCTGCTCCGGGGCGGGCCCCGGATTCACCACCCGCGGCCGTGGCCAGGTGATCGCCGACTTCCACTCGCTGCTCGGGAACTTCTTTCCGAGGAGGTAGTCGTGGCGGGAGCGGAGCGATTCGGTGATCCGCTGGGCTTTGGCCTCGGCCGCGCCGATCGACAGGCCGGGGGCGATGCCGGGCCGCAGGTGGCCGGCGGCGGAGAGGTAGGCATCACGGAGGAGCGTCATCCGCTCGTGGCACTCCGGGAGGAAGTTCGCAAACCATTCCGGCTTCTCTTCGGCAGCCGTCTTTGCGTCGCCGAGAGCCGCGAGCACACCGCGGCAGATTGCCCACTGGCCGGCGTCGTCGGGATGGACCGCGTCGGGGATGAAGGTGTAAGTCGGGTCGGCCGCGCGCTTGGCGTCGAGGAGGGTCTTCATCGGAGTGTGGATGTCGATCACCGTCCAGCCATCGGCCCGCTTCGAGAGGAGCCAGGTCGAGTATGCCTGGAGCACCCCCTCGTAGTCGGCGTCACCGGCGGGGTGATTCGTGCCGGGGCGGCCGTCGTAGACCGGCGGCGCGAGATGGATGATCTTCGCCCCTGTCTTCTCCACCTCGTCGTGGAGTTTTTGCATGCCGGCCTTGTAGGCGGCGAAACGGGTGTCGTCGAGCGGCAGATAGATGCCGCAGTTCATTCCGTAGCAGGCGATGACGAGATCGGGCTTCACCACCGACAGAACGCGCGCCAGGCGCTCATGGACATCGGGGCGGGGGAACTGTCCACCGGCATGCCCCTCCTCGGAGAGCCCGGAGCAGGTCTCGCTCGGGAGGCCGACGGCGATCACGTCGCCCGTCAGCCCCTTGGCCTCCATCCAGGCCGAGAGTGCCGAGACCCAGCGCCCGTCATACGTGATGCTGTCGCCGAGGACACAGATCCGCTTGGCCGTGGCGATCATCTCGAGCGGGTCGGCTACCCCCTTTGCTGCCGGCTCGGCGCCCCGGGCCGCCGCGACCGGGGTGACCGCTGGAAGGGCCAGGGCCAAAAGCAACGCGGTAACCTGGGCGCAGGAGCCCCCACGGATCGAAGCAAACATCAGAGATTCCCCCCGGAAAAAGACCGCTACCCACGGATGGCAAGCGGCGGATGACATGGCAATTCCCCGCCGGCCCCGCCGCACCGGACGGGCGGCAGGGCCTGAGGGGCTTTGGACCCTTCGACTATTTCGCCTCGGGCGTCGCCCCTTCGCGGATCGCGAACAGGTGGCTCTTGTTGGCGATGTAGAGCGTGCCTCCGGCGACGATCGGCGTCGAGTAGACGCTGTTGCCCATGTTGACCTCGGCGAGGAGATTCTTCTCCGGCGAGAGCTCGAAGATCGAGATGTCGCCATCCTCGTCGCCAACGTAGATCTTGCCGTCGGCGATCATCGGCGAACCCCAGCTCGCCGCCAGCATGTCGTGAGTCCAGTGCGGCTTGCCGGTCTTCACTTCGACGCAGTGAACGAGCCCGCTGAAGTCGGGAATCACGAGCAGGCCATCCTTGATGGCGACGGTGCCGCAGGTGCGGTGCATCGTCTCGTCGAAGTCGAGCTTGCCGTTGCCGTTGGCATCGAAGCCGGGGTAGTGCCAGACCGCGGCCGAATTGGGATTCGGCCGGGCCACCTCTCCCTGCTCCTTGATGATCGCCTGGTTGCGGCGGTGGGGGAGGGGCTTGGAGGGATCGGCCACGTTGACGGCGAGCTCTGGGCTCGTGTCGCCGCGCTTCGTCGGGTCGATGCACCACAGATGGCCGACCCCCTCGCCATGCTCCGGATCCTCGCCGACGGCCACATAAACCAGCCCGTCATGGATCACCGGCGTGCCAATGACGTGGTTGCGGTCGGCCCGGCCGCCGAGGACGTACTTCGATTCCTTCGGATTGGCATCAAACTGCCAGAGGAGCTTCGCCTTGCCGTTGTCACCGCGGGCGTCGAAGCCGTACACCCAGCCGTCGCCGCCGCCGAAGATCACCTGCGGGACGTCGTCGATGACGGCGTAGGACGGGCTCGACCACTGGCCGTGGAGGACGTTGGCCCCCGGAGAACCGTCGGCCCACAGCACCTTGCCGTCGCGCTTGTCGACGCAGAGGAAGCTCGGGGCGGCGGCGTTGGGGAGATTGAGGTGCCCCTCGTCGACGCCGTTGCTCGTATTGACGAAGAGAAGATCGCCGACGGCGGTGACGCTGCAGGAACACATGTTGTGCTGCGAGACACCGAGCTCCTTCATCATGTCGAGGACCCAGACGGTGTCCGACTCATCAGAGCCCTGGATCTTCTCGCCGGTGAAGGGGCCGTCGTTCTCGCCATCGCGGAAGCCTTCGGTATCGAGGCATTTCACCTCGCCGCGGCTGGTGACGTACCACAGCCGGTCCCCTTCGACGTAGGGCGAGCAGCAGATCCCCTGGAGCGGCCAGTCGTGGACGCGGCCGGTGGGGAGCTTCTCGCTCGAATCCTGCCAGAGGAAGCTGCCGTCGTTGGTGTTGAAGGCGAGGAGACAGCCGAGATCGACGCTCGATGGATAGCGGCCGATCCAGCCCTTGCCGTTGTTGGTGCCGACATAGGCCTTCCCCCCGGCGACGACCGGATTGCCGTAGCTCTGACTGCCGAGCTGGGCCACCCAGGCAATGTTCCGGCTCGTCTCCGGCTTCCAGGCGCCCGTTTCGGCATCGAACTGGCCCGGATCCCAGTCGATCGGCAGTGGGCCCGATTCGGGCGTGTTGTTGCGCGAGGCGGATCCGCCCCATTGATTCCAGTCTCCATCATCGGCCATCGCAGGAGCGACGGTGAGCATGCCCGCCACGGCGAGCGGGCCAAGGGACCGGAGAACACTTCGGTGTGAAAGACGGGGGCGGGACCTCATGGATGCTTGTTCCCTGGGGTGACGGGGGAGACCGACACGTTGTCGATGAAGATTTCGGAGTCCTTCGATTGGCCGAAGAAGCCGGGGCTCCCTTGGAGGTTGCCGCCGGCATGCACGCCTTCGATCGTCCATTCAACAGGCTCGGCCTCGCCGCGAGGCCAGACCTTGCCACGCAGAATCGCCCCCTCGGGGGACGTGCGGGCCTCGAGGACGAGCGTGTACCACTTCCCCGCCTCCCAGGCGAAAGGGACGGTCTTGGAGAAGTGGGTGGCGACCTGTGGGGGCCAGGTGCGGAGCTGGAGTTGCTGGCTCGCCCCCATCAGATCGAGCGTATAGCGCTGGGCGATGATCCCCATGTCGGGCATCCGCGCCTTTTCGAGCGCCGCCGGATTGCCGAAGGCTTTGGCGAACGCCTCGGCGTCGCTGCCGGCCGGCCTGGCCGCGTTGCCGGCGGTCGGGGTGGCCGGGTCGCCCGGCTTGCCGACCCCCGATTCCGCGGCGCGGAAATCGGCCTGGACGCGGTAGTCGTGGAGATCGATCGGCCCGATCCAGCCCTGCGACCGCGTCCCCTTGGCGATCGTCGTGATCTTCACGAGCACCTTGCTGCCGTCGACCTCGCGGACGACGTGCCGGTATCGCATCCCGATCCAGGGAAGCGGGGGCTCCCCCTTCACAACGCCCGTCTTCGCATCCTTGTCGAGCGTGATCTCCTCGAAGTCGAACGTCCACGGCAGCGGCGGCATGGAGCGGATCCGCGCCTTGCCCGCGAGCTTTCCGACTTTGGCCGTGACGATCGCGGCGGCGTGCTTGCCGGCCGGCGCCGTGTAGGTGCCGTCGGTCGCCACCGCACCGGCGGTCGCGCTGAACTCGGCCGGCGATTCCTTGACGAATCGGCCGGCCGCGTCGAAGAGTCGGGCCTTGAGCTTGATGGTGCCACCAGCCGCCACCTGGGCCTCTGCCGGGACGATCTGCACCCAGGCCGGTTCCCCGGGCTTGCCGGCCGTGGCGGCGGCGACCTTCGCGGCGACGGTCTCGACGGCCCCGTCAATCCCCTTGGCGTCAGGCTTGCCGATGCAGATCAGCCGTTCGCCGGTCGTCAGATAGATCCGACCATTCCAGGCGATCGGCGAGGCGGTGACTTCGTCAGCCTCCGGGAGCCGCATCCGGTTGACGAACTTGAGGCCATCGGCCGTCGGGGCGAGAACGTGCCAGCCGCCGGTCGAGCAGACATAGAGCTTGCCATCGGCGACCAAGGGGCTGCCGCGGACGATCGTGCCGAGGAGCTTCTGTGGCTTCCCGACCGGTTCGCCGGTGGTTTTATCGAACGCGAAGACCTTGGCGCCGTCGTCGATGAAATAGATCCGCTCCCCGAGGATCACCGGCATCGCCCGGCCGTCCATCACCCCCTTCTTCTGCCACTTCACGGCCACGGCCGTGATGTCGGTGGTGGGCGCGGAGGGACCGGCCGGAGGCCCCGGGGGGGCGCCCGCCGCCGGGGGAGCCGCCGCGGCGGGTGCGGCAGGCGGCACGGCCGAGCCGTCGAACGCGGTCACCGAACCCATCGTCGTGTTGTCGAGATTTTCCTCCGCCTGCGACATGTACACGGTCGATCCCTCGACGAGGGGCGGCACGTTGAGGCCGCGGCGGGAGAGCTTGAAGTTCCAGACGGCCTTGCCAGTGCGCGGATGAAAGTTCCAGACGCTCCCGTCGCTCGAGCCGAAGACGAGCGCCGCTTGGCCGCCGAAATCGGCGATCGAAGGCGTCGAATAGGTGGTGTCTTCGGGAAGCTCTTTGGTGCCGTTCATCCACCGCACTTCGCCGGACTTCGCGTCGAGCCCGAGGAAGCGATGGGCGGGGCGGGCCGTGTCGCCCCAGCCGGTGACGACGGCGCTGGCAATGATGAGGTCTTCGAACACCACCGGGATGTTCGTGCGACCGCCGTAGGTGGAGAGGAAGCCGAACTCCTCATGGAGGGAGCGGTTCCACTTCGTCTTGCCGGTGACGGCGTCGATTGCCGAGAAGGCGCCGCAGACGCCGTGGGCGAAAATCGTCTTCGTCGCCGGATTGGCGACCACCGCCGACCAGCCGACACGCTCTGACGGGACGTCGGAGAGGTAGACGTTGAAGACGTTCTCCCAGATCTTCTCGCCGGTGACGGCATCGAGGCAGACGACCTTCTCGGCTTCCTCGGGCGTGCCCGACTTGTGGCGGACGAGCGTGTAGAGTCGGCCATCGAGGATCACCGGCGTCGAGATTCCCCCCGCCTCCTCGCTTGTCCACAGGACGTTGGTCCCCTTCTCGGGGTCGAAGGAGTCGACGTAGCCGGTGCCGGCGGCATGCCGGTCGGTGTTCGGACCGCGCCAATCGGGCCACTGGTCGCCCCGCGCCCCGCCGGCGGCGAAGAGAAGGAGACCGAGGAACGAAAGCACGGCCCGGAAGCTCGGGGTCAGGAAGGGGCGGCCGGAGAAACGTGTCATGGGGAATGCGTCATGAGGGGAGCGGGAGATACGCAACGGGCATGTCGGGAAGGGACTCGATGGTCAGCCGGCGGAGGCGGAACGCCCTCCGGGCCTGATTGTTCAGTTGCCGATCCCCTTCGACTTGGCGTCGGCGGGGAGCTGCGGATCGACAATGGCGCGGGCGCCGCGTCCTTGGAGAAGACGGTCCTGGGCATCGAGCCGGATACTCTCGATATCGGGCTCCCACCACTTCAGCTGGGTCGCCTTCTCCGGCACCGTGAAGGGGCGCACCACCCGCATCCCGACCCCGAGGGCGGGATCCTCGGTATACCACCAGGGGCTCTTGGGGAGGTTCGGATCGACGTCCTTCCAGGCCACGTCCTCGGAGCCACGGCGGGCGGCCGTGCGGCAGCGATCAGGCTCGTCGTAGTAGGAGCCGCCGCGGACGACCCGCTGCTGGAGCTTCGTCGGCCACTGGATCGCGTCGGCTTCAGAAACCGGTTGTGGAAGGGCCGCCTGCCGGGTGTATCCCCCGACGACGAGCTGGTCGACGACCCATTCCCCGACATTGCCGTGCATGTCGTGGATCCCCCAGGCATTGGGCGCCTTGCTGCCGACCGGATGGGTGGTCTCGTCGGAGTTGTCGGCGATCCAGGCATGGTCGCCGAGCGCGGCGGGATCACTGCCGCAGGACCACGGGGTGAGGCTGCCGGCGCGGCAGGCATATTCCCATTCCGCTTCGCTGGGGAGCCGGTAGAAGCGGGCCGTAAGGAGGCTGACCCACTTCGTGTACTGGCGGGCGGAATACTGGGTCATCGTCGCCGCCGGCAGCTCTGGCTCCTCGCCGTGAGTGAACGTCGTCGTTGGGTCGTAGAGGTTTGACGGGGCCGTGACAGCGTCGGCGAGGTTCGCAGCGGTGACCGTCGGCCGAATCCGCGCCGATTCGACCGCCTTGAAGAGGTCACAGGCGGCCATGAAGCCCTTGTATTCTCCCCAGGTCACCTCATGAACGCCGATCCAGAATGGCTCGATAGCGACCTCGAACTGCGGACCTTCGTCGTCGCTCCGCCCCTCTTCCCCCTCCGGACTCCCCATCCGATAGGCCGCTGCGGGGACCGGGATCATCCGGAAGGTGACGTCGCTGCCAGGGATCGTCTCGGCATACGGCACCATCCAGCCGCCGCTCACCTGGACGACCGGCCCTTCGACTTCCGGCTGGGCGTCGCCGGCGACGAATCCGGGGATCTCCTCGGCGTGGATCGCGGTCAGGTTTCCGGCCAGGACGGGGAGAAGCCCCGTGCCGACGAGCGAGACGACGGTCAAACACATCCGGCAGAGCGCTGCCGACACGGGGGTGGGGCGGCCTTCAGGCATGATGGAAGGATAGAATCCGGAGGTTCGGGTTGGAGTCTTTCAGTGTAGCCTGGGAACACCCCGGCCGGAAAACCGTCGGGAGCGCCCCCCCCGTTCCAAGTCGATCCGGAGCTCGAGCTGCCGTGCCCGCCCCAAAACCGACGCAACCTGGTGCCGGGAAGTCGAAATCAGCCGGCAAAGCCGGAGGGGGCAAGGGGGCTGCCAAAGCGGGAAGCAAAGACGAGAAGCCAGCCGAGCGGGTCGTGGCGGAGAACCGCAAGGCCCGCCATGAGTACGAGATTATCGACACCCTCGAGTGCGGCATCGCCCTGGTGGGAAGCGAGGTGAAGAGCCTCCGTGCCGGCAGGATGTCGCTCGACGAGGCCTACGGGCGGGTCGAGGGAGACGAAGCCTGGCTCCTCGGGTGCGACATCCCCGAATACGAGAAGGCGAATCAGCTCAACCACAAACCGAAGCGCCAGCGGAAGCTTCTCCTCCATCGGCGCGAGATCAGGAAGTTCGCCGGGCAGGCGTTCGAGAAGGGGCTGACGCTCGTACCGTTGAAGATGTACTTCACCAACGGCCGCGTGAAAGTCCTGATGGGGATCGGCCGGGGGCGGAAGCTCCACGACAAGCGGCAGAAAATGAAGTCAGATTCGGCCCGCCGCGACATCGAGCAGGGGCTCAAGGCCCGCCGCGGCGATTGAAGCACGGGAAGCCCTGGCAGCGCGAAGACTGGCACACGCCGCCGCGGGGGCAGATCACCAGCCAGCCACCGCACCAACGATCGCGGCCGTCGCTACGAACGGTTCCCCGTTCATCGCGACGGCCGCGGTTTGGCGATGCTGGCGCTGGGATCGCTGCCGGCCGATCCCACGGTAGGCCGAGGGATGATGGCCTTGATTTTCAGCGTCCGTCGCCGGCGCCCACGAGGAGCGAGGCCGAGGATTCGGTCGAGTCCTCCGGATGCCACAGCGGCATGCCGCGTTGGATCCGCTCGGCAAGGATGTCGAGTTTCTGCCTCGAGCCGGCAGGCGCGCTGGTGGGCGTGAACTCGGCCGTCGACTGCGGCTCGAAGTTCTCGTCGTGACCGTACAGTTCGATGATTTCGAAAACGTTGCGGATCCGGGCCATCGGAACGACACAACTCCTACTGGGATTGGAATGGCTCACCCGCTGGTGCCACGGACACTCCGCGGACTCGGGTGGGATGGGGGGGGAGGCGAGGGGCTGGGATCGCGGGGGGATCAAAAGGCAGATCGGCGGGGCGCGGGAGCAGCGAAGCAGAAGGCAGGTCGATCAGCAGGCAAGCGAGCCGGGTTGACCGCCATGGCATTGGGAACCGGAGGTCCCGCAGCACCAGCGGATAGTTGCGGATCTGGTCGTCGTGACCGGATCGACAACCGGAATCGACCGACCCGATCGGCCCCGCAGCGCATCTGTTTTCCACTGCGGGAGAGACCCGTGCCAAACCAACATCTCCATTATGGAGGGACGCTCGCACGAGTCAAACAATTCTTCGCTCCCGTGAGAGTTTTTTCAGCCCCGGCGGAATTACGCGGATGAGACGCACGGATTGCGGTGACGTTGCCGTCGATCGACCGGGAGCGGACCGTCGCCTTCGCCGGACAAGCCAGACAACCGTGAACCCAACCTCAACCCGAAGTCTGCCCAATCTTGAGGGCGCCTTTCAACCCTCAACCCTGCGCGTCGTGGTCGCGACACCACGCGAGCTTCTCCGCCGTGGTGGTCGGGCGGGCACCCTCGGTGGCGGGTTTCTTCGCGGCAGCGGCAGGCTTGGCAATCGGCGCTTCAGGCACGCTCTCGCTTGGTGGCTCCGCAGCTTCCGGCGCGGGCGCCGGGGCAGCCTTCGCGGCGCGGGCGCGGGCGAGGATCTCCGCCGTTGAGGGCTTTGCGCTCGGCGTCGCCTTGACCGCGTCATCACCGGCAGGCTTCGCTGCGGCGGCTCCCCCCTTGGCACGGGCCGCGGCAAGGATGTCGGCGGTCGAGGGCTTCCCCCCGGCGGGCTTTGCCGCGGCGGCAGGGGGAGCGCCTCCGGCGGCCTTGGCACGGGCCGCGGCCAGGATGTCGGCAGTCGAGGGCTTCCCCCCGGCAGGCTTTGCCGCGGCGGCCGGCTTCGGAGCTGCCGGGGTCTTGGCCGCGGGAGCCGCCTTCGGCTCCTTCGCTTCGGCCGGTTTCGGCTCCGGCTTCGGGACGATCTTGAGGCAGGCCGGGTCGATGTCGTACCAGCCGATGTTGTTGAACTGGTCGAACTCGACAAGACAGCGGCCGTTCATGTTGACCGTCTTCACGATCCCCGTGGTCCGCGAAAATCGCGCCAACTCCGGCGCGGGCGAACTGACAACGACGTACTTGTCGGTCCACTCGGATTTGAGGCGCTCGATGACGTCGAACATGAAAGTTTCCAAACTGCTCCGGGGCTCGCCGCAGGCACCGACCAGGCCGCCAGCAGGCTCCCGCGAAACTGCTTCTTCGGGGGGGACGAGAATGGTGCCGCCGTGGGCATCCGAACCCGCCGGCCAACAGGGGTACATCTGTCGAATGTGACCGATCGACCGACGGGATTCAAGCCAAGCCCAGGGGCTCAGGCGCCGAGCCGGGCACCGGCCAACGGTTCGATGCCGTGCGGGCCGATGCGGTACGACCACTCGACCGTCCGGGGGAGGGGGGGAGCGGCGAGCGGGAGCGGTTCCACCCGGAGGATCGTCGCGGCCGGACCATCCGATCGATACGTGGAGCCGAGCCGGACCGGGGGCTCGTGGATCCGGGCGGCGATGTCGAAGCGGATCGAGCCGGGAGCCGCTGGATCGGCGCCCACGCTCGCCGAGAAGTGGGAGCGGCCCGCCAGCCCCAACCCCATCACCGCGATGCCCCCCGCGATGGGATGGGTGTGGAGCTTGGCGAACACCGGTGAAGCGGGCCAGCGGTCGTCGCCGCCGGGGGGGTGGGGGCCTTCGAGGGAATGCCACCCCTCGATCCCCCCTGGGCCGCCGTCGAAACGCACGGCATGGACCCAGCGGTCTCCCTGCCATTCAAACCGCACCTCGGCCCCGCCGCAGGCGAGGATGACCGGTGGGCGGGGCTTGGCCGACCGGAATGACGACGGCATGGGGGGGGCTGGCGGGGGGCACGGCAGAGGGAATCGATGCATTATAGCCGGCAGTGCGGGGATGCTGGATGGGGGCGCCGATCCGCGGCAGACTAACCTTCGGTACCGCATTCCCCCCGTCTTCTCGAGCGCCATCGATGGAACCACGCCGCTCGACCGGTTGGCCGATCCTCCTGGGGGTAGTGCTCATCGGGTCGATCCTCGCGCTCGGGGTGGGTTGGGTGCTCGTCAGCATCGCGGCGGCGTTCGGTTCGGGGAACGCCGCCTTCTATTGGGTGATCCTCGGCGTCGGCGTCGCCCTCCTGATGCTCCTCCTCATCGGCGTCATCGTCTACCTCTTCCTGACGGTGAAGGCGATCGCCCTCTCCCAGCGGCAGAGCAACTTCATCGACAGTGTGACCCACGAACTGAAGAGCCCGCTGGCATCACTCAAGCTCTATCTTCAAACGCTCAATCGCCGCCAGGTGTCCCCCGAGCAACAGGCCGATTTCCATCGCTTCATGCTCAAGGACGTCGAGCGTCTCGACACCCTCATCGATCATCTCCTCGATGCTGCCAAGACGCAGAAGCGGCCACGGTGGGACGAACAGTCGTGTGAGCTCGAGCCGATCCTGCGGGCGGCACGGGACGGCGCCGCGCTGCGCTACGGCGTCGCCCCGGAAAGGATCCGAATCGTGCCTGTGCCCGACGGCGCGATCCCGCAGGTCCGCGGCCGGTCGGCCGATCTCGAGATCGTGTTCCGGAATCTCGTCGACAACGCCGTCAAGTATTCGCTCCCCGATCCGGAGGTCGAAATCGGCGTGGATTGGCAGGAGGGGCGGCAACTGATCGTGCGCGTCAGCGATAACGGCCCCGGTATCCCGCCGGCCGATCGGACGCAAATCTTCGGGCGCTTCGTCCGGCTGGGGAACGAACTGGAGCGATCGACGCCGGGAACGGGTCTGGGGCTGTACCTCGTGAAGTCGATCGTCGCCCAGCTGCGCGGCCGGGTCAGCGTCAGCGGCCGCCCCGGCCGGCGGGGGACCGTGATGGAGGTCAGGCTCCCGGCCGCCTAGGCTCCCCCGCGGCGGCGGCACCCGACCCTTTTCCGAGCCGCCCCCTGCCGGTCTAATCCCCGCATGAGCACACCCCACCACGCTTTGCCCCCCACGGTTCCCGTTGCCGACCCGATCCCGCTGCGGCGGGTGCTCGTGAGCGTCTTCGACAAGGCTGGCCTCGATCGGCTCGCCACCGCGCTGAAATCGGCGCGGATCGAGGTCGTCAGCACCGGCGGCACGGCTCGGGCCCTCGAGGCGCACGGCGTGGAGGTCACTGACGTCGCCGCAGTCACCGGTTTCCCCGAGATCCTCGACGGCCGGGTGAAGACGCTCCATCCCAACATCTTCGCCGGGCTCCTCTATCGCCGCGACCGCCCCGATGACATCGACATCGTGGCCCGCCACGGCATCGGGCCGATCGATGCCGTGATCGTCAACCTCTATCCCTTCGAGGCGATCGTCGCGCAGCCCGACTGCCGGCCGGCCGATGCCATCGAGCTGATCGACATCGGCGGCCCGAGCCTCGTCCGGGCGGCGGCCAAGAACCATGCCTTCGCGGCGGTGGTCACCGGGCCCGATCAGTATCCCGAGCTCATCGCCATGATCGCCCGGGGCGGCTCGACGATCGCCGAGAGACGCCTGCTCGCGGCCCGGGCCTTCGAGCGGACCGCCGCCTACGACACGGCGATCGCCGCCTGGATGGCCCGGCATGCCGGGCTCGTCGCCGAGGCCGCGCCCCGGGCCCTGCCCCCGGCGACGGGCACCCCCGATGCCGCTCCGCTCCCCGCCCGTTTCTCCGTCGAGCTCCAGGAGCGCCTCGCGCTGCGCTATGGTGAGAATCCGCACCAATCGGCGGCGCTTTACGCCCCGGCCGGGTCGCGCGTCGGTCTCGCCGGGCTGAAACAGCTGTGCGGGAAGGAGCTCTCCTACAACAATCTCCTCGATCTCGACGGCGCCACGCGCCTCGCCGGGCTCCTCGAGCCCCCCGCCGCGATCGTCGTCAAGCACACCAATCCCTGCGGCGCCGCCACGGGTTCGACGATCGATGGAGCCCTGGCCACCGCCATGGCGGCCGACCCGACGAGCGCCTTCGGCTCGATCGTGGCGGTGAATCGGCGGTTCGACCGGGCCTGCGCCGAGCTGCTCCTCCAGCCCGGGCTGTTCGTCGAGGTGATCGCTGCGCCGGCGTTCGATCCGGCGGCGGTGGAGCTGCTGACGACGAAGCCGACCTGGAAGGCGAGTGTCCGCCTCGTCGAGGTGCCGGCCGGCGACCCCTGGGAGCCGACGCACGGCCTCGAGCTGCGGAGCGTCGCCGGCGCGATCCTCGCCCAACGCCCCGACGATTGCTGCGACGATCCCGCCACCTGGAAGGTCGTGACAAAAAAGGCGCCGTCCCCGGAGCTCACGCCGGTCCTCGACTTCGCCTTCACCGTCGTCAGGCGGTTGACGAGTAACGCCATCGCCGTCTGCCAGGGGCCGAGCCTCGTCGGCGCCGGCATCGGTCAGACCAGCCGCATCGACGCCACCCGGATCGCCCTGGAGAAGGCGGGGAGCCGGGCCCACGGCGGTGTCCTTGCGTCCGACGCGTTCTTCCCGTTTGCGGACTCGATCGCGCTCATCGCCCGGGCCGGGATCGCGGCGATCGTCCAGCCCGGCGGTTCGAAGCGCGACGCCGAGGTGATCGCCGCCGCCGACGAGGCGGGGATTCCGATGGTGTTCACCGCCCGCCGGCACTTCCGCCACTGATCCCACGGGGCCATCGCCCCGCGCCCCATCGACACGCCAGCGTGGTTCCCTCCTCGGTTCC
>JBBAVV010000023.1:34443-70931 GCA_040397545.1 Pirellulales bacterium
GGGGCCATCGCCCCGCGCCCCATCGACACGCCAGCGTGGTTCCCTCCTCGGTTCCTTCCTCGGTTCCCTCCATGGCCACCATCCTCGACCGGATCGTCGAACGGAAGCGCCGTGAGGTCGCCGCCGCCGAGGCGCTGGAGCCGACGGCGAGCCTGCGCCGGCGTCTGGCCGAAGCGCCCCCCGTGCGCGACTTCTTCGCCGCCGTCGCCCGCCCCGGGGCGATCCGTCTGATCGCCGAGTTCAAGCGCCGCAGCCCTTCGGCGGGGGAGATCCGCCCCGGCTCGACCGTCGAGGAGGTGGTGCGGGCCTACGAGCGGGCCGGCGCCTCGGCCCTCTCGGTCCTCACCGACGGCGCGGGGTTCGGCGGGACGCTTGCCGATCTCGTCGCGGCCCGGCGGGCGGTGGCGCTGCCAGTGCTGCGAAAGGAGTTCGTCGTCGACCGTCGCCAGGTGATCGAGGCGCGGGTCCACGGGGCCGACGCGGTCCTGCTGATCGCCGAGTGTCTCGACGACTGCCGCCTCCGCAGCCTGTACGCCGAGATCCTCGATCTCGGAATGACGCCGCTGGTGGAGCTCCACGACGAGAGCCAGCTCGAGCGGGTCCTCGATCTCGGCGCCACGCTCGTGGGGATCAACAACCGCGATCTCCGCACGATGACAACCGATCTCGGTCATGTCCTCTCGCTCCGCTCCCGGGTTCCTGACCGCTGCACGCTCGTCGCCGAGAGCGGGATCCGCACCCGTGGGGATGTCCGCCGGCTCGAGGCGGCCGGGATCGGGGCGATGCTCGTCGGCGAGTCGCTGCTGAAGCAAGCCGATCCGGGGGCCGCCGCCGCGGCGCTGCTCGCGGACGACTGACGCGCGTCGGACCGTGTCGGCGGGGGCGATGACGAGATCCACGCGACGCTCACCCCGCCCCTTCGTCGTGCTTTGCGGCCGTCGGCTTCGATTCCGCCGGCTTGCTCCGGCGGACGAAACGGTAACCCATCCCGCGCACGGAGAGGAAATGGACCGGCTTGGAGGGATCCCCCTCGAAGGACTTCCGCAGATTGAGCATGAAGGTGTCGATCGTCCGTGTCGCCGGTGGGCGTGCCATCCCCCAGACACGTTCGAGGAGCTCGTTGCGGGAGACGACCTTTCCCTCGTGATCGACGAGGTAACGCAGAAGTTTCATCTCCAGGTTCGTCAACCGTACCGGGCCTCCCTGGGCCCGGGCCTCCCAGGTGTCGAAGTTCACCTCCGACTCGCCGAAGCGGTAGATGGCCGGCAGGGTGGGCGACGGTGCCGCGGGCGTGCCGACGGCAGCCTCGACCGGGCCGACCGCGGGTGGAGCCGCCGCCTGACGCGTCGCCGGCCCGCGCCTGGAGATCAGGCTCCGCACGATCGAGATCAACTCGTCGAGATCGAAGGGCTTCTGGAGATAGACATCCGTGCCGGCATCGAAGCCGCGGATCCGGTCCTCGACGAGTGTCCGGGCGGTGAGCATGACCACCGGGACGTCGTTCCCCTGCAGGCGCACCGCCTCACAGACGGCGTAGCCGCTCATCCCGGGGAGCATGACATCGAGGATGACCAGACCAAACGGCACCGATCCGGCGGCGAGCGCTGCCAGGGCCGATTGGCCGTCGGCGGCGGTCTCGACCTCGAAGCCCTCGGCCTCGAGGTTGAACTTGATGCCGATGGCGAGGTGGTCTTCGTCCTCGACGACGAGAATGCGCGGCATGAGGGAGGGCCCGGGGGAGGGAAGCGACGGCCCATTCTACCCGCCGCGTGCCGCGTCAGCGGGCCATCAACTCCCGGCCGCGGACGGCCTTCGCGTAGCCCCGAGTCACAAACCACTCCCAGGCTTCCGACACCGTCTCGTCGAGCGACCGGAAGGCATAGCCGAGCTCGCTCTGGGCGCGGCGGCAGGAGAAGTTGTGGGGGAGCATCGACATCCGGGTCGCCGCCGAGTTGACCGGCAGTTCGCGGCGCGTGAAGAGGCTCGCCAGGTCACCGGCGAGTCCGGCCAACCGCACGACTGCCCGCGGGGCGAGCCCGAGCGGCTGCATCCGCCCTGCGATCCGCGCAAATACGCGCCAGGCGTCGAGATAGGTCAGCGAGTGGCCACCGAGAATGTAGCGGCGCCCGCTCCGCCCGCGGGTCACCGCGGCGAGGATCCCGCCGGCGACGTCGCGGACGTCGACGAAATCGTTCGCGCCGGGGGGGGCGAAGAGTCCCTTGCCGGCGCCGACCTCGAGAAGCATTCGGCCGCTCGACGGCTTCCAGTCCCAGGGGCCGAGCATGTAAACAGGATTGACGATCACGGCGTCGAGCCCGCGGGCGATCTCGTCGTGCACCCCCTCCTCGGCATCCCGCTTCGTGACCACGTACGGGCACTCCGGCATCACCCCCGGTGGCGTCTCCTCGTCGGCAGGCACCCCGTCGGCCCGCAGTCCGATCGCATCGACGCTCGAAACATGGATGAATCGGGCGCCGGCCCGACGGGCGGCGGCGGCCACCACCCGCGTCCCCTCGACGTTCGCGGCGGCCATCTCGGCCCGGTGCCGCCAGCCGCAGTGGACCATCGCGGCGGAGTGGATCACGACCCGGGCCCCGTCGACGGCCGCCTGCACCGCCTCCTCGTCCCCGAGGGATCCGTGGAGGGTCTCGACGGGGAGGCCGGCAAGGCAGCGCTGCGAGGCCTGCCGCGACCGGACGAACGCCCGCACCGATTCGCCGCGCGAGACAAGCAGCCGCACGAGATTATTGCCGACCAGCCCGGTCGCCCCTGTCACGAGGAATCCGACCGGTGCGGGGCGACGGTGCGGGGATTTTGCCTCGACGGAGGGGGAGGTTGCGGCCTGGGGAGGGGGCATGATCATGGGAGGATCGTCACCGAAAGCCAGTGGGTCACGGGCTGGTGCGGCTGATTCACATCCCCGCACCTTCCCCTTGGGTAGTTCGGAAAAAAACCGTGTCAACTTCGATGCTCGGCGGTGGTGCTGACGTTGACGGATGGGAGGCCTCCCCCCGAAGATGCCCGCCCGTCCGGGCTCGGGGGATCGGAGGCAGATTCCCTCCGCTCGCCGTCCCCCGGGGGCACCGTCGCCCCCACCGGTCGATTTCCCGACAGTTCAGGCTCCCGAAAGGCATGGAGGACCCGTGGCGGAACTGACCATCCGGCCTGTGGACACCCGGTCCGAACAGAAGCGCTTCATCCGCCTTCCCTGGCGGATCTACCGCGACGATCCCTGCTGGATGCCCCCCTTGGTGATGTCCCAGGAGGAGCTCCTGAACTTCCGCCCCCATCCCTTCTACGAGCGGTCGAAGGCCCGCAGTTTCATCGCCTCCCGCGGCGGGGTCGACGTCGGCAGGATCACCGGCATCGTCAACGCCGGGCATGTCGAGCGCTACGGGGAGAACCGGGGGTTTTTCGGGTTTTTCGAGTGCGATGATGACGCCGCGGCGGCCCGTGGCCTGTTCGGGGCGGCCCGCGACTGGCTCCACGCCCAGGGGATGACCTCGATCCGCGGTCCGGCCAACCCGTCGCTCAACTACGAGTGCGGCCTCCTCATCGAGGGCTTCGACACCCCCCCCTTCTTCATGATGACCCACAACCGCCCGTGGTACGGCCGGCTCGTCGAGGAGAACGGCTTCGGCAAGATCGAGGACATGTACGCCTTCTGGGGTGAGACCGGGATGCTGTCATCGCTCGATTCGAAGCTCGGCTCGATGATCCAGGGGGTGAAGGAACGCTTCGGGGTCACGGTCCGTCCGCTCGACCGGAGCCGCTTCGACGACGAGGTGCGGATGTTCCTCGACATCTACAACTCGAGCCTCGGTGGCACCTGGGGCTTCGTGCCGCTGTCTTCGGGCGAGGTGAAGCACATGGCCGAGAGCCTCAAGCACCTCATCGTGCCGGAGTTGGCGATGGTGGCCGAGGTCGGTGGCAAGCCGATCGGCACCGTCTTCTGCCTCCTCGACTACAACCCGCGGATCAAGGCGATCAACGGTCGGCTCTTCCCCTTCGGTTTCGTCCGCCTCCTCTGGAACAAGAAGGGGATCAAGCGGATGCGGGCGATCAGCACGAACGTCGTGCCCGAGTACCAGGCCTGGGGCGTGGGGCTCGTGCTCATGGGAGCACTCGTCCAGCCGGTGATCGACTGGGGGATGAAGGAAGTGGAGTTCTCCTGGGTCCTCGAGTCGAACCACCTCTCGAAGCGGACGCTCGAGCGCGGCGGGGCGATCGTGACGAAGAAATACCGGATCTACCAGGACGACCCGCCGGCCCCTGCTGCCTGACGCCGTCAGCGCCGCCCGCGCCGCCATCCGCGGCCGCCGCGCTGACGCACTGCCGCGTTCCCCCCATCGCCGGTCCGCCCCCCTGCCGATACCGCCGGCCCGGCCGGGCCACGTTGCGGCACGTTGAAATAAGGCCATACCACCTTCCCGTCCCGCTGGTCACGCTCCCACTGCATCGAGCCGTAGTTGATGCCAGAGAGGTTGAAGCTGGAGTAGGGGTTGGGCGGATTGCGGGCGCTTGCCGATGAGGCCGGGAGCCAGAGAATCGCGGCGACGGTCAGGCAGGGGAGGAAGAGGCGATTGGGCATGAAGGGCACCTCGGACGGGGTGGCAGAGGGGAGAGGCGGTGGAATGGGTACGGGGGGGGCGGGAGCGGGGTTCGTGGGACGGCGTCAGGTTCCCCTCCCCGCCCCGCCACCACGATCGGCAGCGGAGGGGGTCTCCGGAAGCGGCGCGGTACCGTAGGCCTCCGTCGGTACCGGCCCGAGATCGTCGACCTCGTGCCGGAGTCGATCGAGCTCCGCCCGGAGGTCGCGGAGCGTTTCGACATACGCCGGATCGTCGTGGAAGCTGCGGGTCTCGGTCGGGTCGACCACGCGGTCGAGGAGCTCCCACTCGTCGAGATCCCCCTCGTAGTGAACGAGCTTGTAGCGCTCGGTGATCACGCCCCGGTGGGGGCGGACATGGTGCGGCTCGGGGAACTGGTAGTAGTGGTAGTAAAGGCTCTTCCGCCATGTTGCCTGGGCATGCTCGGCCAGGAGTGGCTGGAGGGCACGGCCCTGCATGTCGGGCGGCACGGGCAGTCCGGCGAGTGCGAGGAACGTCGGCGCGAAGTCGATCAGCGACACGATCCGGTCGCAGTGGCTTCCCGGCCGGGTCAGCCCCGGCCAGCGAACGATCAGCGGCGTCCGTACCGACTCCTCGAAGATCCAGCGCTTGTCGAACCAGCCGTGTTCGCCGAGGAAAAAGCCCTGATCGCTCGAGAGAACGACGACGGTCTCGTCGGCGATTCCCTCCCGGTCGAGCTCGTCGAGGAGCCGGCCGACGCTCTCGTCGATCGCCTTCACGCACGCCAGGTAGTCGTGCAGGTAGCGCTGGTAGCGCCAGCGGACGAGATCCCGCCCGGCTGGATCGGCTGCGCGGAAAGCGTCGTTCCGCGGTTCATAATAGGCGTTCCAGGCGACGAGGTCGTCGCCATCGATCCCCGGCGGGACGACGAACTTCGCGTCGAGCGCGGTGAAGGTGCGATCGAGCCCCATGTCGTGGTCGCGGACGGCCCGGCTGCGGCCGGCGAAATCGTCGAACAGCGTCGTGGGCTCCGGATGGGAGCGATCCCCGTCCCAACCGAGGTGCCGGATGGCCGGCGACCACTCGCGGTGCGGCGCCTTGTGCTGCGTCATGAGGAGGAACGGCCGGTTACGGTCCCGTTGCCGCAGCCACTCGATGGAACGATCGGTGATCACATCGGTGACATACCCGCGCTCGACCTGTTTCCCCGCGGCCGTGATCATCGGCGGGTTGTAGTAGATCCCCTGGCCCGGCAGGATCTGCCAGTGGTCGAAGCCCACCGGATCGCTCCCCAGGTGCCACTTGCCGATCACCGCCGTCTGCCAGCCGGCCTCCTGCAGCATTTTGGGGAAGGTCGGCTGGGCCGCGTCGAACCGGCAGCTGGCGTTGTTGTAGAAGCCGTTCTTGTGGGAGTATTTGCCGGTGAGGATCGTGGCCCGGCTCGGCCCGCAGATCGAGTTGGTGACGAGGCAGCGGTCGAACCGCATCCCCTCGCGGGCGAGCCGGTCGATGTTCGGCGTCTCGAGGAGATGGCGCGACTCGCCGTAGGTCGACAACGCCTGGCAGGTCAGGTCGTCGGCGAAGATGAAGAGGATGTTGGGAGGCCGGGTGGTCGCCCCCCATGCGACCGTTGGCGCCTCGATCGAGAACGCGGCCAGGAGGAGGAGCACGACCGACCGGAGCCGGGCGGTGAGGAGGCGGATGGCGGCCATGGCGGGGGGATTCCCGGGGGAAAGATCTCCGGAGTTTTCCGGAGTCTACGTTGAATGGACCAATCGAGGCCCCTCGATCCCGCCCGCACCGGAGGACGTGGGCCCTCCCCGCATCGATTTCGCGGGACTGCGATGGGAGAGCCAGGAAAGGTTGGGTAAACTCGGAAGGTTCCGCCGCGGAATCCATCGGACAACGGCCACATGCCTGCCGGTAACACTTCTCTCATCCTCGGAATCAATCGTGAGGAAGCGGCTCTCCCCGAGGAGCCGCTGTGGCGGCGTATAGCGGAACTGGCGGCCGTCGCCCTCCTCGCCCTGGCGGCGATGTTCGGGCCGCTGGCGCTGGGGGGAGCCCATCCGCTGGGCAAGATGGGGATAAACCTTCTCGTCGGCACAGCGACCATCCTCTGGGCGGTGACGGCCCCCCGCTCGGGATGGTTGGCTTGGTTGCCGATCACCGTGGCCGGAGGGGCGATTCTCCAGATCATTCCCCTCCCCGCGCCGCTCCTGGCCCTCGTCGCGCCGTTCTCGGCAGATCGCTGGGGAGCGGTGACCGACGGGGAGCCGTTGCGGTGGGGCACGATTTCCATCGACCCGGGCGCCACGGCGGCGGCGATCCGGCAGGTGTTCCTCGGGCTCTCGGCGACCGTCGTGACGATGGATCTGTGCCGCCGTCCCTTGCACCGCCTCGTGCTCTGCGCGGCGATCGCCCTGGCCGGCCTGACGGTGTGGGGCCTGGGGATCGTCTATCCGCTGAACGACGATCACGTGCTGCTCGGCCGGCTCGATCTGAAGGGACCGGAGGAGAACGTCTCCTGGTGCACCACCGTCCTCCCGCCGGTGCGCACCGCCGGGTTCATCGAGTATTCGCAGTCGGGTCCGGTGCGCGTCGGGGACGAGCAGTACTACTTGCCACGCTGGCAGATCGGCGACGGGATGGGGTCGTACGTCGTCAGCAACCACTTCGCGGCCGGGATGTACCTGACGCTGCCGCTGTTCCTCGCCCTCTGCCGGCAGCGGCTGCGCGGGCCGATCTGGTCGTGGGCGGGGGGAACGCTCGCGCTGGTCGTCTTCGCCGGGGCATTCTGGACCGTCGGCATGGTGGCCCATTCCCGGGCCGGGGCCGGCGCCCTCATGGTGGCCACGGCCGTTTTCATGGCCCTTACCACGCAGGCCCGTTGGGCACGGTGGGTGTGGGGGGGGATTTCCTTCATGGCCCTCCTCTCCGTGACGGCATTCTTCACGATCTTTTTCTTCCGGCTCACGCACCTGGCGAATCTGCTCCCCGACCTGGTCCGCGGGCCGCTGCTGAACTTCTTCAACGATCCCCGCATTGCCCTCAACAAGATGTCGGCGCGGGCCTTTGCCGCCGGGCCCTGGTTCGGCACCGGGCTCGGCACCTGGGGCTATGTCCAGCCGACGTACGGCAACGGGACCCCGTCGGTGTTCTATGCCCACAACGACTACGCGCAGATCCTCGTCGAGACGGGAGTGGTCGGCGGGGTGGTGATGGGGGGGCTGTTGGCGGTGTTGATCGCTGCGTTCGTGCGGGCCTGGAAGGCCCCCCAGGCCGAGCGGATACTCGCGGCCGGGGCCTGGTCGTCGCTGGCGGCGATGGCCCTCCATTCCTTCGTCGATTGGAACATGCATGTCCCCGCCAATGCCCTCCTCACCTGCCTGGTGGCCGGCATCGCCCTTTCCATGACTGCGTCATTTCCCACCGGTTGTCAACTCGGGCAGCGGCATCGGGACGGTCATCACCCCGGTCCGGCGGTAGAGTCCGGCACCGTGCCCTGGTCACCGCGCCGCGGGATCGTTGCCGTGCTCATCGTCGGAGCCTGTCTGGTGACGATGCTCCTGACGGTCCGGGACTACGGCACTGAAACGATCGCCCGACGGCTCCGTTACGCTCTCTACAACATCCGCACCGCGAAGACCGAGGATGCCAGGGCCCTGGCGATCGGACGTCTCCAGTGGGGCATCAGCAATGCCAAGCGCGCCCATCGCAGGCATCCGACCGACTCCGAATTGCCGATTCTCGCTGGCCAGGCGGTGCTCCATCTCGAGGCCTGCGACGAAGGGCTCGAGGGGGAAGATGCAGCGACGTGGTTCCAGCGGGCGCGGGCCTGTAATCCGGTCAGTTGGGGGCTGCCGCAGCCGCTGCCGGGACAATGACGATCCGTCGGCCGGGCCCCTTCAGGAGCCGGGCCGGGGCGGACCGGGGCGGTCACCCCGCCGCTCGCCGCCGCCGCCGGAGCGGGGCCTTTGCTCCCCCGGCCGCCGCGGCCGATAGCCGACGCTGCCGCGGCGCCGCTGCTCCCGTTTGCCCCCTGCGGCCGCGGGGCCACCGCGGATGTGGTCGCCGGAGGTCTGCTCCTCAAAGGCCCGGTTGGCATCCTGGCGGCGGCGATCGAGGGCTTCGCGGGGAGGCGCGGCGGGAATCAGGCAGTCGCAGCCGGTGCCGATGAGGTCACGCCGCCCGGCCTCCTCGAGGGCCTGCTTCACCTCGAACCAGTTCTCCGGCTTGAAGAACTGGAGCAGGGCCCGCTGCGTACGTCGGTTGCGCATCCCCTTGGCGACCTTCACGGGCTTGCCGGTCATCGGATCGAGGCCGGTGTGGTACATGCAGGCGGCGATGTCGAATGGGCTGGGGATGAAGTCCTGCACCTGATCGGGCTTGTAGCCATTCCGCTTGAGGAACACCGCCAGTTCGATCATCTCGTCGAGGTCGCTGCCGGGGTGGCTGGCGATGAAGTACGGGACTGTGTATTGCTTCTTGCCGACCCTCCGGCTCGCCTCGCGGAACGCCTCGTCGAACTTCAGGAAGTCGTCCGCCCCCGGCTTCTTCATGAGATCGAGGACCTCCGCGTTGACATGCTCCGGGGCCACCTTGAGATGCCCGCCGACATGGTGGGCGGCGAGCTCCTCGAGGTAGGCCGGATCACGCCGGGCGAGGTCCATCCGCACCCCCGAGGCGACGAGCACCCTTTTCACCCCCGGGACATCGCGGGCCTCACGCATCAGGGAACGGAGGGGCCCGTGGTCGGTGCCGAGGAGCTTGCAGACGGTGGGGTGGACGCAGGACAGCCGGCGGCACTTCGCCTCGACCTCCGGCCGCGTGCAGCGCATCTGGTACATGTTCGCGGTCGGGCCACCGATGTCGGAGACCGTCCCCTTGAAACCGGGCTGGGTGGCGAGGAGGCGGATCTCGGAAAGGACCGACTCCTGCGAACGGCTCTGGATGATCCGCCCTTCGTGCGCCGTGATCGAGCAGAACGTACAGCCGCCGAAACAGCCGCGCATGATCTGAACGCTGTGCTGGACGACTTCGAAGGCCGGGATCCGTGCGGCGCCGTAGGACGGGTGGGGGAGGCGGGTGAAGGGGAGCCCGTAGACACGGTCCATCTCCGCCTGCTCCAGGGGCAGGGCGGGCGGGTTGACGACGATCGACTCCCGGCCATACCGCTGCACGAGTCGACGAGCGTTGTGCGGGTTGGTCTCGAGGTGGGAAATCCTCGTCATCGTGCAGAAGGCGATCGGGTCGGCGGCCACGGCCTCAAACGTGGGAAGCTCGAGGGCGTCGGCCCCGGACGGCGGGGCCTCGCTGGCGCCGAGACGGTAGGCGACGCCGCGGAGATCACGCAGATCGCGGACGGTCTCGCCGGCCGCGAGGCGCCGGGCGACCTCAAGGACCGTCCGCTCCCCCATCCCGAAGACGACGAGGTCGGCCTTCGAATCGAGGAGGATGGAGCGCCGGACCGTGTCGCTCCAGTAGTCGTAGTGGGCCAATCGGCGCAGCGAGGCCTCCACGCCGCCGGCCACCACCGGCACCCCGGGGAACGCCTCCCGCGACCGTTGGCAGTAGGCGAGCGTTGCCCGGTCGGGGCGGCGGCCGATCCTTCCGTCAGGCGAATAGGCGTCGTCGTTGCGGACCTTCCGGTTGGCGGTGTAGTGGTTGATCATCGAGTCCATGTTGCCCGCCGAGATCCCGAAGAACAGGCGCGGGCGACCGAACTCGCGCCACGGTTCGCAGCTGTTCCAGTCGGGTTGTGCGAGCACGGCCACACGCCATCCCGCGGCCTCGAGGAGACGCCCGATGAGGCCGTTGGCGAAGCTCGGGTGGTCGACGTAGGCATCCCCCGTGACAAGGACAACATCAATCGAATCCCAGCCCCGTTCCTCCATCTCCGCCCGGCTCATCGGCAGCGGGGAAGGGCAGGGGCGGCCCGGATCGCGGCTCCCGGTCGGGGGGAGGGCGAGGGGAAGGGGAGCGCAGAGCAGGGGGGCGGAGGTCGGCATGGGGGCCAGGAGGGAGCGGGGAACGGGCGCAGAAAATCGGGGGACGCCGCATAATCTTACACTGCTCCCCCCGCCCCCAGCGCGTGGTGCCCGGGGGCTCGCCGAGCGGAAGGTTCGCGCAGGCCCGCCCGCAGCGCAGTGGTATAGTCTCGGGTCTCCCGTACGAGGTTTTTCCGGTGACTTTGCCCTTCTTCCCCCGCCTGTGCCGCCGCGCTTGCGCTGGCGCCGCGCCGGCGTGGGTCGCGATCGTGCTGGCGTGGGTCGCCCCGCCCGGATTCGCGGCGGATCCGTCGGCCGAAGTGATCCGCGAGTGGATTGACCAACTCGGTGCCGAGCAGTTCGCCGACCGGGAGGCCGCCAGCCGGTCGCTCGCCGCGGCCGGCCCCGCTGCCCTCGGGCCCCTCGCCGACGCCGCCCGAGGGGGGGATCTCGAGGTGGCCAGTCGGGCCATCGATGTCATCCGCGGCTACCTCGACCCGCCGGACGGGGAGGAGGAGACCATCGCGATGTCGGCTGAACGGGATGCTCGCGTCGAGCCCCTGCCGCCGTTTTCCGGTGCGGTCGCCGCGGCGATCGAAGCGGAGAGGCTCCTCGAGGCCCTGGCGGAGGGCCCTCCCGGTCCGGTGCCGCAGATCGCCGCCACGACCCTCGAATACCACCAACTCGGCATGCACGAGGCCGCCCAGGAGCGCCTCGTGGCGCTCGGTGCGAAGCTCAAAGACGACTATCTCTCGATGTCCACCGGGCGCCGCGGCCTGGAGGTGATCCTCGACACCCAATGGAAGGGGAGCGCCGAGGATCTGCGTCTCCTTCCCCGGCTCCGCAACCTGCGGCAGGTCGGGATCCATGGCCGGAAGGTCGATGAGGCGACCCTGGCCCTCCTCGGCCGCCTCCGCGGGCTCGAAACCATCCAACTCTACGCGACCGGCGTCAGCGACGAGGCCGTCGCGGTGCTGGCCGCCCGATTCCCCCAGGCAGAGATCGACGTCCGTAAGGGAGGGAAGCTCGGGGTTGGAGGCCAGCGGATGGTCGGTCCGTGTCAGATCACGCAGGTGGTGGCCGGCTCCGCGGCCGACCGCGCCGGCCTGCAGATCGGCGATGTCGTCCTGTCCATGGATGGCGTGCCGGTGAAAAACTTCGAGGGGCTGACCGACGTCGTCGCGCTGCACGGCCCCGGGGACTCGATCGAGATGGAGATCGAGCGGGCCGTGGCGGGCAAGGTCCCGCAGCGGTTCACCGCCACGGTCATCCTCGACGGTTGGAATTGATCACCACCCGAGAACGAGGGGATGAAAGGAACGCATGTCCGAGGAGCACGTCGACGTCCGGTGGCACGAACACGCCGTGAGTCGGGAGGACCGGGAGCGGTCGGCGGGGCACCGGGGATGCGTGCTCTGGTTCACGGGGCTGTCGGGCTGCGGCAAGAGCACGCTCGCCAATGCCGTCGATCGCCGCCTCCACGCCCGTGGCTTGAGGAGTTTCGTCCTCGACGGGGACAACGTCCGCCTCGGGCTCAACGCCGCCCCCGCGCTCCTCCGCCAGCGCCATGACGAGGCTTTCGCCGCCCGCTTCGGGCTCGGCTTCGGCCCTGCCGACCGGGAGGAGAACATCCGCCGGATCGGTGCCGTGGCCGATCTCTTCGCGCAGGCCGGGATCATCGCCCTGACGGCGTTCATCAGCCCCTACCGCCGCGACCGGGATGCCGTGCGGGCGGTGCTCCAGCCGGGTGACTTCGTGGAGATCCATGTCGAGGCGCCGCTTGCCGTCTGCGAGGCCCGTGATCCCAAGGGGCTCTACAAGAAGGCACGGGCGGGGGAGATCAGGGGATTCACCGGGATCGACGATCCCTACGAGGCCCCCCTCGCCCCCGAATTGGCGGTCGACTCCGCGTCCCGCCCGCCCGAGGTCCTCGCTGCCGAGGTGCTCCGCTGGCTCGAGGAGGCCGGGAAGATTCCCCGGTCGTGACCCGGCGGATCACTTCCGCGGGCTGATGAGCTCGACGAAGTTGCCGTCCGGATCGCGGACGAACGTCAGGTCCGGCTTCCCGGGCACGAGGGCTTCCGGGAGCAGGACGGGGGGTTTGGCGATCGGCTTGATGCCGATCGTCGTCAGTCGTTCCAGCGCCGCGGTCAGGAGCAAAACAACGAGGCCCCCGGTGGCAGGGTGCACCACCGGGGGCCTCGAGGATACCGCATGGTTACGTTTTTCCGCCGTGGGAGCCGGCAGAGGGGAGCGTCGAGCTTTTCCCAGGCTGTTCAAACGAGTCCACGGCGAATCAGTCGAGGAACCCGGAAAGCTCCTCGCTTCGGGCCGGGGCCTGGAGCTTGCGGACCGCCTTGGCCTCGATCTGCCGGATCCGCTCGCGCGTCACCTTGAAGATGTGGCCCACTTCCTCGAGGGTATAGCTGTAGCCGTCCCCCAAGCCGTAGCGGAGCTTGATGATCTCCCGCTCCCGGTAGGAGAGGCTCTTGAGGACCTTGGCGATCCGGTTGCGGAGCATCTCCTGGGCAGCCCCCACGGCCGGGTTCTCCGCCCCGGTGTCGGGGAGAAGATCGCCGAAGTGGCTGTCTTCGCTGTTGCCGACGGGGCGATCGAGGCTGATCGGGTAGCGGCTCATGGCCGACACGCGCCGCGTCTCGTCGACGGGCGTGCCTGCGCGGGCGGCGATCTCCTCGATCGTCGGCTCGCGCCCGTACTCCTGGAGGAGTTGGCGGGCGACATTGCGGACCCTCGACATCGTCTCGACCATGTGCACAGGGATGCGGATCGTCCGGCTCTGGTCGGCCACCGCCCGAGTGATCGCCTGCCGGATCCACCACGTCGCGTAGGTGCAGAACTTGAACCCGCGCCGGTATTCGAACTTATCAACCGCCCGCATCAGACCGGCATTCCCCTCCTGGATGAGATCGAGGAAGGAGAGACCGCGGTTACGGTACTTCTTGGCGATCGACACGACGAGCCGGAGATTCCCCTCCGACAGACCGCGCTTCGCCTTTTGGTACTGGGCGTAGATCTGCTTGATCTCGCTGATCCGCCGCTTGAGGCTCTTCGGCGTCTCCTGGCAGGCCTTGAGGATCATCCGGTATTCATCGACGAGCTTCTGACGGCCGGCCGGCGGTTGCTTGCTCTTCTTGTGGGCGTCGATCTTCAGCCGCAGTTCTTTGACGCGGCGGACGAACTCCTCGAGCGTCGGGATCATCGCCTCGATCCGCTGCGTCCGGAGGCCGAGCTCTTCGACGAGACGCACGCACCGGCGACGACGGCGACCGAGCCGGGCCCAGGCCTCGCGGCGCTCCGACATCTTCCGCTTCTTCGAGAGGGCGATCCGATAGTCGGACTTGTTCTGCTTGAGGAGGACGTCGAGCGTCCGGAGGTTGTGGGGGAGACGACCGAGGATCTGATCCTTCTCCAAACGGTCGGTCACCGACACCTGGACGGTGCGGTCAAAGGGGAGCTCGCCACGGTGGACGCGAGACAGTACCTTGAATGACTGCTGGCAGACATACTCGCACTCGAGCAGCTTCGCCCGGAACGCCGCCCGGGTCGTCTCGATCTGCCGGGCCAGCCAAATCTCCTGGGCGCGGGTGAGGAGGGGGATCTCTCCCATCTGCGTCAGATACATCCGGACCGGATCATCGGACCAGTTCTCCCCCTGATCGATGAGGACATCCTCGGTTTCACCGGACGCCTCGATCTCCGACTCGACATCGCCATCGATGTCGCCGTCAGAAAGGCCGCCGGCATCGTCATCGGCGAGCATGTCGGCGTCGGCCTCCTCGGCATCGACAACCTTGACCGTGAGGTCCTCGACATCCTGGGGATTGGAGACGACATCGTCTTCGAGTTCGTCCAGCAGCGAGTCGTACAAGGTGGGAGCTCCTTCGTGGAACGGATTCACTGGGCGGGTTCGATCAGACCGGTCAACCGCAGGGAGAGGCGTCGTGCCCTCCCCGCGACGCGGCTTCAGGCGTCGCGCCGGCGCTCCCGACTGGCCCAGGGACGACCACATCCCGCGGTCGCCGGGTGCAGCAGCCAAAGTGCATCATTCGGAACGCCGACAGTGTGATTCAAGGGGAGGGCAAGTCCAGTGGCCGGAATCCTCCTTCGGGGAAGGCCATCAACGGGTGGTGAACGTGGGAAAATGCCCGGGCAACGGAGATGCGAACAAGGAAAAAACCGAAACGGACTGTGGACGGGGAACGGCCCGCCCATGGACATCGCTGTCAGGCTCGACCGACGGAACGTGCTCGAGGCGAATCAGCGGTCCAAAATGCCATCCGGCAACCCAGGCCGGCAGATCGATCAGCCCAGTTGCTTCCGGTTCCCCTCCCCGAACCAACGAATGCCAGCCCGTTGCAAGCGGGATGAAGCAGCCGGTGCTCGGAGAGGCAGACCCGAAGCCGAAGGATCGGGTGGGAAACGTTGACGTGGATCGATCGCAGCCGACAGGCAGGCCAGAGGACTGGCAAGCCTGGGTGAGGACGCCGATGGCCCATCGCGCTCTGGTGCGAGCCGCTGATGGGGTGCCATGCCGAGCGTCCGGAAGGCACAGGATTATGACGCTGTCGGGGGCAGAAGGCCAACTTTTTTTCCCCCTCTGGTCACGAATATTCGGGGATTCGCCTGGCAAATGGTAAAAAAATCCTGGCACGTCGTCTCTGCGGCCACTGGAGTCGGTTCCCGATGACTTCCTTTCTCCTCCCCTGCGCGTGCGGTGTGGACATTCTGGTCACCTCCTCCCAGGCGGGTGGGCTGGCGACCTGTCCCGCCTGCGGCCGCCAGGAGCCTGTCCCGCGGCTGCGGGATCTGGGGAAGTTGCGCGTGGTGACGGAGGTGGCGAGGGCCCGCACCGCCGGGGGCTGGACCGCGTGGCACGGTCTGCTCCTGGCCGGCAGCCTGCTGGCCGCGACGACTGGGCTGTTGTCGGTGTCGTTCACCCCCCCGGAGGTCGAATTGTTCGACGACGTCACGATCAAGTCGTCGGTCATGAAGGCGCCGACCGACGAGGTCTACTCGGCTTGGGCCACGCGCCTGGTCCACGCTTCGATCGATCGGCCGCCGACAGAGATCGAGGCGAAATCGAGGGGCCGGTCGGACTACTACCACTCCCTGCAAAACAGCCTCCGCACTGCGGCCGCCCTGGGAGCCCTCGCGGCGTTGGTCGGTGTCGTCGGTGTGTTGTCGAAGCGGAAGGTCGACGGTCGATGAGGGGCGCCTTCATCACCCGGACCGGACCGGCCAGCGTGATCGAGGTCGGCAGCCTCCCCGACCCAGTGCCTGGCCCGCGGGAAGCGCTCGTGCGCGTGCGGGCTTGTGCCGTCAATCCGATCGACACCTACGTCCGCGCCGGTGCCGTGGCGTTTCCGCTCCCCGTTCCGTTCATCGTCGGCTGCGATCTTGCCGGGGAGGTGATCGCCGTGGGGGCGGAAGTCGGGGCGCTCCGGCCCGGGATGCGGGTGTGGGGCTCCAACCAGGGGCTGCTCGGGCGCCAGGGGACGTTTGCGGAACTGGCGGCGATCGACGAGCGATGGCTCTACCCTACCCCCGATTCGGTGAGCGACCGCGACGCTGCGGCGGCGGCCCTCGTCTCGATCACGGCTCACCTCGGGCTGGTCACCCATGCCAGCCTCCGGCCGGGGGAGATGCTCTTCGTCAATGGCGCGTCGGGGGGTGTGGGGAGCGCCGTGGTCCAGGTGGCGAAGGCCCTGGGGGGCCGCGTGATCGGCACCGCCGGAACCGAGGAGAAGCGGGTGCGAACCGGGAGCCTGGGGGCCGAGGCGATGTTCGACTACCGGCGCGACGACCTCGTCGAAGTGGCCCGGGCTGCGGCGCCGGACGGGATCGACGTCTACTGGGAGACCCAGCGCGAGCCGCTGTTCGACCGGGCGGTCGGCCTGCTCGCCGACGGCGGGAGGATCGTCCTCATGGCGGGGCGCGACGCGCGGACTCCGTTCCCCGTCGGTCCGTTCTATCTCAAGGGATGCCGGATGGTCGGGTTTGCGATGTTCAAGGCAGATTGGCGACTCCAGGCGGCGGCGGCCATCGACATCAACCGCTGGATGGCGGAGGGGCGTCTGCGGGTGCCGATCGCCCGGGTGCTCCCGCTCGAGCAGACCGCGCTGGCGCACACGCTCCAGGAATCGGCGACGGTAGCGCGGACCGGGGTGCTCGACGGCAAGCTCGTCATCGAGCCCTGACGAGCGTGTGAAACGTCATCCGGATGGCCGGCAGGGAGGAGCGATGAGGCATCGATCGGGAAGAGATCGCCCGCCGACGGTTCGCCGTCGATGGCTTGTCGCGGTGGTCGTATCCGCCGCTCCCCTCGGTGGCTTGGCATCATCGATCCCTGCCACCGCGCAGGCGCCGAAGCCGCCGGCGGTCAAGTCTCCGGGGGGGATCCGCACCGGGATCTTCGGCCTCGAGGCGAAGGGAAACCGCTTCGTCTACGTCTTCGACCGCTCGGCGAGCATGGGGGAGCCGGACGGTCGGCCGCTGACCGCTGCCAAGCGGGAATTGATCCGCAGCTTCGACGCCCTCGGCGATGTGCAGCAGTTCTACGTCATTTTCTACAACGATCGGTTGCAGGTCTTCTCCCCGGCCGGGAGCCGGGGGAGGCTCGTGTTTGCCACCGAGGACAACCGTCGCGCCGCACGGCGTTTTGTCGACTCGGTGCGAGCCGACGGCGGGACGCGTCACGCCGAAGCCCTCGCCGCGGCCTTCCGCCTCTCCCCCGATGTCGTCTTCCTCCTCACCGATGCCGACGCCAAGGACGATCTCACCGACGCGGAGCTCGAACGGCTTTCCCGGCTCGGGAGTGGGAGTCGTTGTCTGGTCGTGCAGTTCGGC
Source organism: Pirellulales bacterium (assembly GCA_040397545.1). Lineage (GTDB taxonomy): Bacteria > Planctomycetota > Planctomycetia > Pirellulales > UBA1268 > QWOP01. The sequence continues at coordinate 51,872 of JBBAVV010000023.1, forward strand.
GACGAGTCACGGCGCAGCCCGCGGCTTGCCGACCTCGCTGCCCGGTCGGGCGGTCGCTACCGGATCGTTTCCCTCGACGGCCAGCCGGAGCGTGACGGCGAGGCTGATGACGATGCCGGGTTGAACGCCGACGATCAGTTGGGACGGTAGCCCTTGGTGAACGCCTGGACCCGCGTGGGGCGCGGGGCAGGGGGCGTGGCACGGGAGAGTGCCTGGGGAGCCCGCGGCGCCTGGGCTGACGCCATCGTGCCGGTGGCGTCGCGACCGGTGGGGAGCATCCGCGGGGTCGTGTCGGTCGTCGCGGGAGCCGCGACGGCCCCCTCCCCATACGCTGCGGCCGCCGAAGCCACGCGGCTCGACAGGCTGTCGGCGGCGGGCCGCTCCCCGACACGGCCGGTGCCCTCGCCTCTCAAGGCGGAGCGATCCGGCACCGAGAGCGCCTGGACGGCCGACGGCCGCGGCCGCAGCGCGGTCCGCAACGGGGACGGAGGCGTGTCGCCGCGCTCCGTATGCGGCGACCGGATTTCAATCGGCGCGGGTGCCTCGAGCGCCGGGGTGGCGGTCGCGATGATCGTGGTGGGGACGTCGATGGCGGGGATCGCGAGGGGATCGAGCTCGGGGCTCGGCTCGACGATCGACGCCGTCGGGGTGGCCGGGGGTGCCAAGGTAGGAGTGCCCGTCGCCAGGCTCGTCGGCGCCGTCGGGGTGGCCGGGGCGTGCTGATCCGCGGCGACGAGGCCCGGGTTGCCGGTCTTGACCGTTGCGGCGGCGGGAACGGGGACAGCGGCGGTGGCGAATGTCGTCGAGACCGTCGTCACGGTGGTCAGCGGGGGCACGGCGACGGAGGTCATTGGCGGGGCGGGCGCTGTGGAGGGCGTTGCCCACAGATCGCGTTCCGATTCGCGGACGGGGGGTGCCAGCGGTGCCGCGACCGCCAGGGGACGGGCGATCGCCTCCCCGGCCGTGTCGACGCGACCGAGCTGAACGGCGAGGATCGGCTGCCCCTCCCGGAGCGGATGGCGGACGACGAGGTTGTCGAGATCGTCGGTGACGCGCATGACCGTCGAGGGGACCATCGCCTTCGGCCAATCGCGCAGGCCCACGTCCCAAACCGTCACCGGCGCCCCTGCCGGCAGGGAGCGGAGGGCAACGAGGATCGATTCGCTCTCGACCTGCGGCAGGGCCTGCGCCAGATGCGAGTCGAGGGCGCTGTTGAGGCCGAACGCCGCCGCGGCACCTGCCACGATCGCGGCGCCGAACACCGTGTAGGCCTGGGGGCGGTGTGCTTTGGCAGGGGCCGACGTCTTGGTCATGGAGATTCCATCCCTGCGGGAGGCTCCGCGTTCCATCCGGGCGATCCCCGGAGAAACGACAGAACACGCCCCTTTCGATCGGCAGCGTTGGCCTCCGCGCGCCAAATCGCTCGGCGGCGTAGTCGCGTCTTGCCGGACTACCGCAGCTTGCCGGGGCGAGCGCCGGGGGCGCGGCCGAAGCGGCCGCCCAGCTTGCCCCGATGGCGCCGGCCGCTCAGTCCGATGCGGTAGCGGTCGCGGGCGGATGGCTGGGGGCATCGAGAGCCAGCGCCGGTGTGTCGGTGGCGGCGGCCGGCTTCGAGGCGAACATCGGATCGACGCCGGGGGCGAGCGGCCGGAGTGCGAGCAGGCGGGTCTCGATGCGCCCCTGGGAGCGGGGGCGGAAGAGGGCGTCGCCGACCGAGGCCCCCGGATCGCCGGCGGGGCCGACGATAAGCAGGCCATCGGCGGGGACTGTCACCTCGCACCGCAGCGGATCGAGCACCCGTTTCCGTTGGCTCGTCTCGACCCGGAACGCGCCATCCTCTCCGACGAACGACCGCTCCATCGGGCCGTGGCGGATCACCGGCACGAGATCGACACGGACGCGACCATCCGCCGCGGGCCAGGCCTTGAGCGTGAAGTGGGGGACGGCGTCGGTGTAGTTGCCGCCGCGGAGACCGTCCTCCTCCTGCTCGAGGACGACCAGATCGGGGATCGACTTCAGCGCTACCAATTCGCTCTCGCGGCCGGGGAGGAGTCGGAGCACGCGGCGCACCACCGGAGGGCTGGCATCGGCGGCGTTGGCCGGTGGTGGAGGGCCCCCCGGCCCGGCGCTGACGGGAGGCTCCAGGGCGGCGAGGATCGGCTCCGGAAGTTGCCCGAGGAGGATCCCGGCCCGGAGGCCATTGGCGGCGAGTCGACGACGGATCGACGCGTCGATGACCTGCTCGTCGACACGGTCCCACAGCTCGTCATGGCCGGCGTGAGCCAGCTCGCAGCGGAGGAAGAATACCTCCAGGGGGAGCGTCTGGGCGATGGGACGCTGCGCCACGCCGCCGAAAGCGCCGGCGGTCTTCGGCATCCGCTCCGGGAGCAGGGCATCGATCGTTGGCGCGGAAACGCATCCCACCGCCGCCAGCAAGGCGACCGGAAAGAGCGACGACAGACCTCTCACGCGGAACGCCATGCGCGCGGCATCACAGCAAAGGGGAAGGGATGACAGGGCCTCGGGCTCTGCCGGGGGGCGGAGGGTAGGCCGCGGGGGCGGGAAGCGTCAACGGGGCCAGCGGAAAGCTCTCCGGGGGGCTTTTCCAAAAGCCGCCAAAGCCCCCAGACTGCCCGGGCTTACGACACGGCTTTGACGGCGCTGGCGAAGATCGCCAGGCCGGCACCGGAGGCGTCGCCGTCGAGACGGCCGTTCCAGGAAGGGTGCTGGGTGGCGACCAGGAAGCGCTCCGGGTGGGGCATGAGCCCCAACACGCGGCCGGTCGGATCGCAGACCCCGGCCACGTCAGCGGCCGAGCCGTTGGGATTCGTGGCCTGGCCCGTGGCGTCGGCGGTGTAGCGGAGGACGAGTTGCCCGGCCGCGGCGAGCGCCTCGAGGTCGGCGGCGGAACGGGTGACAAACCGCCCCTCACCGTGGGCCACCGGGAGATCGAACGGCTGGTCGAGTCCCTGGAGCATCACGCATTTCCCTGGCGTGGCCGCCAATCGCACCCAGCGGTCGGTGAACTGCCCCGAACGGTTGTGGGCCAGCGACGCCCGCGGCTTCCCGTCGGGATCGGCCACGAGCATCCCCGTCTGCATGAGGACCTGGAAGCCGTTGCAGATCCCGAGCACGAGGCCGCCACGATCGCGAAAGCGGGCGAGGAGATCCCCGAGCCTGGTCTTCAACTCGAGGGCGAAGATCCGTCCACTGGCGATGTCGTCGCCGTAGGAAAACCCGCCGGGGATGCAGAGGATCTGGTAATCATCGGCGAGTGTCGGTTTCTCCGCCATGGCATGGACATGGACCCGCCGGGCGATGGCGCCGGCCCGATCGAAGGCGTGGACGGTCTCGTGATCGCAGTTCGTGCCGGGGGCACGGAGAACGAGGGCACGGGGGGAGAGCATGCTGGAATCCCTGGCGGCGGGGCGATCGGGAACGGGTCGGACGGGGGACTGGGAGCGGTCGGACGGAAGCAGGCGGAGCACGGCGGTGATCAGGATCCGAGGGCGGTCAGGGCGAGGACTTCCGTGATCGCCAGGCACGGGCCAAGGCTTCGAGCGCGATCGACTCGTCGCCGTCGAAGCAGCCCGTGACGGTCAGGCGCGGGGCATCGACGACCCCCCCGACCCAGCCCCAGGGAACGCCCTCGAGCCATTCCCCCATCCGGTCGACTGACCCGGCGTCGACTTCGCAGACGAACCGACAGGGGGATTCGGCGAAGGCGATCGTGAGATCGGTGTGCCGCCCCTGGCCCCCTTCGAGGACCGTCGGCACTTTCCCCAAATCGATCGTCGCCCCGATCGCGCCGCCGATCGCCATCTCCGCCACGGCGGCGAGGAGGCCGCCGTCGGAGACGTCGTGGCAGGCGAGAATCCCCCCGTCGCGGATCGCGCGGGCGAGTCGCTGGAAGGTCTCCCGACAGGAGGGCGCGTCGATCCGCGGCACGGCGCCGCCGGTGACGACGCCGAGGGCTTCGAGTTGACTGCCGGCGAGATCGTCGCGGGTCAGCCCGATCACCGCCAGGCGGCTGCCCGGTCGTTTCAGGTCGGGGGTGACGACACGGCGAACGTCGTCGATCTGCCCCATCGCCGTCGCCAGGAGCGTCGGCGGGATCGACAGCTCGCGGGGCTTGCCCGCGGCATCGGTCCAGGCGAAGACGTTGTTGAGGCTGTCCTTGCCGGAGATGAACGGGCTGCCGAGATCGACGGCGACGTCGTGACAGGCCCGGCAGGCCTCGACGAGCGTGCCGAGCGATTCCGGCCGGCGCGTGTCACCCCAGCAGAAGTTGTCGAGCAGCGCGATGCGGTCGGGATCGGCGCCGGTGGCGACGACGTTGGCCACGGCCTCGATGATCCCGCCGGCGGCCATCTGCCAGGGATCGAGCGGGCCAATCCGGTGCCGGAGCCCGACGCCGAGGGCGATCCCCCGGTCGCGCCCGAGGACGCCGCGCACGACCGTGGCATCGGCGGGGCCCTCGCCGGGGCCGAGGAGCGGCTTGATGACGCTGCCCCCCTGCACTTCATGGTCGTATTGGCGGATGATCCATTCCTTGCTCGCCACATCGGGGGCGGCGAGGATGTCGAGGAGCGTGGCGCCGAGCGACGCAGTCGTCGCGCTCCATCGCGGCGCGGTCGCGGGCATTCGCGCGAAGCGCGAGCGGAGCCGCTGGCGGGGGCGCCCCTCGTGGAGGAAGTGGCAGTCGAGCACCCCGGCCACCGCTTCCTGCCACTTCAATTCGATCCGGCCGTCGCCCGTGAAGGTGCCGATGGCCGTCGCCTCGACCCCCTCGTCGGCGGCGATCCGCGCGAGCTTCTCCCAGTCGCCGGGGGCGACGGCGAGCACCATCCGTTCCTGGGCCTCGGAGATCCACACCTCGGTGGCCGAGAGCCCTTCGTATTTCAGCGGCACCTGGTCGAGGTCGACCGTCGCCCCGAGGCTCGCCCCCATTTCGCCGACGGCGCTGGAGAGGCCACCGGCCCCGCAGTCGGTGATGGCGTGGAACAGGCGTTGCCGCGCGGCCTCGAGGATGAACTCGACGAGGACCTTCTCGTTGATCGCGTGACCGATCTGCACCGATCCGCCCGACTGCGCCTCGCTGTCGCTGGTCAGCTCGATGCTCGAGAAGGTGGCGCCATGGATCCCGTCGCGGCCGGTACGGCCGCCGGCGACGACGACCAGATCCCCCTTCCGCACTTCCGTATGGGCGGTGTTGCGCGGCATGATCCCCACCGTCCCGCAGAACACCAACGGGTTGCAGAGGTAACCCGGATGGAAGGCGACGGCGCCTGCGATCGTGGGGATCCCCATCCGGTTGCCGTAGTCGCGGACGCCGGCCACGACCCCCGCGAGGAGCCGCTGGGGCGGGATCACCCCGGGTGGGAGATCGGCCGCCGGCGTATCGGGGTCGCCGACGCAGAAGACGTCGAGGTTGGCAATCGGCTTTGCCCCCAGGCCGGTGCCGAGGACGTCGCGGATCACCCCGCCGAGGCCGGTGGCGGCGCCGCCGTACGGCTCGATCGCCGAGGGATGGTTGTGGGTCTCGACCTTGATGCAGATGTCATGATCGCCGTCGAATCGCACGACGCCGGAGTTGTCTCGGAAGACGCTCACGCACCAGTCACCCCGGCCGAGCGCCGCACGGACCTCGCGCGTCGCGGCAAACACCGTCTCCTTCAGGAGGTTGTCGTAACGGACGGCGCCGTCGGGGCCATCGTGGTCGATCGGGCTGCCGAGGGTCTTGTGGCAGCAGTGCTCGCTCCAGGTCTGGGCGATCGTCTCGAGCTCGATCTCGAGCGGCGCCCGGCCGAGCGCGGCGAAGTGATCGCGCACGGCGCCGAGCTCGAGGGGGGAAAGGGCCAGGCAGCGCTCGCGGCTCAGCTTCGCGAGCGCCGTGTCGTCGAGCCCGTCGAGGGGAACCTCGACCTGGGTGAACGCCCAGGGGCGGCCACCGGCGAGGGCCCGCAGCAGCAGCGGACCGACGACGACGTCATGGATCGCCTCGCTGGCCAGCAGCTTCCAGGCGAACCGCTCGGCTTCGTCGTGGGGGAGAGATGGAAGCCAGTATTTCCGCACACTCCGCACGGCCGCCGCCTCGAGCCCGAGTAGCCGCAGTGCCGCCAGGACGCTCTGCGCCGCAGGGTCGGTCACCCCTGGCTTGGGCAGGACATGGAGGACCAGCGGGAGGCTGGCGGCGGGGGATGGGCCGGCGGCAGCGGCGGCCGTCGACGGGGCGCCGGCGAGCTCGAGGATCGTGAACTGCTCCGTGACCGGATCGGCCAACAGCGTCGTCGCGACCCGTTCGATGTCGCTCCTTGACAGCTCCCCTTCGATGAGCCAGCCGGTCACAACACGCGCCGACGTGCACGCGGCGATGCCCAGATCGGCGGCGCCCGCCACCACCGCACGGGCGGCGTGGTCATTGGCGGGATCGGCGGAGAGGACGTCAACTTCCCACAGCATCACGGCGTTCCTTGGCCCGTTGAAGGAGATCGAGGAGGGTTTTGCGATCGCCAGCTGCGAGCGCCGCGACGAGGCGGTCGGAGATCCGGCGGACCCGGGTCAGTGCCCGCGTGACCTCGACGGCGTTGTCGAGGAGGATGTCGGCCCACAGGCCCGGATCTCCGGCGGCGATCCGCGTGCTGTCGCGCCAGCCTCCGGCCGTGAAGCGGGTGACGTCGGCGGGGGTTGCCGCAGCCAAGCCCGCGGCGATGAGGTGGGGGGCGTGGCTGGTGGCGGCGAGGATCCGGTCGTGGTCCTTCGGTGGCATCAGAAACACCGTCGAGCCGAGTGCCGCCCAGAACTCCGCCACCTGGGAGGTATCCTCCTCGGGCGTCCTCTTGGCGGGTGTGACGACGGTCAGACGCCCCTCGAACAGGCCGGCGTCGGCGGCCACCGGGCCGCGGCGGTGGCTGCCTGCGATCGGGTGGGCGCCGACGAACCGGCAGTGACGGCGCTTCCGGCGCCGCTCCCAGCGGGCCACGATCGAGCCTTTCGTGCTCCCGGCATCGGTAAGCAGCGTTCCCGGACGGGCGGCGCCGTCGATGGCCTCGAGGAGGGGGCCGATCGTCGACACGGCGGAGGCGACGACGACCAGATCGGCCTGGGCGACCCCAGCGGCGAGGTCGGTCGTCGTTTCGTCGACGATCCCACGCTTCTGCGCCTCTTCCAGCGATGCGGCCGTCCGCCCGACACCGACGACCCGCCCCACCAGACGGCGCGACTTCAGCGCCAGGCCGACCGAGCCGCCGATCAGACCCACTCCCACGATGGCGACGCACGGCCACGGCGGGGATGGCGGCCAGGGAGCCTTCATGGGATGGGTCGGAGGGCTTTCGGGCGGCGGTGGGCTCGGAGGCAGGGGTGAAGCTGCCCGGCGGGCGTTTTCTACCAGATGGCGGGACGATGTGTTAGGGTCGGGCGTCAGTGGGGCAGGCGGGGCTCGTCTGCTCCCGGGAGGACTTGAGAGGATTCGGTTTCCGAGGTCATGGAACCATGGCGTTCACCGCCCAGATGCCGACGAAACTCCTGGCCGAGATCCTCGGCCGGATGGCGCTGTCGCTCGCGGCCGGGATCGGGGTGAGGCGGGCCTGGAAGGGGGAGGTGGAACGCGTTCCCCGGCGCTGGCGCGGGGCTATGGAGACGGTCGGGCAGGCCCTCGGCGCAGGGGAGAGCCTGGCGGAGGCGATGGCCCTGGCGGGCGAAACCTTCCCACCGCTGATCCGTGGGATGGTGTCGGTCGGCGACCGCACCGGTCACGAGGCGGAGACGCTCCGCGAACTGGCGCGGATGCTCGACCAGGTGGTGCGGACCCGCCGCGCGTTCGTCCGTGGGCTCGTCTGGCCCGGATTTCAACTGGCGATCGCGATCCTCGTGATCGGTTTCCTGATCTGGGTGGCCGGGGGGATCCGCGACGAACAGAACAAGCCGATCGACATCCTCGGCTTCGGTCTCGTCGGTTCCGCCGGGCTGGCCGCCTACCTGTCGATCGTGGCGTTCCTCGCCATCGCCGGGGTTGTGGCGGGAAGGTTGGCCGTGGCGAGCTGGCGCCGAAGCGGCATCGTCCGCCGCGTGGTTTCCCCGCTGCCGGTGATCGGCTCGGCGGCGCGGGCTGCGGAAGCGGCGGCCTGGTGCCGGGCCGCGAGCCTCGCTAGCGCTGCCGGCCTCGACGCCGGGACGCTCGTCCGTCTCGGGGCCACCGTGGCGCCGGGCATCCCGCTCGACGCCGACCGGGTCGAGCGCCGCCTCCGGGAGGGGGCGACCCTCGCCGACACGCTCCGCGAAAGTGGCGGGTTTCCACCGGCGCTCATCGAGGGGGTGATCGCCGGTGAACTGACCGGCAACACCGCCGAGGTCCTCGATCGCCTGGCGCGCGACTATGACGAGGAGGCACGGCAACGATTCGAGGCCTCGGCGCAGGTGGCAGGATTTGTCGTCTGGGGGCTCGTTGCGGCCCTGATCGCCCTCGTCATCTTCCGCATCTTCTCTTTTTACGTGGGGGCCATCCAGGCCCTGGCCGGTTGACGATGATGGAGGTGGCTGCCGTGAGGTCCCCAGCGCCTGCCGGCCACGACTCGAGGGCCCGACCGTGATCCGCCCGTCACCGATCCTTCCCGCGCTCCTTGCGGCGGCCTTCCTGGTCGCCGCCGCGCTGCCTGCCCGCAGTGACGACGATCGCCCCGCGGAACGGGAGGGGGAGCGCGGAGCGGATCACGCTCGTGCGGAACGGTCCCCGGGGGCCGCTCCCCCGTCCCAGCAGGCGCTCATGACGGCGCGGGGGTTCGTCAGGTATCGGGGGGCTTGGCGGACCAGCCAGGAGATCGAGCTGATCGAACGATCGGAGCGGGAGACGGTGACCCAGAAGCAGTGGGGCCCGCGGCTGGAGAAGCTGCGCCGTCGGCTCGACGATCCGGCCACCTCGGCAACGGCCGCCGAAGAGCTCCGCGAGATCGTCGATCCGGCGGCGGTGCCGAGCTTGGGGGACGCGGTCGCGCGGGAGCCGGTGCCGCAGGTGCGGGCCTTCCTCCTCGAGGCCCTGGCGCGGATCGGGACGCCCGACGCTATCGCGCTCATCGTCCAGGTGGCGATCGACCATACCGATCCCGACACCCGGCTGACCGCGGTCGAGCGTCTCCAGGCGATCGGCCCGCGGATCGCCGAGCCCGCGCTCGTGGCGGCCCTCGGCGGGCCCGACAACGCGCGCCTCAATCGCGCTGCCGAGGCGATCGGGGCGCTCGGGCTGGTGGGGGCGGCGGCGCCGCTGGTCGGCGCCTTGGAGACGGAGCATGTCGTGATCGCCTCCGACGGTCGCCAGGCGGGGCAGACGAGTGTGGCGTTCGGAAACTCCGGCGGCGACGGCCTGTCACTCGGCGGGGGGCCGAAGCAGGGGAAGGTCCGCCTCCGAAACGAAGCGGCCCTGGCCGCTCTCGTGCGGATCTCCGGGCAGGACTTCCAGTGGAATCTCCCGGCCTGGCGGCAGTGGCTGGCCAGACGGGATCTCGCCGAGCCGGTCGACCTCCGCCGCAGCCGCTGACGGCCTGCTTCAGGCGGCCTGCTTCAAGTGGATCGTTCAGGCCGCCTGCCGCCCGCGCCGCGGGAACCACACCGGCTCGAGGACGAGCAGTGCCACCCGGTTTTCGAGGTTCGGTCGGAAGACGACCAGGAGGAGCACCGGAAGGAACCAAGCCATGAACAGCCCGCCGTCGTGCGCCTTCCAGAACTGGCTGCCGATGAGCACGGCGGCGGTGCAACTCATCAGCGTGCCGAGGTTCTTCGGGGAGGGCCAGATCGCGAGGGTCCCCATCATGGCGACGAAGGCTGCCAGCACCGGGAGCCTGAAGACGGCATCGTTGACCGGAAGGGCCCAGAACCCCTCGAGTGTGACCTCGTTGGGGAAGATCCAGCCGAACATCTGCCGCAGCTGGCCGGAGAAGATCGCGGTGCTGGGTGACCGCAGTGCCAAAGCGGCAACCAGGAGCGCCAGGGCCACGGCGACGCCGACGGCAAACCGGCGGATCCCACGCTCCCAGTAGAAACTGCACCACAGCGGGAGGAGGAAGACAGGATAATAGGTCGTCCCCATCGCCATCCCGATGAGAAACCCCGAGGCGAGTGGGATCCGGTAGCAGGCGATCGCCCAGATGACCAGCGCCCCGGGGAGGGCATGGTCGACCCGCCCGGTCATGATCGCCGTGTAGGGGAGGAGGAGGTAGAGGACCGCCGCGGCGATCCCCAGGCGGGCGTTCTCGAAGTGCCGCCAGCCGGTGAACACCATCCCGGCGACGATCGCCAGTTGCGAGAGGATCGCCATCACCCGAGCGGTGGTCTCGTTGACGATCCGCGCGTCCCCGGCGGCCTCGACCGTCCCTTTTCCATCGGCCTCAGGGGAGAAGATCCGCTGCGTCGAGATCCGCGGGAGGAGGAAGAGGAGCGGGTAGCCGGGGCCGAGGCGCTCGAGGGGATCGACCTGGTCTGGCGCTTGGGCTTCCGTCCGCGACGCGGCGGCGGCGGCGGCGATGTCTGACTGCTGAGGGCGCGACGTGATCACGTTGGCGAGGAGGAACACGAGCAGCGAGCTCCCCAGGAAGACCAGCCCCCCCGTCGTCAGATTCGGCTCGAGGAGCGGCCGGCGGACCATCATCGAGTCGAACAGCATCCGCACCAGGAATGCCGCCGACACCGAGAAAAGCCAGATGTAACCGAGCTGGTGCGCTGCCTGGTTGGCCCGGAAACTCCCGTACTCCACCGCTAGCAATCCCGGTGCGAACAGGATCAGGCCGACGAGATCGAGGTTTCTCACGCTCCAGACGCGGTTGAACTTGAAGAACAGCGCGATCGAGAGGAGCGACGAGAGGTAGAACCACGTCGTCGGATTGACGCGGTAGTAATGGAACAGGATGTCGCTCATGCACACGCTCGTGGCAAGGGACCGCTCCCGGCCCGCGTTTCCGCCCCTGGCTTCCGATCCGGGGCGGGGACCTGGCGCCGCGGAGTCCTCGCTGGCTCCGGAGCGGTGATCCGGCGGGCACCGCGGTCGCTGCGGCCGACGTCGGGATTCACCCCGCCAGAGTACGGCGTGGACTCCGCTTTTGAAAGCCACGGCCCCCCCGTGGCCGTCCGCGGCGGGGAGGCGGGCCCGGTTCGGGTGGCAAAAAGGAGCGGGCCGGGGCAGGGTTCACCCCGCCCCGGCCCCTCCGGGATCATCGCTTTTGCGGCCGGCTTCAGGCCCACCGCGCCTCGTCGCCGGCCGCTCAGCCGTTGTCAGTCGGCATTCGCCGTCTCGCCGCCGGCCCGGGTGACGAGCGCGGCGTAGATGCGGATCGTCACGTCGCTCGAAAGGAGACGGACCGATCCGTCACCGAAGACATGGTTGGCACCGGCCGAGTGAAAGGCGTATGGCTCGCTGGTCCCCTCGGTGCCGTAGACCGGCCCGCGGTAGGGAGCGGTCTCGACGCTCTCGCCGTTGGTGATGTTGAGGGCGCCAGTGGCATTCGGGCCGCCGAAGAGCGTGCCGTCGGCAGAGGAGCCGTCGAAGGCGAAGTCGCTCGCCGGGCGGCACCAGCCACCGGCGTTGATCCGCCGGGCCGGGAACGCCCCAGAGGCGTTGTCGGCCTTCTTGCCACGGGTCCACTTGGAGGGCCGGCCGGCCGATTCGGCGATCGCGATCGTCTTCGATGTGCCGTCGATGCAGTCAGCCAGACGCACCTTGACCGTGCCGTTGTAGTCCTTCGGCATGAAGCCATCGGCCGGGCCCGACTTCTGCGCTCCCTGAACGGCGTTGTGGGCGACATCGGCGCGGGTGTCGCTGATCGTGCCGCCATTGGCCAGACGCGAGTCGACGAAGACGGTTGGCGAGTAGTCGGTGGTGGCGCAGAACAGGCCGACGGTGGCGAAGCCGTTCCCGGCCGCGTTGACGACCGCCTTGATGTCTGCCGTGGGATAGCCGCTCGGCGTGGAGCTCGTTTCGGGGTCGGCGTCGAAATTGTTGCTCGACGGCGCCGACGGGCACTCGAACGTCTGCAGGCGGGTCATGGCGAGAACGGCATTGGGGATCAGGAAGCCGCCGGCGGTGTTCGGCGTCACGCTGCTCCAGTTCTGCGCGAAGTCCCAGCGGTTGCCGAGGTTGCCTTCCTCGAAGAAGGGGAGGAGTCGCGTCACCCAGGCGATGCGCGCCGCGCCGTTGTTGGGCCGGTAGCTGTTGGGGAGGGTGCGCTTGGAGGACTCGTGGTTGAGAATCGCCAAGCCGATCTGCTTGAGGTTGTTGGAGCATTTCGAGCGATTGGCGGCTTCCCGGGCGGCCTGGACGGCCGGCAGGAGGAGCCCGACAAGGGTGCCGATGATCGCGATCACCACGAGCAACTCGACGAGCGTAAACGCCCGACGTGCAGGAACGGAGCGGATGGACATTGGGGATTCCTCGAGGGAAAGGGGTGAAGGGAAAGCGAAACGAATGGGAGAGGGGCTGGGGGCCTGATCGGGGCGGCCTGATCGGGCAAACCAGCCGGCAGTGAGAGGGACCTGGGAACCGGGACGGAACGAAAGGCTCAGCGGAGCCGTCGCTTCCCTCCGGTCATTCCGGTCGGTACTGCAGACGGAAAAGAAATCGGTCTTTGACGATTACAACTTGATGTTTACCGATACGGTCAACAAGGTAGACATTGGTATCTTATCAATACGATCGTCTTGGTCAAGATTATTTCTTGCCTGTTTTTTTAGACGTTTTTCGATTCTGGGGGCCCCCCTTCCCAGCTGGGGAGAGGGGGAAATCCTCCGCCGGCCCGGTCGATCCGGTGCGGGGCGGGTGGGGAAGATGGAGGGGCGGCGGGGTGGATCGCCGACCGCGGGCTTCAGCGCTGATCGCTCTGGGGCAGACGGGTTTTTTCGGTCCGTTCGATCTGGACGACGACGCCATCCTGGACGATCGCCAAGACCGAGCCGTACCGGAGGCCCCGGAGGGCATCGTCGATCCGGTCGAGCGCTGGATGGCGGGGGGGGGAATCGTCTTTCGGCGAAAGCGAGGGGGGAAGACTGCTCATGGCTGGGGGCTCGTGACGGGGCTGGGAACAGGGGTCAGATGACATACTCCGGGTCGGGCAGGAAGACGCGGACATGCCGCGGCGTGATTGACACCGCTTCGCCCGGCTGGAGGCCGAGCTCGCGGGCCGCCGCCGAAGGGAGATCGACATGGAGATCGCTCCCTCCCTCCTGTGGCTGGCAGGTGATGCGCGTGATCGGGCCGGTGCGCGTTTGGCGGAGCACCGTCGCTGCGAGGCTCGTGCCCTGATGCGCTTCCGACGGACCGCCGGAAAGGGCGCGGGCGATGTCGAGCTCGTGGGGGCGGAGGTAGACGCGGGCCGTGCGGGCCTGGGCGTGGGGGTAGTCGGGGTAGTCGATCGGCACGCCATGCCAGAAGGCCAGGCCGTTCTCCACCCGGCCGTGATAGACGTTCACATTGCCGAGGAAGTCCATCACGAAAGGCGTGGCCGGCTTGTCGAAGACCTCTTCGGGCGTGCCGCGCTGCTCGACGTGGCCCTCGTTCATCACGACGACGTCGTCGGCCAGTTCGAAGGCCTCCTCCTGATCGTGGGTCACGAACACGGTCGTCATGCCGATCTCGTCGTGGAGGCGGCGGAGCCACTGCCGCAGTTCGACGCGCACCTTCGCATCGAGGGCCCCGAACGGCTCGTCGAGGAGGAGGATCCGCGGGCGGATCGCCAGCGCCCGGGCGAGGGCCACTCGCTGGCGCTGGCCGCCGGAGAGCTGCGCGGGCTTCCGCGAACCGAGGTTGTCGAGGCGCACCAGATGGAGCAGCTCGTCGACCCGGGCCTTGACCTCGGCCTGCGGGGCTTTCCGCACCCGCATCCCGAAGGCGATGTTCTCGAACACGCTCATGTGGCGGAAGAGGGCATAGTGCTGGAACACGAAGCCCACGTCCCGCTGTCGGGCGTGGCGGTCGGTGATGTCGGTGCCATCCTCTTCGATCCGGCCGGAGTCGGGCCACTCGAGCCCGGCAATGATCCGCAGGAGCGTCGTCTTGCCAGAGCCCGACGGCCCGAGGAGCGCCAGGAGCGTCCCCTGGGGGACTTCGAGCGAGACGTGGTCGAGCGCCTTGAAGGTGCCGAATGATTTAGAGACCCCGTCGACGCGAATGCTCATGGTCCAAGACCTCCCGTGGTCGGGTCGGTATCGGCGCCGGGGGCCCGGGCCGCTTCGAGTTCCTGCGATTCCGTTTCCAGCTGTCGCTCGATGAACACCTTGGCGACGAGCGTCAGGAGGGCGAGGGCCGCCAGCACGCTCGCCACCGCCATCGAGGCCGGCGTGCGGTATTCCTGGAAGAGTTTTTCGACGCGCAGCGGCATGGTGTCGGTGGCACCGGCGATGTGGCCGCTGACGACGTAGACGGCGCCGAACTCCCCCATGGCGCGGGCGTTGGCGAGGACGACCCCGTGGAGCAAGGCCCAGCGGATGTTGGGGAGCGTCACACGCCAAAACACCTGCCAGCCGTTGGCCCCGAGGCTGACCGCCGCCATCTCCTCCTCCGGTCCGATCGCCTCCATCACCGGGATCAACTCGCGCACCACCAGCGGCAGCGTCACGAACGTCGTGGCGAGGACGAGCCCCGGCCAGGCGAAGATCACCTTCACCGCCAGCCAGGCGAGGGTCGGCCCCAACAGTCCCTGCCGACCGAAGATCAGCACCAGCGCCAATCCCGCGACCACCGGGGAGACGGAGAAGGGGACGTCGAACAGCGACACCAGGAGCGAGCGCCCTGGAAAGCGGAAGCGGGCGACGAGCCAGGCCGCCGCGACGCCGAAGATCGTGTTGATGAGCACGGCGATGGGGGCGACGGTGAGCGACAGCCAGATGGCATGGCGCGTGTCGGGGTCGTGGGCCAACGCCTCCCACCACGCCCGGGGGCCGTTGGAGAAGGCATCAACGAAGACGCTCGCCAGCGGCGCGACGATGAGCAGGCCGACGGTCGCCACCGCACCCGTGATGAGGAGCAGGCCAAGGGGGCTGGTGGCGGTGGCGGCGTGGCGGGGTTTGGAGGTCATCGCGGGCGAGAGGTGTCACTGGGAGTTGCGGACGAGACGCTGCTGGAGGACGTTGACGACGACGAGCATCGACAGCGACATGCCGAGGAGGACGACGGCGATCGCGGTCGCCTCGGCGTAGGCGAACTCCTCGAGGCGGGAGACGATCAGCACCGGGGCGATTTCCGTCTTGAACGGCATGTTGCCGGAGATGAAGACGACCGAACCGTACTCCCCCAGCGCTCGGGCCAGCGCCAGCGCGAAGCCGGTGACCACGGCGGGGAGGATGCCGGGGAGCACGACCCGGAAGAAGGTCTGGCTGCGGCTCGCCCCGAGCAGCCGGGCCGCTTCCTCGGTGTCTTTGTCGAGGCTCTCGATGACCGGTTGGACGACCCGGATCGCAAACGGCAGGCTGACGAACACGAGCACGAGCACGATCCCGAGGAGCGAATACGCCCCCTTGATCCCCACCGGCACCAGCCACTGGCCGAGCCACCCCTTCTCGACATACAGGGTCGAGTAGACGAGGCCCGCCACCGCGGTGGGGAGGGCCAGCGGCACGTCGACAAGGGCATCGAGGATCCGCCGTCCCGGGAACTCCAGACGGACGAGCACCCAGGCAACGAGGAGCCCGAGAAGCGAACTGATGACCGCCGCTGTCAGCGAAGAGCCGAGCGACACCGTGTAGGCTGCCCGGGCCCGTGGTGTCCACGCCGCCGTAAGGAATCCGGCCGGGCCGAGCGAGGCTGCGCGGAGAATCAGCACGGCCAGTGGAATGACGACGAGTCCCACAATCATCAGCGACGTGATCGCCGCGCTGATGCCGAAGCCGGGAAGGACGGTGCGGTGGCGGGCGCGGCGGATCGGGGGCGACGGCGGACGGAGGATCGAGAACCTCTCGGCCGGGGGGTCCTCGCGCCGGTTCGAGATCGACGGTGTGGGAGGTGTGTTCATGGGGAGATGACGATCGTTTCCGGAAGCAGGGAGGGCGAGCGGCAGGCGGGCACCGGGCTCATTTCGTTCCCCCGGCCGGTTGATAGATCTTGTCGAACTCCCCCCCCTCGCCGAACAGGTTCTTCATCGCGTCGTCCCAGGAGCCGGAGACCAAGCCGATGTCGAACGTCTCGATCGCCGGAAAGCCCTCCGGCGGCCCCTTGGCATCGGCAACCCAGGGGCGGTAGTGGTGTTTGGCGACGATCGCCTTCCCCTCCGGCGAGTAGAGGAACCCGAGGTACGCCTCGGCGGCGTGCCGTGTCGCCTTCCGGTCGACGTTCGCGTCGACGACGGCCACCGGCGGATCGACGCGGATCGACCGCTTCGGGTAGACGATCTCGAGGGCCCCCTTCGATTCGTCGACTTCGAGATGGGCCTCGTTCTCGAACGTCAGGTGGACGTCGCCGATCTCCTTCTGGGAGAAGGTGGCGGTGGCCGCCCGGGCGCCGGTGTCGAGGACGGGCGTGCGCCGGTAGAGCCGTTCGACGTAGCCCCGCGCGTCGTCGGCCGAGCCCCCGGCGGCCAGGACCGAGCCCCAAGCGGCCAGGAAGCTGTATTTCCCGTTGCCCGACGTCTTCGGATTGGGGGTGATGATCTCGATGTCGTCACGATCGAGATCCGGCCAGTCGGCGATGCCCTTGGGATTGCCTTTGCGAACGACGAACACGACGACGGAGTGGTAAGGGATCGAGTCGTTGTCGAAGCGCTGCTGCCAGTCAGCCTTCACGAGCCCTGCCCGGGCGATCGCCTCGACATCGGGCCAGGTGGCGAGGGTCACGATGTCGGCATCGAGACCGTCGATCACGGCCCGCGACTGGCTCCCCGAGGCGGCGTGCGACTGCTTGATGCTGACCTTGGTGCCGTGCTCGGCCTGGTAATGCTCGGCGAAGGCCATATTGATGTCCTTGTAGAGCTCGCGCGTCGGATCGTAGGAGACGTTCAGGAGCTCGATGACCGACGGCTTCGATCCACCCTCACCCGTCGGTTTGGCGCAGCCCGAGGTCAGCGCGGCGAGGATGATGACGGCCAGGGTCGTCAATCGGAGGAAGGGGCGGAGGGGGTGAGGCGCGGGCATCGGCAGGGAACCTCGAGGGGCAAACGGTGGGGCGGGACACGAGAGCGAGGAGTCTGAAGCCTGTAGTCTGACGTTCATCACCAAAATCGTCAACATCGTCAAGTATGGTCAAGAAACGTGAGAAAGCCCGCCTGAAAAAGACTTCAGGCGGGCTCCTTGGATTGGTCCCGGACGACGCAGACTACCCCCTCCGGCGGGCCGTTGGGCACGGTCCGGGGGTGGTGGTCCACGCTCCGGGAGTTTTTGCACGTCGGATCAGCAGACGCAGGTGCCGCAGCAGACCGGGACGCCGCCGAAGCAGACGGTGCAGGCGCAGCCGGCCTGGCAGCAGGCGGCGAGGCACTCGCAGCAGCCCTGGGTCAGCTTGCAGCAATCCTTGTCGCCGGAGCGGCAGGTGATGCAGACCCCCTTGGCCGTCGTTTCGCAGGTGCAACTGCAGAAGCAGAGATTGCACTGGGCCACGCAGATCCCGTTTTTCGTGCAGGCGCAGCTGCACATCCCCTCCGCGAGGCTGCGGCAGAGGTTCTGGAGTGTCCCGCAGGAGGCCTGGTCGGGGCATTCGCAGTGGATCTTGAAGCCGTCGGCACACTTTTCAAACCGCAGCGTGCACCGGGGTACGGCACACCACGCCGGAGCCGGGCCGACGCCGTGTTGGGCTGGGCCTTGGGCTGCACCGTGGTGCAAGCCGGAGGCGGTACGGTCCGCCAGCCCAGAACCCATGGTCAATCCGTTCGCCATGGAAATCTCCTTTGTCAGGCCCCGGGAATCCGTCGGGGGTGCCGGCGGGCAGCGGAGCGGGTCGATCCCTCCGGACTGTCCGGAGAGGGCGGGACAGTAGTCGGTGAGACGCCCTGACGGCAACGGGGTTTTTGCCGGTCGCCACGCCCTCTTCCGGCCTGATCCGAGACACCTGACCGGCGGGTATGCAGCGTCTTGGTGCGTTTTCGCAAGGAGACGCACCCAGACGCACCCCTTGCAAACACCGCAAAACCAGCATTTCTCGTTTTTGCGTCTGTCGCTCCTTGCGTCCCCATGCGGCCTGAACGCAGCGGCAGTAACCCTCAAGGTGCCGCGCGCCACGCTCCGGGGGATCCAAGGCGCCGGTCACAACACGGTGTCCGACGCGGCGGAGTTTTGGGAGGCACTGGTAAACGGGCACTGACCCATGCGGACAACGACGCCGACTTCGACTCGGCAGCGGGCCCCGCAGGACTCGTCGACCGCTCCAGTCAGAGCAGCTGCCAGCCAGCCGTGGGCGTCCAGCGATAGCACGCTCCCGCATCCTCGACCACGAGCCGAAGCCAGTTGTGGGTGACGAGATCCCGCACGCCTGAGTGCCGATTGAGAATGTCGGCAACGCGTTCCCGGCTGGCGTCGATGATGACCGTGAGCCGCAGCGGCTCATGCTGCAGTTTGGTGCCATCGTGAACCGCCTGCCAGGGGAGGCCAACCCGCAGGTCGCCACCGTTCCCCTCAAGGATGCCAAACTGACCCACCACGTCATGAATGACTTTGCTTCCGCTGCCGAAGGCCTTGTTGTCGACGGCGGAGGCAAAATACTGCAGCCCGATCCAGCTGGTCACGACCATCGGGGCGGTCATGATCAGCTCCAGCACCTTTCCGTCGAGGTCTTTCGCCGAGCAGTACTCGTGGAGAAAAGAGCGGCCACCGAGGTTGAGGCCCAGCGTTCGGCGGCGGTCGGCAATAACGAAGGCGGCATTGCCCGCCAGCCCCCATTCGGGCCGGACCTCCGCCCAGTCGCGGGCCCGGAAGAGCACCGACTCATCGGTGGCGTTCCCCAGCCGCCTGCTCCGTTCAAGCCGCGTTGCCTTCCCTGCGGCGGCAGTCCAGGCAAGGATGTCCCGAAACTCATCGTGGTGCGTGGCAGGACAACCCGTCGGACCGAAAAACTCAATCTCATCGGTTGTGGTCCGGTGCACGGCCGCCACGAACCAGGTGT
>JBBAVV010000024.1:0-13327 GCA_040397545.1 Pirellulales bacterium
GGATCATCAGCCGATTCGTTCAACGCTGGAATCTCCTCGAGAAGCACCTGAACTGCCGCAAGCCCTGTCCCGCCCCGCATGGTTCTCTTCGATCGGGCCGGCCGAGCCGCGCGACCGTGGCGGGGTCGCCCAAACGTTGCACGGAAAGCCAGGCCGTGCACGGGGATCAGCCCGGTCGTGGGCTCTGGTAGTCCCCCCGGTTTTCATGCGGGAAGGGAACGTCGGGCACCGGCAGCCTGAGGAACGCGCAGAGGGGATCCCACGACGGCGTCTCCTCCCAGCAGACTTCGAGGAGCCGGCCCGGCTTGTTGGCGAAGAAGGCGCGGACGCGCTCGTTGTGGACTTGGTGGAGGTCGTCGATCGGCACGCCGGGGAGGAAACGCTCGGCGAGTTGCCGGCCGAGCTCGATCCGCTCCGGGGGGATCGTCCGCATGTGGTTGTGGAAGCTCCGCCGCCAGGTGTCGTCGTCACGACGCCGCGTGAGGACGAAGCGGGCGTCGGGATAGCGGGCGGCAAGGGGCTCGTAGAACCAGAACCAGGGGAAGTCCTCGAAGCTGTCGAAATCCCCGGTGGCGGCAATCACGGCGGCCGGGTCGCCGACGGCGGCGGGGACGAGATCGTCGCGGATCGAGCAGTTGCGGTAGCCGAGCTCGCGGAAGCAACGCCCCAAGGTCTTCGTACCCGACTTGGCGATCCCCACCCCGAACACCTTCGGCCGCGCGACGACCCGGCTTTCCGATCCCGCGCCAGATCCTGCGTTAGGACCGGCGCCGGAAAACAACCGCACGAGGGCTTTGAGGAACTGGAAGGACACGGCGCGGGCTCCGGCAGCGGGGAACGAGACCGGGAGGTATCCCTCGACCCGCCAAACCGCGATGATACCGCCGGCGGGTCAAGGGACCGCCGAAAGAAACCAAACCCGGGAGTGGGCTGATGCCGGCCAAGCGTCTGGTGATGATCATGGGCTTCCAGCGCTCCGGGACGACGGCGCTGTTCGACACCCTCGCGTCGGCGCCGGGAGTTTCGCCCCGTCATGAGCATGCCGACGACGACCTCTACGACGACTATTTTCTCCGCCCCGAACCCCAGATCGGCCCGGTCCTCGCGGCCCTTCCCGGGACGGTGCTCCTCAAGCCGGTGCGGGAGAGCCGGCGCCGGTCTCCGCTCGAGGTTGCGGAGGAATACCGCGACTACGACCTCACCATGATCTGGCTCTACCGCGATCCGGTGAATGTCTACCAGTCGTGGCTGGAGAAGCAGTGGGTGACCAACCCCGAGGGGATCGGCCAGCACTGGGTGTCGCGCAACAAAAAGTGCCTCGCTTCCCGGGCCGCCCTCGGCGACACGCTGCTCATCGTTCGCTACGAGGATCTCGTCGCCTCTCCGGCATCTGTCGCGGCGCTCGCCGGGCGCCTCGGACTCGTGGTCGAGTCGACGCTCCGGGCCGACAGCAACGCCGGCCGGACGCACGTCGCGGCGGTCGACCAACAGGCGATCGACGCCGCGACCCGCGCCACGCTTGAGCAACTCGACAACGCCCGCTCGATCAGGCCGCCGGCGTGATCCCCCGGAGAGGGCAGGCAGGAGTCAGCCGGCCGGAGCCGGTGAGCCCCCCTCCGGCCGACCGAGGAGCATGCTCGCGAGCACGATGAGGGGCTGCGGATCGACCCCGGCAGCGGCGAGGGGCGCAAGCGCCGCCTCCGCGCGGGCGAGGTGCGCTTTGATCCGTGCGGCGGCAGCGCCACGCCCCGCGGCGGCGACGAGGGTGGGGCGGCCACTTGCTTCGTCGTCGCTCCAGGTTGCCGCCCGCTCGTCCTCGGCGTCATCGTCGAGATCGTCGCGGATCTGATAGCCGATCCCGACGGCCTCGCCGAAGGCCTCGAGCGCCAAAGCGAGCCCCGACGGCGCCGCCTCCCGGCACGGGAGCCAGGCCGGCACCGCGGCGGCGAGAGCGAAGAGTCGGCCACACTTGAGCCGCGCCACCTCCTCAGGATCGACCTCCGCCCGGCCGAGGCTCCCCACGAGATCGAGGAATTGCCCGAGATGGAGCGCGTCTTCGGTCCGTTGCTGGAGCGTCGCCAGGCGGGCGGAAGCGCCGAGGGGATCGACGGCGTCTGGGGCTGAACCGGCCTGGGCGGCGGCCCGGGCCAGCAGCGAGCGGGAGATCCCGAGGAGCCACAGCGCTGCCTGGATGGCGAGCGCCTCGTTGAAGCGCCGGTGCAGCGCCGGTCGCCCGCGGCGCTTCTCGGCGTCGTCCATGCAGGGGAGATCGTCGACCGAGAGTGTGGCGCAGTGGAGCGCCTCGACGGCACAGGCCGCCAAGAGACACGCCTCGGGGTCGGCCCCGACGATGCCCCCCGTCTCGAGGACGAGCACGGCCCGCCACCGGCTCGCCGGCGCCGTCGTCGATCCGTAGCGGATGGCCTCCCGCAGCGGCGCGGGAATCGCGGCCGCATCGATCTCGGCATCGAGCTGCTCGCGAACCTGCCGCCGCCAGGCGTCGATCCTGTGGGAGAGGGCGACGGAGGATGGGGGGGCGGGCATGGGCAAACCTGTGCGGGCCTTCGCCCTCGGGCTCCCCAGCACGGGCGGATCGTCAAAGGGCTGGATGAGCGTTAGTCTACCTTCATCCGCTGCGCAGGAAGCCGCCACGTTCTGTCGCCCCACTTGTTGTCTCGACCCACTTGGGAAGGGCTGGCTCTGTGGAGGCCCCGCCAGCATCGCGTTCCCGGTGTGCGGTGGTCAGAGGTCACCGCGATGCCATCCGCGCCGAACGAAGCCGAGCTTTCCCCTGCCCTCCGCGCTGGCGTGGACTTCCTCGTCCGGAGCCAACTCCCCTCGGGGCAGTTTCCCGTCGAGCGGACGCGGCGCAACCGCCCCGGCTGGCCGGTGGAAGAGGATCATTCGCCGTTCGCCACGGCGTCTGTCCTCCACGCCTTGGCGTCGATCCCCCACCCCGCCGCGGCGGCGATGACGGCGCGGGGCGTCGAATACTTCCTCCGGGAGATGGACGGCCACGGCCTGTGGCGCTATTGGAACAAGGGCTCGGTGCAGAGCGGGCGGAAGGCCCATCCCTTCATCCCCGCCGATCTCGACGACATGGCCTGCATCTCGGCGATCCTCCGGCAAAACGGCATCCCCTTTCCCGACAACCGCCCCCTCATGCTCCACAACCGCGATCGCCACGGGCGCTTCTACACCTACCAGATCCTCCGCGCCGTCCCCACACTCGATCCGGTCTACTGGTGGGCGATGCTCCGCGACCTCACCTGGCAGCGCTGGATCGTCTACTGGCGGTGTCAGTACACGACCTACGACGATGTCAGCGGTGTCGTCAACGCCAACGTGATCTGGTATCTGGGGAATCGCCCCGAGACGCACCAAGCCATCGACTGGCTGATCCGGGTCGTCGAGGCCGGCGCGGAATCGGACTGCGACACCTTCTACCACGATCCCTTTCCGCTCTGGCACGCGATTTCCCGCGGCTACGCCGCCGGCGCGACGCGCTTCGCCACGATCCGCGACACGATCCGCTCCCGGATCGAGGCCTACCTCCTCCCCAACGGCTCGATCGCGGCCCCCGACATGCACACAGCGCTAGCGATGTCGGCGCTCATGAACTTCGGCCTCGAATCCCCCTTCCTCCCCGCCGGCAGAGCGTGGCTCGAGGGAAAGCAGGGCCCCGATGGCGGATGGGACGCCTTTGCGCTGTACTTCGGGGCGCGCCAGAAGCAGAACAGCTGGGGATCCCGCGCTCTGACCACAGGCTTGTGCCTCGAGGCGATCCAGCGCGAGAGCGACCGGGCCCGACGAGCGACGGAGGCTGGCTCGTGCGTCTGAAGAGCATCCTCCGCGCCCACCGCTGGTGGGACACGCAACTCCCGGTGATGAT
Source organism: Pirellulales bacterium (assembly GCA_040397545.1). Taxonomy (GTDB): domain Bacteria; phylum Planctomycetota; class Planctomycetia; order Pirellulales; family UBA1268; genus QWOP01. The sequence goes on from JBBAVV010000024.1 coordinate 3,893, forward strand.
GGCGCCGGTGTATCACGTCTTGGCGGAGGCCGAGCCGGCCCCGGCGGTGACAACGACGCTCGGCACCCTCCTCCTCTTCCTCGTCGCCTCGGTGGGGATCGCCGGCTTCGGCCATCTCTTCAACGATCTGTTCGACGTCGAGCAGGACGTGGAGAGCGGCGCGGCGAATCTCGTCGCCGGCCGCCGGCCGCTGCGCTTGGCGGCCACGTTCGCTGTCGTTCTCCTCCTCGCCTGGGTGCCGTGGGCCTGGCTGCCGACGACCCCGGCGGTCTGGGCCCTCCTCGGCCTCGAGTTCGCCCTCTTCATCCTCTACAGCATGCCGGGAGTGCGGCTCAAGGAGCGTGGCATCCTCGGGCCGATCGCCGACGCCCTCTACTCCTGGACGATCTCGACGGCCGTGGCGCTCCTCGTCTTCGCCCGGCTCGGCGCTGTCTCGGTGCCGGCCTGGGCTTCGGCGCTCCTCGCCGCCTGGGCCTTCGTCCTCGGACTGCGGCACATCCTCACCCATCAGATCGAGGATGCCGGCCGGGATCAGGCGGCGGGGATGACGACCTTCGTGACGCGGCACGGCTGGCTGCCGACGTTTCAGATCCTCGAGCGCGTTCTCCTCCCGGTGGAGGGGCTCGTCTTCCTAGCGATCCTCCTCGTGATCGGGATCGACGCCCCGATCGTGCCGGTCGGCTTTCTTCTCTGGACGGCCCTCGTGGTGGCCCGCGAGCGGGATCGAGCGGTGGCGTGGCCTGCGACGGCGGAGAGCGCCCCGCCGATCCACCGGCTGTTCTTCCTCAACATCACCCTCCTCCAGCGCTTTTACACGCTCTGGTTTCCCCTCCTCACGCTCGTTCTCCTCGTCATCCGGCATCCCGCCTATCTCGGCCTCGCGATCCTCCACCTCCTCCTGTTCGAAAACGGCCTGGCGGTCTTCTTCCGCACCGACCTCCCCGACTTCCTCCGCCGGCTCCGCGCCGCCCCACGACGAGGCTCGGCATGACCAGCCCTCTCCATACGTCGAAGGTGGTCGTCGGCCTCCCCCACTGGGCCGTGAGCGGGCCGTGCGTGTTCGCCGAGCGGCTCGTGCGCGGATTGCGCGCGCGCGGCTGGGAGGCGTCGGTGCTCCTCACCGAGGCGGGCTGCAGCAAGGTGCCGACACCAGCGGGCCCGGCATCCCCTCCGGCCGACATCCCCTGCCTCACCCTGCCGGTGCGCCCCGACGATCCCTGGGGGGTGCGATGGGAGGCGATCATCCGCACCCTCGAATCCTCGGCCCCCTGCCACTACCTCATGCTCCACGACTGGCGCAACAACGTCGTCGCCCCCCGGCTCTCCGACCGGGTGACGCTCGTGGGGCTCCTTCAGGCCGACAACGATCTCGACTTCGAGCAGGCCGGTAGGCTCGGCGCCTTTTGGAATGCGATCGTCGCCGTCGCCGACCCGCTCCAGTTCTCGTTCGCCCACCGCTTTCCCCACCTCGCCCACCGCGCCATCACAATCCGCAACTGCGTCCCCGATCTCCCTGAGCCGCCGGCCAAACCCCAGACCGGCCCGCTGCGGATCGCCTACTCAGGCGAGCTGCGCCGCACCCAAAAGCGGCTCGACGACATGATCGCCGTGTCGCGAGCGCTCATGAAGCGGGGAATCCCCCACGAGCTCACGCTCTACGGCGATGGCGAATACCGCACCGAGCTCGAGGCACTCGCCGCGCCGCTGGTGGCGGCGGGGACGGTGCGGTTCGCGGGGCGGCTCCCCGCCGCGTGTCTCCCCGACGAGATGGCCGACCAGCATGTCTTCCTCCTCACAAGCCAGTTCGAGGGGCTCTCGATCGCGCTGTTGGAGGCGATGAGCCGCGGCTGCGTGCCGGTGGTGTCGGAGCTCGTCACGCAGTCGCTCGTCGTCCGCGATCGCCTCAACGCTTTGACATGCCCCGTCGGCGACATCGGCAGCTTCGTCGGGAATCTCGCCCGCCTCGCCGACGATCCGACGCTCCGCGAGCACCTCGGACGGGCAGCCTTCGAGACGATCCGCACCGGAGGCCACCGCATCGACGACATGCTCGACAGCTACGAAGCCCTCTTCGCCCGCCTCGATGCCCAGGTCGCATCGGGGGCCTTCCGGCGGTCGTGCGACTGGCTGCGATTGCCTCCGGAGCGCGTGGGCACGACGGAGATCCTCACGGCACTGCCGGGGGATCCCTGCAGCCGGCTCGCCCTCGATCTCGACTTCATTAACGCTGTCCCTGTGTGGCCCGGTCGCCCCTCGCCCCCCGTCGCACATTCCCAGCCCCCAGCCCGGCCGATGGCGCAACTTCCTCCCTTCGAGAGCCACAAGGTGATCGTCTCGGCGGCGGGTGGACAGATCAGCGGCGTCGACACGTTCACGATCCACCTCCTGCGGCGCCTCCGCGGGATGGGCATCGACGCGCGCGTTCATGGCAGCCGCGAGCTCGCCGACCGCAGCGGCCTGGCGATCGCCGCCGATATCCCGGTCGACCGCCGCGAGACGCCCGCCTGGATGGGATGGCCGCAAGCTTGGCAGTCGATGATCGACCACCTCGAATCCCAGGCCCCCTGCATCTACATCCCCAACTACGACTACGAATACTCGTGCGTCGTTCCCCGCCTCTCCGCGAGGGTCCGCGTGGTGACGATCTGCCACAGCGACGATCCGATGCACTACGAGCACACCGCGCGGCTGGCGCACGCCTCCGATGGAATCGTCGCCGTGAGCAGCGCCATCCGGCGCCACCTCGAGGGGCTGCTGCCGAGCCTCGCCGGAAGAATGCATACGATCCCCTACGGCATCCCCCTGATCAGTACGGGCTCCTCCGCTCTCCGCCCCCCGGAGGGCGTCCTCCGCGTGGCCTACGTGGGCCGCCTGATGCGCTCCCAGAAGCGCGCCAACGACGTCGTCGCCATCGCCGCAGCGCTCGACCGGCGCGGCATCCCCTTCGAGATGCTCGTCGTCGGCGACGGGCCGGAGCGGACGGCGATGGAGCAGGAGGGGCGCCGGCTCGTGATGCGCCGCAAGCTTGCCTTCCTGGGAACGCAGCCCAACGACGACGTCCTCGATCTCCTCGGCAGCTGCGACGCCTTCCTCCTCCCCTCGGCGTTCGAGGGATTGAGCGTGGGGATGCTCGAGGCGATGTCGCGCGGGGCCGTGCCGGTCGTCAGCGCCATCCGCAGCGGCGTGCCGGACGTCATCCGGCCCGGCGAAAACGGCCTCGTCGCCCCCGTCGGCGACATCGAGGCTTTCGCCGATCGGCTCGCCCTCCTCCAGGCCGATCCTCAGGCCCATGCACGGATGGCGGCGGAGGCGGTGCGAACGATCCACGCCGGCTCCCTCGTCGACACGATGTTCGAGCGCTACCTCGCCCTCTTCCGCGCGGTGGCCGCGGCGCCGTCGCTCCGCATCCCCGGGCCGGTCGTGCCCCCGGCCCATCTCCGCGGGGAGGGAACGCTCGCCGCGTGGGCCTGGCGCGTCGCCTCCGATCCGCTCGCGTCGGCGGGGCGCGTGTTGGGCCGGTTCTCGGCACGCTCGCCCTGACGAGTTGCTTCACCGGCGGACGGGCAGGCTCGAGAGTCCGCGGACGCGCTCCGCGGGTCGCCACGACGGCCGAAACGTCTCGATGTCGGTGGCGTCGAGGTGCAATTCCCCGAGTCGCTCGTTGATCCTCGTCAGCGCGATCCGCGCTTCGGTGCGCGACAACAGCGCCCCGGGGCAGCTGTGGATCCCGAGGCCGAAGGCCAGATGCCGGTTGGGCGACCGCCCGATGTCAAATCGATCGGGATCGGGGAACACAGCCGGGTCGCGGTTTGCCGCGCCGAGACAGGCAAGGATCCGATCCCCGGCGGCGATGCCTCGCCCGCCGATCTCGATCGGTTCCTTCGCCGCACGCGCGGAGGGGAAGTGGGTGGGGCTTTCGAAGCGGAGCATCTCCTCCACCGCCGGGCCGACGAGATCCGGGCTTTCCCGGAGGCGGGCATACTGGTCTGGATGCCGGAGGAGAAGGAACATGCCGTTCCCGAGCAGACTCGACGTCGTCTCGTAGCCGGCCAGGAGGAGGAGCACGCAGGTGGCGAGCACCTCTCTCATCGAGGCCTGCCTCCCCGGATCGTGGGCCGCCAGGAGCGAAGAGACGAGATCGTCACCGGGCTTGCTCTGGCGTTCCCTGATGATCCCCGCGAAATAGTCGGAGAGCCGCCCCATGTTCCGCGCTGCCACCTCCGGCCCTCCCGCCATGTCGGCGCAGGCCGCCAGCATCGGCAGGTCGGTTTCCGGGAGGCCGAGGAGGCCCATCATCACTCTCCCCGGGATCCGATCGGCGAAGTGCTCCATGAAGTCGAAGCGGGAGAGACTGGCAACGCCGTCGATCTGTTCGTCGGTGAGCGCCGTGATCCGTGATTCGAGCGCCCGGACGGCTGCACCGGTAAACACATCGGTCACGAGGCTGCGGAGGCGGCCGTGATCGGGAGGATCCTGTGCCAGCATCGTGTCGCCGAGCACTCCGGCCTTCACCGTCCGGTTGGTCACCAAGGGATCGCGGAACAGGGCCGAGACTTGATCATGGCGGGAGACGATCCATGCCCCGTGCGCTGATGAAAAGAAAGGGCCCGGCTGCGCGAGCCAGCGCTCGTAGGTCGGGTAGGGATCGTCGTGAAACGCCGCCGCTGCGGCGGCGACCGGATCGACGAGAGCCGCCGTCTCCCACACGGCAGGAAGATGGAGCAAGCCGCCGCGGCCGGCGGCATCACCGCGCCGACCGCCAATGGGCCCGACCCGGAAGACCGCCCGACCCGATCCATCGGTCGGTCCGATGCGCCGTTCGGTGCGTGCGTCGTAGAGGCTCACCCCCACGTCGTATTCCCCCGGCACAAGCGCGAGACAGCGGACCCTGCAGCGGAGCGTGACCCCGGGCGGGACGATCGAGACAACATCGCCGGGGAGCGTCGCCAACGGGGCGATCTCTCCGCGGCTCACTTCGATGGCGGCGACAACATCGCCGAGGGGCTGCGTCGCCCGGACGGTGAAGACGACTTCGGCCGGCTTCCCCGATCGCGGCTGGCCCCCATCCTTGCCGACAACGGCGATGGAATCGACGACGATCGATCCCTGCGTCTCCGACGGCGCGGCCGGGGGAGCGGGCTGATCCCGCCGCGCCGTCCGATTCGGGCGGCGGATCGGCAGGGGGGGGAGGCCGCGCTCGATCGCGAGCCGGTTGTAGGCATCGATCGCCGTTGTTGCATCAGCGGTGAGGACGGGCCGGCCGCCGTCGAGGAGGAGGACACGATCGCAGAGCGTCTGGATCATGTTCGTGTCGTGCATGGCAAAGAGCATCGATCCGCCGCCGGCGACGTAGTCGGCGATGAAGCCGCGGAAGCGCTCCCGGAAGCGCTGATCGCCGCCGCCGAGCCCCTCGTCGACGAGGAACAGGTCGGGGTGGAGGCGGGCGTAGATCGCGAAGCCGAGCCGGCTCCGCATCCCGGCGCTGTAGGTGCCGACCGGGGCGTCGAGCTGCTGGTGGAGGTCGGCGAAGGCCGCGATAGCGTCCGTCTCGGCCACGGTGTCGGTGACCGGCACGCCGGACAGGGCCAGCTGCATGCGGATGTTCTCGCGGCCAGTCTCCTGCGTGCTGAGAATGCCCCCCTGATCGATGCGGCAGACCTTGTCGGTATACAGGCTGATCGAGCCGGTGGTGGGGAGGATGATCCCCGACACGAGGTTCATCAGCGTGCTCTTGCCAGCGCCGTTGTGACCGATGACGCCGATCACCTCGCCGGCATCGATCCGCAGATCGACGTTCTCCAGCGCCCAAAACTCCCCGTCGCGGAGCCCCTGCCGGGCCGGCAGGCCGCAGAGCTCGCGGAGCGTGTCGGCGGTGGCGTCGCGGAGACGGGCCTGGGGCCGGAGCGAGTAGCGCTTCGAAACCTGCGTCACGTCGAGGAGGGTTCGTGTCATGGGCTACACCAGCATCCGTTCGACGACGTGCGGGCGGGCGATCCGGCAGAGAAACCAGCCCAGCACGAAAATGAGCAAGGCGACCAGCGGGCCGATCGCCGCAGCAGCCAGGGAGCCGGGGGCACCATAGGCTGCGGCGCGGACGCCCTCGAACAGCCAGGCGAGTGGATTGGCGGCATGGACAGCGCCGAGGAAGCTCCCCGGCTCCGGCACCATGAATACCGGCGTGACGGTAAACAGGATCAGCGGTAGGGCGCTGGAGAAGATGTTGATGTCCTGCTGAAGGGCGCTCGGCGGCGCGACGAGGAGGCCGAGACCGGCGCCGGCAAGCGACAGGCCGACAAGCCCCCAGGCCGCCAGGGGAAGCGTCACGGCGGGGGGCACGGCAAACAGGGCCATGAGAAGCGCGAGCACGGCCAGGCGGATCAGGTACCGGAAGCCGACATCGAGGAGGATCGCCCCGAGCGGCCCCTCGACTGGAAGGCTCTGGCGCCGGAAGAGGGCCTGATTGCCGGCGAACAACCGGCGCGTGGCGTTGAACGCCTCGAGAAACGCCTGCCCCATGAGCATCCCACAGGCGCCGAAGAACGCGCTATTCACCCCGCCAATCTCGCCGGCCACGAGGTGCGAACGCCTCCCGAACGTGAACACGAGCGCCGTGAGCACGACCGGCGCGAAGGCAAGGACGATCCCCAGGGAGGAGTGGCGGTATTGCTGGATCAGGCTCCGGACGAAAAGCCGCCAGGCGACCGGCGGCGATCCGCCGGCATCCCGGGCCCATTCGCGGAGAAACCGGCCCGGATCGCGGAGCCGGCTGCTCGCCCCATGCAGCCTCACCGGCGCCCCGGGGATCCCCACGCCCGAGTCACCCGCCAAGCCAAGGTCACCCGCCAAGCCCGGGTCTGCCGCCGCGCTTGCAGGGGACGGCTGAGAAGAGTCCGCTCGGCCAGAGAGTCGATCAGCCATCGGCATCCCCTCCGGCGAGGATCGCGTCGCAGCGCTCGAGCCAGCCGATGGCATGCCCGCCCAACCGCTCGGCCAGGGCGGCGATCCCCGGCCGCGACGCCCGGGCCATCTCGCGCAGCATCTCCGGCGGCACCACTGGCTTCACCCCCGCGGGATAGTGATCCCTCGTCCTCGCCTCCGCGAGCACCCGCGGCTCGTCGGGGTCGACGCCGAGGAAGGTCATCACGCGCCGAAGCATCCCCTCCGGATCGGCGAGGGTGTCGTCATGCCAACCGATGAAGAACCGCTCCGGCGGCACGTGTGCCCCCCAGGTGTCGATGGTGCGGAGGTAGTCGTTGCGCCCGGTGACCGGGGCCGAGGCGAAAAATCCCGATAGCTCGGCTGGAGGAGGGGGGCCGACGCGCCGGGAGTCCCGCGACGAAACATGCCACTGCGAAAGCATCCGCGACAGCGGCTCGCGGAGCAGGAAGATCACCTTCACCTCCGGAAACAGGCGGGTGACATGGCGGACACCGGCGTCATCGAGGAGGGCGTAGGCGGGGGTGATTTCCCCCTTGAGCCGCCCCGTCCCGGCCGCGAATTGGCGCCGGTACCAGGCGTCGTTCTTCTTTCCCGGGAGAAGGGAAGAGACCTCCCGCAGCAATTCCCTTCCGGTCGCCATCGATATCCGACCGCGAACGCTCTTCTGGAAGGTCCATCCAACGCGCTGACGCCACTCCCGCTCCGCGGCTCCCAGGCCGAAGAGCCCAGACCACACGCTCCTGACCTTCGTGAACCGCGGGCCTAGGCCTGCGAGGCGACTGAAATAATGGATTTCCTTCGTCCCGGGAAGGTAGAGCTGCGGATGCTGCCGCAGACACCGATAGAGCCAAGTGGTGCCGGCCCGCTGGGCACCGATGCCGAGGAAGTCGACGGTGGGGAACGACATCAACGGGACCGTCGGGGAGAAATGGCTGTCGACAGCGGACGACGATCGCGGCGGGATGCCTGATCGCATTCTAGCCCGCGGAGAGAGGGCACGGGACCACCCCCTCGCTGTCGCCTATAAGATGGCCCGACAAGCCTCACCCCGCGCCTTCGGCTCCCCGATGCCCGACTGCATTCTTCATTACGGCTTCCCGAAGACCGGCTCGACCGCCATCCAACGGGCGCTGTCAAAGCACTTGACCGATCCCCGCTTCGTCTACTCGCACTTCCAGGATCCGATCCACGACCACGGCAATCACAGCCGCGCCGTGGCCACCGCCTTCAGCGACCGGCCGGAGGAGTACCACACCCATGTGGCGGAGGGCCTTTCAGCCGAGATGCTTCTCCAGGAACGTGGCAGGTTGCTCGGTCGCCTCGACGACGAAATCACAGCCCTCGCCGGGAGGACCTTTCTCTTCTCCAGCGAAAGCCTGGGATTTCTCCGCGGAAGCGGCTTGCAGCGGCTCCGCGGGTTTCTCGAGGATCGCCATCTCAGCTCCCGGGCCGTCGGCTACATCCGCCCCCGTCGGGAGTCCGTCGAGAGCTCGTTTGTCGAGAGACTCAAGCACCGTCAGGCGTCTTTCAACGAGTTCTTCAAGGGACTCGCTGATGGCCCACGCTCGCAGATCACCAGCCTCGACAAGGTGTTCGGACGAGAAAACGTCCTCATTTGGAAGTACGACCGGCACTCGTTTCCTGATCGGTGTGTCGTGGCTGACTTCTGCCAACGGCTGGGAATCGACCGGCCTCCGGTCGTCGATCGGGACGCCAACCGTTCGCTCTCCCTGCCAGCCGTCCGTTTTCTCTTTGCCTATCGACAGTCCTTCCCCGCATCTCCGCCGGGCCGCATCACGATCGAACAAAACGCCGCTCTGATCACGGCCCTCGGCGAGATCACCGGACCGAGATTCCGCTTTCATCCTCTCCTTCTCGAACCGGTGATCCGCGAGCAGGGAATCCACCTCGACTGGCTCGAGGCGCGTGTCGGGGCGTCGCTCCGCGACGGCATGGACGACGATCTCGGGCCGTCGATCCGCTGTGAGGAAGACCTCCTCGACTTCTCCCCGGAGTCGCTCGACTGGCTCGCCCGGCGCACCGGCCGCGCCGCCGGCAGCCTCGCTGGCAAGGATCCCCATGCCGTGGCCGATGCCGTCGATCGGCTGCGGGAGATCGCCGTCGCCGAGGAGGTCGCTGCCGAGCGCAAGGCGGCCGGTCTCCTCGCCCGGCTCGGGCGCCGGAGCCGAAAGCTGCTGGGCCACTTCGGGCGCCGGTCGCCATGAAGATCCTCCTGATCAACGACTACGGCGTGCCGGCTGGGGGCGCCGAGTGCATCGTCCTCTCGCTCCGCGACGAACTGCGCCGCCGTGGCCACGACGCCCGGTTGTTGGCATCGACGGCGGCTATCGCCGGGCTCCCGAACCTCGCCGACGCCACCTGCCACGGCACGAGCGGCCCCCTGCGAACTCCCCTCCAGTGCGCCAACCCCTGGGCCGAGCGGGCCCTGGAGCGGATCCTCGCCGACTTTCGCCCCGACGTTGTCCACGTCAATCT
>JBBAVV010000024.1:13427-70203 GCA_040397545.1 Pirellulales bacterium
GGGCCCTGGAGCGGATCCTCGCCGACTTTCGCCCCGACGTTGTCCACGTCAATCTCTACCTCACGCAACTCTCGCCGCTGATCCTCCGCGCGCTCCGCGGGACGCCGAGCGTCTACTACGCGCAGTGGTACCGGGCGGTCTGCCCCCTCGGCAGCCGCCGCCGGCCCGATGGCCAGTCCTGCCAGGCTGCCGTCGGCACCGCCTGCCTGCGGTCGGGATGTCTGTCGGCGCGGGCCTGGCCGCTCCTCATGCTCCAGGCGCGATTGGACCGGGCGTGGGGAAGCGCCTATCGCCGCGTCACGGCGATCAGCCAGGCCGTGGCGGAGAGCCTCGATACCTACGGCGCCCCCCACCTTCGCGGCGCGACGGTCGTTTCCCCCGGCACCGCCGTGGTCGAGCCGCGGCAGGATTTCGCGGCGCTTCCCGGAATCGTCGCCGCCGGACGGCTCGTGCCGGAGAAGGGGTTTGACGTCCTCCTCCGGGCCTTCCGGCACGTTGCCGCGCGGCTCCCGGAGGCGAAGCTCTCGATCGTCGGTGGGGGGCCGGAGGAAGGATCCCTGCGCAGCCTCGCCGCCACTCTCGGCGTGGCCGAGAAGGTCTCGTTTGCCGGCCACCTCTCCCATGCCGACACGCTGACCCGGATGCGCGGGGCCTGGGTGACCTGCGTGCCGAGCGTGTGGGCCGAGCCTTTCGGCATGGCGGCGGCCGAGGCGCAGATGCAGGGGGTGCCGGTGGTGGCCAGCCGCACCGGCGGGCTGGCCGAGATTGTCCGTGACGGCATCACCGGTCGGCTCGTGGAGCCGGGTGACGTCGACGGCCTGGCCGCGGCCCTCGTCGGGATGCTCGCCGACCGGGAGAAGGTTGCCGCAATGGGCCGGGCCGCCCATGCCGACGCCCGGGAACGTTTCGACCTCCCCGGCTTCGCGGCCCGCTTCGAAGCGATCTACCGGGAGCTCGCCGCCAGGTAGTCGGCGATCCCCTGGCGCCAATCAGGGAGGGTGATCCCGAGCCTCGCGAGCTTCGCGGTGTCGAGGATGCTGTACGGTGGGCGGGCGACGGGGCTTGGATACTCCTTCGAAGTGATCGCGGTCACGACCGTTGGCAGCCGCGCCTGGTGAAAAAGCTCCGTGGCGAACTCGTGCCAGCAGGTGCCGCCGGCGTTCGTGGCGTGGTACGTGCCGGGCGTACCGTCTTCGAGCAGCGCCACGATCGCCGCAGCGACGTGCGGCACGTAGCTCGGCGTGCAGAACTGATCGGCGACGACGCGCACCTCCGGCCGGTCGTGGGCCAGCACGAGCATCGTGTCGGCGAAGTTGCGGCCGCGGACCGGGCCCGACTCCCCCGCCGAGTAGAGGCCACAGGTGCGCACCACCTGATGCCGCTCCCAGCCCCGGGCCGCCACCTCGCCGGCAAGCTTGCTCGCGCCATATTCGCCGAGCGGGCCGGTGGCGTCGTTTTCGCGGAAGGGGGTCTTCCGGGCCGCATCGGCGCCGAAGACGTAATCGCTGCTGATCTGAACGAGGATCGCGTCGACTTCGCGACAGGCGGCGGCGAGGGCCGCGACGGCATGGACGTTTGCGGCCCGGCAGGCGGCCGGCTCGGTTTCGGCCTTGTCGACGGCGGTCCACGCGGCGCAGTTGATCACGGCGCGCGGACGGAGGCGGCCGATGACGGCGCGGACGGCCATCGGATCGGTGATGTCGAGGCTGCTCCTAGGCAGCGCCACGGCGCTGCTGCCGAGCAGCCGGCACAGCATCCTCCCCAGTTGGCCAGATGACCCGGTAACCGCGATCGTGCCCGTCGTCGACATGCGCCGGTCCCCCTGCCAGTTCCTCGCCGGCGATCTGGACGAGGTAGCGGCCGTAGTCATTGTTCATCTTCCGGCCGGCCGTCTCGAGGCCATCCCGCGGCAGCCAGCCCATCCGGTAGCCGATCTCCTCCAGGCAGGCGATCTTGAGCCCCTGCCGCTCCTGGATCGTCTGCACGAAACCGGAGGCCTGCATGAGCGAGTCGGGGGTGCCGGTGTCGAGCCAGGCGAAGCCGCGGCCGAGGGTCTCGACCCGGAGGGCCTTCTCCTCCAGATAGACGCGATTGAGATCGGTGATCTCGAGCTCACCGCGCGGGCTCGGCGCCAGCGCCGCGGCAAGGTCGCAGACCCGCGCGTCGTAAAAATAGAGCCCCGGCACGGCATGATGGCTCTTCGGCGCCATCGGCTTCTCCTCGAGCGACACCGCGCACCCGGCGGCGTCGAATTCGACGACGCCGAACCGCTCCGGATCGCGGACGGGATAGGCGAAGATCGTCGCCCCGTCGTCCCGGTCGGCCGCGCGCCGCAGGACGTTCTGGAAGCCGTGCCCGTAGAAGATGTTGTCACCGAGGACGAGCGCGGCGCGGGCCCCGCCGAGGAAATCGCGGCCGATGAGAAAGGCCTGCGCGAGCCCCTCCGGCCGCGGCTGCTCGGCGTAGGAAAGCGCCACGCCGAACGCGCTGCCGTCGCCGAGGAGGCGCTGGAAGTGGGGGAGGTCGTGCGGCGTCGAAATCAGCAGGATGTCGCGGATCCCGGCGAGCATCAGCGCCGAGAGCGGATAGTAGACCATCGGCTTGTCGTAGATCGGTAGAAGCTGCTTCGAGATCGCCAGCGTCATCGGATTGAGCCGCGTGCCGGCCCCGCCGGCCAGCACGATCCCCTTCAGCGGCGGTTGGAGAGGCTGGCCGCCGACGGATGCCGGCTCGATGCCGGCAAGGGTGAGGCGATGGTTCGACGACGCGCCGCGCGGGGGGGACATGGTGCAGCCCTGGGATGGTGGGATCGGGTCGGAGCGTCGGGATCGATCGGCCACAACACGTCAGGCGCTCGCCCGACGGGGAATGCCACCGCCAATGCGGAAGGGCGAGCTCTCGTCGCATTCGTGCCGGATTTCGTCGACCTTCTCTTCCTTGCCCGGCCCGGCATAGAGCCGGTTGGGGCCATTGAACACCCAGCCCGGCACGGGGCTGGTGTTGCGGTAGGCGTGGACAACCCCCGGCGGGATCGTCACGGCGCAGGGGTTCGACTGGCCGCAGATCGTGCGGGTGTGGAGCCCGTACGTCGGCGAATCCGCACGGGCATCCCAGAGGAGGAGCTCGAAATCGCCGGGGCCGATGAAGGCGAAGTAGTCGGTTTGATCGACATGTTCGTGCGGCCCGCGGGCCACGCCCGGCTGCGTCTGGCTGACGTAGGCCATCACCGGATGGAGCGCGGAGGCCAGTTCGTCCTCGCGGTAGATTTCCACGAGCCAGCCCCGGGAGTCGGCATGGCGGTTGAGCGCCTTGAAGGTGACGTCGGCGATCGCCGCCGGATCGGCGGAGGTGGTGCGGACGGTGAAGGCTGGCATACGGTCTCTCGGGGAGGGGTGGGCGGCGAACCCGTGTCGACCGGGTCCGCGCGGTCCTACCGGGGAGTTACCTGATTCGGTCTGCCACGGCCAGTCCGGTTTCCAAGTCCGGCGGCGCCCCTTCCTCGCGCCGATCGGCGCCGCGGCGGAGTGGTGAATCGGGGATGGCTGGGCAGAGAGCGAACCACCCCCGGGGTCGGTTGAAAAAAAGCTGGTCTGGAGCGCGCCGGCCCTTTCCGCCGATACAGTCGGTAGAAACGGACCATTCTCCGGCGTCAGCCCATGTTCCAGCGGCATCACACCTCGACCGTCCGGCACCGTCACCGCCTCCTCGATCCAGGGTCACCCCCCCGGATTTTTCTGGCGCGCGACTGGATCCACGTCCACGAAGACGAGACTCCCTCCGCCCCGCTGGGCCGCGGCGGGGCGGGCCATCGCCCGGGTTTCCAAACGCCGGTACTCGGCGGGATCGCCCCGGTGCCGGAGGGGGTGCCGCGGCCGACGTTCTCGGTCATGCTGCCGACCTACGAGCCGGACCACCGGCTCGGAGAATCGCTCGCGGCGGTGCTCGCGCAGGCCCCCGACCCGGCGGCCATGCAGATCGCCGTGGTCGACGACGGCTCGCGGCAGGTCGATGTCCGCGCGCTCGTCCGCTCCTTCGATCCGGCCGGCCGTGTCGAAGTTCTCCTCAATCAGTCTCGCGCCGGCCTGGCCGGCAACTGGAATCGCTGCCTGTCGCTCGCCCGCGGGAGGCTCGTCCACCTCCTCCACCAAGACGACCATGTCCTTCCCGGGTTCTACGACCGCATCGGACATGCCTTTCGGGCCGCCCCCACCATCGGGATGGCGTTCTGCCGCAGCCGGATCGTCGACGGCGACGATCGTTTCATCAAGACCGCGTCGCGGCAGCAGTGGACCGCCGGCGTGCTCGCCGGTTGGCTGCCGAGGATCGCCGAGCGCCAACGCGTGCAGACGCCGGCCGCCGTCGTAGCCCGCAGTGTCTACGAGCGGATCGGGGGCTTCCGCGCCGATCTGTGCCACGCGCTCGACTGGGAGATGTGGGTGCGGATCGCCGCCGCCTGCCCGGTGTGGTACGACCCGCGCGTGCTCGCCGTCTACCGCCGGCATCGGGGGAACGAATCCCACCGCCTCCTCAACAGCGGTGCGGTGTGGCCCGACCTCCTCCAGGCGATCGAGCTCAACGCCAGCCTCCTTCCGGCGGTCGATCGAGAACGGGTCCGGGAACGGAGCGCCCGCTGGTATGCCGGCTCGGCGCTGCGGACGGTCGAGAAGCAACTGGCGCGGGGCGAGCTCGACGCTGCCCGACAGACGCTCGACCACCTTCCCGACATCCTCCGCCTCCTCCCCGGCGGCGGCGACCGCAGCGCGCCGCTCCGCCGCGTCGGCCGGCTCCAGGAACGGCTGCGGACGGCCCGCCGTCGGGCGGCCTGAACCGACGCCCGCTCCGGCGGGGCCCTGGCCACCGCGAGCACTCCCCGCCATGCGCCGTGCGATCATCCTCGCGCACCATGATCCCGACGGGATCGTCGACCCGCATGTCATCCACGCCCTCCGCGCGTATCGGGCACTCGCGGCCAGGCTGGTGGTCGTTTCGACGTCGCTGCGCCGCCTCCCTGACGACCTCTTGGGAACCGTCGACACGTTCCTGCCGCGCGAGAACGTCGGCTACGACTTCGGCAGCTGGCAGGCCGGCCTCCGTATGCTCTCCCCCTCCGGAGGCGTCGAGGCGGCGGGATTCGACGAGGTGGTCTGTGTCAACGACAGCGTCTACGGGCCGCTGTTCGACCCGGCGCCGATGTTCACCGATCCCCGCACGGCAGGGGCCGACCTGTGGGGGATGGTGATCTCCACGCAGCCCCCCCGCCACGGCGGTCGATTACCGCGGCCCCACCTCCAATCCTGGTTCCTCGCCGCCCGACGGGCGTTGCTCGCGTCAGCGTGCTGGAGGGATTTTTGGAACGGCGTCGTCCCCCAATCGACGAAGGACGACGTCATCAGCCGCTACGAGGTCGGGCTCTCGGAGCAGGTCATGGCTGCCGGCTTCCGGATCGCGGCCCTCTACGATGCCGGCAGGGAAGCCCCTCCCGGATGGCGCGACGTGGTGGCCGACCTTTCCGCACGGAGGCCTTTTGCCGCCTGGCGGCTCCTGCGGAGAATCCGCCGCCGGTACCACAATCCCGCCGAGCTCCTCCCCCGGCGGTTGCTCGCCGCCGGGATTCCCTATGCCAAGGTGTCGCTTCTCCGGGTCAACCACTACCGGCTCGCGCCGCAGGCGGTCCGCGCGGCGATCCGGGCGGTGGCCGAGGGCTTCGATCCGGGGCTCGTGGAGCGGCATCTGGCGCGGACCACACGGCGGGGAGAGTGACCCCGCTCCGCAGAAAACTCCACCAGCCATGGCGGGAACGGCGATCGGTTGGAAACACCGGCGGGGGTGTGCGATAGTGTCGGCCCAGTGGGTCGCGACCGCCCCCGGCCCGATTGCGAAAGGAAGACCGGCATGAAAATCCATGAATACCAGGCCAAGGAGCTCCTCCGCGCCGCCGGCGTGCCGGTCCTCGCAGGGAGGGTGGCCCGCACCCCCGAGGAGGCCGCCGCCGCGTTCACCGCGCTTGGTACGCCCATCTGCGCGGTCAAGGCCCAGATCCATGCCGGCGGCCGCGGCAAGGGGATGGTGAAGGGCTCGACGCAGCGCGGCGTGGAGCTCGCCAGGAGCGCCGACGACGCGGCGCGGATCGCCAAGGGCCTCCTCGATCAGACCCTGGTCACGATCCAGACCGGCCCCGAGGGGCATGTCGTGCACCAGGTGTTCGTGGAGAGCGGATGCGCCATCGAACGCGAGCTCTACTGCGCGATCCTCGTCGACCGGCAGGCCGGGTCGCCGGTCCTGATCGCCAGCACTGCCGGCGGCATGGACATCGAGGAGGTGGCGGCGAAGACCCCGGAGCTGATTATCACCGAGCCGTTCGACCCGGACCGCGGCCTCTCCGCCTGGCAGACGCGCGTCCTCTCGGCCCGCCTCGGTCTCCCGACGGCAAGTTGGAGGGCCGCGGAGCAGTTCTTCAAGGCGCTCACGAAGGCCTTCGTGAACCTCGACGCGTCGCTCCTCGAGATCAACCCGCTCGTCCTCGCGAAGGACGGCACGATGGTCGCCCTCGACGCGAAAATGACCTTCGACGACAACGCGCTGTTCCGCCATAAGGATGTCGCCGCCCTCCGCGACGAGAACGAGGAGGAGCCTGCCGAGACGCGGGCCGCCGCCGCCGGGCTCTCTTATGTGAAGCTCCACGGCACGATCGGCTGTCTCGTCAACGGCGCCGGCCTCGCCATGAGCACCATGGACCTCGTCAAATACCACGGCGGCGAACCGGCCAACTTCCTCGACGTCGGCGGCGGCGCTGATGTCAAGCAGGTCACCGAGGCGTTCCGGATCATCCTCTCCGACAAGAACGTCAAGGCGATCCTCGTCAACATTTTCGGCGGGATCATGCGTTGCACGACGATCGCCAACGCCCTCATCGAGGCCTCGAAGACCGTCGGGTTCACCGTTCCTCTCGTCGTCCGCCTCGAGGGGACCGAGGTCGAGGAGGGGAAGAAGATCCTCGCCAACAGCGGCACGACGATCATCACTGCTGACGGCCTCACCGACGCCGCCAAGAAGGTGGTGGCCGCGTCCAAGGGGCTCGAGGCCTGATCGTCGCGACGGCCGCCGATCGCTCCCCCCACTCCAGCCCGAATAGCACTCTCTCCTCTCCACGCCTCCCGGCCATCACACCACCATGAGCATCCTCGTCAACCGTGACACCCGCGTCATCTGTCAGGGCATCACCGGCAAGGTGGGGGAGTTCCACACCCGTGGCTGCCTCGACTACGGAACGCGGATGGTCGGCGGCGTGACGCCCGGCAAGGGAGGGGAGACGGTCGCCGACCTGCCCGTCTTCGACACGGTCGCCGAGGCGGTCGCCGCCACCGGCGCCAACGCCACGATGATCTTCGTGCCGCCGGCCTTCGCCGCCGACGCGATCCTCGAGGCGGTGGGGGCGGAGATCCCGCTGGTGATCGCGATCACCGAAGGGATCCCGGTGCTCGACATGGCGCGCGTCATGCCGGTGGTGCGGGCATCGAAGAGCCGGCTCATCGGCCCCAATTGCCCCGGCGTGATTACCCCAGGGCAGTGCAAAATCGGAATCATGCCCGGCTACATCCACACGCCGGGCCACGTTGGCGTGATGAGCCGCTCCGGCACGCTCACCTACGAGGCCGTCTGGCAGCTGACCCAACTCGGCCACGGCCAGAGTAGCTGCGTCGGGCTCGGTGGCGATCCGCTCGTCGGCTCGAGCTTCATCGACATTCTCGCCCTCTTTGAGGCCGATCCCGACACCCACTCGATCCTCATGATGGGGGAGATCGGTGGCTCCGCTGAAGAGGAGGCGGCGGAATTCGTGAAGCACCATGTCACGAAGCCGGTGGCAGCCTTCATAGCCGGCCAGACGGCCCCACCGGGGAAGCGGATGGGCCATGCCGGCGCGATCATCTCCGGTGGCAAGGGAACGGCCGAGGCCAAGCTCGCCGCCCTTGAAAGTGCCGGCATCGAGGTCGCCGCCAGCCCCGCCGACATGGGGGCCGCGATGGTCCGGGCGATCGAGCGGAAGAACAAAAAGAAGTAATGGACGTCGACCTCTTTATCCCCTGCTTCGTCGACCAGATGAACCCGCGGGTGGGGATGGCCGTGGCTACGGTCCTCGAACGCCTCGGGCATCGGATCTCGTTCCGCCCTGCCCAGACCTGCTGTGGCCAGCCGAGCTACAATTCCGGGTACTGGGAAGAGGCCCGCACGGTTGCCATTCGGGCGCTCGATGTCTTCGAGGGGGCGGGCGCCGTCGTCGGACCGAGCGGCTCCTGCGTGGCGATGATGCGCGTCTTCTACCCGGAGCTCCTCGCCGGCACCCCGCATGAGCAGCGGGCCCTCGATCTCGCCTCCCGGACGTTCGAGTTCGGTGAGTTTCTCGTCGACCATCTCGGGGTTACCGATGTCGGCGCCCGGTTCCCCCACCGCGTCACCTACCACGACGGCTGCCACGGCCTCCGCGAACTGCGGATCAAGACGGCGCCGCGGAGGCTCCTCGCGGCCGTCGGGGGGCTCGAGCTGGTCGAGTGCGATGAGCCGGAGAGCTGCTGCGGCTTCGGCGGCCTGTTCAGCGTGAAGTTCCCGATGATCTCCACCGCCATGGCGGAGGTGAAAGCCGGGTCGCTCGCCAGGACAGAGTGCGATTGGATCGTGTCGAGTGATCCGAGCTGCCAACTCCAGATCGACGGCTGGCTCTCCCGGCAGGGAAAGAAGCCCCGCACGATCCATCTGGCCGAGGTGCTCGCCTCGACCTGACGGTCGCTGGGAGCGGGCGCTATTTTTTCGGTGCCGGCTTGAACGGATTGGCCGGGCCTGGAGCCGGTTTCGGAGTCTCGTTGGCGCGCCCTGGAACCACGACCGGAGCGGGCGGTGGAGGGGCGGGCTGGATTGGGGTCGGCGCCGCCGCCGGTTGAACGGCGGGGACTCCCGGCTGCTGGGATTGTCCGGGTTGTTGGGGAACTCCCGGCGCCTGGGGCGCAGCGGCGGGTGCCAGCGCTGCGGGCTGGCCAGGTTGCTTCGGAACGCCGGGCAGCGTGCCGGGGCTGGCGGGGGGGAAAGGTTGGCCCGCTGGCCCGGCTCCCGGCGACTGCGGCCCACCTGGGAAAGCCGGCGCTGCCTGTCCGTCTGCCGGATCGATCACGGTGGAAAACCCTGCCGGGGGCTTTACCCCCGGCGACAGACCTCCCGGCGGGGGATAGGGGAGCCCCAAGATCGGTCCGAGCTTCCCGTTTCTCTGCAGCCGTTGCACCTCCTGCTTCTCGACCGTCCGCACCGTCACCCAGGGCCCGAGGCCATACCGCTCACGGAGCCCGATGTCGCGGGTCTTGTTCGTGTTGAGGTCGTTGGTCCGCAAACACCAGGTGAACTCGCCGTCGTCGTCGGCATCGACGTACTTCTCCCCCTCATCCCACTGCTGGTTCCAGTTGACGTCAGCGAACACCTCGCTCCACTGCGGCAGTTCGATCTTCTCGAGGACCGGCTGCGAGGGATCGACCGGCGCCGGCGGCGGAACTTTGGAGGGATCCTCCTTCTCAGGCCGGAAGCCCGGCTCGCCGTCCATCATGATCCCACGCTCCGCGCTCGTCATCGACGGCGCACAGTGGCCGACCAGGTCAATGATCCCCCGGCCGAGATCCCAGCCGACCTTCGTGGGGTCGAAGGCCATCGACTCGGGGAGCGGGGCCATGGCGAGAATCACCTGGAGCGTCCCGGCGACGACGAGCCCCGCCGCCGCGCCGACGATCCCCCCACCGGCCAAGTCAACCAGCGGCGGATAGTTCGTCGCTCCCTCCTGGATCGCCCCCCCTACCGCCAGCCGGATGACGATTGCCACGAGGGCAACGCTCGTCACGAAGGCGATCGACTGCCGCCACACCATCGCGAATTCGTTGGTCATCCCGGCCCACATCAACAGCCCATCGACATGGTCGGTGATCGCGAACGCGGCCACGACCGAGGCCACCGCCTGGAGGCCCCAGACCGTCGCCAGAAAGAGCCCGTAGCGCGAGCCGAGCCAGGCGAGGAGCGCTACGATCAGGAAGAAGATCGGATCGGCGAAGCGCTGGAGCATCGAATCGGCGAACAACATCGTCAACCCTGTCCCTCGTGGCACGTCGCCGTGCCTGGTGTCTTCCGGCCGTCGCGGGGAAGTCCCCCTGCCACGCTACTTCGCCACCCGCTGCATCTCGCTGACGCTCGTGATCCCCGCGAGCACCTTGCCGACGCCCGCCTCGAGGAGCGTCTTCATCCCTCCCTTGCGCGCCGCCTGGCGGATCGTCTGCATTGAGGGGCGGCCGACGAGGAGCTCACGGATCGAGTTGTCGAAGATCATGAGCTCGTGGAGGCCGGTGCGCCCGCGGAAGCCGGTGCCATGGCACGCCGGACATCCCTTCTCCTGGTAGACCGTCACATCCTTCCCGGCCGCGATCCCCCACTTTTGCTTGATCTCGTCGGAGAGCTGGACGGCCTGCTTGCACTTCGGGCAGAGGACGCGGACGAGCCGTTGGGCGAGGACCGCGGAAACGGCCGACTGGATGAGCGTCGCCTCGACGCCGATGTCGAGGAGCCGCGTGATCGTCGTGGGGGCGTCGTTGGCGTGGAGCGTCGTAAACACGAAATGCCCCGTCATCGCCGCCTGCATGGCGATCTCGGCCGTCTCCTTGTCGCGGACCTCGCCGATGAGGATCACGTCGGGATCCTGCCGGAGCGTAGAGCGGAGGATCTTGGCGAAGGTCAGTTCGGCGGCCACGTTGACCGCGGTCTGCGAGATCCCCTCGAGGCGGTACTCGATCGGGTCCTCGATCGTGATGATGTTCTTGGAGTTGACGTCGATCTCCGAGAGCGCGGAGTAGAGCGTCGTCGTCTTCCCCGAGCCGGTCGGCCCGCAGACGATGAGCATGCCGTGCGGCTGCTGGATAATCTCGCGGAGATGAGCGACGACCGAATCCTTCATGCCGATCGCGCCGAGCCCCCCCTTGACGATCCCACCGTCGGCGTCGAGGAGCCGCAGCGCCATCTTCTCGCCGAAGTTCGTGGGGGCCGAGGCGGCGCGGACGTCGAAACGCCGGTCCTCCATGAGGACGGTGAACGTCCCGTCCTGCGGGCGACGCTTCTCGGCGATATCCATGTCGCCGAGCACCTTCATCGCCGAGAGGACCGCCTTCCCCTCGTCGGCGGGAAAGGCCGCGATGTTCTGGAGGATCCCGTCGATGCGGCAGCGGACAACGTATTCATCGTTGCTCTTCGGCTCGCAGTGGATGTCGGTGGCCCGCAGATCGACCGCCTTGAGAAACATCTCCTGGACGGTCTTCACCGCCTGCGAGGTCTCGCGGTCGAGCCCACCCCCCTTGCCGTCGACGGTGGTGCCGTCCTTTTTCAGAAGGACGATCCGCGGCGCGGGGCCGGTCCTCGTCAGGCCGCCCGATGCCCCCACCGGGAAGGCCCGGTCGAATTGTCTCTCGAGCCCGAGTCGGACGGCGAGTTTCCGCCCCGTCCGCCGGGCGAACGTCGCCGAGAGGATCTTGTCGGTCGGCTTGGCCTTGGAGTCGCGCAGCGCCACGTACCCGAGCGTGAACGCGGGAACGAGAAGAGCGAAGAGCACCAGCGGCCCCAGCCCGGCCTGCCAGGTGGCGAAGAAGAGGAGCACGCCGATTGCGGCGAAGATCAGATTCCAGGGGAGCGCCTGGCCAAACACCTTCCGGGCATCGCGGTCGACCCACATGCAGATTGCGGCCCACAGCGAGGCCAGCGCGACCCACAGCCCCCCCGTCCAGAGGAGGTGCTCGCCGAATGATGGAGGTACGATCACGCCTCACCCGCCTTTGGGGATCGCTCGGCAGGCCGGGCACGGAGCCCGGGCGGGAATCCGCCACCTCCGGGAGGCGCCGCGCGGAATTCCGCGCTGCCGAACACCCTCTTTTAGCCTGTCGCAGCGGGAAAATCCAAGCGTCGCGCCCTTTTGGCTCCCCTTCGCGTCAGCCGACGCCGCCGTCGGATGACTATTCTATGAGGGCATCCCCCGTCTACCCCTCACCGCCGCGTCCGCCATGCCTCCCCATCCGTCACCGATCGCGGCGCCCCATCTCGGCCCCCATGCCGATCCCTCCGGGGACGCCGAACGGGGCTCCCACGGGGCAAAGAAGCGGTTTCTCCACGACGCCCGCGAATACGTTCGCGACACCGACCACCGCGCCTTCCTCCGCCGCGCCCTAGCCGGTTACTACACGACGCGCGACGGCCAAAAGGCCCGTTACCGCGACTGGGAGCACGCCCGCGACGCCGCCAACCTCGCCAAGTGGAACGCCGTCAACCGGCTCGACGAGATGCTCGTCCGCTTCGCCGACGCCTTCGAGGTCGGCGGCGGCAAGGTCCACTGGGCCCGCGATGCGGCCGAGGCGCGTGAGATCATCCTCGGGATCGTCCGCGCGGCTGGTGCCAAGGCGATCATCAAGAGCAAGTGCATGACGAGCGAGGAGATCCATCTCAACGCCGCTCTCGAAGCCGAGGGCTACGGCGTGGTGGAAAGCGACCTCGGGGAGTTCATCCAGCAATTGCGGGGCGAGCCCCCCTTCCACTTCGTCTTCCCCTGCATGCATGTCCGCCGCGGCGAGATCAGCAAGCTCTTCGAGGAACATCTCGGCAGTGCGCCGACGGAGAGCCCCGAGGAGCTGACGATGATCGCCCGGCGGTACATGCGCCGGCTGTACGTCGAGGCCGACGTGGGGATCACCGGCGCGAATTTCCTCGTCGCCGAGACCGGCCAGATCTCGATCACCGAAAACGAGGGCAATGCCCGGCTCACCGCGGCGCTGCCACGCGTCCACGTGGCGCTGGCGGGAATCGAGAAGTGCGTCGAGCGGCTCGATGATCTCGCCGTCCTCCTCCCGATGCTCGCCACCGCCGGCACCGGGCAACCGATCACCTGCTACAACACGCTCTACGGCGGCCCGCGGGCCCCGGGGGAATGCGACGGCCCGCGGGAGATGCATGTCGTCCTCCTCGACAACGGCCGCGCGGCGATCCTTGCCGATCCCGAGCAGCGCGACAGCCTCCAGTGCATCCGCTGCGGCGCCTGCCTCAATGTTTGCCCGATCTTCAAGAATGTCGGCGGCTTCACCTACGGCACCACCTACCAGGGGCCGATCGGCTCGGTGATCACCCCCCATCTCCGCGGCCTCGGCGACTGGAACCATCTTTCCCAGGCCAGCTCGCTGTGCGGCGCCTGCACCGATGCCTGCCCGGTGCGGATCGACATCCACCACCATCTCCTCCACAACCGGCGCAACGCCGTCCGCGCGGCGCCCAACCGCCTCGAGCGGATCGGGCACCGGATGTTTGCCGCCGTCGCCGCGCGGCCGTGGCTGTTCGCCACCGGGGGGATCCTCTTTCGCCGCTCACTGTGGTTCCTGAAAAAACTGCGCCTGCCGCTGCTGCGCGACTGGATCGCCAGCCGCGATCTGCCGCAAGCCCCGGCGCGGAGTTTCCGCGACCAATGGCGGCACCGCGCCCCGCCGGCGGTGGCGCGCAGCCGCCCCGCCACCGCCGAGGGCGACCGATGAACGCCCGCGACGCGATCCTCGCGCGGGTCCGGGAGGCGCTTTCCGTCCCCGGCCCCGGTCCCCACCAGCGTGCCGGCGAACTCTCCGGCCACGGGGCGACCCCCCACACGGCGCCGCCACCGCGTGGCAGCCTTCCGGTGCTCGCTCTCGAGGCCGCGCGTCCCTGGCTCCCCGACGGCGGCGCCACCCCGGAAGAGCGGCTGGCGTTGCTCGCCGACAATCTCGGCAAGCTCAAGGCCGTGTTCCACCGCGTGCCGACGATCTACGCCGCGCAGGATCTCCTCTTCTCGATCGCCCGCGAGCGCGACTGGAAGCGCGTCGCCTGGCATGCTCATCCGCTCGTCGAGCCGATCCTCGCCGGCATTCCCTGTGCGACGCACAAAGTCGACGACGACGCCGCAGTGGCGGCTGATCTCGCCACCGTATCCACCACGCCCAAGGACGCGCTCGAGGCCTGTGATGCCGGCATCACGGGCTGCGAGGCGCTCGTCGCCCAGACCGGCTCGATCCTCGTCTCGAGCGCTACCTGCGGGGGCCGGGCGCTGTCGGTGCTGCCGCCGGTGCATGTCGTCGTCGCCACGCCCGAGCAGATCGTGGCGACCCTCGCCGACGCCTTCGACGCCCTCCGCGAGCGTCACGAAAGCGCGCTACCGAGCATGCTCTCCTTCATCACCGGCCCGAGCCGCACCGGCGACATCGAGCGGATCCTCGTCCTCGGCGCCCACGGGCCGAAGGAACTGTTCGTGATCCTCGTCGGGTGACGGGCGCGGGGAACCGTCGCTCCGGACCGCTCCCTCCATCGACAAACGGGCCCCAAGCCGGGCCGATTCGGGTGGCATCCCGGCTCTTCCCGCCCCGCGCCCGAACGCGGGCCCGGCCCGTGTCGTTGTTCGCTGCGCCCGACAGAGTGTCGGGGAGCCCTCAGCCTCCTTCGCCAGGCGCGGATCGATCGGGTACCGCTGCGAAGCGGGGCGGGGAAGATCCCCGCCGGTTTTTTCTTTCCCAACGCGAACCATCCCGCCGCACCCCCCGTACAATCAGCTGGACGTCGCGGTGCCCCAGCGGTGGCCGCGACGCCCACTCGAGACAGGAAATGGATGGCGGCCGCGTCTTTTTTTCTGACGCGTGGGCTGCGGCAAGGAGAAGGTGGATTCCGATGACCCCGCGACGATCCAATCCGGGCCTGTGGCTCTCCCTCGGGATGAGTCTGCGCTCGGTCGGTCGACCGCAGGGAAGCCGGTGCCAGCTTCATACCGGGCTGGATCGGGGTGCCCTCCGGCCTTTGGCCGCGGGCCCACGGTCGCGGCTCGCCCTCGCTGCAGCCTTGGTCGTCGCTTCCTTCCTGTCCCCGGGTTCCAGCGGTGCCTGCGCCGGGTGTTGTGGCGACGGTTCCCCGACCGTCGTCGCGCCCCTGGCTGCGGGCATCGCCCCCGTTCACACGGCGGCTGTGGTCGACGCAGCGCCTCACCGCTGCTGCCGTCGGCCGGACGTTGACGCGGCAGTCGCTGCCGATTCGTGCTGCCCGAGCGCCGATGCCGGCACCGACCTCGCGTCGGACGGCTGCGAGTCGCCGTCGGCCCAAGGTGATCCCTGCGGCTGCGACCTTGTCCCCCGCGACGAGGCGCCTGCCGTTCCGGTCCGCACCGAACCCGACGTCCGTGCCGACGCAGAGGCCTTCGCTCATGGCTTTCACGCGTCGGCGATCGAAGACGGTCGGATGCCCGTGGCCATCGACGGCCCGGTGCTGCCGGTCCATGCCCGTCCGCTGCGGGTGCTCTACGGGGTGTGGCGGAACTGAAACCGGGCCCGGAGTCTCCATGCCCTGCATGGCCCTCCGGCTTCCCTCCGGTTTCCTTTCCTTTCACGTTCTTTCCCAAGGAGCTTTCTCATGTCCACGTTCCTCGTCTGGGCCGCCATGGCCCTCTCTCCCCTGGCTGGTGGTCAGACCGCATCGTGCGGTGTGTGCACTGCCTGCGAATGCTGCGGATGCTGCGAGAGCGGCACCTGCACGTGCAGCGCGTGCCGCTGCACCTGCTGTGAGGCCGGTGCCTCCAAGGCAGAGGGCTGCTGCACCGTGAGCGCTGGGGCCGTTCGTGCCCCCCAGGCCGAGCAGGCCGGTTGCTGCGGCAGCGGTTGCTGCAAGTAAGCCGCGCCACTGACATCTCCGGCAATTCCCGACCGGGCTGACGGCGGTTCTCCACCCCTCCCGGCATGAGCTTCCGGCCGGGCGTCGCACAAGCGGCGCCCGGCCGGACTTTTTTCTTGACGCCGCGCGGCGCGCTCCCTGGTCGCGTCAAACACGCATCGCCGCGTCATCGGCGCTTGCCCGCTACGACCGGAATCTTCCTCACGGTCGGTTCTTTTTCGCCCCCAGTGAGTTTTCCGACTGGGAAAGATCGATCTTCTGTCCAGGAGTTTGCCGCTCGCGCAAACCCTGACGATCACGGTGATCTCGCCACGTACCGGCGATGTGAACGGCAGGGGAATAAAGCGGCGAGCTCGGTCGGTCTCGAGTTGTGTCACGCCTTCCATCTGGGGTGGGCGGACCACGCGACGGACCGGCCAAGTGTTCGCGAACCGTTTCCTTTTTTTCTTTCCATCCGGAGGATTCTGTGAAGAAGCGTTTGACGTTCGGCTTCCTGCCCTGGGTCGCCGCTGTTGCCATCTGTTCCGGCAGCGGTTTTGCCCGTGGTCAGGAGTCCGTGATCGAGGCCGGTTCGGTTCTCGCCAACGGTGGCGTGGCTCACACCGAGCCCGCGATCGTCGAGGGTGAGGCCCCGTCCGCCGCCGACAGTGCCATCGTCAGCGATGGTGGAACTGTCAGCGAAGGTGCGATCGGCAGCGAAGGTGCCGCCGCCGGTGGAGCCACCCGCAAGGTGCTCCGCCGCGAGTGGGTCACCGAAACCCGTGACGTCAACGTCACGGAGTATGTCCAGGAGCAGCGTGAGCGGTCGTACACCGTCACGAAGCGTGTCCCCCGCACCGAGCAGCGGACCCGCGAGTACACGGTGAACGTGCCCGAGACGCGCACCAAGACGGTGAACTACACCGTCAACACCAACGTTCCGGAAACCCGGACCCGTGACTACACGGTCAAGGTTCCCTACACGGAGACGATCGAGAAGAACTACACCGTGATGGTGCCGGTCAAGGAAGAGAAGAGCCGGAGCTGGACGGTGAAGGTTCCTTACACCGAGTGCGTCGAGCAGGCGTACACGGTCCAGGTGCCGGTCAAGGAGGAGAAGACGGCGACCTACACGGTGAACGTTCCCTACACCGAGCAGCGTTCGGCCAGCTACACGGTCCGGGTTCCGTACACCGAGCAGGTCGAAGAGACCTACACGGTGCGCGTCCCCTACACCGAGCAGATGACCGGCTACCGCACGGTCAGCAAGCGGGTCCCCGTCAAGGAGATGAAGACGGTCTCCGTGAAGGGCGGCCACTGGGAGACCAGCGCCAAGGAGATTTCCTCCAACGGCAAGTATGACGCCGAGGGCAACCCCTGCTGCCCGAAGACGGTCTGCTGCCGCACGTGGGTCCCGACCTGCGAGTCGAAGGAAATCGAGACCACCCGGTGGGAGTGCACCACGGAGCAGGTGCCCTACACCTACTGTGTGACGAAGAGCCGCTGCGAAACCCGCTCGCGCACCAAGTGCGTGACGAAGTTCCGTTGCGAGGAGCGAACCCGGAACTACTGCGTGACCCTGTCGCGCTGCGAGACCCGGACCCGCAACTACTGCGTCACCAAGATGGTCCCCGAGACCCGGACCCGGACGGTGAAGGTGCAGAAGTGCCGTGACGAGATCCGTACGGGCACCTACTGTGTCACGAAGATGGTTCCCGAGACCCGCACGAAGAGCGTGTGCGTGAAGAAGTTCCGTTGCGAGACGCGGACCGCTTCCTACACGGTCAACAAGTGTGTCCCCGAGACCCGTTCGAAGGAAGTGTGCTACACGGTGATGGTCCCGCAGCAGCGGACGGCCAACTACTGTGTCACCCTCTATGACAACGTCTGCGAGACGAAGACCTGCTCCTACACGGTGTGCGTGCCGAAGTGCGTCACCAAGCAGATCCAGGTCAAGGTTTGCCGGACGGTCTGCGAGGAAGTCCCCTGCGATGCCTGCTCGGGCTGCTCGAGCGACGCTGATGCCTGCGGTTGTGGCAACGGCAACGCCGGCAACGCCGGTAAGGCCAAGGGCCTCAAGGGCTGCGGTCTCCTCCGCTGCCGCAAGGGCTGCTGATCAGGACCGACCAGCGGGTCGCTGACCTGACGGTCGACACCGAGCACGAGGGGGGTCGGACGGGAAACCGTCCGGCCCCCCCGTCTTTTTGTCTTTTCCCCGTTTTGCATCGGCCTGAAGCGGCGTTGCTTCGCCGCCCCCCCGGAGGGAGAATAGAGCTCAGCAGGATGCCCCTCACAGGAGCCCCCCCGATGCCCTCCGTCCATGCCAATCGTCGATCGAGCGCCGCGAGCGAGTCGCGCCGGCGGCCTGTCGTCCTCGCCAGCCTCCTCCTGGCCCTCCTCCTCGGCCTCATCTCGGCTGGCGCCTGGTGGGGGGGATGGTTCGGCGCCAAGGAGGACCCGCGGCTCACCGAGGTGAAGACCGCGATGGCCGATGCGGCGGCGAAGTATCCGCCCGATCAAGCCCCCAAGAACATGCTCGAAACCGCCGCCCGGGTTGGGACGATGGTGACCGTGATGGCGAAAATCCAGAGCCTCCCCGAGGACCTCCGGCCGAAGGCGATGGAGGAGGGGCGGAAGCTGATGATGAAGGGGATGGAAACGCGGGTCGACTCCTACTTCTCCGCCCCACCGGATCAGCGGCAGAAGCTCATCGACGACCAGCTCAAGCAGATGCAGTCGATGCAGAAAGCCTTCGAAGGGAGCCGATCAATGTTCCAGGGGCTCGCCGGCCAGGGCGGCCAAGCGGGCGGAGCGCAGGGCGCGGGCCGGGCCGGTAACCAGCAGACCGCCGGTGGACCGGCGTCACGCTCCGAGGAAGATCGCAACACCTGGCGGAAGCGGATGATCGACGGCTCTTCTCCGAGCCAGCGGGCCCGCTGGACCGAGTATTTCGGTGAGGTCGAGAAGCGCCGCCAGGCCCTCGGCCTCCCCGGCGGCGGCGGACCGTTCGGGCCGCCGCGCTGACAGCCATGTCGTCCTCGCGCCACGCGGCTGATGACGGCCAAGGATCTTCACCCGTGCAACACTGGCTGCTCAAGAGCGAACCGGACTGCTTCTCGATCGACGCCCTTCGCAAGGCGAAGAAACAGACGACCTGCTGGGACGGCGTGCGCAACTACCAGGCCCGCAACTTCCTCCGCGCGATGCAGGTCGGCGACCGGGCCTTCTTCTACCACTCCAGCTGCGCCCCCCCGGCGGTCGTCGGCGTCGTCGAGATCGTCCGCGAGGCCTATCCCGACTCGAGTGCCTGGAATCCCGACGATGACCACTTCGACCCCAAGGCCTCACCTGAAAATCCGGTCTGGTCGATGGTCGACGTGAAGCTCGTCGAGGTCTTTCCGCGGCCGGTCCCGCTCGACGAGCTCCGGAGCGTGAAGGCCCTGGCTGGCCTGGAGCTCCTGAAGCGCGGCAGTCGGCTCTCGGTCCATCCGGTGACGGCGGCCGAGTTCCGCACGATCCAGCAGCTCGGGTCCGGATGATGCCACAGCGCAGGCCATCGCCACGCCGGCCGGCATGGCCATAATGTCGGCATGACTTGCCGTTTGCCATCCACCGCCCCCCCGCGCCCCGCCGCCACCGTCGCGCTGCCGGAGCCCCTGGCCTGGATCGAAGGGCGGCTCGAGGTTCTGCGGCGCGACGGCCTCGAGCGCCCCCGCCGCGTCCGCGCGGGGCGGCAGGGGAGGGTGATCGAGCTCGACGGCCGGGCGCTGCTCAACTTCGGATCCAACGACTACCTCGGGCTGGCCGGCGATGTCCGGCTGACGAAGGCCGCCTCCCGGGCCGCCTGCGCGGAGGGATTCGGGTCCGGGGCGAGCCCGCTGGTGAGCGGCCACTCCTCCACCCACGCGGCCCTCGAAGCGGCGCTGTCGGAGCTCCTCGACACCGGCGACGCGCTCCTCTTTCCCTCGGGTTTCGCCGCCAATGCTGCCACGATCGCGGCGCTCGTCGGCCCCGGCGACATCGTGTTCAGCGACGAGCGCAACCACGCGAGCATCATCGACGGCTGTCGGCTGTCGCGCGCGGCAGTCGCCGTCTTTCCCCACCGCGACGTTGCCACCCTCGACCGGCTCCTGGCAGCCGAGCCGGCGCGGCGCCGATTGATCGTCACCGACAGTCTGTTCTCGATGGACGGCACGATCGCACCGCTTTCCGATCTCGCCGCGGTCGCCCGACGCCACGGCGCCATCCTCATGGTCGACGAGGCCCATGCCACCGGCGTGTTCGGGGCCCGCGGCAGCGGCCTGGTCGAGGCCAGCGCCACCGCAGACGGGGTTCACGTCCGCGTCGGCACACTCTCGAAGGCGCTGGGGTCGGCCGGTGGCTTCGTCGCCGGCCACCCCCGCCTCGTCGACTGGCTGCGCCACTCCGCCCGGGCCTGGGTCTTCTCCACGGCCCATCCCCCCGCCGTGGCCGGGGCCGCGCTCCGCGCGGTGGAGATCCTCGCCGCCGAGCCCCAGCGCCGCACCACGCTCCTCGGGAAGGCGACGGCGTTCCGCGATCGGCTCCGGGCCGCCGGCCTTGATCTCGGCGCCGCGGCGGCCCAGATCGTGCCGGTGATCGTGGGGAGCGCCGACGGGGCGGTCGCTCTGGCGGCGCGGCTCGCCGACGACGGCCTGTTCGTGCCGGCGATCCGCCCGCCGAGCGTCCCGGCCGGTGGCAGCCTCGTCCGCGCGAGCCTCGCTTGCCATCACACCGACGACGACCTCGACCGCCTCGTCCGAGCCCTCTCGGAGAGCCGAGGATGAATGGCCCGTCTGGCGTCGACGACCGGTGGTGTGTCATCGGCGCGGGGCCGTCCGGTCTCACGGCCCTCAAGAATCTCCTGGCGCTGGGGATCCGAGCCGTGTGCCTCGAAAGGGAAGACGACATCGGTGGCAACTGGTACTTCGGCTCGGGCGCTTCGGCGGTGTTTGCGTCGACGCGGCTGATCAGTTCGAAATCGCTCACCGCCTTCACCGACTTCCCGATGCCGCGGCAGTGGCCCGCCTACCCCGACCACAATCGCTGCCTCGCCTATCTCCGCGCCTACGCCGACCACTTCTCGCTCCGGCCCCACATCCGCACGGGCTCTCCGGTGGACGGGGTCACGCCCCGCCCCGACGGCGGCTGGACGGTCTCCACCGGTGGCGGGGCGCTGGTGTGCCGCGGCCTCGTCATCGCCAATGGCCACAACCACACACCACGCTGGCCAGACATCCCCGGGAGATTCGAGGGGCCGTTCCTCCATGCCTGCCACTACAACTCGCCGGTCGATCCAGTGGCGATCGCGGGGAAGCGCGTCCTCGTCATCGGCGGGGGAAACTCCGGCTGCGACATCGCCGTGGAGTGCTCCCGACACGCTGACAGCACCGTCCACTCGACGCGCCGCGGCTACCACGTCGTGCCGCGGTTCATCATGGGACGCCCCGCCGATCTCCGCGGCGAACGGCTTCTGGCGATGGGAGCCCCGACATGGCTGCGCCGCATCGTGAGCCTCCGCGCGATCGACCGGGCGATCGGTCTGTCCTGGAAACACGGGCTCCCCCGACCCGATCACCGCCTCTGGGACAGCCACCCGGTGATCAACTCCGAGATCCTTGGCCGGATCGACTCAGGCGACATCGTGCCGCGCGGCGACGTGCGCCTTTTGAAAGGCGACGTGGCGACGTTTGCCGACGGCTCACAGGCATCGTTCGACGTCGTGATTTGCGCCACCGGCTACGTTCTCTCCCTGCCGTTCATCGACCCCACCCACCTCCATCCCGTCGATGGCGCTCCGCGGCTCTTCCTCCACACCCTCCACCCCACGCGCGACGACCTCGCCGTCTGCGGTCTGATCCAGCCCGACAGCGGTCAGTGGGGCCTCACCGACCTCCAAGGCCAGCTCATCGCCCGGATGGCCCTGGCGATGGAGCGCTCTCCCCGCGCCGCGGCGTTCCTCCACCGCTGGCGCGGCCGCCCGGGCGACGGCATACCCCGCCCCGCCGGCATCGACTACGTCGACAGCCCGCGCCACCGCTTCGAGGTCGAGCACCACAGCTACGCCCGACGACTGGAGCACCTCATCGCCGCCACCGACCGGCGCCTCCGCCGCGACGGCGCCCTGCGGTCGGGATTCTGATCGACTCGCCGGTCACCGCGCATACCCCGGGCGCTTGTTCGGCGGCCTGATCGAGCCCGGTTTTAGCCCGCCCTAGAACGAGAGGGGCGCTGCGGGGGGCGATGACGGGGGGAGTGGCGGCAGCACCGGCACGGCCGTTGCCGGTGGCACGGGGCGCGGCGGGAGCGCGGGGGCCGCGGGAGGGGGATTGCCGAACAGCTCCTCGAGCCCATCGAGCCCCCGTTCGAAGCCGTCCTTGATGATCCCCTCGGCGGTGTTGTCGACGATCCGGGCGATGAGGCCGTCGATGGCGCCGGCGTCGAATTGCGGCCGATCGGAAGTTCCCTTGAGCGGGATCACCAGCGGTGTCCGCAGCAGCTTCGCCAGCTGCGGCGCGCCTGCGACGAGGTCTCCCCGGAAACCGACCTCGACCACCATCGCGAGGGTTCCGTCGGCCCCCACGCTCCCGGCAGAGCGGAGCTGCAGCTGCCCCATGTCCATCACCAGGCCGTCATGCCAGGCACGCCCCGCGGCGAGGCGGACGCGGACCGGCTCGGGGCGGACCCGCAGGAGCACCGCCCTGTCGCCGAAGGCGAAGCGCGGATCGATGACCGCCTGGAGCTTCGCGACGAGATTTGCCAGTGGGGCCATCAGCGGCCCCGGGGTGACCTCGAGATTTTCAAACACCATCTCCCCGGCGGCATCCCCGCCCCAGGGATCGGAAAGCGGGAGCCGGGCCCCGGCCACGTCGACACTCACCATCCCCTGCGTCCGCATCGAGCGGCCGACGATCGGGAACATCCAGTTCATCCACCGATCGGCGAGCGGCCCGGCGAGCACCATCCGCTCGACGAGCCTCCCCTTCGGGACGATGAGCTCTCCGGGCGCCGGGAGGAGTTGCACCCACGGCGCGCCGCGCAGCCGGCCGCCGCCGAAGCCGACATCGAACGGCCCGAGGGCCAATTGCCCCTCGAAGAGCCGCAGCGGCGTCTCACCGGCGTCGAGCCGCATCCCCTCGAGGGCCCCGGCTGACCAGGTCGTCGAGGAATCGATCGACAGGCTCCGCAGCCAGGCGGCGGTGTCGTTGCGCGCCTGAGGCTGGAGCGATACCGGCAGCGCCGCCCGGACCGGCCTCTCGGGATCGGCCTCGCGCCCCCCGCCCCGGATCGCCGCCAGCCAGTTCTCGGGGAGCGGCACCTCGGTCGTGGGCGCCGGTGGATCCTCGACCACGGCCGGCGCCGCCGTCCGTCCGCCCGGCGCGACGCCATCGAGGACGAGACGGACAAGCGGCTCGACCGGCGCCCGCAGAGCGAAGGGACGGGCCGCGCCGCCGGCAAGCTCGAGGCGACCTCCCGTCCAGGGGAGGAGGAGCCGGGAGAGCATCCCCCAGTCGTAGTTGAGCGTACCGCCAACATCGAGGAGGGGGCGTGACGAGCACTCGTGGACCGTCCCCACGGCCGCCGCGGCCACGGTCGACGACTCGAGCACGAGTCGGTTGATGGCCAGCGCGTCGCCGACCGGCGCGCGGGTGAGCTCGACGAGGATCCGGGCCCTGGGCTCTGCCCACACCTCACGCGCCGGGGCACCCGTGGGATCGATCGGCGCCGACGATCGCGGATCGGTGGTCGTCGAGAGGGAGAGTTGGTTGCCGGTGGCATCGACGAGGAAATTGAGCCCCGCCGGGGTCTCCTGGAGATCGACCGTGCCCCACACCCGCCCCGCTGCAGGCCAGCGCTCGACCGTCACCGGGTCGACAAACCACGACGCCATCCTCCCCACATCGCACTGCCATTGGACGCGGCCACGGCATCGGCCCGGATCATCCCACGGGCGCCAGGCGCCGCTGGGGGTCGGCCGGCCAGCCGGCAGCGGAAGGATCGTCAATCCGCCCGTCCGCAGCGAGAGGCTCGCCGTCAGGACCTCGGCGGAGGATATGTCGACCCGGCCGCTGGCGGCATCGATCGTGCCGGCGGCCGTGGCGACCAACCTCGGCTCGACGATCCGCCCGCCGTCGATGTCGAGCTTCTCGACCTCCCCGCCGGCCCGGGTCACCTGCCACGATTCACCGTGGGCTGACAGCGACGCCGAGGCCTCGACCGTGCCGCCCAGACGGGTCGACGGGAGGGCCACATCGCCGAGGAGCGCCGCGAGCCGGGCCTGCCAGCAAGCCAGATCCCCCTGCAGCGACCAATCGACCGAGATCCCCGTCGAGGTCGGCGCCGGCCGCAGCCACGCCCCGCGCTGACGGGCCAGACCGATCAGCGACGGAAGGAGGGAGGGATCGACCAACGCTCCTCCGGAGACGTTCACCTCGAGGCGATCCCCCGCCGCGGCAAACGCCGAGCGTGCCGTGTCGATGACCATCGTGCCATCGGCCATCGATCCGGCCGCCGAAGCATCGATCGTGATCTCATCGTCGATCCAGTCGGGGCGACCAGCGGCGAGCCAGCGGAGGCCGGTCACACTGCCGGTGAGCGAGGCGGTCGCCGCGCCGTTGGCCGGTGCCCGCTGGAGCGTGGCCCGGCCGCGCGTCGTGCCGGCGAGGTCGACGTCGCGGAGGTCGAGGACCTCGCCGGCATCCGCGACGAGTCGACCGAGGTCGACGGTCCATTGGAGATCCGACGACTCGGTCGTGCCCGACGCCGACACCTCGAAGGCCGACGTCGCCAACCGCGCCTCCTCCACGCGGAGCCGCTCCCCGCGTCCGGCACCACGCCGGGAGCGCAGCCAACCGACGAACGGCTCCGGCCAGCGGAGCTGCCTCGTCCCCTGAACCACCTCCAGATCGCGCGCCCCGACGCGGACCTCCAGAACGCGCTCCGTCCCCTCCGCCCGCCCCGCCGCGGCGATCTGCAGCTGCCCGCCGGCAACCCGGACATCGGGACGAACGAGCAGTCCACCGCTGACGCTCCGCGACGCCGCAGCCAGGTCGATGTCGACGGCCAGCGCGAAGTCGTCGCCGATGAGCAACTCGGCCCACTCCCAGGCGGTCCCCTGGGGCAGACCGATCCGCCCCGACGCCTCCGCCCGAAACAGGGGGGACTCGATCCGGCAATCGCGGAGCGTGACGCTCGAGCCGTCCATCGAGACGTCGACCGGCGCCTCCCAGCGTTCGAGGGCCACCAGTCGCTCGAGCGTGTCGGCCCGGCAGACGGCGAGCCGGACGCCGTCGACGCGCCCGGCCACACGCAGACCCTGGCCGGCAGCGGTAGCGGAAGGGAGTTGGATGTCGAGACGGACATCGGCTGTCCCCTCGAGAACGCGGGGCAGATCGAATCTGGCGGCAACGACCCGCGACAGGTCGAGTGGCACCCCATTGCCCGCCACGGCGAGGGAGCGCGGAGTTGGCACTCCGGGGTCGTTCGGGGAGGAGATCGACCAGCCGCCGGCCCGCGCCAGGCTCGCTGTAGCGGCGGTGACGATCTTCGTCCGATCGAGCCGCGACGGCGCAGGGGGATCGTTCGGTGCCGACGGCGGCGCGGCGAAGGCCGCCGCGAGATCGCGCTTTGGCGCCCCGGTGTGGACCACCCGTCCAGCGAGCGTCCAGCCCGCCAGCGTCGCCCCCGGCCGGATGCTTCCGGCCGCGATCAGCTCCGTCATCCGCCAGGCGTCGTCCCGTTCGACGTCGACCACTTCGACCGTGGCGTCGACGACCTCGATCTCCAGCGAAGGCGAGGATCCGGCCCGGGCCGCCGCCGCGATCCACGGGGCGAGGAGATCCTCGATTCCGCTTCCCCCGCGCCGCACTTCGAGAAGCGCCTCCCCCCCCACCAGCCGCACCGTCCCCAGATCGCTGCGGTCGACGAGTAACTTGAGCAGGCCACGATCAACGATCATCCGCCGTGCGGCAGCGACCGGTCGGCCGCCGCGGTCGACGAGCATCACATCGCGGTACTCGACCGCTCCGAACCAATTCCAGGTGGCGGCCCGGCTCGAGATCCCGCCGTCGATGCCGGCCAGCGCCATGGCCAGCGGCCAGTCGCGCAGCGGCGTCTTCACCACCGCGGCCGGCGCGAACCAGACCGCGGCGCCGAGCGCCGCCAGAACCACCGCCCAGCGAATGGCCCGGCGGCCCCGCGGGCGCCCGTCAGCCTCATGCGCTGGGGTGTTTCGCGTCGCCATGGGGCGGAGTATAGGAGTGCCCCCCTGATTTCCCGTAGGTCAGCTTTCCCCCCCGGACGCGAGAAAATCCCCCAGGTCCTCCAGGTCCCGCGGCGTGTCGAGGTCGCGGAAGCTCCACAGACCCGGATCAGCACCGCGAAGGTCGATTTCGGGCACGACGATCGCTCTGCCTGCCCGGCCGAGCCTCTCCACCAGCGACCGCGGGTCGCGCCGGCCTGCCGCGAGGTGGGACTCGATCGCCGCCAAAACCGCTGGCCGGACCGCCGACACGAGCACCTGAAGATGCCCCCCCACTTCTGGGACCACCCACAGCGGCGCTCCCGGGCCTGTCAGGAGCGCCTCCCGCAGGAGCCCGAGGATCTGCGGATGAATCAGCGGCACGTCGCACGACACGACGAGCACCGCCGTTGCAGCGCCGCCGAGGGCCCGCAGCCCGTCGGCAATCCCCGCCAGCGGCCCGCTCCCCGGGGCGCTGTCGCGCACCACCTCCACCGGCCCTGGCAGGGGAGGCAGTTCCTGCCCCGGCGCCGCCACGACGACGATCTTCCGCGCCACGCACCCCACCCGCCCGCAGACGCGCTCAAGCAGGGGCTTTCCCGCCAGCACCAGCCCCGCCTTGCCGCCGGGGGACACGATCCCGGCGCTGGCTAATCGCGACGAACGTCCACCGGCGAGCACGATCGCAGCAGTCGAATCCATCGTCGCCCCCGCGCCATCCATCCGGCATCCACATCGATCGAGCCAACAAGGCGAGTCTATACTTCCCACCGCGCGCCACAGTCCCGGCGCACCGTGTCCTGCCGCCCACCATTCGCCGGAGACTGACCCATGCCCCACCCGCTCCCCCGCGCCCTGGCCGTCTTCCTCACCGCCGTCGTGGCCACCGCTGCGCCGATCCTCCGCGCCGAGGAGATCCCGGCGACGTCAAGCCTGCCATCGATCTTCAACGGCCGGGATCTCACCGGCTGGACGCCCCCCGCCGAACCCCACTGGAAGGTCGTCGACGGGATCCTTGTCGGCGAGAACGACGCCGAGAAGAAGGGCTCGATGCTCTACACCGAGAAGGCCTACGGCGACGTGATCCTCGAAGGGGAGGTGCGCTTTGAAGGGGAGATCGACAGTGGGTTCATGGTCCGCAAGCCGGAATTGCAATTGCAGATCGGCGTCTCGCGCAGCCTCAAGCGCGACATGACCTGTTCGTTCTACGTCGGAAACTATCCGGAAGAAGCGCAGGCCAAGCGCGCCGGCGAGTTGCTCAAGCCGGGGGATTGGAACCGGATCCGGATCCGCGCCGAAGGGGACACGTTCACCGTCTGGCTCAACGGCGAGCCGGTGTCGCAGTACACGTCGCCGAAATACACCGACCCGGCCCCGATCGGTCTCCAGATCCATGGCGGGCTTTCGATGAAGGTGGAGTTCCGCGACCTCCGCGCGCTGGAGCTGGAGTGATCGGGCCCGACTACGCTCCCACGAAGCGGGCGATCCGATCGAGGCCGCGCTCGAGCTTCTCTTCGCTCGAAGCGAAGCTCATCCGCACGTTCCCCTCGGCGCCGAACGCACTCCCGGCCACGAGGGCGACATGTTCCTTCTCGAGGAGCGCCTCACACCAGGCAACGCTCGTCGTGATCCCATGGGTGCCGCGAGTGAGGATCGGGCTGATGTCGAAGAAGGCGTAGAAGGCGCCGCCAATGTCGGGAATGCGAACGCCGGGGATCGCCCGGAGCCGCGCCGCGACGAGGTCGCGGCGGGCCTGGAAGGCCGCGTTCATCGTGGCGACGCATTCCTGAGGGCCGGTCAGCGCCGCCACAGCGGCATGCTGGCTGATGCTGCAGGGATTGCTCGTCTCCTGGCTCTGGAGATTGCCGATCGCCTTGGCGAGCGGCTCCGGGCAGATCGACCACCCGATCCGCCAGCCGGTCATCGAGTAGGTCTTGCTGACACCGGCGACGACGACGGTGCGATCGGCGAGGCCGGGGCGGAGGGTGGGGAACGAGACGGCCTTCCGGCCGTCGAAGACGAGCTGGTCGTAGATCTCGTCGGCGACGACCGAGAGATCGGCAGCGATGGCCACGTCGGCGAGACTCCCCAGCTCCTCGGGCGAATAGACCACCCCGGTGGGATTGCTCGGTGAGCAGAGGAGGAGCATCCGCGTGGCTGGGGTGAGCGCGGCGCGGAGGGCCTCCGGACGGAGCTTGAAATCATCCTCGAGACGCGTCGGGAGGATCACCGGCCGCGCTCCGGTGAGCTTGATGAGCTCCGCATAGCTCACCCAGTAGGGAGCAGGGACGATCACCTCGTCCCCCTCGTCGAGGAGCGCCGTGAAGACATTGTGAAGCGCGTGCTTGGCGCCGTTGGAGACGACGACCTGCGGTGCCGTGACCGCCAAGCCGGTACGGCGGGTGTAGTCGGCGGCCACCGCTTTGCGGAGATCGGGGATGCCGGCCGCCGGCGTGTACTTCGTCCGCCCGGCGTGGATCGCCGCCTCGGCGGCCCGGCAGATATGGTCGGGAGTGGGAAAGTCGGGCTCACCGACCGACAGATCAATGACATCGACCCCCGCCGCGGCCAAGGCCTGGGCCCGGGCCGCCATGGCGAGCGTGGCAGAGGGTTCGAGGGCGCGCATCCTCGTGGCGATGGCGAGAGGGAGGCGGCGCGGGGCAGACACGGGCAAGGGGTGGGACATGCGGGTGGGGATGGTGCGGGGGAGGAGCCGATGGGAGAGGGGAAACAGGGAGCGTTTTGCGTGCTATCGGCGCGTCGTGCATGATACCACCGCGATAACTGTCCCGCAGCCGCCGCACGCTCCACCGACTCCAGGAATGCTCCCAACCATGGCAGCCCTTCACGGCGATTCTTCCCCGCGAACCGACTCCCTCCCCGCCAGCCGCACGCGCGGCCGCACGGGGCTGTGGCTCATCGGCGCCAAAGGGGGCGTAGCGACGACCGTGATCACCGGTCTGGCGGCCCTGGCCCGCGGCGCGACCGAGCCGCACGGCCTGGTGACGGCGCTTTCACCCTGCGCGCCGCTCGATCTGGTCGACTTCGACGAGATCGTCATCGGCGGCCACGACATCCGCCCCGGCCATCTCGCCGACGAGGCGCGGCGGATGTGGGTCGAGAGCCGGGCGATCACCCCGGAGGTGCTCGATGCCGCGGCCGATTCCTTCGCCGCCATCGAACAGCGGCTCCGCCCGGGCACCGTCGTCGCCGCCGGGGACAAGATCCGTGAGCTCGCCGATCCCTCGGTCGCGAATGTCGTCGAGACTCCCCGGGAGGCGATCGACCGGATCCGGGCCGACATCGAAGCCTTCGCGGCCCACGACAACCTCCGGCACGTCGTCGTCGTCAACGTCGCCTCCACCGAGCCCCCCGCCGGCCGGCCGATCCCCGAACGGTGGAGCGCGGTCGCCGCGCTCCTCGGGGATGCCGCTGCCTGCCCGCTGCCGGCGAGCAGCCTGTATGCCGTGGCGGCCTTCGAGGCGGGCGCGTCGTACGTCAACTTCACCCCCTCCACCGGCTCGACGCCGCCGGCCCTCTGCGAGCTCGCCCTCGAGCGCGGCCTGCCCCACGCCGGCTGCGACGGCAAGACCGGCGAGACGCTCCTGAAGAGTGTCCTCGCGCCGATGTTCGCGGCCCGCAATCTCGAAGTGATGAGCTGGGTGGGGCACAACATCTTCGGCAACATGGATGGCAAGGTGCTCGACGACCCGCGCAACAAGGCCGCTAAGGTGCGCAGCAAGGACCACCTCCTCGCCTCGATCCTCGGCTATCCCCCACAGACCCACGTCTCGATCGAGTACATCCGTTCCTTGGGCGACTGGAAGACGGCCTGGGACCACGTCCACTTTCGCGGCTTCCTTGGCACGCCGATGACGTTCCAGTTCACGTGGCAGGGGTGCGATTCGATCCTCGCCGCGCCGTTGGTCATCGATCTGGTGCGCCTCACCGAACGCGCCTGGCGCGGCGGTGAGCGCGGGATGCTCCGTGGTCTGGCGCCGTTCTTCAAGAGCCCGCTGGGCGTCGGGGAGCAGGACTTCGCCAAGCAGTGCGCGATGCTCGATGCGTGGATCGAATCACTCGCGCAGAGTTCGTCGGAAGCGCTTCGCTGACACGCTCAGCGGCGTTCACCGCGACGGCGCTGCGATCGATGCGCGACGATCGATGACGACAGCCCGTGAAAAAAATCGTGGCTTCTTCACGATTTTCTCTTGACAGTTTTCGGCGTCATCCTTCACAACACTCTTAGTGATGCGTTCGAGGCGTCATGGTCGACCCGCCGATACGGGGTCCGACGAGACCATTCAATCGGATTCGTTTCCGGTACGTCGTCCGGTCCCTTCAACAGAGTGCCCGAGGGATCGGTCGAGGGTTTGAGTTCGGGTGCTCGACGCTAGGAGCCATCACCATGGCGAAGAAGAAGAAGAAGGCTGCCAAGAAGGTCGCCAAGAAGAAGGGCAAGAAGTAATTC
This sequence comes from Pirellulales bacterium, assembly GCA_040397545.1. Classification (GTDB taxonomy): domain Bacteria; phylum Planctomycetota; class Planctomycetia; order Pirellulales; family UBA1268; genus QWOP01. The sequence continues at coordinate 43,859 of JBBAVV010000024.1, forward strand.
CTTCCCGGCGACGATCCGCGCCGCGGCCTTAGGCCGTGCGAGCGGGCACCGAGCCGGGAACCCTTCCTGACCAGACGAGAAAGGCCGGCCCGGGCCCTTGGGCGCCCGGGCCGGCCTGATTTTTGCGCTCGTCCCCATCTTTTCCGGCACGGCCGCTTCCGTCCGGCCGCTCCGCAGGCCATAGTGGCCGGATGAACGACCCCGAACCCCGTGGTGAGTATCTTCTCGTCGCCTGTCAGGCCGGCGCCGAGGATGTCGTCGCCATGAGAATGGCACAGGCCCTGCCCGGATCGACCCGCGGCGCCTGGCGGCGGGGGTTGGTCACCTTCCGCCTCCCTCCCGGCCTCGATCCGAGCCCCGCCGATCTCGATCGCGTGCGCGATTCAATCGTCGTCGCCCGCACGCTCTTCCGCTGCTCCGGCCAGATCCGATGGGAGGACAACGCCGGAAAACTGGCCGCCCTCCGCGAACGCCTCCCTGCCGCGCGCTTTGACGCCGTCCATCTCTTCCCCCGCGATCTCCGCGCCCTCGCCGCGGCCGACGTCGTCGCCGACATGCCCCGGGTGGCGACGGCCGCGGGGCTCGCAGCGGCCTTTCCGGAGGCGACCCTCGGCATCGCTCGCCCGGGAGATCTCGTCCTCGACTGCCTCTCCGACGGCGATGACCGGTGGTGGATCGGCTGGCACAGAGCCTCCTCGCCGTCGACCTGCTGGCCCGGCGGGCTCCATCCCCGGCCCCTCCCCGGCGACAAGGTGTCGCGCGCGTGGCTCAAGCTCGACGAAGCGATCGCGAGCTTCGGCGTCGAGTTCCGTGAAGGTCAGCACGCCTGCGAGCTCGGCGCAGCCCCCGGCGGCGCCTGCCAGCGGCTCCTCGAGAGTGGCCTCGATGTCGTCGGCATCGACCCGGCCCTCGTCGATCCGGTCGTCGCTGCGCTCTCCGGCTTCACGCAATGGCGAAAGCGGGCCAGGGATGTGCCGCTTCGCGACCTGCGCGGATTCGAGTGGGTCGTCGCCGACATGAACATCGATCCGACGAGCACCCTCGAGGCGGTCGGCCGCGTCGTCACCGCGCCGGGCTCGCGGGCGAGCGGGATCATCGCCACGCTCAAGATCCCCGACTGGTCGCGGGCCACAGGCCTCGACGACTGGCTCGGGCAATTCCGCGCCTGGGGATTCACGCCGCGGGCCAGACAGCTCTCCACCGGGGGCCGGGAGGTGTGTGTCGTGGCGCTGCGGACAGGCCCGCGCCGCAGCCGGCGCGGCGGTCAGGCCGTGGCCCGACAGGGGGGTGGCATCAAGAGGGCGCGCCCCGCCAAACGTCGGCCGGATCGGTGAGGCTCCCCGACACCAGGTGCACCATCCCCACCGCGGTGTCGAGCACGAGGGCCCCGTCGGCATCGATCCCGTGACAGACGCCGACGAGACGGCGCCCATCGTCGCGGTGCACCGTGACGACGGTGCCGACGAGGCTGCACAGTGGCCGGTAGCGTTCCACGAGCACCCCCGGATCGCGCGTCGTCTCGCCGAGGAGGGAGAGCAGCCGGGGGACGAAGACTCCGAGGAGCCGCGCGCGCGGCAAAGGCCTGCCGGTGAGGTCGAGAAGCGTCGCGACCCGGCCCCGCAGATTCTCGGGGGCGTCCGCGGCCGATCCGGTCGTGTTCACACCGACGCCGAAGATCACCCGTCCGCCCGGTGCGGTCTCGACGAGAATGCCGGCCAGCTTCCGACCGCCGGCGACGACGTCGTTGGGCCAGCGGACCCGCGCGTCGACCGCCGGCTCGAGGAGGGCGAGGCTCTCGGCCAGCGCCACGCCGCAGGCGAGCGACCACAGCGGCGTGACGCGCCCGTTTGCCTCCCCTCCCACCCGCGCCGCATCGACGACAAGGCTCGTCGCCAGGCTCCCTGGGGCCTGCCACCATCCCGCCCCGCGCCGCCCCCGCCCGGCGGTCTGCCGATCGGCGACGACCGCCAGCGGCAACCGCACGCCCGGTTCAGCGGCCAAGAACCGGGCCCGTTCCATCGTCGAGGCCACCTCCGCGAGGACCTCGATGGCAGCCAAGCCGGTGGCCCGCTCCAAGCCAGCGCGATCGAACGGCTCGGGATCGACGATTCGATCGATCGGCACGGATGCGTCCTTCCGGGCGACGCCGGGATTGAGGGGCTAGCAGGCTGTGGATCAAGACGACCGAGTGGAAAAAGGGCGGGAATGACTTTTACCACGGGCAGCTAGGCCGGTTCCCTCCTTACCCAGTTCTCCCCGGAAGCGGCAGTCCCCCCAAACCAGTTTCCGGATTGGGGTACGACCTTGACCCTGCGGCGCATGGCGTGGTACCCCCCCCGGGCTGTCGACTCGCATCCCTCCATCCCATCAATATTTTTCCGGCCCGGCAAGGGATCGATCCGTGCGCTTGAAAATCCGTATCGCCGTGCGGAGCCTGACTGTGGCGCTGCTGTGCGCGCTCTGGCTCGGGGCATCGGTCACGGACGCTCAGACGGTGTCGCTCCCCACGCCCCCTTCGTCGCAGCTCGACCGGGTCATGCCGGCGCAGTATCTCGCCCCGCCGCCGACCCAGTGGGATCCCTACGCTCCTCAGGGTCCGCAGCTCCCTGCCGCCGCGCCCCAGGCGGGCAACTGGGCCCCCTCCGCGCTCACCGGTCAGCCGGGCTATCCAGGCTACTCGACCGCGGCCCCTTCGCTGGTCCCGCCGCAGGCGCCCCCCTACGGAGCCCCGCCGGGAGGTTCCCCGGCATCGTCGTTCACGCCACAGGCGATCATGGCCAGCCCGACGATGCAGCAGACGATGCGCGTCTTCCAGGGGGTGCGCGGGAGCTGGGCCTATCTGTACGGCAGCGGCGACGGCACGAGCGTCGGGGTCAACGAGCTCGACACCTCCGCCACGTTCGCGATCCCGTTCTTCCATGACTCCCAGGCCAATCTGAACCACGCCCCGCTTCTGATCACCCCAGGCTTCGGCCTCCAGCTCTGGGACGGACCGCAGACGACGCAGACGATGCTCGCCGATCTCCCGCCGAGCACGTACGACGTCTTCGTCGACGCGGCCTGGAACCCGCAGTTCACACCGCTGTTCGGGGCCGAACTGGGGATCCGCACCGGCATCTACACCAACTGGGACGTGATGGTGTCACAGAGCTGGCGCATCATGGGGCGGGCCGTCGGCACGCTCCAGCTGACGCCGACGATGACGGGCAAGGCGGGGATCGTTTACCTCGACCGCAACCAGGTCAAGCTCCTCCCCGTCGTCGGCATGACCTGGGTGCCCAATGCCAACGCCCGCTACGACATCCTCTTCCCCACCCCGAAGGCGGCCTGGCGGTTCAGCGAGGTGGCCAATCGCTCGCTGTGGGGCTATGTGGCGGGAGAGTACGGCGGCGGCGCCTGGACCTTCCGCCGCTCCACCGGCCAGATCTCTCCCTTCGACTACAACGACATCCGCATCGTCCTCGGCGGCGAGCTCGTACCGAAGACGCCGCAGGGCCTCACCGGTCATCTCGAAGTCGGATATGTGTTCTACCGGCAGCTGTTCTTCGTCGACGGCCCCCCGCAGATCCAGGATCTCGACGATACCTGGATGATCCGCCTCGGTCTGGCCTACTGACGGGCCCAGAGCCCGGAGATCCCCGCTTGCACCATCACGTCGCTACCCTCCTGTTCCTCGCCGTGCTCCTGATGGCAGCGCCGACGTTCGCCGCTGACGAGCCGTTCCCTCTTCTGCCTCCGCCTCCGCTCCCGCTTCCGCTCCCGCTCCCGCCTCCGCTTCCGGCGACGATCGACGACGATGCTGGCTGGATCGACGTCGCGGTGCCGCTGCCGGCGGTGGATGCGTTCGTCCCCGATCGGGTCCGCCTGGCTGCGATCGGCGATCCCCAGGATCTCCAAGAGCCTCTCCTCCTCGACGACTTGGCGCCGCCGGGGCAGCCGAGGCAGGAGTTTGAGCCCCCCGCAGGCCGCAAGCTCCCCCCCGGGGCGAAGCCGGGGATGCTCCAGCAGGCGATCTCCACCGTGACGGAGCTACCCAAGCTCGGCAGCAACGGCCTCGGGCTGTCGGTGCTCGATATGTGGGTGACCCTCGGCCTGCCGGCGCCGACGGTCGACTCCCCGCTTCTGATCACGCCCGGCTTCAGCGGCACGCTCATCGACGCCCCGGCCGGTGTCGATCTGCCCAGCGCCTTCTACGAGGGCTCCATCCAGGCACGCTGGCTACGCAAGATCGGCAAGCGTTTCGGCGTCGATCTCGCCGTCGCCCCCGGCTGGTACAGCGACTTCCACAACGACTCCTCCCAGAGCTTGCGGATCACCGGCCACGGTTTCGGCGCCTGGGAGGCGAACGACAATCTCCGCGTTGTCGCCGGTCTGATCTACCTCGACCGTTACGACGTCAACATGCTCCCGGCCGGCGGCCTCGTCTGGACCCCGGCCGACGACCAGCGCTTCGAGCTCATCTTCCCGCGTCCGCGGCTCGCCTGGCGCTTCGCCGAGCACCCCCGCGCCGCCCACTGGAGCTATCTCGCGGCGGAGTTCGGCGGCAACCAATGGGCGATGCAATCGGCGACCGGCGCCGACGAGGTGGTCGTGATCCGCGACTACCGTCTGATCGCCGGCTGGGAACGAAAGCCGGCTGATCTGGGGATCTCGTGGCGGCTCGAGACCGGCTACGTCTTCGGCCGCACCGTGCAGTACTACGACTCTGACACGCCGACCGCCCACCCCGGCAACACGTTTATGGTCCGCGCCGGGGCCTGGTACTGACGTCATCGTGGACGATTCCCTCCAAGGCCTCACCTGCGGCGCCCCATCTGGATGACTAAGATGAAGGCATGCCACGCACGCCATCCCATCATCGTTTCTGCCGGGCCTGCCGCGATCGTGTCGTGGTCACGGCCCTCCTCGTGGCCGTTTGCGTGACCATCCTCGGCGGCTGTACGAAGCCGGCCCCGCCGCGGGCACCGCCGGCGCCGACGAAGATCCGTGTCGCCGCCGCCACTGACCTGCGCTCCTGCCTCGACGCCGTCACCGACGCCTTCCAGGTCGAGCATCCCACCTTCGATCTCCTCCCCACGTTTGGGGCCTCTGGTGTCCTGCTGACACAGCTCAAAAGCGGCCTCGAGACTGATCTCTACCTCTCCGCCGACATCGCCTACGCCCACGATCTCGCGGCGGCCGGCCTCGCGGCCGAAGCCGATGTCTTCGAGAGCGGCCAGGGCCGGCTCGTCATCTGGGTGCGCAACGAGTCGCCGATCGATGTCATCAAGCTCGGCGCCGAGGCGCTGCTCGACACTTCAGTGCGCCGCGTCGCGATCGCCAATCCGGTCCACGCCCCTTATGGCCGGGCCGCTGTTGCGGCGCTCGAGCATCTCGGGCTCCACGATCGCCTGAAAGAAAAGCTCGCCGTCGGCGAGAACGCGGCGCAGGCGGCGCAGTACGTCGAGAGCAGTGCGGCGGAGGTGGGGATCCTGCCGATGGCCCTGGCGAAGGGGACGAGGCTCTCGGAGCGCGGCCGCTTCTGGGTCGTCCCGGCCGATGCTCACCCGCCGATCCGCCACGGCGGTGCAATCCATGCCCGCGCCATCGACCGCGAAGCGACGGTGGCCTTCCGCGATTTTCTCCTCTCGCCGGCCGGTCGTGCGATCCTCGCCCGCTATGGGTTTGAGTTCCCCGCGGTGCCGTGACCCGACAGGATCTCTCCCCTTGGACGTCACCGCCGCCTGGCTCACGTTCCGGCTCGCCGCCACAACGACGCTCCTCCTCGCCGTCGTCGGCCTGCCGCTGGCGTGGTGGCTCGCCGCCCCGCACGGCCGCGGCGCGGGTCTACGCCGCATCGTGGAGGCTGTCTGCACGCTGCCGCTGGTGCTCCCGCCGACGGTGGCCGGCTTTTTCCTCCTCGTCGCCACCGCCCCCCAGAGCGTCATCGGCCGTCTCTGGGGAAGGCTCACCGGGGGCACGCTTCCGTTCACGTTCAGCGGCATTCTCCTTGCCGCGGTGCTCATGAATCTCCCCTACGCAATCGGGCCGTTCACCGCAGCCTTTACCGCGCTCGACCGCCGGCTCGTCGAGGCTTCCTGGTGCCTGGGGGAGTCGCGCGCCGCGACGATGTTCCGGGTCGTCCTTCCCGCCTGCTGGCCGGGAATCGTCACCGGCCTGGTGATGACCTTCGCCCATGTTGTCGGGGAGTTTGGCGTGGTGCTGATGGTCGGGGGCAACATCCCCGGCATCACCCGCACCCTCTCGGTGGCGCTCTACGACGACGTCCAGGCGCTCGATCATGCCTCAGCGGCACCGACGGCCTCGGTGCTCGTCGCCGTGGCGCTGGTAACGCTGGTGACCGTGCAACGGCTCGGGCGGCGGCCGGCGGCGGAGGGATCGGGCCGATGAGCCACACGGGGCAGAGGCTTGTCGCCGCCTTCACCCTCCGCCATCGATCCGGCACGACGATCGACGGCTCCGTCGAGACCGGCAACGGCGTCGTCGTCCTCTACGGCCCCTCGGGCTGTGGCAAGACGACGGTCCTGCGGGCGCTGGCCGGCCTCGACCGGCCGGCGACGGGGCGGATCGCGTTCGATGGCGAGCCGTGGTTCGACGCCGCGCGGGGCATCGACCTCCCGCCGCAGGCGCGCGATGTCGGCATGCTCGGCCAGGAGCTCGCCCTCTTTCCCTGGCTCGACGTCACCGGAAACGTCGGCTACGCGCTGCGTCGCCTCCCCGCGGCGGAGCGCACCGCGCGCGTCGACGGGGCCCTCCGCCGCTTCGATCTCGAGTCACTCGCGCGGCGGATGCCGGCCACGCTCTCCGGCGGCCAGCAGCAGCGCGTGGCGCTGGCGCGGGCCCTGGTGCGCCGGCCGCGGCTCCTCCTCCTCGACGAGCCGCTTTCGGCGCTCGACGCGCCGCTCCGCGCGCTGCTGCGGCCGGCCCTGCGGCGCTGGCTCGTCGAGACGGGGCTGCCGGTCGTCCTCGTCACCCACGACCACACCGAGGCCCTGGCGCTCGGCGACGGAATCGTCGTCATGGAGGAGGGGAGGGTGCTCCAGACCGGGACGGTCGCCGAGGTCTTCAGCCGTCCGGCCGATGCGCGCGTAGCGCGGATCGTCGGCACCGAGTCGATTCTGTGCGGCGAGGTGATCGCCGTCGAGGCAGGGTTGGCGACGGTCGATGTCGCCGGGATTCGTCTCACCGCCGTCGCGCTTGCCGATGGCGGCCGGCTCGTCCATGTCTGCCTCCGCGCCGAGGAGGTGGTCCTTCTGCGGCACGCCGACGGGGGAGTGAGCGCCCGCAACCGCTTCCCCGCCACGGTGCGCTTTGTGGTCCCCGAGGGGGCGCTGGTGCGCGTCGGCCTCGATGCCGGCTTCGAGCTCACGGCACTGGTCACGCGCGCTGCCGCCGAGGAGCTCGCGCTCCTTCCGGGTGAGCGCGTGCTGGCGGCGGTCAAGGTGCCGGCCGTCCATCTCGTGCCCCGGTAGGCCCGTTTCCCCCTCTCGGCCGCTGTTTCAATGACGAACCCCCGGCGATTATCATAATTGGCTCCAGCGCCGTCCGGGTGGAGCCGTGCGCTGACCGTTTCCGGACTGTCCGTCGCCCATGTCACCCCTGTCGAGAGTGCCTCCCATGCCGCTTCGTCGCGTCGCCACGATCCTCTTCGGCCTCCTCCTTGCCGCGCCCGGTGCAGGGCTCCGCTTCACCGCGGCCGCCGAACGCTGGGAGCAGCTCCCCGAGAAGCAGCCTGCCGGTGCCGCCGCCGCCGAGGTGCCCGCCGCGAAGAAGGGGGTGGCCGACTGGATCTGGGGCCCGAGCGACGACGGTGAATATCGCCTCGCCAAGTCGTTCACCGGCGGCGTCAAGAAGGGGATCGTCACCGCCACGGCCGACAATCGGATGACACTCCTCCTCAACGGCAAGGAGATCGCCAAGGGCGACTCCTGGGAGAATCCGGTGGCTGTCGATGTCACGAAAGATCTGAAGGCCGGCGACAACGAGCTGGTCGCCATCGTCGCAAACGAGGGGGGACCGGCCGGGTTCTCCTGCCGGATCGTCCTCACGGCCGCCGATGGGAGCGAGCAGGTGATCGCCACCGACGGCAGCTGGAAGGGGGCCCCAGCCGGCAAGCCGACCGAGGCGGTCGCCGTCCGCGTCGTCGCCAAGGCGGGGGAAGGCCCGTGGAAAGACGCTCTCGCCGGCGAGGCCCGGGCTGCCACGGCGCAGCCGTTCAATCTCCTTCCCGGCTTCCAGGTCGAAAAGCTGTTCACGGTGCCTCAAGACCTGCTCGGCTCGTGGGTCTGCCTCACCACCGATCCGAAGGGGCGGCTGATCGCCAGCGACCAGGGAGACAAGGGACTTGTGCGGATCACGCCGGCGCCGCTCGACGGCTCGAAGCCGACGGTCGTCGAGAAGATCCCGGTCGAGCTGTCCGGTGCCCAGGGGCTCCTCTGGGCGTTCGACGCGCTGTATGTCGTCTGCAACGGTGGTCCCGGCAGCGGCCTCTACCGGGCAACCGATTCCAACGGCGACGACATCCTCGACCATGTCGAGAAGCTCCGGGCCTTTGAGGGGGGCGGCGAGCACGGTCCCCATGCCATCCGCCTCTCCCCCGATGGCAAAAAGCTGTTCATCATCTGCGGCAACCACACCCTCCCGCCGTTCGCGGTGAAGAACATCACCGAGCCACAATCGCTCGGTGGCATCCGCCCCAACCAACGCCGCGTCGAGCTTCCCCCCGAAGCCACGAGCCGGTTGCCTGCCAACTGGGACGAAGATCTTCTCATCACGCGCCTCTGGGATGCCAACGGCCATGCCGTCGGGATCCTCGCGCCCGGGGGCTATGTCGTCAGCACCGATCCCGATGGCAAGAATTGGGAAATCTGGACCGGTGGCTACCGCAATCCCTACGACTTCGCCTTCAACGCCGACGGCGAGATGTTCGTCTACGACGCCGACATGGAGTGGGATTTCGGGTCGCCGTGGTATCGGCCGACGCGCGTCAACCACGCCACGAGTGGCAGCGAGCTCGGCTGGCGTTCCGGCGCCGGCAAGTGGTCGCCGGCGCTTCCCGACAGCCTGCCGGCACTCGTCGACATCGGCCCCGGCTCGCCAGTCGGCGCCTCCTTCGGCTACGGCGCGAAGTTCCCCGCCAAGTACCAGAAGGCGTTCTTCGTCTGCGACTGGACGTTCGGAACGATGTACGCGATCCATCTCACGCCCGACGGCTCGACCTACCAAGGCGAGAAGGAGGAGTTCGTGTCGCGGACGCCGCTGCCGCTGACTGACATGACGATCGGCCAGGATGGGGCCGTCTACTTCACCGTCGGTGGCCGTGGCGGCCAGGGGGAGCTCTACCGGGTGACTTACGTCGGCAAGGAATCGACCGCCCCGGTCGATGCCAAGTCGACCGCCGGTGCCGAGAGCCGTAAGGTCCGCCAGGCGCTCGAGGCATTTCATGTGAAGGGGGCCGACACGAAGGCGGCCGTGGCCGCGGCGCTCCCGCAGCTTGCCAATCCCGACCGTTTCATCCGCTACGCCGCCAGGATCGCGCTCGAGCACCAGCCGCTCGAGGCCTGGGCCGCCAAGGGGCTTGCCACCTCCAATCCACTTGCCCGAATCCATGCAGCGATCGCCGTCGCCCGGCAGGGGGAGCCAGCGCTGCAGCCGATGGTGCTTGACGCCCTCACTGGTGTCGACCTTGCCAAGCTCGACACTGCCTCCAAAGTCGATCTCGTCCGCGCCTATCAGCTCGCGATGATCCGGCTTGGCGACCCGCCGGCGGAGGCGAAGGAAAAGATCGCCGCCAAGCTCGCGCCCCTGTTTCCCTCTGGATCCTTCGACCTCGACCGCGAGCTCTCGAGCCTGCTTGTCGCTGTCCGGGCCCCGGGGATCGTGACACAGCTTGTCGGCCTCATGGCCGAGCCGTCGAAGTCGGCCGGGGCCACCAACCTCGCCCCCAACGAAGAGGAGCTGCGACAGCTGATCACGCGGAATGCCGGCTACGGCAGCTCCGTCCGCGACGCCCTCGAAAAGCGCAGTGATCTTCTCCAGGTTCACTTCGCGTATGTCCTGCGGACGGTCAACGACAAAAACGCCTGGACGCTCGACGACCGCAAGGGCTACCACGGCTGGTTCAACCGGGCCCAGCAGTGGGCCGGTGGCGCGAGTTTCCGGAAGTTCCTCGTCAACATCGAGAACGACAGCCTCGTCGGCCTCTCGGAGAACGACAAGCTGGCGCTGGAGACGATCGGCGCCCGCAAGGCCTACGTCGCGCCGCCGCTGCCGAAGCCGGTCGGGCCGGGGCAGGCTTGGTCGGTCGATGCGGTTCTCGCGGCGGCCGAAAAGGGGCTCGCCACAGGGCGCGATTTCGAAGGGGGCAAGCGCAGCTTCGCGGCGGCCCGGTGCGTCGTCTGTCATCGCTTCGGCGACGACGGCGGCTCGACTGGCCCCGATCTGACGCAGGCCGGCGGCCGCTTCCAGCTGAAGGACATGATCGAGGCGCTGGTGGTCCCGAGCAAGGTGGTGTCGGATCAATACAAGGGGAGCATCGTCACGACCCAAGGGGGGAAGGCCCACACCGGCCGGATCGTCTACGAGTCGCCGGAGAAGGTCGTCGTCGTCACCGATCCGGAGGACGCGACAAAGTTCGTGGAGATCCCCCGCTCGGAGATCGACGAAATCATCCCGGCGGCGGAGTCGCTGATGCCCAAGGGGCTGATCGACAGCTTGAACGAACAGGAAGTCCTCGATCTCCTCGCCTACACCCTCTCGCGAGGAAACCAAAGCGATGCCCGGTTCAAGAAGTGACATGCAGAGCCGGGGTGCGTTGAGTGCCTCACGGCCTGAATACGGCTTTTTCCCTTACCGACAAACCAGGCGGCCGGAGTAGTCAGCGATCTTCGCTACGCCCTAGGCCCTTGAAGGATACGTTTGTATACTGTTCTTAGTGAGGGGGCTGTCTGATTCGGGCTCGCAATCGATTGCTGCTATCGATGACAACCGACGCGCTCAAACCGAATGATGATCCCTCACCGGGGTTGGTGCTCTACACATCCTCGGACGGCGCGACGCGGCTCCAACTGCGGGTCGACCACAAGACGTTTTGGCTGACGCAGCGTCAGATTGCTGAACTGTTCCAAAAGGACGTCCGGACGATCAACGAGCATCTCCAAAACATCTTTTCCGACGGCGAATTGCCGGGCGACGCAACTATCCGGAAATACCGGATAGTTCGGGCCGAGGGCTCGCGGATGGTCGAGCGGCTCGTAGACCACTACTCGCTCGACGCGGTCTTCGCCGTGGGCTACCGCGTGCGCTCCCCTCGTGGCGTCCAATTTCGCCAGTGGGCCACCACCCACCTGCGGGAGTTTTTGGTCAAAGGGTTCGTCATCGACGACGCCCGGCTCAAAGACCCCCGGGCCTGGGACCATTTCGACGAGCTGCTCGCGCGGATCCGTGATATCCGGGCGTCGGAAAAACGCTTCTACCAGAAGGTCCGCGATCTCTTTGCCTTGAGCTCCGATTACAAGGCCACCGAGCCGGAAACGGCTCTCTTCTTCGCCGAAACGCAAAACAAGCTCCTGTATGCCGCCACGGGCAGCACGGCCGCCGAGCTTATCGTCGCTCGGGCCGACGCCAACTCGCCGAACATGGCCCTCACGAGCTGGAAGGGCTCGCGGGTCCGCAAGGAAGACGTCATCGTCGCGAAAAACTACTTGACGCAGGATGAGATCGACACGCTCAACCGGCTGGTCGTGATCTTCCTGGAGCAGGCGGAGTTGCGGGTCAAGGATCGCAAGGAGCTCTCGCTCGCCTTCTGGCGTGACAACGTCGACGCCCTGTTGCGATTCAACGACCGGGCCGTGCTGGTGGGCCCCGGCTCGGTCAGCCACGACGCTGCAATGCGGATCGCCGCTGATCGCTACGAAGACTTCGACCAGATGCGCCGGCTCGCCGGCGCCGCTGCGGCCGACGCCGAAGACCTCCGGCAAATCGAGGATCTCGAAAAGGAGTTGAAAGAGAAGAAGGCCGATCGTCCCGATGAGTGACCGGCTTCAATGCCCTCCGTATCCGTGAACGATGCCGGCAGCGGCAGTTCGGCCCTTGAAGCGACCGAGAGCTATAATGAAGCAAAGCCGGGATTCAAACCTCCGAAGATGAAACCATGACGAGCCCCCGGCTTTCTGGCCAGATGTGCCGATCCGCGTTCGGTTGGTGGCCTCTGTTCCTCCTGGCGGCGCTCCCCGCCCGGGCGGTCGACTTCTCCCACGAGGTCGTCCCGATCCTCCGGGCCAAGTGTGGCAAGTGCCACACCGGCTCGCAGCGGCAGGGGGGCTTCTCGCTCAACGACCGCGAGACGGTCCTCGCCGGCGGTGATTCCGGCACCCCGGGCCTCGTGGCCGGTGATGCCGCCGGGAGCGAGCTCATCCGCCGGATCACCAGCACCGATCCCGACCTCCGCATGCCGAGCGAGGGGGAAGCGCTCCCGGCGGAAGCGGTCGCGATCCTCACAGCCTGGATCGATGCCAAGGCGCCCTGGGAAGATGGCTTCTCGTTTGCCGGAAACACCTACGAGTCCCCCCTCGCCCTCCGGCCGGTCACGCTTCCCGCCCCCAGCAACGGCCGCCTTCATCCGGTCGACCGGATCGTCGACGCCTACCAGCAAGCCAAGGGGGTGCCGACGCCGCCGCGCTGCGACGACGCCACGTTCCTCCGCCGCGTCAGCCTCGATCTCGTCGGCCTCCTTCCGTCCCCAGAGGCTGTCGACGCTTTTTGTGCCGACGCCGATCCGGGCAAGCGACAGAAAAAGATCAAGGAGCTCCTCGACGACGATCTGGCCCGCGCCGAGCACTGGATGACGTTCTGGAACGATCTCCTCCGCAACGACTACACCGGCACCGGCTTCATCACCGGTGGCCGCAAGCAGATCACCCCCTGGCTCCACCGCGCCCTCGTCGACAACATCCCCTACGACCGGTTCGTCCGCGAGCTCGTGGCCCCCTCCGACGCTTCGCGCGGCTTCATCGACGGCATCGTGTGGCGCGGCGAGGTCAATTCGAGCCAGACGGTGCCAATCCAATTCGCGCAGAACGTCGGGCAGACATTTCTGGGGATCAATCTCAAGTGCGCCAGCTGCCACGACAGCTTCGTCGACCGTTGGAAGCTCCAGCAAACCTACGACCTCGCGGCCGTGATGGCCCCTGACACGCTCGAGCTCTTCCGCTGTGACAAGGCGACCGGCACGTTCGCGAGCCCCGGCTGGCCATTCAAGGAGCTCGGGGCGATTGACGGCGCCAAGCCGCCGGCCGAGCGGCTCGAGCAGCTCGCGCGGCTCATGACCGATCCGGGCAACGGCTGGCTGTCGCGGAATCTCGTCAATCGGATCTGGGCGAAGCTCATGGGCCGCGGGCTCGTCCATCCGGTCGACAGCCTGCGGACAAGGCCCTGGAACGAAGACCTCCTCGACTGGCTCGCCGCCGACTTCGTTGCCTCCGGCTACGACACCAAGCACACCCTTTGGACCATCTGCACCTCCGAGGCTTATGGGGCTGTGACGCCGAGCGTCGAGGGGCAGCCAGATGGAAAAGACTACGTCTTCCACGGGCCGCTGCCGCGGCGGATGACCGCCGAGCAGTTCACCGACGCCCTCTGGCAACTGACGGGCGCAGCGCCCGCCAAGCCCGATGCCGACGTGCGGCGCGTGAAGCCCGATCCGGCTGCGCTGCGGCCGCTTCCGCCGCGCGCCAGGTGGATCTGGAACAACCAAGCCGCCGCGTCCCCCCCCGGCGAGAGGCTCACCTTCCGGGCCCGGATCAACCTCCTCGATCCGGTGACCCACGCCGTCGCCGTCGCCACCGCTGACAACGAAGTGACGATGTGGGTCAACGGCACGAAGGTTGGCCACTCGGCCGACTGGGGCAAGCCGTTTGTCGAACCGATCGGCGGCCTTCTGAAGCGGGGCGGCAACGAGGTCCTCGTCGTCGCCGCCAACGCCGACGCCGGTGGGCCGGCGGCGCTCAGGGCCGAGATCCGCGTGATCCTCGCAGGCGGCGGGTCGACAGGAATAGCTTCCGACGATTCCTGGGAATGGACGGCGACGCTTCCCGACGGAGAAGGAAAATGGCCCGGTGGGAGCGAGCCTAGCGCTTGGCAGAAGGCGAGCGTCGTGGAGAACCAGGGCACCTGGGCCCCGAGCGACGCGGCCTTCGCCGACGGTGTGAAGGGTGCGGCAGGCCCCCAGCCGATGGTCCGCGCCGTCCTCGTGAAGTGCACGCCGCTGATGGCCTCTCTCGGCCGGCCAAACCGTGATCAGGTCGTGACCTCGCGCCCGACCGACCTCACGACGCTCGAGGCGATTCAATTGGCCAACGAACAGGCCCTCTTCGAGACTTTTTCCGTTGGAGGAAGGCGGTGGCTCGCCGAGCATGGGAATGATCCCGGGTTCCTTGCCGGGACGATCCTCAAGACTGCCTTGGGGCGGCTGCCGACGCCCGCCGAAGCGACCGCCGTCCGCGAAATCCTCGGGGAAACCCCCACCGAATCGTCGGTCGCCGACTGCCTCTGGGCGGTCGTCATGCTCCCTGAGTTTCAACTCATTCGATAGGTCTCGGTCTTCCCCGCAGGAGTCGATCCCGATGCGATCCCGCCACAGCCATCAAGCCCGCCGCGACTTCTTAAAAAGCCTCTCGGCCGCGGCAACTGCCACGCTCGCCCTTCCGCAGCCGCGGCTCCTGGCCGATGCGGCGATCGAGCATCCGCGCGCGACGGCCGACGCGATCATCGTCCTCTGGATGGCCGGCGGGATGGCCGCCCCCGACAACCTCGACCCGAAGAAGTACAAGCCGTTTGAAAAGGGGCTCGCGGTCGCCGACTGCATCAGCACTTTCCCGGCAATCCCCACCGCGATCGACGGCGTGCAGATCTGCGCGGGGCTCGAAGGGATCGCGGGCGTCCTCGATCGCGGCACGCTCATCCGCTCCCATGTGCAGCCCGATCTCGGCAGCATTCTCCACTCGCGCCATCAGTATCACTGGCACACCGGCTACGTGCCGCCGCAGACGGTCGCCTGCCCGCACATCGGCGCCTGGATGGCACGCGTCCTCGGGCCGCGCAATCCCACCATGCCGGCCTTTATCAACATCGGCCAGCGGCTCGAGGGGATCGGCGAGAACGAGGAGATCAAGGCCTTCACCACCCCTGGCTTCTTCGGGAGCGAGTTCGGCCCGATGAATCTCCCCTTCCCCGAGGAGGCGGCGCTCGCCGTCCGGCCGCCGAAGGGGATGGAGCCGGGCAGGTTTGCCGATCGCTACAAGCACTTCCAAAAGCTCGTCGCCGCGGCACCGGGCCGGGAGTTCACGAGCGACTACCACCAGGAGTCGATGCTACGGAGCCTGGAAAATGCCCATCGCCTTCTCTCGGCCAAGGAGCGATCCGCCTTCGACATCACGCTCGAGCCAAAGGAGGTGGTCGAGCAGTACGACACCGGCCGCTTCGGCCGCGGCTGCCTCCTCGCCCGCCGCCTCGTCGAGAACGGGGCCCGGTATGTCGAGGTGACGACCGAATACATCCCCTTCGTCCACTGGGACACCCACGAGCGTGGCCACGAGACGGTCGACAGAATGCACAAGGAGATCGACCGCCCCATCGCCACGCTGATCCGCGATCTCGAGGCCCGCGGCCTCCTCGACCGGACGCTCGTTATCATCGCCAGCGAGTTCAGCCGCGACATGATCACCGAGGGGCGGCCCGGCTCGAAGGCCACCGATCAGGCCAGCTCCCCGAAGGATTTCCTCCTCGAGCCCAATCACTACGGCCAGCACCGCCACTTCACCGGCGGCTCGACGGTGGCCCTGTTCGGCGGCGGCGTGAAGAAGGGTTTTGTGTATGGCAAGACCGCCGACGAGCGCCCCTGCCTCGCCATTGAAAATCCGGTCACGATCACCGATCTCCATGCCACGCTGTTCACGGCGATGGGGATGAGCCCGAAGACGGTGTTCGATATCGAAGGGCGGCCGTTCTACGCCACCGAGGATGGCAAGGGGCGGGCGGTCGAGGCGATCTTCGGCGCGTAAGATGGTCTGTGGGCCCCGCCGACCGGCGTCTCCCCCTCCACGACCTTTTCATGCGCCTGCTCCCAATCCTCCTTCTTATCGCCGCGCTGGTGATGGCGATCGCCACGCCGGCCGGGGCTCAAACCTCTCTGCGGGCACAAGCCCCAGCCACGGCCAGCCCCTCGGCGGCCTCCCGCCAGAGCGTGCTCTCCGACGAGCCTAAGGCAACGCCGCGGCCGATTCGCTCGCGCCACTTTTCCTTTCTCTCTGACGTCTCCGATCGCGAGGCGAAGCTCATCCTCGACAAGCTCGAGACGATGGTCGGCCTCCTCGAGCGCTACTTCGGGCGGCGCCAACGGGGCGTGATCGAGGGCTTCATCGTTCATGATCTTGCCGTCTGGCCGGAGGGAGTGCTCACCGAGCCGCTGGGCATCGAGAAGATCAAGGAGCCGGCGGGGATCTGCTTCACGACCGTCCTCGGCCCCCACGCCCGGGCCACCCTCTACGCTTGCGATGATCATGGCATCATCCAGCACGAATGCACCCACGGCTTCTGCCATCTCACCTTCGGCGGCGTGGGGCCACTGTGGCTCGCCGAGGGGCTCGCCGAGTTGGGGCGATGGTGGCGCGAGAAGGAGAAGGGGGTGAACGTGCCCCCGGTGATCCTCGCCCATCTCCATGACGCCCCTCCACCCCCGCTTGCGGCGATCACGGCCCCGCACCAGCCCCCCTCCAACGACTGGCGCGATTACACCTGGCGCTACGCGCTGTGTCAGATGCTGCTCGACAATCCCAACTACGCCGACCGCTTCCGGGCGCTGGCCGTGGCGCTCATGGAGGGGCAGCCGGGAGTGTCGTTCGAGAGTGTCTATGGGCCGGTCAGCCGCGAGGTCGGCTTCGAGTTCGAGCAGTTCCTCACGCACGTGGGCAACGGCTACCGGGCCGATCTCACCGCCTGGCCATGGAAAGCCAAGCAGCGAAAGCTCGCCCCCGGCGGCGTCGGCCGCGCGAAGGTGAAGGGGGCTGCCGGTTGGCAGGCCAGTGGTGTGGAGGTGGAGGCCGGGGCGGTCTACGTGATCACAGCCGAAGGAACATGTCAGATGGCCGCCGATGCTGAGCCCACCGGCCCGGAAGGGGATGGGGCCGGCCGCGGCCAACTGACAGGCGCGCTGTATGCCGATTTCACGCTCAGCCCCGAAATCCCGCTCGGCAGCCACACAAGCTGGATCGCCCCGGCCGACGGCCTCCTCATGCTTCGCGCCGCCGATGCCTGGACGGAACTTGCCGACAACGATGGCACACTCTCCATCACTGTCCGCCGCGGAGAGGCTCCCTGATGTCGCTTGAGATTCGGCGTTGTCTCGTTCTAATCCTGCCCGCGATCTTGGCCGGCTGCAGCGCTCCTCAGCCTGCCCCCCGCGACCCTCGCGCGAAGATCGATTTCGATCTCGAATCGCTCGACGCCGACGGCCTCCGCGGGCCCCCCGATGGCAAGGTGGCGGTTGACTACGAGTTTGTCATCCCCGACACCCCAGCCGCCCGCGAAGCGGTGACCCGGATCGACCCGAGCGTCAATTTTTTTCCTGGCTCGCGCGGCAGGATCGGCGCGAAGGCGGGGGAGTGCCTCTGCCTCGGCTCGACCCACCAGCCGCGCCACCGCGAGATCCTCCTCGCCCTCGCCCGGCTCCCCGAGATCGCCCGGATCATCGAGTGCCATCACGAGTAGCGGGTCAGCCATTTCGCCAAGGAGAAAAGTCACCGGCATCTCAAACCGCTTTTTAGGACCCAGCCGCATAGGCCGCATCGATTGCTTCCGTCGGGTCGCCGCCGCGGCCCATCAGCAGCGGCTCTCAAACACTCCTCGGCTTGAGGAATGAGCGCTCATCGCCGTATCCTCTATCGGCTCGAAGTCCGCCACGAGGGACGCCCTTTGATGAAACGGCACCGTCTCGCCGAATAATACGGCCTGACAGAGGCGGAGATCCTCGACGCCATCGATGGCCGTTTCAGGCTTCGCGTTGCCGTGGAAGGGGCGATCGCCGAGATCCAGACAGAGCGGCACATCAAAGCCCTTGTCGGCACCGCCATCGATCGCTACGAGATCCACGATGAGGACGGAAAACACGACTTTTCGCTGTGGCTGCCGCGTCGCCGTCAGCCTGTCAGAGTCGAATGCAAGAACGTTCGGAACTCCAACGAGGCTTTTCGGACAGGGGGTCAGATCGTCGCCTATAAAGTGGAAACGCAGAAGACACGGGCCTCGCAGGGAGATCCGACTTCACGGCTGTACGACATTGACCAGTTCGACGTTCTGGCCGTCTGTCTCGGGAAGAAAACCGGCGATTGGCGCCAAATGCTGTTCGTGCGTACACTATCCCTCCAGCGACAGCCCGGACTGCCTCGGAAGCTGAAGCCGATCCAGAGGGTGCCCCTCCCCACCGATTCGGAACTCGACCCATGGTTCTCAAGCCTGGCACAACTCCTCGCGGACGGGCAAAAAACGGGCGGGCGAAGAAACTGAACGTTCCGATGTACCGCACGGCACTCGGCCGGGCTCACTGCGCAGACAGCCTTGAGCACATGGCCGTCGAAACCGACGGATCGGTCGATCTGGTGATGACATCGCCCCCCTACGCGCTCCATTTCAAGAAGGAATACGGGAACGCCGATCAGGCAGACTACGTCGATTGGTTCCTTCCCTTCGCGCACGAAATCAAGAGAATCCTCAAGCCGGATGGCAGCTTCGTCCTCAATGTCGGCGGTGCCTGGACGCCCGGCGCTCCCGAACGATCCCTCTACCATTTCCGGCTCCTCTTGGCCCTGTGCGACCAAGTCGGTTTTCACCTCTGCCAAGAGTTCTTCTGGTACAACCCCGCAAAGCTCCCCGCGCCGGCCGAGTGGGTCAACGTGCGACGGGTTCGAGTCAAGGACTCCGTCGAATACATCTTCTGGCTGTCGCCCACAGCGCATCCCCGGGCCGACAACTCGCGCGTGCTCCAGGCCTACAGCAAGGACATGGAGCGATTGATCCGGCGAGGCATCAAAGAAACGAAGCGACCCTCGGGGCACCTCGTCAAGCCGTCGTTCGCCGTCGACAAGGGGGGCTCCATTCCGCCGAACCTCATCGAGTGTGGCAACAACGAGTCAAACAGTTTCTACATCCGCGAGTCGAAGCGACTCGGGAAGAAGGTCCATCCAGCTCGGTTCCCGGCAGAGCTTCCCCGCTTTTTCATCGAGTTTCTTACCCAGCCAGGTGACGTCGTCCTCGATCCCTTCGCCGGCTCGAACATGACCGGCTCTGTCGCCGAGCAACTCGGGCGGAAATGGGTCGCCATTGAGCGGTCGGAGGAGTATCTCCGCGATTCGCAGCTCCGCTTCCAGGACAACGAACCTGCGCCGGTCGACAAGTCCGACAAGCCATTGCAGAAACTGCTCTTTCGCGGCGCTTAAAAGGCTGCGACTGAGCTGCTTCGAGGAGCGGGGGGCAGCCGTCAGTTGGGGATCGGCCCTCCCCGGTGCGGCAGGAGCGCTCCCGCCTCGCGGACGAGATCGAGAAACTCGGCCCGCAGGCCGCCGGGATCGGTGCCGAGCGCCCCGGCCGCCGTGGCGGTGACATGGGCAAGCGACGCCTCCCCGCGGTGGGCGCTGTCTCGGAGGAGCATCCCGAACTCGGCGACCGCCGCGGCGAAGCGGAGATTCGTTGAGGCGTTTTCAAACGTCGTGCCGGTGTCTTCGAGGGGAAACTCGCGGAGGGTGCTCGTGTCGCCGGTCGGCTCCTTGTAGCGGAGCTTGACCGTGAGCAGCTCGCTCGACACCGGCCCTCCGTCGACTGCCGCCTCGGGCTTCGCCGCCACCGTCTCGTTCGGCTGATACTTGAGCGGCTCGGCGCCAGGGGGGTTTTCAGCGGCGGCGGTGGGGACAATCTCATAAAGGGCCGTCACGCCGTGCCCGGCACCGATCTCGCCGGCGTCCTTTTTGTCGTCCTTGAAATCCTCCGCCGCCATGATCCGGTTTTCATAGCCGAGGAGCCGGTAGGAGGCGACCTGGGCGGGATTGAACTCGACCTGGATCTTCACATCCTTGGCGATCGTCACTGTGCTCCCGGTGAGCTGCTCGACGAGCACCTTCCGCGCCTCCCGCGCTCCATCGATGTAGGCATAGATCCCGTTGCCGTTGTCAGCGAGCTTCTCCATCTTTTCGTCCTGGAGGTTCCCCTGGCCGTAGCCGAGGACGGTGAGAAATACCCCGCTCGACGCCTTCTGCTTGATCAGCGCCACAAGCGCCGCATCATCGGTGACACCGACATTCAGATCGCCGTCGGTGGCCAAGACGACCCGGTTCGATCCCCCCTTCACAAACGCCTCGGCGGCCTGGGCGTAGGCGAGCTCGATCCCGGCCGAGCCGTTGGTGGAGCCGCCGGCGGCGAGGGCCTCGATCGCCCCCCGGATCCGCGCCTTCTGATCGCCGCTCGTCGGCGCGAGCTTGAGCCCGGCATCGCCGGCATAGGTGACGATCGCCACTTTGTCGTTCTCGGTGAGCTGGTCGACGAGCATCGACAGGCTCTGCTTGACCAGCGGCAGCTTGTTCGGCTGGTCCATCGAGCCGGAGACATCGACGAGGAACACGAGGCTCGTGCCGGGGCGGGCCGCGGCGGCGATCTCACGCCCCTTCAGCCCGACGCGGACGAGCCGGTGCCCAGGGCGCCACGGGCAGGCGGCCGTCTCGAGCGACACCGAGAAGGGATCATCCCCCACCGGCGGCGCGTCGTCGTAGCGGAAGTAATTGAGCATCTCCTCGAGGCGGACCGCGTCGGCCGGCGGGAGTTGCCGGTCGTGGAGAAACCGGCGCACGAGTGCATAGCTCGCCGTGTCGACGTCGATCGAGAAGGTCGAAAGGGGCTGCTCCTTCGGATTGCGGAAGGCGTTCTCGACGAACTTTCCGTAGCGCTCGGTCCCCGGTGCGGCGCGGTAAAGTGCGAGCCGATCGGCATCCCGATCCTTAAACCATTTCCCGTCGCGCGCTTCCTGCGGTTCGGCATGCAGGCCCTGGGCCACAGGGGGCGGGCTAAGCCCCATCGCCCCGGCGGCTCGAGGGGGCTGGCCGGGCGGGCCCGCCTCTCCGTCGGCGAGCCGATAGGGCATCATGCCGGCTCCGGGGGCCATCCTGCCCCGCTCCGAGCCGCGCCCCCCGCCCCCCGGCGGCGCCTGGCCGTTCTTGCCGAGCGAGATCCCCCCCGCGCCGCTCCCGGGGCTCGCAGCGAGCAGGCTCGGGTCGGCCTGCTCCCCCTTGGCGTCTTGCAGCTGCTTGCTTTCCTCCATCCTCTTGCTCGCCACCGCGGCAGGCGCCGGTCCAGCCGGAGCCGGAAGAGCAGCAGCCGTAGGCGACGCGGGGGCGCTCTCCTGGGCAGCCAGCTCGGAGAAGCGGTCCGCCGGGCCTACCGCCGCGCCAGACTTGTCGGCCGAGGTTTCGGCCAGTCCGTCAGCTTGGGCGAGAGATTCCGTCTTCGCCACTGGCGCATCGCCGAGGGGGATCGCTTCGCGGAGCGTCTCCTCCGTGGGCCGCGCAGTCTGGGCGAGCTCATTGGTCGCCCCAGGAATCGCCGGCCGCGGGTCACGCACCGGCCGGCTCGGCGGCTCGAGGGTGACAATGAGCGCGAGCACAGCCGCGGCCGTGGTGCCGGCGGCGACGAGCATCGGGACAGCCGACAGCGGGCCGCTTGAAAGTTGGGAAAACAGACCGCGGCCAGCGGGCGATCCCGAGCCGACTGGCACAGTGCCGCCCCCCCGTGGCGCCTTGGCCTTCGCGCCCCGCGTCGCCAGCGCCGCGGTCACGGCCGTGCGGAGCGACGACGATCCAACCGGCTCCCGAGGCGCGTGCGCGGCCGCGGCCGGCTGGCGGAGCGCTGCCCCGATGGCCTGCACCTCGGCGACCTTGGCGCGGTGGGCCTTGGCCTCGGGGGCCTCGAGCCGACGCTCGATCTCGGCCCCCTCTTCGGTGGAAAGCTCGCCGAGGGCGTGGGCCGTGAGCTTGGCGGCGGCCTTCTCCTCGGGAGTGACGGCCAGCCCGTCGAGGCCGTCGCCGAGCAGCGCGCGGAGGCGCTCGTCGGGAGTGTGGGTCCCCTCGGGCGCCTTGGCTCCGTCATGAGTCCCGTCATGAGTCCCGTCGTGGGGAGCGTCGTGGTCGCGGGTCATCGAATCACCTCCTGGGTGTGCGGTAGGCGTGGCTGCGGCAGGTCGGCCAGCAAGCTGCGGACAAATGGGTGGGCGCGGAGTTTCGTCAGGCCACGGTGGGCAAGCACACGAACATTCCCCTCCTGGCGGCCGGTGATCTCGCCGATCTGCCGATAGGAAAAACCTTGGCACCAGAGCTCGATCGCCTCGGCCTGGGCCGGGGGGAGCTCGGCGAGGAGACGGTGGAGCCGGGCAGCGAGGTCGTGCGCTTCGGCGGCGACAGCCGGATCGGCCTCGCGGCTGGCCGGCATGGAGCGGTCGGCGGCCAGCGTCGTTTCAGGAGATTTTGGCCCCTGCCTGGGAGAGTCTCCCATCGGGCGCTCCCGGCCGCCCCGGCGGAGATGGTCGATGGCCCGGTTGCGGCAGACGGCAAACAGCCAGGGGCCGAGCCGGTGGTCGATCGTCGCTCTCGATTCCCCGCAGAGTTTCAGAAACGTGTGTTGGACCGCGTCGTGGGCCAAGTCGAGGTCGCCGATGAGCCGGCGGGCATACCGGAAGAGCGCCTCCTCGTAGCGTTCCACCGCCCCCATCACCCAGGCCTGTGGGTCATCGGCCGCGATCGCCTCCGTCGCTGCCGGCCCTCGACTCACCCCGTCAGGCGAAACGATCGCGCCGATTGATATTGGTTGCATGGAAAAAGCTCCTGCTTTGCCCGAGGGGCGCCGACGTCCGGAACACGCCGGCCGCGGCGATCCGTTACAAAGGTGTCGAAGAAAAGGGTGTCAAATCCCCCACTTGCCCTCCTGATTCTCCACTTCTCCGGTCCTTTCCGCATGTCCACACCTCGCCCCCCCGACCCGTCGTTTGCCCAGTGCCCCGATCGCCGCCACACCGGCGCCGAGAAATGGGACCGCTGGCCCGAGGACGTGATCCCGGTGTGGGTCGCCGACATGGACTTTCAAGCGCCGCCGGAGGTCCTCGAGGCGATCCAGGCCCGCGTCGAGCATGGCGTCTTCGGCTACACGGCCGACCCCCCCGGCTTCGCCCCCGCCCTCGCCACCCATCTCGAGGCCCTCCACGGCTGGCGGATCGATCCGGCGACAGTCGTCGGCACCCCCGGCGTCGTCACGGGGCTCGCCCTCTCTGCCCGGCTCCTCACCGAGCCTGGCGACGAGATCCTCACCTTCGCCCCGGTCTATCCCCCCTTCCTCTCGCTTCCCGGCGCGGCCGAAAGACGCTCTGTTCGCGTCGGCCTCGTGCACGACGCAAGTGCCTCCAGCGGCTGGTCGATCGACCACGACGCCCTCCAGGCCGCGGTCACGCCGCGCACGAAGCTCCTCTGGCTCTGCCATCCCCACAATCCGACCGGCACCGTCTTCTCGCGCGCCGATCTCCTCGCGCTGGCCGACTTCGCCGCGCGGAACGCGATCCGGGTGGTGAGCGATGAGATCTGGGCAGACTTGATCCTCGACGATGTCCCCCACATTCCCTTCGCCACGCTCGATCATCCGGCCGCGGCCTCGTGCATCACGCTCGTCGCCCCGTCGAAGACCTGGAATCTCGCTGGGCTGGGGTGCGCCGCGGCGATCATCCCTGAGGAGAGTGAGCGGAAGCGCTGGCGGCCGTCGGGAGGGGGCCTCGTCCCGATGGTCAATCCCCTCGGCTATGCCGCCGCCGAGGCGGCCTGGCTCCATGGCGATCCCTGGCGGCGCCGGCTCGTGGCGCTGCTGTGCGATCATCGCGACCGGACGCTCGCCGCCGTCGCCGCGATCCCCGGCCTCGAGGCAACGCGGCCGCAGGCGACGTATCTGGTCTGGATCGACTGCCGGAAAACCGGCAATCCCGATCCGTTTGCCGCCTGCGTGGCGGCCGGGGTCGGCCCGTCCGACGGCCGCGATTTCGCGGCCCCGGGCTTCATTCGGCTCAACACCGCCTGCCCCACCGACCGGCTGGAAATGGCACTGAAACGCCTCCGCCGGGCGTTTTAACGAGGCCTCTACCGCGGAGTTTGTGGGGGACTTCCGACTCGGGTGGATGTCTCATCAGAAAACAATTGGGGCGTTCGATTCTTCGAGCGGTTCTTGAGCCGTCCGCTGTGCTGGGGTTTTTTCGCTTGGCGCAAGCAATCCGAGCCGGCAGCCGCCTTGCCGAGCCGGCAGCCGCTTTGACCGCCCCCCGATTCAATTCCCACTCGGTTCAAACCGTTCGTGGATGAGGCGCTGGTGCCGTCGCGGGATCCGGGAGTGTGACGAGTCGCCGGTGTGGGAAGGGAGAGGGTCTGTCAGATTGCGCTTTGTGCGTGTGGTGCGTGCCCTGGTGGCTGAACAAATCCCAGAAAAGTGATCGGCCGGCAGCGGCTCGCGGAAACTCCGTGAGAATTCGGACAGGGCCTTGGAATGGCCTTGAAATAAAGTTTGGGGGGGTGGTCTATTCAATGGGTGGGCGGGATGTTTTCCGCTCTCCGTCGAATGCAGATCTGCTCATCAAAAGGATGGATCCTATGGCCCGCGTTTCTTTGAAACCGTTTTCTCTTTGGCTGGCTGCCTTGGCCTGCCTCCCGATGGGCTCTTTCGCCAACGCCGAACCGCTTCAATGGGTGACGGTCGGCGACCCAGGGAATACGGCTGATACCGCTGTTGCTGGCTACGGTGCCGTGGCGACTTCATTCCAGATCATGAAGTACGAGCTCACGAACCGGCAGTATACCGACTTCCTGAACTCGGTGGCTGCGACCGACACCTACTCGCTCTACAACACGAACATGGGCAGCGACGCCCGCGGCGGCATCACGCAATCCGGGTCGTCTGGTTTCTACTCTTATTCGTTCAAGACCGATATGGGCGACAAGCCGGTGAACTTCGTGAGTTGGTTCGATGCAGCGCGGGTGTCCAACTGGCTGATGAACGGTGCCACGAGCTCGTCGAGCACGGAGACAGGGGCGTATACGCTCGTCGGCGGCCAGATCAGCGGCACGGCCCCGGCGGTGAACTCGGGCGCGACGTTCTACGTCCCGACGCAAGACCAGTGGTACAAGGCGGCATACTACAAAGGCGGAGGCACGAACGCGGGCTACTGGAGTTTCGCCACGCAGAGCAACACAAACCCGACAGCGGTGACGGCGGGTTCGACAGGAATCGGCTCCGC
This sequence comes from Pirellulales bacterium, assembly GCA_040397545.1. Lineage (GTDB taxonomy): Bacteria > Planctomycetota > Planctomycetia > Pirellulales > UBA1268 > QWOP01. Next base: position 69,210 of record JBBAVV010000024.1, read on the forward strand.
TGGCAGCACCGGCAACTTCGCGAACTACAACAGTGCCGGTGACTGGAATAGCCAAAATGGCAACGTGACGACGGTGGGCACCAACGGCGGCCCGAGCGCCTACGGGGCGTTTGACATGAGCGGCAACGTGTTTGAATGGAACGACCTCACGGGTGCTGCCGACTCGCTACGTGGGGTACGGGGCGGCGGTTGGGCCACCGACGCGGTCGGTTTGATGTCCGGCGTCGACTTCTCGAACTCCGCGTCGGGGGAGGCCGCCAACAGAGGTTTTCGTCTCGTAACCGCCGTCCCCGAGATCGACCCGAACGGTTTGAGTGCCGTGTTGGGCTTGATCGTCGGTGGACTGGGATTACTGGAACGACGGCGGTACGGCCGCTGACGGATCCCTTGGGGATTTGCCCTTTATTCCCTTGATCGCTCTGGATCTTTTTGATTGCGGCGGCATGGCAGTGTCAACAGCGTGTGCCCCGGCAGGAGGCTGTCCTCCTGCCGGGGCATAGCCGTCGCTCTCTCGCGGCGGCGATGCCTCGCGTTATTTTTTGGTGCCCTGCCATACTGGCAGGTTGGATGGGACTCCTCCGACTATTCCTGTGCGGCCGAATGTCTGCCTCCGGGCGGCAGTCGGCCGGACGAGGCCTGATGCCGCCGCGGCGGCCCGACGGGGCATGGCCTTGACCGGCCATGGGTGAGAGCGGGCTGCGGTGGCGGTTCTTTTGCAGCCCGAAGCACGACCGCGCTTGAGCCGGTCTGCGCCCACAGATTCTGCCGAGGGGCCTTTAGACGATGGGGAGAGAAAACCTTTTCCCCTCTCGTTAGTCAGACTTACCCCGCTTCGTTTTTGGGGCATTGTTCGCGGGCCCTTGAGTCATTGGACATCTATCCCGTCTGGCTTGATTCTCATGTCCGCAGTGTCGAACACGATACCCCGGGGACATCGTGATGCTCGGCCTCGACGACACGCTGGCCCGCAAGCGCGGACTGAAGATCTTCGGCA
>JBBAVV010000025.1:0-67871 GCA_040397545.1 Pirellulales bacterium
ACGGGAGGCGGCCGGGAGCGGCATCGCCCCATCAGGGCTCGCGGAAGCCGGGCGATAGGCCGCAAAAGGTGCCGGCCGCCTGCCTCGATATCAATTCAGGGTAGATTCGGAGGCCGGGAGATTGCCCGCCCCTTCCCGGTTTTGCCCAGATTTGGTGGCTGGCACCTTTTTCGGATCGCACATGCTCGTCAGCATCTTCAACGACGTCATCGGTCCGGTTATGCGCGGGCCGTCGAGCTCGCACTGCGCTGCCGCCCTGCGGATCGGCAGGCTCTCACGCGATCTGATGGAGGGGGAGTTTGACGACTGCCTCGTCGAGTTCGACCGAGGCGGATCGCTCCCCACCACCCACGACAGTCAGGGCTCCGACATGGGGCTGTTCGGCGGCCTCCTCGGCTGGGAGGCGACCGATGAGCGCCTTCCCGGCTCGATGCAGACCCTCGCCGACCGCGGTGTGCGGATCCGCATCGAAACGATCGACGCCGGCGACCCTCATCCCAACACCTATCGTCTCACACTCGGCGGGAAGCAAGGCTCGATCTCCCTCCACGCCATCTCCACCGGCGGCGGGATGATCGAGGTCATCCGGCTGGACGGGTTTCAGGTGGCCGTCGGCGGCGATGCGTTCACGACGCTGCTGTGGGTAGACGCTCCGGCGACGCAGCTGCGCGACGAGCTCGCCCTGCGCGAGGAGATCGACGCTGTCCTCGTGCATGAGCGCCAAGCGGACACCACCACGCTGGTCGAGATCCGCTCGGTCACTCCTCTTCCTCCGCCGCTCGTCGCGGCCCTCGGCGGCCGCGCCGATGTCACGCGCGTCCGCGAGCTGGCGCCTGTCCTTCCCGTTCTCTCTCGGCACGACACGGCGGTGCCCTTCTCGACGGCCGCCGATCTGCTTGCCCGCGATGGCGCTGCCGGGAGAGCGCTGTGGCAGCTGGCCATCGAGTATGAGATGGCCCGCGGTGGCCTCGACGAGGCGACGGTGGAAGCGATGATGGTTGAGATCGTTCGGATTCTGCGGCGCTCGATCGCTGCAGGGATCGCCGGCACGACCTATGCCGATCGGGTTCTTGGTTGGCAGTCAGGGGGATTCGATGCGGCCCTCCGGCAGGGAAAACTCCTCGACGGTGGGGCGCTCAACCGGGCGATCCTCTATGTGACGGCGCTGATGGAGATGAAGAGCTCGATGGGGGTGATCGTTGCCATGCCGACAGCGGGGGCGTGCGCGGCGCTGCCTGGCGTCGTCATCGCGCTGGCCGAGGGGATGGAGCTCGGCGAGGTGGAGATGGCCCGGGCGTTTCTCGCCGCCGGGCTCGTCGGGGCCTTCATCGCCACCGCCTGGACGTTTGCCGCCGAGGTGGGGGGCTGCCAGGCCGAAGGGGGCGCGGCTGCGGCGATGGCCGCCGCGGCGCTGGTGGGGCTGGCCGGCGGAACGGCCGAGCGGAGCCTCGCCGCGGCGTCGATGGCCCTCCAAAACATGATCGGCCTGATCTGCGACCCGATCGCCAATCGCGTCGAGGCCCCCTGCCTGGGGAAGAACGTCTCCGCCGCGGCCAATGCCCTGTCGAGTGCCAACATGGCGCTGGCCGGCTTCGATCCGGTCATCCCGCTCGATGAGGTGATCGCGACCGCCCGTCGCGTTGCCGCACAGATGCCCCGGGAGCTGCGCTGCACGGCGCTCGGCGGCCTCTCGATCACGCCCACCTCACTGGCGATTGAAGCCCGCCTCGCTGCCGCCCGCACCGGCTGCGGGAGCGGAGGCTGCGGCTGCCACTGAACGTCACGTCTTTCCGATTCGCTTGCTGCTGATACCGTTCGCCCACCGACCACGCCCTCTGGAAGCCCACGATGAAGAAACCTGCCCGCGGCCCATCCTCTTCTCCCCCCCCGCACGCCCCGCGGCCTGGGGCGCGGCCGCCGTATCAGAAGCGGCCGGCGGTAGCTAAAGGAGCCGAGGCTGCCGTCGGAGCGCCGCGACCGGCACCGGCTGGCGCGCCGCGACCGGCACCGGCTGGCGCGCCGCGACCGGCACCAGCCGGCGCAGGACCAAAGCGGGAAGGGAAGGGGAGGCCGGCGGCAGAGCGTGACGAAGGGGGCGACGGGGCCGAGACGCGGCGCCATGCGTCGAAGTCGGAGCAGAAGGTCCATGGCCTGCGGGCCTGCACGGCGCTGTTTGCCAAGCGCCCCGGCGACATCATCCGTGTCTATCTGTCGATCAATCGCAAGCCGACGTTCAAGACGCTCCTCGAATACTGCGTTGTCCACCGGCTCGGGTTTCAGTTCGTCGACGACGAGAATCTCCACAAACTCGCCGGCGGGATCCATCACGAGGGGATCGTGATCCTGGCCCGTGAAGCACCGCGGATCAGCGTTGACGATTGGCTCGCCGGGATCGCGGCGAAGACGATCGGCGGGCCGTTTCTCCTGCTTGATGGGGTGCAAAACCCGCACAACCTCGGGTCGATCCTCCGGTCGGCGGCTCACTTCGGCTGCGGCGGGGTGATCGGTGAGTCGGCCCACCTTCCCCCGCTTTCGGCGGCGTCCTTGCGCGTGGCGGAGGGGGGAGCGGAGAGCGTGGCGCTGGTTGCGGTGGAAGATCCCGTCGCCACGCTCGCGGCCCTCAAGAAACTCGGGGTGAGGGTCGTGTCGACGACGAGCCGGGCCGGGACGCCGATCGCGGCGGCTGGGCTGTCGCGGGATGTCGTACTCATCCTCGGGAGCGAAGCAGAAGGGGTCTCGCCCCGGCTCGGTCGGCTGGCCGACCTGCAGGTGCGGATTCCGGGGAGCGGCGCGGTGCAGAGCCTCAATGTGGCGGTCGCCTGCGGGATCGTCCTGGCCGAAGCCTGTCGGGGAACGGGGGAGCCGGCCAAGATTTCGCGGAAATGAAACGTGGCGGTGGCAGGGCAGGCGTGGTAAGATCCGCATCAGCGAAGTGACAAAGGTGCGATCGGCCACCGCGCGACAGATCGAGTGAGGCTCCGGGGCGAGGCAGTTCAGTGCCCGCCAATCCCAGTTTGGGGGAGTTCTCCGGAAAGTGATCTGTCGGCCCGCGGTTCGATCGATGATTCTTCTGACACACACGCCGTGGCCGGCACGAGTTGCCTGGCGGCTTCCCGTGGAAACACCGGATGCCGTCGGCACGAAACAGCCGTTCGACCGCGGTTGAACATCACCCCCTTCGCTCCCCGCGGCCTGTTTCGTGCCGCGGGAACCGCTCCCTCCGGGAGTCGGTGGGCTTTTGTGTGTCGGCGATTCCGGATCACCACAGTGTGATTCCGTCGCCCCATCCTTTGAGCCTGCACCTGTCGGTCGCGATCGACCGATCCCGGCAAGCGGAGATTCCAGCATCCAGCACAGGACCGCTTCCATGCAGAAAGACCATTCCAGGATGACGACGACGACCAAAGACCACGCTCCCGCCCCGGCCGCGGCCAACCACCAGACCGATCACCACGCCCAGCCGCGCGCGGAGCGGGCCCCCCACGACCGGCGCGAGTCCCACGACAAGCACCATGAGGAAGTGGGCCGCGACGGGGGGGATGTCTCGGCCTTTGCCGCGCTCGGCCTCTCCGAGCCACTCCTGCGGGCCCTCGCCCACGAGGGCTACACGACGCCGACGCCGATCCAAACCAAGGCGATGCCGCACGTCCTCGCCGGGCGCGATCTGTTCGGCTGTGCGCAGACCGGCACCGGCAAGACGGCGGCCTTCGCGTTGCCGCTCATCGAGCGGCTCATGAACGACCGGCGGCCGGCCGCGCCGAAGCACTGCCGGATCCTCGTTCTCGCGCCGACGCGCGAGCTCGCCGGGCAGATCCACGACAGCTTCAAAGTCTACGGCCGCCACGCCCACCTCAAGAGCGCGGTGATCTACGGCGGCGTCAACCAGAATCCCCAGGCCAGCGCCGTGGCCCGTGGCGTCGATGTCCTCGTGGCGACGCCGGGGCGGCTCCTCGATCTCATCGGGCAACGGCTCCTCGAGATCAAGACGGTCGAGTATCTCGTCCTCGACGAGGCCGATCGGATGCTCGACATGGGATTCATCCATGACGTTCGCCGGATCGTGGGGATGCTGCCCCGCCAGCGGCAGACGCTCTTCTTCTCGGCGACGCTGCCGGCGGAGGTCCGCGACCTTGCCGACACGATGCTCCGCGATCCGCTCGAGGTGAAGACGACCCCGCAGGCGACCACCGCCGAGACGGTGGCCCAGTCGGTGTTCCACATCCCCCAGAAGCAGAAGCGATCGCTTCTCGTCCATCTCCTCCAGACCGGCGGGATGGGGCGGGTGATCGTGTTCACGCGGACGAAGCGCGGCGCCAACAAGCTCGCCCAGGATCTCGAGAAAGCCGGCGTGCGGGCGGCGGCGATCCATGGCAACAAGAGCCAAAACCAGCGCGAGAAGGCCCTCGCCGATTTCAAGTCGCCGCGGCCGCCGGTGCTCATCGCCACCGACATCGCGGCCCGCGGCATCGACGTCGACGAGGTGAGCCATGTCGTCAACTACGAGCTGCCTCACGAGCCCGAGACCTACGTCCACCGTATCGGCCGCACCGGCCGGGCCGGGCTGACGGGCGAGGCGGTGAGCTTCTGTGACCGCGAGGAAGAGGATCTTCTCGAGGCGATCGAGCGGCTCTTGCGCCGCCGGATTCCGGTCCGCAACGATCTGCCCGCCGATCTCCCGAAGGTGGAGAGCGCTTCGGGCGGCCGTGATTCCGGTGAGCGGTCGGGTGGCGGCGGCCGGGGCCGGGGTCGGCCCGGTCAACGCCGCAGTTCGGAAGGGAGCAGCCGCTCCGGTGGCGCTCGTTCGGGGGGCTCTCGGTCTTCCGGCGGGCGCGCGGGCGCGGCACGCTCCGGCGGTCGTCGTTCGGGCGGTGGTGGCAGTGGTAACGCTGGCCAGGCCGCCGCAGGCCCGGCACCGGCGTTCCGCGAAGTGACCGGCGGCGATGGCAGTTCCACAGCCCCGCGGCCGGCTCCGACAGGGGGGGCGGCGAAGGTCAACCGCCGCTACCGCCGGGCGCTGTGACGCGCTTACGACGGGCGTCGCTGAAACGACTCGACTGATCAAGAGCGGCCCGCGGGATGTTTTCCGCGGGCCGCTCGCTTTTTCTGGCACGTCTTGCGGAGAAAGTCTCGTCGCCAGCGCCTCAGGCTCGGCTTTCGTCCGAGCGCGGGGCCAGGGTAGGGTGCTTTCGGAGAGTGGCCCGGCCGACATTCGGTCCGTCTTCCCGGAGGCTCGTTTACCGTGGCCATCGAGCTCAAGCCCTTTTCCTGGCAGAGGATGATCGAGGCCGTGCAAGCCGTTCGCGATCGGGCGCTGCGGGCCACCGCCGCCCTGGAGAAAGCCGGGATCCCCTAGGCCGTCGCCGGCGACAATGCGGTCGCCGCGTGGGTCGCGCGTGTCGATCGGGCCGCCGTCCGCAACACGCAGGATGTCGACATCCTCGTCTGTCGCAGCGACCTGCCCGCCATTGCAACGGCACTTGAAGGAGTGGGCTTCGTGCACGCCACCGTGATGGAGGTGGAGTGTTTCCTCGACGGCCTCCAGGGGAGCCCGCGCGACGCGCTTCACCTCCTCTTTGCCAATGAAAAAGTCCGCGACAGCTATCCGCTCCCCACGGCCGATGTCACCGAGCAGGTGGCGGCGGATGACTATAAAAGAGTGACGCTCGAGGCGCTGGTGCGGATGAAGCTGAACTCGTATCGCCGCAAAGACCAGATCCACCTTCTCGATCTGGTGTCCCTCGGCCTCATCGACGCCTCGTGGCTCCCCAGCCTCGTCCCCGAGCACGCCGCCCGGCTTCAGCAGCTCATCGACGATCCCGACGGGTGAGCGCCTGGTGAATGCCCGATGTGGCCGCCGCACGCGCCCCTGCTGTCCGTGGGAAAAGTCCTCCCTGCCTTTTTCCACCCGGTCGACCGCAGGAAACGCCAATCGTCCCTTTGGGAGGGGCCCTTCCACCTGTCGACCGAGCGGGCCGTCTTCGGTCTAGGGGGCATGGATGGCTTTGTCCACAGCCAACGAAGCCAGGCAGGGTTCTCTCCGCATGCGTTCTTGTTTCATCGCGAATTCGGGACCCCGTAGCCTTGCCGTCATTTTTCCGGTATAAATGACGGCATGGTTGATACGCGGCCATATGTTCGCATCCTCATGCCTCCTCGGGCGAGGAGTTTCTTTCTGTTTGGCATGCGTGGCTCGGGAAAAAGCACCTGGGCGCGGAGCATGATTCCGGACGCCCACCGGATCGATCTGCTCGACGAGCGGCTCTATCAGTCGTTCCTGCGCGAGCCGGGCCTTTTTGCCAACGAATTGCGCACGCTGCCCCGCCGGGCGACCGTCGTCGTCGACGAGATCCAGCGGATTCCGGGGTTGCTCAATGAGGTGCACCGCTTCATCGAGGACCGACAGATGCGGTTTGTCCTCCTCGGGTCGAGTGCCCGTAAGCTGAAGCAGGCCGGCACGAATCTCCTCGCCGGCCGGGCGCTCCACCGGCAGATGTTTCCGCTTCTTCCGCGTGAGCTGGGGGCCGATTTTGATCTCGCCGAGGTGCTCCGCCATGGGAGCCTGCCGGTGATCTGGACCGCACCCGACCGGCGTGAGGCCCTCGAGGCCTATGGGCAGATGTATCTCAAGGAAGAGATCCAGGCCGAGTCGCTCGTCCGCAATCTTCCCGGCTTCGCCAGGTTTCTCCCGGTGGCGGCGGTTTTTCATGGCCAGGTGCTTTCCGTGGCGGGGCTCGCGCGGGATGCCGGCGTGGCCCGTACGACGGTCGAGGGCTATCTCGGCATCCTTGCCGACACGCATCTGGCCTGGCTCCTGCCGGGATTCGAAGCGCGGCTGCGGGTCAAGGAACGACGGCATCCGAAGCTCTATTTTGTCGATAGCGGCGTCGTGCGGGCTGTGAAGCGGGAGTTTCATCCCCCCACGGCCGCCGAGCGGGGGCCGCTCTTCGAGGGATGGATTGGGCAACTGCTCCGTGCTTATGGCGAGCCTGCCAGCGGTACGGGCCATCCCTTCGACGGCTTGTGGTATTGGGCGCCGACGGAGGGGCAGATCGAGGTCGACTTCCTCATCCAGGCAGGCAAACGGTTTACAGCCGTGGAAGCGAAGGCGAAGATGTCGCTTGTTTCCAGAGATTTCGCCGGACTGCGGGCGATCGACGGGCTTGCGGGGCTGGGGCGAAGGGTCATCGTCTATCTCGGCGATCGACCGCAGCGCACCGAGGACGGCATCGACGTCCTTCCGGTGGCGGCGTTTCTCGCCGCCCTCGACGATCACCGCCTCTGGTGAGAGAAGATCCTCGCGACCGCCCGCTCGGCCTCATCGTCGCCTCGTGGCTTCCCTGGCTTGTTCCTGAGCACGGAGCTGACAGGGAGCATCACCAGCGGTCGGAGTGGCGGGAGGGTTTCGAGCGGCGGGATGGGGCCCCGATAAAACTGGCGTTGACAGAATACGGAAGTGCGTTTTCAAATTAGATCGTCTGAGAAGGCTCTTCACGCTCTGGAGGTGAAAAAATGGTAGCGCAGACCGTTGGCGTTTCTAAACCACGATTCATCGACCGTGAGCCTCCCTCGATCGGTGTGGCGAACTGGGCAGGGCGTCGGGCCCGCGTCGGGTGGGCGGTGGCCCTGCTGGTCTTGATCCTCGGCACTATCGCCCCTCCATCTGCCACCGCGGCGACGCTCAAGTTTTCCTTCACCCCCGTCGGCGCGCTTGCCACCCTCCAGACATCGAATCCGACGCTCTACGGAAATGTGACCGGAGGATTCACCACCGCCGGTAACATCTGGGCGGGATATTTTCACGACGACATGACGCTCAACGTCAACATCGACTATCCCTCCCTCGGAGCCGGAACGCTCGGATCGACGAATATCGAGACACTGGGATACTACTACGCCGATGTTCGGACCGCGCTCCAGCTCGACCGAACGTCGGTCGACGATTTCCTGGCGGCGTCCAATCTGCCATCGGGACCGTACCTGTCGTTTCTCACCAACGACGCGTCGACCGGCGTGCTCGTGGTTGATGACAACGACACCGGTAATAATGCCGTCCTCGAGGTCCCCCGGGCCAATGCCAAGGCGCTCGGGTTCACTTACGAGGGCCTTATTGCCCCCAACGATGCCGCCCTCGATGCCTCGATCAGCTTCAGCAGCGACTTCGACTGGGATTTCGATCGTTCCGACGGCATCAGCTCCGGCACGTTCGATTTTGTCGGTGTCGCCATTCACGAGATCGGCCATGCGATGGGCTTTTTGAGCGGGGTCGACTACGTCGATTTTTACTCGGCGCCGTACGGCGTCTTCTCGGTAGACCTCGATCCCTACCGGGTGTTCACCGTTCTCGATCTCTACCGGCACGGGGCCCGCAATGGCGGCGGCCTCGATTTCGCCACCGATGGCACCGGGTCCGACAACCCTTATTTTTCCCTCGACGGCGGGGCCACCGCGCTTGGAACCTTCTCCACTGGGTCGTACAACGGCGATGGCCGTCAGGCGAGCCACTGGAAAGACAATCTCGGTCTCGGGATCCTCGATCCAACCTTTGCTCCGGGTGAGTTGGGAATTATCAGTGCGCTCGACGTGCGGGCGTTCGACGCGATCGGGTATGACGTGGTCGTCGTTCCCGAGATCGACCCGGCCGGTTTCGGAAGCGCCCTGGCGCTCGCGCTCGGCGCGCTCGGGATGATCAAGCGGCAGGGGCAGATGGCCAGCGCCAGCGTCTGATGGCCAGCGCCAGCGTCTGATCGTGGTCCGAAGATTCCAAGGCCGGGGGGAGCAGGGCTGACGTTGCTCCCCTCGGTTTTTTTCCAGTGGAGGCGTAAGCCCCTCGTCATGTGCCGTCGGCCTGCCGCTGCTCCGGCGGGCCCGCTTCAGGGCTCCCCGCGGCGCCAGATTGTCTTCCCCTCTTTGAATTGTCTCGAGAACGGCGATGTCGCCGATCGTGTCGGAAGAGATCTGAAATGCACCAGCGGTCAGGGACTGGATGGAGCCGTTGATGATCTCGGTTGTGGTTTCCAGATCTCATGCCCCGAGGTGGCTTGCCGCTGCTTGGCGTCCTCGACGATGGCCGCGAGGTCATGCCCGAACTTTTCCGCGATGCGTCGCCGAGTTCGGTGGATATCCTCGATGGTGGTGTCGCGATCAGACGGTGTCTGTGTCATCAGTTAACAACTCCTCCGGTGTGCAGATGATCGGCCTCGGCAGCCGGCACGATCGAGGACATCGAACACCTTGGGAAGGATTCTCGCATTCGCGATATGCGTGCAGTTCCATGTCAGGAGGTAGTCTACCTAGTCATGGGCAACCATCGCGAGATGAAGGGCATCGACGCTTGCTGATCGCGGCAGGATTGCTCTCCGCAGGATTTCCTCCGCAATCTCCAGGATCGGTTGATGGAGAGGTAGGATCGGGATTCCGTTGAGCAAATCGAGTCGTCGACGGGCAACAGCGGCATCACCGTCCGCAGCCTCATCGAGCACGTATTGCGAGGTCACGAGCTCGTACTGGTGTCGCTCGTTCGCCCACCACGTGTGCGTCAGGAGTTGGCGGGCGGCAGCAACGACCTGGCCGCTTGGCCGGCTCTGAAGGTAGCTGACGATCGACGTTTCAATGGAAAGAGTCGGCATGCTTTCACTCGAGAGAATGGGATCTCCGAAATGATTTCACAAAGGTATCATCGATCTGCCAGGCAGCGGCCGCAAGCTTGACGGGGCGCCGAAGCGTTCATCGCCGTGCTCGGCTCACTCCTCCCCGCGGCGCCAGATTGTCTTCCCCTCTTTGATCGTCTCGAGAACGGCGATGTCGCCGATCGTGTCGGAGGGGACCTCGAGAGGGTTCTTGTCCAGGATCACCAGGTCCGCGAGCTTGCCGGGCTCGAGGGTGCCCTTCGTCTTTTCTTCCTTGATCCCATACGCCGCCATCGCCGTCACGGCGCGGAGCGCGGCGTAGGGGGGGATGCGCTGATCCGGGCCGATGACCCGCCCCGACGGCGTCTTCCGATTCACGCCGCAACGCACGAGCTCGAGAATCCACGGCTCCGGGCTGACCGGTGCGTCGTGCGAGAAGGTGAAGGGGATCCCCTCCTCGAGCATCGTCCGCGCCGCCATCGAGTGCCCGGCCCGATCCTCCCCCCACAGCCGCACCACCGCGTCGCCCCCGGGAAGGAGACCGGAGGTGAGGAAGCTGGGAACAGCGCCATATTTTTTCAGCTTTTTGATCTGATCGTCGCGCAAGTACGACGCGTGGACGAACACCGGGCGATGGTCATGCAGGCCATGCTTGGCCACCGCCTTCTCGATCGCCCCGAGTGCCTGATCGGCCGCGGCGTCGCCATTCATGTGCATGTGGATCTGGAAATCGGTCGGCCAGAAGCGATCGAAGGCCGCCTCGAGGACGTCGTCGGGGATCTGCCGATAGGCCCGGTATTCTCCCGTCTTCCCCGGCGGATTCGTGGCGTAGGGCTCGTTCATCCAGGCAGTGTCGAGGCTGCCGTCGAGCCAGAACTTCACCCCCGCCAGGCGGACCCGGTTGACGTAGCGCCGGTCGAGATCGGGGCGGGCCGCAAGGAGCCGCGTCGCCACGCTGCCGGTGCCGTCGGCGGCCTGGACCTCTTCCCCCACCCGGTAGGCCGCCGCCAGGGCGGCATCGACGGTCGAATCCTTCGCGGCGATGGAGAGATCGATGGGAAGGAGCTGCTCTTCGATTGCATGGAGGACGATGCCGATGTCGTCGCTCCCCAGGCCGAGCCCCGCCTCCATCGCAGTTGTCTGGCCGTAGCTGGCCCAGCGCTTCGCGGCGCCGGTGATCGCCGCGGCGGCCAGCGCCCCGGTGAACGGCGGCCGCTGGCTGCGCACCGCGTTCAGAGCCGTCTCTTCCATCGGCCCGAGGAGGGTCTTGCCATCGGGGCCGCGGGCGAAGAGGCCGCCGGCGGGATCGGGGGAATCGGCATCGATGCCCGCGACCTCGAAGAGCTTGGAGTTGCCGGCGCCGGCGTGGCCGGAGCTGTCGACGATCATCACCGGGATGTCGGTCGAGATCCGGTCGAGCTCCTCGCGCGACGGCGTCCGCTTTTCGGTCATCAACTTCGCCTGGTAGCCGAAGCCGACGATCCATCCCCCCGCCGGCACCTGGTCAGCGTGGGCCGTCATCCGGGCGACAAGCTCGGGGATGTCTTTCGAGCCGAACAGGTCGGCATCGACGAGGTTCTTGCCGAAATAGACCATGTGGCCGTGGGTGTCGATGAAGCCCGGGAGGAGCGTGTGGCCGGCGAGATCGACCTGCCGGGTCGTGGGGCCAGCGTGCCGGGCCATGTCGAGCTTTCGCCCGACGGCGAGGATCGTGCCATCCTTGACGGCGAGCGCCTCGGCATAGTCAGGCGTTGTGCCGCGCATCGTGAGGATCGGCCCGCCGGAGTAGATCGCATCGGCCGGTTGGGCACGGGCGGCCGGGGGAGGGGAGAGCAGGGGAAGGAGAAGAAGGGAAAGCAACAGGGCCGTGCGACCGCGGGGCATGGAGCGACTCCTCTTGGAGGGACGGGAAGCGGGAATCTACCGACCGCGCACCTTTGCTGCCAAGCCGCCGCTCGACGCAGCGCCAGGGGGCCGAATCCCTCCCACCGCTGGCCCCCCGGCCCCGCCACTGGTAGCCTGCCGGGGTGGGGGAGCGCTCTGTTTCCACCCCGCACGCACACCCCCCAGAGGATTTCCCATGACGAGCGACTCCCACGACCGCCATGCCCCGACGACGACCGTCCACCCTGTCGGGAGCAACGGCGGAACGCCGGTCGACATCACCGGAAAGCTCGCGGTCGTGGCGGTCGATGCCGGCCACGCGCGGATCTATTGCGTCGACGACACCGCGGCGAGCGCCCCGGAGACGATTCATGCCCCCGATCCGTCGCACGTCAACCACAACATCTTCCACCGCCACGGCAATCCCAGCGGTGCCTTCGACGTCGATGGCCCGGAGACGACCGCCTACTTCAAGGCGGTTGCCCACGCCCTCGCCCCCGCCCGCGGCGTCTTGCTCGTGGGGCATGGCAAGGGGAAGTCGAACTTCAGTCACCAGTTCGAGAGCTTCCTCGAGAAGCACCACCGCGACGTGGCCGCGAAGATCGTCGCCAATGTCCGGGCCGACATCGACGACCTCACCGACCGGCAGCTCCTCCGGCTCGGCGAGCACCACTTCCACATCGACGTCCCGCGCCGCGCCTGATCGGCGGCGGGGGCTTGGCTGGTACGTCGGGGCCGGTGGCGGTTCGTGACCGCGAGGCGGGGTCCACTACCGCTTGGCGGTGTTGTCAGCCGGGGCGGCCTGGGGATGGCCGGAGAGGAGCTTGTGGAGCGTCTCGGTGGAGACGCAGTCTTTGAAAACGATCGTCTCGCCGGCGAGCGGCCGGCGGCGGCTCGAATTGTCCGGCTTCGTTTGCGAGCTCGTCACCGTCCGCGACACCATCCCCACCACCTCGCCGGCGGGATTGAACACCGGGCCGCCACTGGAGCCGATCGTATAGTCGGCGGTGATGCTCATCCACACCGGCTTGACCCCGGACGTGGCCCGGCCCTGTGCGGTGGCGATGGCCTTGTCATCGACGGCCGGGATCGCGTCGCCCGTCGCCTTCTGCTGGCGATGAAACCGCGACACGACCCCTTCGGTGAGGCACCAGTAGCGCCCCACCGGATGGCTGACGACACTCACCGCCGTGCCGCAATCCGGCGACGACCCGAGCGCGAGGAAGGGGAGCTTGCGACCGCGGGTGTCGATCCGCACCACGACCGCATCGCCGACCGGATCGGCCGCGACGACCGCGGTGATCGCGTAGACCTCGCCGTCGGCCGTCATCACCCCCATGCGGTGGCCAGCGTCACGCTGGATGACATGGTGGTTGGTGACGACGAGGCCGTCGGGGGAGACGATCCAACCGCTCCCCGAGCCCCCCAGGTGCCAGTCGCTGCAGCGCTCGCACTTGTAGACGCTCGAGACGGCCACGACCGCCGGCACCACCGCGTCGTAGAGGGGCTTCGCTTCGCCCAGGTGGCAGGGGGTCGAGGCGAGCGGGAGCGAGACGCCGCGGCCGACCGTCGCCAGCACTTCCTCCTCGGCGCGAGCGCCGGTGAGGATCGTGTCGGCGGAGGCCAGCGCCGCCAGGCCGTGGAGGAAGGTGTGGGTGAGGTGCTCGTCGTCGAACACCGGGCTGGCGATCGCCGGCCGGGGGAGCTGGAATTCCCCCAACGGCGAGAGGAGGAGCACCGCGAGGACACCCGACAGGGACCGCGAGGACAACCTGACCTGCATGCCGCACCTCCACGCCTGCTTGAACACCGGACGGGACACACCGCACCCAACGTCCAGTCTACGCCAGTCGCGGCTGGTATGGGCTACCCGGGCGCCTGCAAGGCGTCGCCAAATCCTCCGAAAGCGTTGCCAACGAACCGGCTGGCGACGATTCTGACGACTGGGAGAAGTCGAGCGGCCGGATGGCTGTTGGAGCGGCCGCCCGCGTGCGGGGAGCGCCCGATCGGTATGATCTCGGCTTCGGCCCGGGGCGACAAGCTCTCGGTGTGGCCTGCGGGGCTGGCCCGGTGGGCTGGCCCAATGAGCTGGCCCAATGAGAAAGGGGGAAGCGATGAGGTTCGATCGGCGGACGGGATTGGGGATCGCGGGATGGTTGGTGGTGGGGCTGTTGGCCACCGGCCATCGCGCCTGCCCCGCGGCCGAGACACTCCGCGTCGGCAGCGCGGCGATCGAGATCCCGGCCGACGACACGATGGACATGGCCGGGGGGATCCATCCCTGGAAGGCCCAGGGAGCCGAGGCGCCGCTGCGAGCCACCGCGATCGTCCTTGCCCGCGGCGATGAAAAGCTCGCCATCTGCTCCTGCGATGTCCTCTTCGTGCAGAAGGATTTCGTCGATCCGGCGCTTGCGAAGATCGAGGCGGCGACGGGCATCCCGCCAGAGCGCGTCCTCGTCCATGCCACACACACCCACTCCGCCCCGTCGGCGACGCGCGTCCATGGCTACCGGCGCGATCCCCGGTTCGTGGAGGGGCTCGCCACGTCGATCGCCGATGCGGTGATCTCGGCCCACGCCGCGCTCGCGGCCCACCCCGACTGTCGGCTCCGTTACCGGCTCGGCGAGGAGTCGAGCGTCGGCCAGAACAGCCGGATCCTGCTCGGGGACGGCACGATCTTCTGGATCGGCAACCGCGACGACGCCGTCCGCCCCACCGGCCCCTTCGATCCCGAGCTGCCGGTGATGGCTTTCGAAACGGCCGACGGGAAGCCGGTGGCGACGCTCTTCAACCATTCAACCCACTGCATCGGATCCCGCGAAGGGGGAAAACGATCCCCGGCGTTCTATGGACTCGCCGCGCAGGAGCTCGAGGCGGAGCAGGGGGGGCACCATGTTTTCCTCCAGGGAGCCTCCGGCTCGACGCACAACCTCACCGTCCCCCCAGGGGAAATGGTGATCCGGATCAAGGAGGCGGTGAACCGGGCCCGGATCACAGCCACGCCGCGCCCGGTTCATCGGCTCGATGCCATCAAGGAGCCGTTCGAGTTTCGCGTCCGCGTCTTCGACGAATCGGCCGAAGAGGAGGCGGTGAAGGGCTACTGCAGCAAGCGGGTGGGGAGCGAGGAGGCGGCCGAGGGGATCGCGCTGGTCTTCCGCACGCAGCGGGCCGAGATCGCGCCGCACCAGGGGGAGACTCGCACGACGTCGATCCAGACGCTCGCCATCGGCGATGTGGCGATCGTGGGTGTGCCGGCGGAGTTTTTCACCGTGCTCGGTCAGGAGATCAAGCGGCAGAGCCCCTTCCGCCACACCTTCATCGCGGAGCTCTCCAATGACTGGGTCGGCTACATCCCCGATTCGAGGGGGCACGAGCTCGGCGGCTACCAGACCTGGACCGGCCACCACAGCTACGGCGAGCCGGGCACCGGCGAAAGGATGGTGGCGACGGCCGTGAACCAGCTCGAGCGGCTCCATGAGGAGCTTCGGGGAGAGGGGCGCAAAAAGGCGCCAGAGCAGGGGAACGGAGGAGGATCGGCGCGATGAACATGGCACGATTGTTTCTGGCACTCGGGCTGGTAGCGGCGATCGTTCTGTGGGGATCCCCCGGCGCCGCCGCAGCGCCGGGGGCGCTTTCCCCGACCGATTCGCAGGCCTGCTTCGAGGTGGTGCCGGGGCATGTGGTGGAGCTCGTGGCGGCCGAGCCGCTCGTCTTCGATCCGGTGGCGATCTGCTGGGATGACGACGGCCGGCTGTTCGTCGCCGAGATGAGCGACTATCCCAACGGCGACGGCGGCGGACGGATCGTCATGCTCACCGACGCCGACGGCGACGGGACGATCGACACCCGGACAATCTTCGCCGCGGGGCTCCCGTTCCCCAACGGTCTCCTGGCGTGGAATGGCGGGCTGCTCGTCACCGCTGCCCCCGACATTCTCCACCTTGTCGACCGCGACGGCGACGGCGCGGCCGAGACCAGCGAGGTGATCCTCACCGGGTTTCAGGCCGGCAACCAACAGCTCCGCGTCAATGGCCTCTGCTCCGGCCCCGACGGCTGGGTGTATGCCGCCAACGGCCGCAGTGGCGGCTCGATCACGTCGCCACGGCGCCCCGACGCGCCGGCTGTCTCGATCGATCGCCACGATCTCCGCTTCCGCCCCGACACCGGTGAAGTCGAGGCGGTGGCAGGGTTTTCTCAATTCGGCCTCGCCTTCGATGCCCACGGCAACCGCTTCAGCAATTGGAACACGGCGCCGATCCGCCAGGTCGTCTTCCCGCTCGACGTCGCCGGCCGCCATCCCCTCTCGGCGCCGCCGAGCGACATGGAGGTCCTCGAGGATCCGCTGCAACAGAACCGACTCTTCCCCATCAGCGCCACGCCGACGACCTTCAACCGCGAGCCGACCGACGCCTTCAACGCCAGCAGCGGGCTTTCGATCGACCGGGGATCGCGTCTCCTCCCCGCGGGATGCGCCTATGTCTGCGAGCCGCTGCTGAACCTCGTCCATCGTCGGGAGCTCGTTCCCGTCGGCGTGGCCTTCGAGGCCCGGCGCCCCGCCGGCGAGGAGACACGCGAGTTTCTTGCCTCGCGCGATCCCTGGTTCCGGCCGGTGTTCACGGTGACCGGCCCCGACGGGGCGCTGTGGATCTGTGACTTCTACCGAGCTTGGGTCGAGCATCCCGACTTCGTCCGGGCCGAGCTCCGTGACGGCGTCGAATGGGACGAGGGAAAAGACCGGGGGCGGATCTGGCGGGTGCGCCCGGAGCATGACTCCCCGCGCCGCCGCGAGGACATCGCCAGGCAGCAGCGGGCTTTGTCGCGCGTGGACGCGCACCGCCGTCTCGACACCGCCGGGGAGGGGCTGCGCGACGTGGCGCTCTGTCTGGCCGCCGATCCCGATCCGGCCATCCGCTTCGACGTGGCGCTGGCGGTGGAGTCGCTCGATCCGGTTGAGCGGGGGGCGATCCTCGCTCAGGTCGTTGCCACCGCACCGGCCGATCCGTGGGTCGATCGGGGCGTGATCTGTGTGGCCGAGGAGGGAGCGGCCGGCGTTGTGGCGTGTCTCGCGGCCGCTGACCAGCGCGCCCGGACACGGCCGGGCATCCTCCGCGGTCTGGCCGAGGCCTGCGGTCGGAGCGATGCCGGGCGCGATTCGTGGCCACTTTCGCAGGTCGTGGCGACGAGCGACCTCGATCGGGCCGGGCAACTCGCCCTGGTTGCCGGCTGGGTGGAGGGGAGGAAGTCGGCCGGTCTATCCGACGCGCCTGCCCACTTCGGTGGTCAACCGTTCGATGCCTGGCTCGCCTTCGCGCGGGACTTCGTCGCCGGCGACGGCGAAGATGAACGCGGGGATGCCATCGCGCTGCTCCGCCTTGATCCCTCCGCCGAAGCAACGGTGATCCTCCTCGGGCGGCTGGCGCAGCCGATCGGAGTCGAAGAGGCGATGCTCCTCCTCCGCGGTCTGCGGGGGCGCGATCCGGTCGGTGTGGCCGAGGGCATCCTCGCCGCCTGGCCCGCCGCGAGCCCCGCGGTGCGCCGGTCGATGCTCGAGGCCCTCTCCGCCCCGTCGCTCGCCCCGGCCGGACTTCCGCGCCTTGCGGCGGCGCTGGAACGTGGCGAGGTCGGCCCCGGCGATATCGATCCCGAGGCCCGACGCTCGATCCTCACCGGCGACACGACTCCCGAGGAGGTCCGCGCCCGGCTCGGGGCGCTCCTCGGGGGCGTCGCCAGCGCCGACCGGATGGGAGTGGTCGCGGCGGTCGAAGCGGGGCTTCCTCCGAACGGTGATGGCGACCGCGGTCGGGGGCTGTTCGTCAGGCATTGTCGCGGTTGCCACCGGTCGGGGGAAGTCGGCACCCGGGTCGGGCCCGATCTGGCCGGGATGCAGAGCAAGTCGCGTGGCCAACTGCTCGAGGACATCCTTGACCCCAACCGACGTCTGACGGGCGAATACGCCGCGGTGGCGGTGGTGACGAAAGATGGCGTGGCGGTCACGGGGCTCGTCAGCGGCGAGACACCCTCGGCGGTTCAGCTGACGCTCGCCGAGGGGAAGATGGAGACGATTCCCCGCGGGGCGATCGAAGCCTTCCGGGGAACGGGGAAGTCGCTCATGCCCGAGGGCTTCGAGCAGGCCCTTGATCCGCGCGACTTCGCCGATCTGATCGAGTTCCTGCGCCGCGGCCCGTGAGTTCGCGGCCCCCGGTCGGAGCCCCTCGATACGGGGGCCGTTGCGGAGATTCGTGGCGTCAGTCGAGACCGAGCCGGCGCCGCAGTTCGGCGATCTGAAGCGCTTCGCTGGTCTCCAGCGCTTCCCGCTCCTCCGCGGTCTTCGGGGCGGCGGTGGCGGTCTCGTCCTCCGCCGCGGCGGCGATCCGGGCGAGGTAGTCGTCCCAGCTCGCCTTCGGGTCGAGCCGGGAGAGGATCTCGACGCAGGATCGGGGCTTGCGCGGGGGGAGCGGGGGCATCGGGCAACTCGTCGGCGGGCGTGGGGGCGGGGCGATTGTATGGTCGGGGCTGATCGCAAACCTCATCTTATCCGGCGGGGCGTGTCCCGGCCCCGGGGCGAGGTTGTTGGCGCCGACATCCGGGATGGGTTGTTCTATAAACGGGTCCCCAGAGGCACGTCAGATCACGCGTGAATGTCCTTCCCCCTCCTCCTTCCCCATTCCCTCCACCGCCTTTGAGCGGCCGGCAAGCGAGAGGCCTTTCATGGATCGGTTGTGCACCGCCCGGGCTTCGTCGGTTCGGTTCACGATCCGCCGTCGCTGCTGGTCGCTCCTCGCGATCCTTCCGGTTGTCCTCTTCTCCGCCGCGCCGCTGGTGGCCCAGGCTCCCGTCGACAAGGCGGGGGCTGGCGCCGCCACGGCCGCTGTGATCGCCCTCCGCAGCCAACGGTTTGCCGAGGCCCTTCGCCTCGTCGACGAAGCCCTCGGGCCGCTCGCTGCGGCGAAGGGGGAGGACGACCGCGAGGTCCTCACGCTGCTCATTCTGAAGGGGCAGGCCTACTACGGGCTGGGGCGCCCCCAGGAGGCGATCGATGCGCTCGCCCCGTTCAGCCGTTCGCTCGAGGCTCCTGCGCCCCTCGTCGGCCCGGGCAGCGACTGGAACGCGCTGACGGTCCTCGGCGACAGCTTCATGGCACTCGACCGCTGGAGCGACGCGCTGGTGACCCTCGATCGGGCCCGTTCGATGCTTGCCGACGATGGCCGAATCGATCCCCGGTCGAAGGCGATCAACACCGCCACGACACTCGGTAAGATCGGCACCGCGCGGGCCCGTCTCGAGGATTGGCCCGGTGCCCGGGAAGCGTTCGAGCAACAAGTCGCCGCGCTCGGCGGCCATGCGGAAGGGGGGGGGGCGTATCTGGCGGCCGCCCACAACGGCCTCGGTCTCGTCGCCGATAACGTCGGTGACCTCGCTGCCGCCGCGGAGCACTATACGGTGGCGGCGAAGGTTTACGAGGAACAGTTCGGGCTCGAGCATCCCTACACGAAGCGGTCCCTGACGACCCTCGCCCGCGTCCGAGGCAAGCTCGGCGACACCCAGGAAGCCGATCGGATCACCGCCCGGCTCGCGTCGGTTGACACGATGCCGACCACGATCCCACCCACCCTCCAGCCGGTGCCCTCGACGATCCCCGACCATCCCGCCACGACGCCGAGACCGCTGGTGACCGGGCCGGTGATGGCCGCGGCGGCGGCGGCGGTCGCCCTCGCCGGGCTGACGCTCTGCGGATTCCTCGGCCGGCGAAAGCGGGGCGGCCAACGCGATCGCGGTGATGGCGTGGCCGCCGGGGATGCCACCGCGCGGTCCGAAACGAAGAACGCCTGAACCATGCTCGACATTGTCGCTGTCCTCCTCGTTTTGACCGCCGCCTTCGCTTGGCTGAACCGGAAGTTTCTCCACTGGCCACCGACGATCGGCGTGATGGCGATCGCGCTCCTGGTGTCGCTCGGGATCGTCGGGCTCGACCGGCTGGGCTTCACCGCACCGGTCAGTCAGGAGTTGGCGCTCCTCGCTTCGATCGATTTCACCGACGTGCTCATGGAGGGGATGTTGTCGGTGCTCCTCTTCGCCGGGGCGCTCCATGTCGATCTCGCCCGGCTCACCAGGCTCGCACGCCAGATCGGCCTCCTGGCGATCGTTGGCACGGCGCTCTCCGCCCTGATTGTCGGCTTCGGTTGCCAGTGGGTGCTCGGGTTGGTTGGCCATGATCTGCCGCTGGTCCACTGCCTCCTCTTCGGGGCCCTCATCTCTCCCACCGATCCGGTGGCTGTCCTCGGGATCCTCGAATCGGCCCACGTCCCGCGCGACATTGAGTCGACGATCGCTGGTGAATCGCTCATCAACGACGGCGTCGGCGTCGTCCTTTTTGCCCTCCTCCTCGACATGCTCCACTCCGGCAGCCCGCCGACGGTGCGCGAGGGGATCGGGCTCTTCGTTCAGGAGGCCGTCGGGGGCGTCGCGCTCGGCTTCGTCCTTGGCTTTGGCGTTAATGCGGTGCTGGCGTCGATTGACGACTACCGGGTCGAGGTGCTGATCACGCTCGCCACGGTCATCGGCGGCTACGCGCTGGCCAACCGTCTTCACACGTCCGGGCCACTGGCGATGGTCGTCGTCGGGCTCCTCGTCGGCAGCGAGGGGAGGAAGTGGTCGATGAGCGAGATCACCCGCGAGCGCATCGATCTCTTCTGGCACCTCCTCGACGAGATCCTCAACAGCGTTCTCTTCGTCCTCATCGGGCTGGAGTTTGCTGTCATCAACTACACGCCGGGATTGACATGGGCCGCTGTCAGCGCGGTGATCCTCGCGCTCCTGTCGCGGTTCCTCGTCGTCGGGCTCCCCGTTCTCTGCTTCCCGGCCTGGTTCCAACTGCCGCCCCGCGCCGGCTGGCTCCTCACCTGGAGCGGCATCCGTGGCGGGATCTCGGTCGCGCTGGCGCTCTCGCTTCCACCCGGCCCCGAGCGCGACACGGTGCTGACGCTCACCTACTCGGTGGTCGTGTTCTCGATCCTCGTTCAGGGGCTCTCGATCGGCTCCCTCGCGCGCCGGCTCGGACTTTCGACCGCGTGAGCCGTTCCCCGGCTCCCTCGCTCACGGACAACCCGGTTCCCTGGCAACCTGGGAAAGCGACGTCGGGCCCGCGGCCCATCCCCCTGCCGGTCCGGTCGACCGTGACGCCCCCCTGGTTTCGATGCGGCCTCTGTGGCCGTCGGCGATCGATGGGATGGATGTGGCCCGGGGGATTCGTGCCGGAGGCTCCTGCGATGTGCCGTGGCTGTTTCATCCGTTGCGGAATCGCTCTTGTCGCGGCCGTCGGCCTCGTGCCGCCGGGGAGGGCCCGCGCCGACGGGCTCTCCGGAGTGTCGGCGTATGGCACGGCCTCCGGAGTCGGGGCGAGCGCCACGACGGGCATTCCCTTCGGCCCTGCGCAGCGCTCGCGGCGGCCCCCCGTTGCCCCGCGCGAGCTTCCTCCCGCCCCCTCGAGCGCCATTCCCGCGGCGGGGCCGCCGCGCGATCCGGTCTTCGAGGCGAGCCTCTACGGCGGCCAACCGCTCGTCGCGCCGATCGCGATGACGGCGCCGCAGCAGCCGGCAGCCGCGCCCCAACCGGGCCTCCCGCCGACCGTCACACCTCCGGCCGGCCCGGCGTTTCCGGGCGTGGCCGTCCCCGGCGCAAGCCCTCCCCCGCTCCCCGCGGCGACAGTCCAGGCGCCGGCTCCAGGCTATGGGTCGCCCTCCCTCGGCTACGGTCCGCCCGTCAGCTACGCCCCGCGGCCTCCGATCACCACCGACACGCTCCGTCTCCCCGCCACCGCGCCACCGACCGTGCCGCCGCGGTCGACGCCAGCTCCCTCGGATCCCTCCTTCGGCGCCGGGAACTCGACGCCGATCACGGCTCCCCCCTTCAACTCACTCCCTTCCCCCTCGACGTCCCGCGTCGACGAGCGGATGCCCTCCTGGGACGATCTCCCCGAGGGACCCGACCGGCGCTTCTACCTGGCGAGTATCCTCGGGGCCGACTTCGGAACGCTCTCGGTGGGGAATGGCCCCAACCCTACCGATTCGCTGTTCACCACCGGCGGAGCCGTCGGTATCGCCGTCGAGCGCCCCCAGGGCTGGTTCCGCACCGAGTTCGAGGCCCGCTACCGTGATCCGGTATCGTTGACCACGAGCGATCCGACGCTCGGTGGCAGCGCGAGCGTCACGGCCCGCGACGGCTGGTCGACGATGATCAACGCCTGGCGCGATCTCGAGGTCACCGACCGTGTCGCCCTCTATCTCGGCGGGGGAATCGGCGGCGGTGGCTACACGGTTGCTTTCGATGGCGGTTTCCCGGCGCTCGGCGTCGGCCTCTCCGGCTCCACTGCGGTGACCGGATTCGCCTGGCAGGCCGGAGGGGGGGCGAGCTGGCTCCTCACGGAACGCATCGCCCTCGACCTCGGCTACCGCTGGTACGCCGTCGACGGCGGCCCGGCGACGATCGACGTGACGACGCCGTTCTTCGCTTTGAGCGACAGCATCGGGACGAACTTCGGCGCCAGCGAGCTCCTTTTCTCCCTCCGCGTCTACGAACCCTTCCGCCGTTGGAGTCCATGATGCCCGTCATCCTCACCGCCCTGGTGGCCGTCGGAGTCCAAGCCGCCCGCCTTCTCGGCCGCCGGATACGGCGCGGAGCCCTTCAGGGGCAGAAGCCCCCGACCGCCGATCAGCCGCCGGTCGGGGCCCGCCGCCCGCGGCTGGCCAGCCGCCGCCCGGCCGCCTGACCGACGTGGCACCGGACGGGAATGGAGCCCGGTGGCCCTCGGCCAGCGGGGACTTCCGCCCGACCCGCATCAGTGCCGGCCGCGGACTCCTTCCACGATCCGCTCCAGGCCGAGCGGGTTGGCATCTTGGAGCGCCGGCGGGAGGAGGCGATCGGGCATGTCCTGGAGGCAGACCGGCCGGATGAAGCGCTCGAGCGCGGCGGTGCCGACGCTCGTGAACCGGGAGTCGGAGGTCGCCGGCGCCGGGCCTCCGTGCTGCATCGCGTGGCAGACCTCGACGCCGGTCGGATAGCCGTTGAGGATCAGCCGCCCGGCTCGTTCGGCGAGCAGCTCGAAGAGGTCGGCCGCCTCTTCGAGATCGCTCTCGGTGCCGTGGATCGTGGCCGTCAGCTGGCCGTCGAGGCGGCGGGCGACGGTCCGCAGCTCGGCGAGATTTTGTACGGCGACGAGGAGGCTGCAGGGTCCGAACACCTCCTCCGAGCACTGCGGCTGCATGAGGAACGTCGCGGTGTCGGTCTCCGCGACGATCGCCGCCGCCTGGGAGTGGCCCGCGTCCGCGGCCGTGTCGGCCCGGGCGAGCACCCGCACCCCCGACACCCCGAGGAGGCCGTCGCGGTGGGCGTCGAACTCCCGGAGAATTTCAGCGGTGAGCATCGGGGCCGGCTGGGCGCCCGCGACCGCGGCGGCGAGCTCGCCGCGAAAACGAGCGAGATCCGGACCCTCGACGGCGACGAGGATCCCCGGCTTCGTGCAGAACTGCCCGACACCGAGCGTCATTGAGTTGCGGAAGCCCTCGGCGATCGCGGCGCTGCGGGCGGCGAGGGCGCCGGGGAGGACGAAGAGTGGGTTGCAGCTGCTCATCTCGGCGAACACCGGGATCGGATCGGGGCGCGCCGCGGCCGCTGCCAAGAGCGCCCGGCCCCCCGCGCGCGAGCCGGTGAATCCGACCGCTTTGACCCGCGGATCCCTGACAAGCTGGACGCCGATCACGCTCCCCTCGCCATGGAGCATCGAGAACACCCCCGGGGAGACCCCACAGGCTTCGACCGCCCGACGGATCGCCCCGGCGACGAGCTCCGACGTCCCCGGATGGCCGCGGTGGGCCTTGACGATCACCGGGTTGCCGGTGCAAAGGGCGCTGGCGGTGTCGCCCCCCGCCACCGAGAAGGCGAGGGGAAAATTGCTCGATCCGAACACGGCCACGGGGCCGAGCGGCAGCTTCATGCGCCGCAGGTCGGGGCGCGGCAGCGGTTGCCGGTCGGGAAGGGCGCGGTCGATGCGGGCATCGACCCACGACCCATCACGGGCCGCCGCCGCAAACAGGCGCAGCTGCCCCACGGTGCGGCCACGTTCTCCCGTCAGCCGCGCGACGGGGAGGGCCGTCTCCGCCGCGGCACGCTCGATGAGTGCATCGCCGAGGCTGTTGATCTCCTCCGCAACGCGCTCGAGGAAAGCGCCGCGCTGTGCGCCGGTCGTCCGCGCGAATGGGCCGGCGGCAGCCTCCGCGGCGGCGATCGCCTCGTCGCAATCCATCGGCTGGGCGATGTGGAATTTCCCCTCGAGCTGGGTGCTACCGGCTGGGGACGAGACGACGAATGTCCGGCCGCTCCGCCGCAGGGCGGAGGCGACAAAATTGAGACCGTGGAGCGGGGGGGCCATGGGGATTCCTGCGGTGAACTGGGGGGCGGGTCAGACGGTGACGACCTCGTTGACCAGCGCGCCGACGCCGTCGAGGCGGATCGTCACACGGTCGCCGGGCTGGAGCGTGAACGACTCGTCGGGGACGACCCCGGTGCCGGTGAGGAGCACGACGCCGTGGGGAAAGCGCTGGCTGCGCCACAGCCAGGCGGCGAGCTCGTCGAACCGGCGCTTGATCTGGTCGATCCCGGTCTGGCCCGAGAAGACTGACTCCCCGGCGCGTTCGATGTCGACGGCGATCGACCAGCGGCGGATCGCTGCTTCGTCGGTCTCGAGTGCCACCCAGGGGCCGAGCGCACAGGAGCGGTCGTAGGTCTTTGCCTGCGGGAGATAGAGGAGATTCTCCCCTTCGATGTCGCGCGAGCTCATGTCGTTGCCGACGGCGCAGCCGACGATCTTTCCTCGCGAGCTCATCACGAGGGCGAGCTCCGGCTCGGGGACGTTCCACCTGGCATCGGCCCGGATGCCGACGGCGTCACCCGTGCCCACGACCTTGTCGGAAAGGCTCTTGAAGAAGATCTCGGGGCGGTCGGCGTCGTAGACCCGGTCGTAGGCCGAGGCGCTGAAGTCCGATTCCTCCATCCGCGCCGTCTTGCTCCGCAGATAGGTGACGCCCGCAGCCCACACCTCCTGCCGCTCGACGGGGGCCAGGAGCGTGAGCGTTTCGAGGTCGTGGTGGGGGACGACCGGCTCGAGTGCCGTCACAATCGCCGCCGGATCGGCGCTCTCGAGGAGGGCCGTCAGGCTCTCGATCCCGGCGGCGCCGAGATCCGCGACCCGGTTGTTTCCCCGCGCCGCACCGACGCGCGGCGGGCCGCCCCCCGGCGGCAGGAAGCGGCACACGATCGCCCGGGCGTCGGCGGGGGAGACTGCCAAACGGTGGGGAGTGGGGGAGGCCATGGGGGACGAGCTCTCGGCGGAAGGGACGCGGATGGTGTCGCGCGATTGTCCGGGCCGCGGCGGAGGTTGGCAAGCGTGCGGGGCTTTCGCCCGCGGCGGCGTCGCGGTACCGTGGGGCGAAAGTCGAGAAGTGTACGGGGGATTTTTCCGGGGGAGATCCAGCATGATCGATCGATCGTTGCACGCGCCGCAGTCGCCCGAGCCAGAGGGCGACGATTCCCACGGGGCCGTCGCGCCGGCGCCGCGTCGCGCGCGGCTCGGCCGCCGCCGGTTCCTGCAGGGCTCCGCCACCACGGTCGCCGCGGCTCCGGCCTGGAACTTCATGATCGTGCCCCGCCATGTGCTGGGGGGAGAGGGGCACGTGCCGCCGAGTGAGCGCATCAACCTCGCCGGCGTCGGTGCCGGCGGCATGGGAGGGGGTGACATCGCCACCTTCGCCAAGCTCGGCGCGAATGTCGTCGCCCTCTGTGACGTCGACGACGAGCGCGCCCGCGGCACCTTCGGCGCCCACCCCAAGGCGACGCGCTACAAGGACTTCCGGAAGATGATCGAGAAGGAGGCGAAGCACATCGACGCCTGCACCGTCGGCACCCCCGATCACACCCACGCCGTCGCCGCCATGGCCGCCATCTCCGCCGGCAAGCATGTCTACGTTCAAAAGCCCCTCACCCACACCCTCCGCGAGGCCCGCACCGTCACCGAGGCGGCGCGGCGGGCGGGCGTCGTCACGCAGATGGGAAACCAGGGGCACGCCACCGAAGGGGCCCGGCTCACGAACGAATGGATCCAGGCCGGCATCATCGGCGACGTCCGGGAGGTCCACACCTGGTCCGATCGGGCCGGCCGGCTGTGGAAGCAGGGGATCACCCCGCCCACCGGCTCCCCGCCGATCCCTGCCACCCTCGACTGGAACCTCTGGCTCGGCCCCGTCGCCGAGCGCCCCTACCACCCGGCCTACTGCCCCCACTCGTGGCGCGGATGGGTCGACTTCGGCACCGGCGCCCTCGGTGACATGGGCTGCCACATCATCGATCATCCGATGTGGGCCCTCTCCCTCGGCTCCCCCACCACCGTCGAATCACGGATCACCCTCGACGGCGCCTACCTCGAAGGCAACACTCGCAATTTCGATTCCTTTCCGATCGCGGCGATCGTCACGTACGACTTCCCCGCCCGCGAAGCTGGCGGGAAGACCCTCCCTCCCGTCCGTATGACTTGGTACGAGGGGGGGCTGATGCCGCCGACGCCCGCGGAGCTGCCGGCTGGGGAAAAGCTCCCCGACAACGGCGTCCTGTACGTCGGCTCGAAGGGGAAGATGTTCCATTCCTCCCACGGAGGCACCCCGCGGCTCCTCCCGGCCGATCTTGCCGACAGCGCCAAGGCCGTGCCCGCGTCGATCCCCCGCTCCCCTGGCCACTACGAGGAATGGCTCCTCGCCTGCAAGGGGCAGGGGAAGACGATGTCAAACTTCGATGTTTCCGGCCCCCTCACCGAGACGGTCCTCCTCGGCGTCCTCGCGATGCGCGTCCCTGGCGAACGGATCGAGTGGGATGGCCCGAATCTCCACGTCAAAAATCTCCCTGACCTGAATCAGCACCTCCACATCGACTACCGCCCGGGGTGGTCGCTCGGATGAAACCGATGAAACACGTCGTTCTCCGCTTCGTCCTCCTTGGGGCTCTCCTCGGCGCTGCCAACGCCCGTCAGGCCTTGGCCGCCGACAATGAGCTCACCGCGGCGGAAGAAGCTGCCGGCTGGCAGCTCCTCTTCGACGGCCGCACGACGACGGGGTGGATCAGTCCGAAGGGGAAGCCGCTCCCCCGGAGCCATGTTCAGGACGGGGCCCTCAACCCGCACCCCTGCGATTACATGCTCGTCTTTGAAAAGCCGCTCGACGATTACGAGCTGGCCCTCGAGTTCAAGATCAGCCCGAAGTGCAACAGCGGGATCTTCGTCCGCACGTTTCCCCTCGAGCCGCGACCGGGCAAGGATGTCGGCTTCAACGGCATCGAAATCGCGATCGACGACACGACGACCGCCGACTTCCACGACACCGGCGCTCTCTACGATCTCGTCAAGCCGACGGCCAACGCCATGAAACCGGCCGGTGAGTGGAACACGGCGCTGGTCACGAGCCGCGGGCCGAAGCTCGAGGTGGCCATCAATGGCCGCACCGTGTCGGCCATCGATTTCGATCAGTGGCCCGAGGCGAATCTTCGCCCCGATGGCTCGATGCACAAGTTCGACGTCGCCTACACGGCTCATCCGCGCCGCGGATACGTCGGGCTCCAAGACCATGGCTCCGATTGTTGGTACCGCAACATCAAGCTCCGCCCGATTCCGACCGCGGCGCAGTGATCAGCGGCCCGTCGCCCCCACCTCCCGGAGATGCCCCGTGCCCCGTGATTTCCTCGATGGCCAGCGAACGGGCCTGCCCGCGACGGTCGACTATCCCACGAACACACGCTGGCTCGTCGTCGCCTTCGCCGTGTCGCTCGCCGTCCTCCAGTACGTCGATCGGGTCTGCATCTCGCTCGCCGGGCCGTTGATGCAGAAGGATCTCGGGCTCACCGACAGCCAGATGGGGAAGGTGTTCTCCGCCTTCACCCTCGCCTATGCCCTGTTCGAGATCCCGGGTGGATACCTGGGGGACTGGATCGGCCCGCGGAAGGTGATTCTGCGGATCGTCCTGTGGTGGAGCTTCTTCACCGCTGCCACCGGCTGGGTGGGCGGCTTCGCGGGGCTCGTCGTGGTCCGCTTCCTGTTCGGCGCCGGGGAAGCGGGCTGCTTCCCCAACATCTCCAAAGCCTTCAAGCGCTGGCTCCCCCCCTCCGAGCGCGCCCAGGCCCAGGGGATTCTCTGGTTCTCGGCGCGGTGGGGCGGGGCGATCACGCCGCTGCTCCTTTTCGCCCTCCTCCAGCAGGTGAATTGGCGAACCGCGTTCCTCATTTTCGGCGTGGTCGGAGTCGTCTGGGCGGTCGCCTTCAACTGGTGGTACCGCGACGACCCGCGCGATCACCCCCAGGTCAATGCCGCCGAAGCAGCCCTTCTACCGGCCGGGTCGGCGGCCGGTGACGACCACAAGCACATTCCCTGGCGGGCGATGTTCCGTTCCCCGACGGTGTGGGCGCTGTTCGGGCAGTACTTCTGCATGAGCTACGCCTGGTACTTCTTCATCACGTGGTTCCCCAAATACCTCCTCGAAGACCGTGGCTTCGACCTCAAGGGAAGCGCGCTCCTTTCGGGGATGCCCCTGGCGCTGGGGGGGCTGGGGGCGTTTGTCGCCGGCTGGATCACGCCGCCGCTGGTCCGCCGCTTCGGCCCCGGCAGGATGCGCCGCGGCCTGGGCGTCGGCGCGATGACCGCGGCCAGTCTCTTGTTCTTCGCCGCGACGAAGGTCTCCGATCCCTACATGGCGGTGGCGCTGATTTCCCTGGCGAGCTTCGCCATGGATCTGACGCTGCCGGGATGCTGGACCACCTGCATGGATATCGGTGGCCGCGGTGTGGGATCACTTTCCGGGGCGATGAACATGATGGGCAACCTCGGCGGATTCGTTTCGCCCTGGGTGGTCGGCATCATCATCGATCAGCAGGTCGACCGGACCGGCACGGTGCTGGGGGGATTGATCGCGTCGGTCGGTACCTGGAATCTCACCTTCCTGATCACGTCGGGCTTCTGCCTTCTCGGTGCCTGCTGCTGGCTGCTCGTCGATCCGGTCACGCCGCTCGATCTCGGCGATCCGGAACATGGCCCCGCCGACGCGCACCATTCGCCCTGATCCTCACCACGAGACGCTCTGATGACTTCCGCCGATGTCGCCTTCCAAGACGATCCCCACGGCCCTGTTGCCGCGGATGTCTACGCCGTCGCCTCGGCGGCGGAGGGTCCATCCGGAGCGCTGCCGCTCACCGATGAGATGCTCCGGCACGCTCCCTCGGGGGATCTCTTCGGGCTGTCGCAAAACGTCGGCATGGGATGGGCGGCTGCGGGATCGGCCGATCCGCAGTTTCTGATTCTCTCCACGCAGGGGGGCGTGCGCGCCCCTGATGGCCGCCCGGTGGCCCTCGGCTACCACACTGGCCACTGGGAGATCGGGCTTCTCGTCGAGGCTGCTGCCGAGGAATTGCGCCGGCTCGGCAAGGTCCCCTTCGCCGGCTTCTGCTCCGATCCCTGTGACGGCCGCAGCCAGGGAACGACGGGGATGTTCGACAGCCTCCCCTACCGCAACGATGCCGCCACGGTGCTGCGGCGCCTGGCCCGATCGCTCCCGCTGCGGCAGGGGGTGCTCGGGATCGCCACCTGCGACAAGGGCCTTCCGGCGATGCTCATGGCGCTGTGCGGGCTCCCTGATCTCCCTGGTGTGATTGTCCCCGGCGGCGTCACGCTCCCGCCACAAAGCGGCGAAGACGCCGGGAAGATCCAGACGATCGGGGCGCGCTACAGCCTCGGCCTGATCACGCTGGAGGAGGCGGCCGATCTCGGTTGCCGGGCCTGCGCGACTCCCGGCGGCGGGTGCCAATTCCTCGGCACGGCGGCAACGGCGCAGGTGGTGGCGGAGGCCCTCGGCCTCACGCTCCCCCATGCAGCGCTCGTGCCCTCGGGGCAGCCGGTGTGGCGCGATCTTGCCGTCCGGTCGGCGCGGGCGCTGGTGGCGCTCGCCGGGGCCGGATCAACGACGCGAGACATCGTCACGCCCGCTGCCCTGCGCAACGCGATGGTGGTCCACGCCGCCTTCGGCGGCTCGACAAATCTCCTCCTCCACATCCCCGCCTTCGCCCACGCCGCCGGCATTCCCCTGCCGACGGTCGATGACTGGATCGGGGTCAATTCCGTCGTGCCGCGCCTCGTCAGCGTTCTTCCCAACGGCCCAGTCCACCATCCGACCGTGCGCGTGTTCCTCGCCGGTGGCGTGCCGGAAGTGATGCTCCATCTCGACACCCTCGGCCTCATCGACGGCTCGGCGCGGACCGTCGCGGGCTGGACGGTGACCGAGACCCTCGACTGGTGGCGGACGAGCGACCGGCGGAAGCGTTTCCGCCGGTTGCTTACGGAGCTCGACGGGGTCGATCCCGACGACGTCATCCTGGCACCGGAGAAGGCAGCCCGGGCCGGGCTGAAGCGGACGCTCGCTTTCCCGCGTGGCAACCTCGCCCCAGAGGGCTCTGTCGTCAAGGCGACGGCAATCGATCCGAGCGTCATCGGCGCTGACGGCGTCTATCGTCATGAGGGGCCGGCGCGGGTGTTCACGAGTGAACGCGCTGCCATCGCCGCGCTGAAAGGTGGGCGGATCGTCGCCGGCGACGTCATGATCCTCGCCGGCGTCGGCCCGATGGGAACGGGGATGGAGGAGACCTATCAGGTGACCAGTGCCCTGAAGCAGATCCCCGGGGGCAACCGGGTGGCGCTGATCACCGATGCCCGCTTCTCCGGCGTCTCCACCGGAGCCTGCATCGGCCATGTCGGCCCCGAAGCGCTCGCCGGGGGCCCGATCGGCAAGCTCGTCGAAGGGGACATCGTCCGGATCGTGATCGACACCGGGAGCGTCAGCGGCTCGATCGATCTCGTCGGCTGGGCGGGCCATGATGCGGGGGGCCCGAGTCCCCAGGAGGGGGCTGTTGAACTGGCCCGGCGCTCGTCGCGCGGCGACCTCGCCCCCGATCCCCATCTCCCCGACGACACGAAGCTCTGGGCGGTGCTCCAGTCGGCCAGCGGCGGCACCTGGCGAGGCTGCATCTACGACACCGAGCGGATCGCGGCACGGCTGGCGCGACCGTGACGCGGCCGCGGGCCGTTGAGGAGCAGGCCCAGCGGCGTGTGGCGGACGAGGAGTTGGTAGCTCACCAGGAGGATCGCGGTGGCAAGCGTCGTGATGAGGAAAAACTTGAGCGTGCCCGGCCAGGGCCAGCTGCGCGAGTATTGCTGGAGAACGATCACCACCGGCATGTGGGCGAGGTAGAGCCAGTAAGCCGAGTCGGAGAGATAGCGCCACGTGCGGCTCTCCGCCGGCACGAGCCAGCGGAAGAAGCCGATCGCCGCGAAGCTCATCAGCCAGGCATAGAGCACCTGTGGTAGGGCGCTTGCTGCCGGCGACTGCATCGTGGCCAGTCCCACGGGGAAGCAGATCAAAAGCGCGACAAGCAACGGCACAAGCCAGCGCCGCCCCAAGCTCTCGACGTTGTTCGCCCGGTGTTCGGCGAGGAACAGCAGCGCTCCGTAGCCGAAGAAAACAGCGTAGTAGGCGAGGACATGCGGCTGGGGAAGGAGCCCGCCGGAGGTGTCGGGGCCGAAGCCCGGCGCGAGTAGCCCCATGAAGAGCTGCGGGAGGAGCGTCAGCGGCACCGTCCAGAGGAGGGCCGCGGGGGAGGTGACGAGCCAGCCCGGCGGGGAGGGGAGGCGGAGACTCGTCGCGAGCGCGGCGACGGCGGCAAACCCGACGGCCAGCCAGCAGAGAAACATGAGAAACCACAGATAGTTGAGCGTCATGCCGGCGAGCAGCGACTGCCGCGCCGGCTCCAGCGGCATGGCGACCACAAACTGCGGGGAGACGAGCCAGTCGCGGTAGGCATCGCGGGCCTGCGTCAGCAGATCGGCCGGGCGGGGGACCGGCACCGCGGTCGATTCGCCGGTGCGCGCGGCGAGGAGCGCGCGGATGGCGTCGCGATCCGCGCGGAGGGTTTCGGGGGGCGCAAGTTCCAGTCGGAGTAGACCGCCGATGAAGGCGGTGGTGCCGGCGTCGGCCTTCGTCGAGTCGAGGGGGCTGCCGCCGTCCGGTCCGCGCTGCGCAGGATCGGCGCCGGCCTCGAGGAGAAGCTGCACGATCGGCAGGTGGCCAGCAAAGGCCGCGGCATGGAGGGGGACGCGGGAGTCGCTGCCGAGGGCGTTTGGGTCGGCACCGGCGTCGAGGAGGGCCCGGGTCACCCCGACATCCCCGACGAGGGCTGCGAGTGTGATCAGTGGCATGCGGAACTCCGCGTCGATCCCGGTGGCGTCGGCCCCGGCTGCGATCGCTGCGGCGACGCCGCCGGCATCTTTGTTGCGAATCGCTGCGGTCAGTGGCGAAGGGGGCCCAGCGGGCACCGTCGGTGCGCCGGCTGCAGCGGCGCCCGGAGCGTGCTTGTTCACCCAGTCGAAGAGGGGCAGCAGCGTGCAGAAGCCGAGGACCAAGGGGACGAAAACGCGCTTGTAACGCTGCGCGAGCATCGCCCTCGGGCCCCGACGCTGCCACAGCATCGCCGTGAAGAAGCCGCTGACGAGGAAGAACAGCGGCATCCGGAAGCCATGGATCGCCAGGAACAGCAGCCCGAGCCGGGGGGCCGGCTGCGTGTCCTGTACCGGCCAGGGGATTCCCGGGACGTAGGCGAGGCTGGCGTGGAGAAGGATCCCGAGGAGCATCGCCACGGCGCGGAGGGCATCGAGATCGTGGCGACGGGGATCGGCAGGGGGGGGCATGGTTTCCATTCCAGGGACGGGGCCGAGGAAAAAGGGGGATCGTAGCTGGAATGACCGGCTCGTGGCATCACCGTCCCGCGGTCGCCTTGCGACGCTCATTGAGAGCCCGCTGATACTCGAAGAACCGGGCCCGCTGCGACGAAGTCGTATTGTCGATCACACCCTTGCGGCCGGCGTTGCGGGAATCTTCGCTCGGGCTCTGCGGCGGAGCGCTGCCGCCCCCCGCCTGCCCTCCCGCCTGCCCCGCGGAAGGTGCTGCGGCAGCCGTCGCTCCCGACCGGGCCGCGGCCGCGGCAGCCAGCGCTCCCCCGATCAGTCTCTCGCTCTTGATCTGTCGGTCGAGCTCGGCCTTCCTCTCGGCGGGAGGTGTGGCGAAGAACCGGTCCATGGCGCGGCGTCTCCCCGCTTCCGCGGTGGCCCACCCCGCCGCGGCCGCCTGTCCGCGCAGCCTTGGGGGCAGCGCTTCGGTCTTGTCCCTGATCTTCCCCCACGCAGCGGCGATCACGCTGGCCTCCGCCTCGGTCTTCGGGCCACCGTCGGCCGCCACGAACCGGTCAACCTCCCGATGCAGCGCCAGGACTTCGGCCAGACGCGGATCGGTGGTGAAGCGGATCCAGCCGCCGAGCCAGGCGATGAGCAACAGGGCGACCACGGCAAGGAGCGTACGGCCGCCCCACCGACGGAGCGTCGGATTCATGCGGGGATTCCCGGGAAGGATGTCCGGTCAGAGATTGTCAACGTGCCCGTCGAGGAAGAGGTAGTTGCGAGCGCCATCCTGCGGCGGCCTGCGGGAGGCGTTGGGATTGGCGCCGTTGAAGGCGGCCTCTTCCCCGGAGGCGAATCCGACACCGCCACCATGGAACGCGTCGAACTCGAACATCACCCACAGCTTCGACGTTCCCCCCTGCACACCCCCGAAGCTCATCGCCTCCTCCCGGGTGAGGTTGGCGAGGCGCCATTCCGGATATTCGTAGCTCGTTCCTTCGTAGGGGAGCGATTGGTATTCCGGGGGGGCATCGGCGAGCGATTTGCCGATGGCAGCGAGATCGCTTTGAAACTTCTCCATTCCCCGGGCCGACTTCTGGAAGTAATAGATGTCGGAGGGGCATTTGAAGATGTTGCGGTTGTTCTCCGAGTAGGGGCCGAGGGCGGCAGCGATGCTCTGCCGGGCGGGGCGATCTTTGGTGGCGAAGATCAGTTCGTCGCTCGGCAGCGACGCGGCATCGGGGAACCGCCCCCGGCTCTTGCGGTCGAGAAACATCGTCAGCGCGATTCCCACCTGCTTGAGATTCGATTTGCACTCCGTTCGTCGAGCAGCTTCCCGGGCCGCCTGCACGGCCGGGAGGAGGAGGCCGACGAGCAGGCCAATGATCGCGATCACGACGAGCAACTCGACGAGCGTGAACGCCGCGGTGTTCCGGGGCGCCGAAGCGCGGCGACGAGCCGGACGATCGCGGTGCGGGGGTGGGGAGATGATGCCTGGGATCGTTGCCATGATGCCTCCACCGGGGCGGACCGCCGTGCACGCGTCGGTCACGCGACGGAGTGCTGCAGGGAAAACGGCTGGAGCCCAGAATCCTGACATGCCACGATGAAACCGCTTGCAAACAGCCCCGATTCGCTGCGGCGGCGGGAGCTTGCGTTGGCCCCTCGCGAGTGCGCATGGGTATCTCCCGCATCGGGGCCCGTGGCGATCCTTTGGGTGTAGCGAGGTCCGGCCGAAAGATCGTAGGATCCTCCGAGAGCATAGGAACCAGATGAATACCGCCCCCACAGCCCGGAGACGATCCCTGTGACCGAGGCCCTCATCGT
The DNA here is from genome assembly GCA_040397545.1 of Pirellulales bacterium. Classification (GTDB taxonomy): domain Bacteria; phylum Planctomycetota; class Planctomycetia; order Pirellulales; family UBA1268; genus QWOP01. Next base: position 34,138 of record JBBAVV010000025.1, read on the forward strand.
CGTCGATCTCCAAAATGACTTCTGTCCCGGAGGGGCTCTGCCGGTCGACGACGGCGACGCCATCGTGCCGCTGGTGAACAGGCTGCTCGCGCAGGCCAGTGTCCGCGTTCTGACACAGGATTGGCATCCGCCGCAGCACCGCTCGTTTGCAGCCAATCACCCTTTCGCCAAGCCGTTTGACCGTGGCCTGGTCGGCGGCGTCGAGCAGGTTCTCTGGCCGGTGCACTGCGTGGAGGGGACGAGCGGGGCGGAGTTCCATCCCGGCGTCGAGACCGACCGGGCCGATCTCATCTTGAGAAAGGGAGGGAATGGAGCGTTGGACAGCTATTCAGCTTTCTTTGAGAACGATCGTGTCACGCCGACGGGCCTCGATGGCTATCTGCGGTCTCGCGGCGTCGAGGCCGTGGCCGTTGTCGGTCTCGCGCTCGACTTCTGCGTGGCGGCGACGGCGGTCGACGCGGCCGGGCTCGGCTACCGGGTGCGTGTCATCGAGCCAGCGTGCCGGGCGATCGATCGAGCAGGCTCGCTTGCCGCGTGCTGGGCGGCGATGGACAAGGCCGGCGTGACGATCGATCGGGGGAGTGTTTTCTGATGACGCGCCGTGACCATCGATCATTCTCCGTCGACGACGCGCCGATCCTCCGCTCCAGAGTCGACACCGATTTCTACAAGTTGCTGATGGGACAGTCGGTGATCCGTCACCGGCCTGCGGTCGAGGTGACGTTTTCCATCGTCAATCGGACGACGTCGGTGCCGCTGGCCGACGAGGTGGACGAGGACAAGCTGCGGGCGGAGCTCGACCGGGCAAGGACGCTCGCCCTGACGCCCGCCGAGGCGGCCTATCTTGCCGGGATCGAGATCGGTGGGAGGCGAATCTTCACGACAGAGTTTGTCGCGGCCTTCGCCGATCTCCGTCTTCCTCCTTACGCGCTCGACGTCCGTGACGGCCAATTCGACCTCACCTTCACCGGCTGTTGGCCGGCGGTGATGCAGTGGGAGGTGCCGGCGCTGGCGATCCTCATGGAGCTTCGCAGTCGCGCTGTGCTCGAGGGAATGCCGAGCGCCAGTCGCCAGCGCCTCTACGCAGACGCCGGCGCCCGGCTCGATGCCAAGCTCGATCGCCTCTCCAAGCTCGAAGGGCTGCGGCTGGCTGATTTCGGGACGCGGCGCCGGCACTCGTTTGCCTGGCAGGAGGAGGCTGTCGTCCGGGCCCGAGACCGGCTGGGGCGGGCGTTCCTCGGCACGTCGAACGTGCTCTTGGCGATGCGGCACGGGGTCGATCCGATCGGCACAAGTGCCCACGAATTGCCAATGGTCTACGCGACCTTGGCCGACGGCGACGAGGCCCTTGCGGCAGCGCCCTACGCGGTGCTTGCCGACTGGGAGGCCGACTATGCCGCTCCTTTGAGAATCCTTCTCCCCGACACCTTCGGCACGGCTGGGTTTCTCGCCCGGGCTCCGGAGTCGGTAGCGCGATGGAGCGGCATCCGCATCGATTCGGGCGATCCTGTCGGGATCGCGGAGATGGCGATCGAATGGTGGAGGGCGCACGGCGAGGATCCTCGGGAGAAGAGCGTCATCTTCTCCGACGGCCTCGACGTCGCCGAGATCGAATCGCTCCATCGCCACTTCGCCGGACGGGTGAAGGTGGCGTTCGGGTGGGGCACGCTCCTTACCAACGACTTCCGCGGGCTGTGCGCTGCCGATGCCCTCGCCCCCTTCAGCCTCGTCTGCAAGGCGGTGAGCGCCGACGGTCGGCCAACGGTGAAGCTCTCCGACAATCCGGCCAAGGCCCTCGGGCCCTCGGGGGAAGTCGCCCGCTACCGGCGCGTCTTTGCGGTCGGTGCGCAGGAGACTCGGGCGGTCGAGGTGTGAGCGAACGCATGTGGTCCAGCCGCCTCTTGGCCGCCGCTTTCCCGGCCAAAGGGGGCATTGTCAGGATTCCTCGGGGTCGGACGTTTTCATTTCTGGGGCTGCGTGGCCACACGCCGCCGGGTCCGGGAGAATCGGCCCAGAGAAGCAGTGGATCCTCTCTCGGAGAACGGCCCGATGCGACGTCAACCAGCCTGCCGGGGATTCGGCCGCTCGCCTGTCACGCGTCTTGTCGCGCTGGCCGTCCTTACCGCGGCACCGCTGGGTGCTGTCGGGGCCGTCCCCGACCCCCTTCCCGGCGTCGGCCATCCCGGGTTTCTCTCCCCGCATGTCAATCCGCTGGCGATCGTCGGGGGGCATCTGTTCGTCGCCAACACTCCCGCCGACACGCTCGACATCATCGAGATTGCCTCGCGGAGCGTCGTCCGCAGGATCCCGGTTGGCATCCAGCCGGTGTCGGTCGTGGCCCGTCCCGACGGCCGGGAGGTGTGGGTCGCCAACCACGTCTCCGACTCGGTGAGCGTGATCGACACCGCTCCGGAGAGCGCCACGCGGTTTCACGTCGTGGCCACGATCCAGGACCTCGACCCGCTCACCCTTGCCACCCGCTTCGATGAGCCGGTGGGGATCGCCTTTGCCGACAACACGAAGGCCTACGTCGCCCTCTCTTCCGAGAACCGAGTCGCCGTGATCGACGTGGCGCGGCGGAGCGTGGTGAAGTCGCTTTCGATTGCTGCCCAGGATCCGCGTGCCATCCAAGTTTGCAGCGGCAGGCTCTATGTGGCGCCGTTTGAGTCACACAACCGCACCCAGCTCTCGGGCGGCCGGGGAAAGCCCGACGGTGACCTGGTGACGTTCGACGCCTGGGAACACTCGATCCGCCACAACAACGTTCTCTCCCTCGGCCACGTCGTCGACATCATCAAACACCCCGATGTCCCCGACCGGGATCTGTTCGTGTTCGATACCGCCAGCGACGAGCTCGTGGAGACGATTCACGGCCTCGGCACGCTCCTCTACGGCCTGGCTGTTGACCATGACGGCCGGGTATTTCTCGCCCAGACCGACGCCCGGAACGACGCCAACGGCCGGGCCGGCACGAAGCAGCAGGGGCTTGCAGAGCTGGAGAACAGGCCGTTTCTGAATTCAGTTACGAGCGTCCTCCCCGGCAGCGGCGAGCCGCCACGGTTTTACGACCTCGAGCCGCTTCCGCCGGAACAGCCCGCCGATGGAGCAGCCCTTGCTACGCCGTTCGGGCTGCGGGTCAGCGACGACGGCCGGACGATCGTCGCCACCGCCGCCGGCTCAGGAACACTCTTCACGCTTGACGTGGCCAGTGGCGCGGTCCTCGGCCGCGTCGCGGTCGGCGCCTGGCCCGACGGCGTTGTGCTCGAGTGCGGTTCGGATGGGAAGCCCGCGCGGGCCTGGGTGCTGTCGGCCTTCTCCAATCAAGTGACGCTCGTCGATCTCACCGATCGGGAGCATCCGGCGGCGGTGGCGACGATTCCCCTTGCCGATCCGACGCCCGAGCCCATTCGGCTCGGAAAAATTGCCTTCCACAGCGCTTCAGCCTCGACGACGAAGACGTTTTCCTGTGCGAGTTGCCATCCCGACGGCCACACCGATCAGCTCCTGTGGGTGCTCGCCACGCCGGTCGTCTCCGGTGGCAATCAGATCATGCCGCGCTCGACGATGCCCTGCCGGGGGCTCCGCGACACGGCGCCGTTCCACTGGGACGGCATCCCCGGCGATCCTTATGGAGGCATCAACAGCCACTCGGTCCATGCTGCCGTCGCCGCCAACAGCGAGGCTGCCGATCCGACGAGCCCCGTCCGCCATCTCATCGACGGTGGGCTCGCCTCGACGATGCGGCTGGCAGGGGACGACAGCGTCAACGACGAAGGGAAGGCGGGGGGGCTCTCGGGGAGCGAGCGCGACGCCATGGCTGCCTTCCTCCTCGACATCCCCTATCCGCCGGCCCAGCGCCGCAGCGCTACGAACGTCGTTTCCGAGACAGCCCGAAGCGGATTCCGGCTCTTTCATGTCGATGGCGATCTCGATCCCTCGAAGCCGACGCCGAATGTCTGTGGCGATTGCCACCGGATGCCCCATCTGGTGAGCACGAACACCCCGGGCACCGGGATGGATACGCCGACGTGGCGCGGAGCCTACGACCGCTGGCTGATCCTCCCGCAGGGTCGGCTCAACATCATCGATTTCGATTTCTTCCGCGACATCGCCCACCGTGGCACCCCCGAGCGCGACGTGTGGCGGATGTCGTGGGGGGGCCGGGAGCGGTTTGACCCGGTGTGGGAGATGGTGCTCGAGGGGAGCACCGGCTTCCCCGGCGCCTTCGGCCGGCAGGTGACGCTCGATACCCATACGGCCGCCCCCGATCAGCGCCTCACGCGCGATCTCCTCGCGGCCCTCGAAGCCGCCACGAGCGACGGCACGGTGCTCCTCCGCGGCGAAGGGATTTTCAAGGCAGGCGACGGGGCGAGCGACGTGGTGCTCGAGTTTGATGGGGGGAAGAACGCCGCGGTGTATGTCACGCATGACGGGAGCGGCCGGCGCTGGTCGCGCGATGAGTTGCTTGCCGCCGCCGTGGCCGGCGACTTCACCGCGACGTTCACCGCCCGCATCGGTGCCAGAGGCGCGCAGCCGCAGCCGGCGATCTGGACGGATGGGGAGATTCAGGCCCAAGCGGGGCATCAGGCGTTTCCGCGGCTGAAATCCCGAGAGCGGCTGATGACGATGCGTGGCCGGCATGTCGATGAAGGGGCGTTTCCCCTCGTCGACGGCCGCCGTGCCGAGGGGCTGGTGCGTGTCGATGGGGAGACGGTTGTCGTGGAGCTGGCTGCCACGCCCGGCGACGGGATGCATCTCCTCCAGGTGCACAATCCGGGCGGACTTGTGAGCAACGATTTTTTGTTTTTCGTCAACGAGGAAACCGCGCCCGTCGCCGATACGAAGGGGAAGTCGCTCGCCGAGATTCTTCGCCTCAAGAAGTGGGATCAGCTTCCGGGCACCTGGATCGACAAGGCGACCGGCGGCCGGATTGTTCACACGACCTACGCCTGGAAGATTCCCGATCGCGTCCTCGAGGTGGTGAACACCGGCGGCGACAATCCGTCGACATCACTGCTGGCGGTCAATGCCGCCGACGGCACCCTCTTCCAGGTGGGGGGGGATTCCCGGGGGGCGACCTTCGCCGGGGGCTGGACCGTCGGCGACGACGGCGCCGCGACGGTGCGGCTCGGCATCACCGGCGGGGATGGGAATCGATTCGATCTCACGCTCCGCCATCGCTTCACTGGCCCCGACACGATGATGCTCACGATCGAATTGCCCCAGCCGATCACGATCGAACTGGTGCGGGCCAAGGAGTGACACGCCAGGCACTCTGCTTGAATCGACCATGCCGCTCGACAACGCCCAAATCCTCGGCGTCTTGATGCCATGGCGAACACGCCTGTCGGCGGCGGCCTGGATCGTGACGCGCGACGCCCACGCCGCCGAGGACATCTTCCAGACGGTGGCCGTCAAGGCGATGTCCACGCATGTCGCCTTCGAAGCCGAAGCGGCGCTCGTGTCATGGGCGTTCATCGCCATGCGCCACGCCGCCATCGACTGGCGGCGGCGGCGGTCGCGCGAGGAGGTGGGGATTGAGGCCGGGCTCCTCGACCGACTCGATGCCGACTGGATCGCGCGTGGCCCGGAGGGGGGGCGGCTGGCGGCTCTCCGCGAGTGTCTCGAGGATGTGCCTGCCGAGTCGCGGCGCGTGCTCGAGCTTCGCTATGCGGATGGCCTGGGCTGTGCCGAGGTGGCGGCGGCCGTGGGGGTGAGGCTCGACGCGGTCTACAAGCGGCTGTCGCGCGTGCACTCGACCCTCCGGCAGTGTGTCGAGGGGAAGCTGATCGAGGCCAAGGGAGCGATCCGATGACGCGACACGACCGACCCGGCGCCACCGGCCCGCTGCTCGAGCGGTTGCTTGTCTATCTCGACGGCGGAGGCTCGGCGGACGAGCGCTGCCAGGTCGAGACAATCCTCCGCCAGGATCCAGCTGCCCGGGAGCTCCTCCGCGATCTCGCCGAGCAGGCGGTCACGGTGGCCGATTGCAGGCGTATGGCTCGGGAGGGGACGTGGAGCGAGACACCGAGCAGGGCAGGGGAGCGGCCCCAGGTCAGGCGGCAGGCGTGGCGCTGGCCGGCGATCGCTGCCGGGCTTGTCGTGGCGGCGGCCGCGGCGGGGGCACTTTCTGCGCGGCCGGCCGCGCTCCTGGTCATCGGGCAGGTGACGAAGGCCGTCGGGGCGACGCGGTTGTTTACGGCGGCAGGGCGGATCGAGGAGGGAATCGCGCCGGGGGCGACGGTGGGGCCTGGTGACACGCTCGAGTCGCGATCGAGCGATGCCTGGCTTGCCACCGTTCTCGGCGACGGGGCCAAGCTGACGATCGCCGGGGAGTCGGTGATCCGCGTTCTCCGCCCCGAGGCGGGGGAGCGACGGTTTGACCTCGTCGAGGGGAGCCTGTGGCTCGACCCGGCGTCCGGAGCGGCTGCGGCGCCGGTCGTGGTGCGGACGCCAGCCGCGGTCCTCGAAGCGACCGGGGCCCTGTTCGACGTCCGCTCCGGCGCGACCGAGACGGTGCTGCGGGTTCATGCCGGCATGGTCCGAGCGGCCCGGCGCGTCGACGGCGCCGCTCTCGACGTTCTTCCAGGGAGCCGGTGCACGGTGACTCTCGCCGCCGACACGGTGCTCACCGCCGAGCCGCAGCCCGATCCGACGGCGGCTTGGCGTCTCGATCCCATGTCGATCGGTGCCGACGGGCACGGGCTCCTCCGGCTGGCGACGGCCGATCGGTCGGCGAGTCTGGCGGCCTTTCCTCTGCTGTGGCGCGAAGGGAGCCGTGCGCCGGTGCTCCTCCATGTCGTTGGTGCCGCGGTGTGGCGGGCCTCCGATGCACCGGTGCGGATCGGCCCCGCCTCCCGCTTCCGCTTCCGCGGCCAGACGACGCGCCCCGTGGCAATCCGCTTCGGCGTGAGCACGCAGCGGATGCAGGGGGTGTTTTCGGGAAAGTTCGAAGTCGACGTGCCCCCACAGCGTCAGGCCCGCGATGGCGACGCCTTCGAGGTCGAGCTCACGCTCGCCGATCTCGTGGCGGTCAATCCGACGCTCGCCAACACCGCCGAGGGGCTCGAGGTGGCCGACATCTACGCGCTCACGATCCTCGAAGATGCGGGCTTGGAGATCGTGTCGATCGAAGTCACCGGGGGAGAGTGACCGGGGCTGGCGTTCGGCCGTTTCCAACGTGCGCCTTGGCGTTCACGGGACTGCAATGAGCTGCCTGGCAGCACGGCGGATTTTCGGCTGCGGATGATCGGCAGCAATCGATTCGAGTTCCGCAGTCTCTCCGAGCAACATCAATTGAAGAATCGCGCACACCTGCACGTCCTCCGACTCGTGATCCCATGCCAATCGGCGGATCTCCGGGACGAGCTCCCGGAACTTATTTCCTCCGATGATCCGCATCGTGGCTGTGACGAGCTCCGTGTTGGATGACGAGAGCGCTTCGCGGAGATAAGGGCCGGCAGCGTCGCGGTAGCGGGTCGTGAGAATCACGTTGGCACCGCTTTGCACCCGGATGTCGGGGTGGCCCAACTGCTTGACGATCAACGGGATGGCCCGCTCGGCAGGCTCCTTCCTGAGCGCCTCCATCTGCCGGCATTCGGGCAGCGACACGAGGTCGTATTCCCTGACAGCCATGGGCAGAAACGCCATCGCGTTGAGGATCCCGTGCACCACCATCAGCGGCAGCAATCCGCTAAAGCGGAGTCGCCAGGCGCCAGAGGCGACTCCCATCACGAACGCCCCGACAAGGCGATCTGAGCGAAACGTGGGACCGAGGTGGCAGGCGGAAAAAAGGATCGCTTGCACGACCACGGCCCCTTTGTTTGACATCACCTTCCGGAGTTGGCCAAGGATAAACCCCCGGAAGAATAATTCTTCAGCGATCGGCGTGATGATGACCAATCGGATCGTGTCAGCCACGATGACCGCCGGAGCGATGAGCCCAGTGGCGACAGGCCGGCTCGCTCCGATATGACTGAAGACTCCGTCGAGCATCGATGTCAGTGGTCGGCAAGCGCGAGTCCCGACCAAGACAACGATCATCACCAGGAACGCCCACCACCAAGCCTTGAGCCCGGAAGTCAGCAGCCGACCGTCAAAGGACGCCGCGGCGGGACGTTGCCACATCAGCAGGCAGGGAAGAAATAGCTCGAAGACGGTGAACAGAAAGCTCACAAAGGCCTGCTGCCAACGCGAGTCGGGCCAAAGCTCCGTCGTCGATTTGCCGACTTGCGACAAGGCCAGCGCAAAAACGACCAGTCCGATGACTTCGAGCCGCGTGGGCGACGTTCTTGACTGCTGCTGGTCGGTAGGCTGAGTCGTCGTCATTGAGTGCCCATCTGGCGGGAAGGAAGCCGCGGCTTCCTCGTGGCCTTGCGGTCAGCCGAACGAGCCGCTCCGCAAGGCCACGAGGCACCTTTCGATGTAATAGTCATCGAGAAATGTCGTCCCCGCAGGCTTCATGCTGCCGCTAGGGGTGACATGACATTGATGGTTCGAATTAACGATGTGCCGGATTTTTATCCAATTCCTGGAGTCGACGGAGCTCCTCCAGTTCCTGGGTTACTCGGGGCCCGGTGCCGTCCGCGGACTCGGCAATCGCCTGCGCCACCCGGCGCTGCTGGGCCGCGATGATGGCTGCTCTAGCTGCTGGTGGTGCTACTTCCAACACGCCTTTGGCCTCGCCTAATCCCGGAGGAGTCAATGCATCGATCGCTGTTTGTCCGATGCCCCAGATAATATTGAGGCCCGGCTTCGCCCAGTCGTACCAGTCCTGTCCGTACTCACCCCAAGTGCGTGCGAGCTGATCCTCGACATTGCCTGCCTTTCCGACGGCTTGCTGTCCGCCTCCGGAATAGGGCGAATCAGAAGGCGTGCCGGTTGGGGATGTGCCCGAGGATGAACTTCCCCCCGAAGGACTCGTGACCGGCCCGCTCCCGAGCAGACCACCGCTGCCGAGGCTCGAACCACCCGGGCCGATTGGCGACTGGCCAGCCGGAGCGGAGAGGAGACTGCCAGCCGCCCCGGAAAGGGGAGGAGCGATCGGTGCTACGACGAGTGTCGTTGGCGCCGAAGAAGCGTTCGATGCGGCGGCTGGGGGAACTGGCGGCAGTTGGCCCGCCGGAGCGAGGCTCTGCCAGAGGAGCAGGGCGTCGGCAGCCCCGGGGCTGGCGGTGAGAAACCGACGGGATTCGAGGGATTCGACGGAGCAGGCATCGCGCTGGCGGCCGAGTTTTCGGCGAAGCCCCCTATTCCCCCCCCCCTTGCCCGAATCGACGTTGCAGCGACATGGATCATTCCCTGACGAGGTGAAACGGCTGAAACAAGAATGTGGAGAGGAGATCAGAAGCACGAAGCGTGCCTGGCCCCGACTCAGGGGAGGATAGGCCATCGCTCGAAAGGCGTCAAGAAATCGGCGTGCGCGTTCAACGCGTTTGTCTGGCTCGTGCTCTCGACCGGTGTGGCCCCCACATTTCGCCGGCGGTGTCGCGGGTGTCACGGCCGGCACGGCCGACTTGCCGAGGAGATGGCCCTCAAACCAGGCGAGATCCCATGCCATCTTGGTACGGCGGTGGTGTTGCTCGCCAAGCCCGTGGCCAGCGCCGGGATAGACGACAAGCTCCGTCGGGACGTCGAGGTTGCTCCACCCCATCCCCCCGATCCGGTCGCGATCTCTCGGGACGGCAGGTAGCCGTGACGGACAACGCGACGGCGGCCAGACTCGTCGACCAGCGCCGCATGCTCCTCGAGGAAGGCATCTCCCGCGCTCTCCAGGGCTGCCTGCAGCATCCGTCTCGCTCCATTACGGACGATCGAGTCGAGCGGGCTCCGCCCGCTCTCCATGATCTCGCCGATCCGCTCCACACCTTCGCGGGACGACCGCACAACCCTTGCTCTCGATCCGAGACGTTCCAAACCGCGAACCGTCAAACCTTGCATGACGGCGTATCCTTTTGCCCTGACGTGGGGCGGCTGGTGGGGGAGTAGCCCCGGCAGGATACGCCGCCTTTTTTCATGCGCTCACCGAACACGACTTTTGGTCATGGCTCCGCTCAACACGGGACGCACGCCCAGTCCAGTCACACTCAGCCCCCGTCTGTTGACGGGTGAGCGGCAGGTCGGCACACTTTGTGGTGATCATCTACCCCCGAGCGTTCTGGGGTGTGGTCATCTGGGTGATCCCGGTCACGAGCCAATACCTGGATCGATTACGGCATAAAGAGACAGACCAAGATCGTGTTCAAGCTCGAAGAAGTCTCCAAGTCGTTCGGCAATCAGACGGTGTTGCAACCGACATCGATCGATTTCCAGACCGGCAAATCAACGGTTTTGATCGGGCCGAGCGGTTGCGGCAAAAGCACCCTGCTGCGTTTGCTGGCCGGATTACTCACCCCCAACTCAGGTCGAGTCCTCTTCGACGGGGTCGAGTTAAACACCCGGAACATCATGCAAATGCGTCATCGGATGGGCTACGTCATCCAAGACGGGGGACTCTTCCCACATTTGACTTCTGCTCAGAATGTCGGCCTGATGGCCAGGCATTTGGGCTGGTCAGACCAGCAGGTTCAAATCCGGATCGACGAGTTGGCCGATTTGACCCGACTGCCCCGCCCCGCCCTGGACCGCTACCCTGGACAGATCTCCGGTGGCCAGCGGCAACGTGTCGGGATCATGCGAGCCTTGATGCTCGATCCTCCCGTCATGCTCTTGGATGAACCGATGGGGGCTCTCGATCCGCTGGTTCGTTACGATCTGCAAGAGGACTTGCTGAAGATCTTTCGAGCTCTGAACAAGACTGCCATCACCGTTACACACGACATGGGCGAGGCCGGCTTCTTCGGCGATCATGTGATCATGCTCGGCGAAGGTTGCATCGTGCAACAAGGCAAGCTCGAGGAGATGATCTTGCATCCTGCAAATGACTACGTAACCCGATTCGTCAATGCACAGCGATTGCCAACACTGCCCAACGCAAGGGGGGCCTCGTGAGACCTCGAATTGCGTCACTGCTTGTTGGCCTCTTTGGGTATTTATCTTGCTTCTCCAATCCACTGGGCACATCGGCAGTCCATGCCCAAGCACCCCAAGTCGGGATCGGCTCAAAGTCGTTCACTGAATCGGTCATTTTAGGTGAATTGCTTTCACATTTGGCAAAGAATACCGGTGCACAGGTCCGCCATCGGGCCGAGCTCGGAGGCACCCAAATCCTTTGGCAAGCCCTCATCACTGGCGAAATCGACGCGTACGTCGACTACACCGGCACGATCCGCGAAGAAATCCTTGCCGATGTGGCTCGGGAAGGGACCAAGATCGAATCCGAAGGCGACATGCGAAATGCCCTTGCTGCGAGAAAAGTCTCGATGTCCGAGCGTGTGGGCTTCAATAATACTTACGCACTAGGGATGCGCCGTTCGATCGCCCAGCGATTAGGGATCACCAAGATCAGCGACCTGAAAAACCATCCCGAGCTCCAATTGGGATTCAGCGATGAATTCGTCGAGCGCAAGGATGGCTGGCGTCCGCTCAAGGAGGAATATGGACTGCCCCACACGCGGATCAAAGTCATGGATCACAATTTGGCCTATCGAGGCCTGGAAAAAGACTCCATTCAGGTAGCGGATTTGTACACGACCGACCCTGAGGTCAAGTACTACGATCTGGTGGCTCTCGAAGATGATCTGGCGTTCTTTCCAGTCTACTATGCGGTGGTCCTGATGCGAGAGGACCTAACAAGTCGTGCCCCCAAAGTCGCCGAAGCGATTATGAGAATGCAGGGGCTGATCACCCCCGAGGAGATGTCGTCGATGTCTGCAGAGGTGCGATTGGACCGCAGACAGGAAGCGATTGTGGCCGGCGAGTTTCTCAACAGCAAACTGAATCTGGGTCTATCGCTTCCCCAAGAAGGGCGATGGGTCGAAGGCAGAAAGATCATCGAGCGTGTTGTGAGCACGACTTGGGAACACCTCTTTTTGGTTTTGATTTCCCTCGGCTTGGCGATCCTGTCTGCAATCCCTCTTGGAATCCTTGCCTCGCGAAACGAAGCCCTCGGCCAAACGGTCCTGGGAGTCGTCGGGGTGATTCAAACGTTGCCGTCGATGGCGTTACTGGTGTTTGTCATGCCGCTGTTTGCACTGTTTGGGATGGGGATCGGACCTGCACCGGCCATCATGGCCTTGTTTCTCTATAGCCTGCTTCCGATCGTCCGTGGGACTTACGCAGGAATCAAGCAAATCCCGGCTTCCATCCGCGAATCGGCAGAAGTGTTGGGGCTCGATGCCAGGGCGAGACTTCGGCTGGTCGAGTTGCCGCTGGCCCAACCTTCGATTCTTTCGGGGATCAAAACCGCTGCGGTGATCAACGTCGGAACGGCGACGATCGGCGCGCTCATCGGTGCCGGTGGCTATGGATCATCGATCTTGACGGGCATCCGACTGAACGATCTTTCGCTTATTCTCCAAGGGGCAGTGCCAGCCGCAGCGCTGGCCTTGGTTGTGCAATATGGTTTTGGCCTCCTGGAAAAAAAGATCGTCTCACCAGGACTTCAAGGCTCCTAGTACTGCTTCGCTAAGCTGGTCTGAGCTGCCCGTGGAAAATGTCATTCCTGACCTTCTCCACTCGGGAAACCCAGGTCAGATCGCGAGAGTTCTACCACGGGCGGTCCGCGTCATTGTTGACTGCTCCGATCCCTCCCGCCCCGAGCGCATGATCATTATCTCGCCGGCGGTGTCTGAGGCGTGGCAGGGGGCACGTTGGACTTGCCGAGGAGATGGCGCTCGAACCAGGCGAGATCCCATTCCATCTTCGCGCGGCGGTGGTTTTGCTTCACGAGGCCGTGACCGGCGCCGGGATAGACGACCAGCTCCGTCGCGACGTCGAGGTAGGTCTTGAGGGCCCGGTACATCGCCCGGGCATGGGCCGCCGGAACGCGGGCGTCGAGCTCGCCGACATGGAAGAGCGTCGGGGTCTTCACCCGGTCGAGCGCATACATCGGAGAGGCGGCCCGGTAGGCATCGGGCTCGGCCCACGGCAGCTTGCCCCCCATGAAGTTGACGACGTGGCCGGGGGTGTCCTCCGTGCCCCACTGGATCACCTGATCGACGACGCCGGCGCCACTGCTGGCGGCCTTGAAGCGGTCGCTCGCCGCCACGAGGCAGTTGGTCAGATAGCCGCCGTTGCTCCACCCCATCACCCCGATCCGATCGGGATCGGCGATGCCGGAAGCGACCATCGCGTCGACGCCGGCGAGGATGTCGGCGACCTCGATGTCGTTCTCGCGACCGACGAGCTCCTCGAGGAAATCGTCGCCGTAGCCGGTCGAGCCGCGGTAGTTTGGGGAGAGCAGCGCGTAGCCCTTGGCGGGAAGGAGGACGCGGCCGTAGATCCAGAACTGGAGCTGGAGGAGCGACGATCCGGTCGGGCCGCCGTGGATCTCCACCACCAGCGGCAGCCGCTCCCCGGGCTTGGCGTCGGGGGGAAGCTCGAGCACCCCCTCGACCTCGCGGCCGTCAGGAGCGCGCCATTGCACGAGCGAAATTGTCGGAAGCTTCCAGCCATCGACCTGGGGATTGAGCTTCGTGAGCCGATTCATCGCTCCGTTGCCCCCCACGAGATAGAGGTCGGGGGGATCGGTGAGCGTGGCATCGATGATGCCGAGCTGACCATCGGCGGCAATCGAGAAGGCCGCGACGGCGTGGTCGCCGGGGGTGAGGGGGCGGTCGGCCCCCTGGCGGCCGTCACGGAGGTCGGCGATTGCGTGGACGCGGGCCCGGGCGCGCTGTTCGCCGATGAAGCACAGCTCGTCGGCGCCGCGCCAGGCGAGCGTTGCCCCGAGCACGCTTACCCCGGCGGGGCGGCGCAGCTCCCAGGCGTTGCCTTTCGCGCCGCTCCACTGGCAGGCGTAGATCCGGCAGGGGTGGCCGTCGAACTCGACCGCGAAGGCGAGCCTGCCGTCGGCCGACCAGCAGGGGCTCTCGATCCAACCGAACGGGGAGGGATGGCCGTCGCGCCAGCCGGACGCCGTCACCACCTCGATCGTGCCCGTGGCCGCGTGCCAGACGTCGATCCGCGACCAGCCCTCGAGGTGGAGGAGCTCGTCGTCGGGAGTCGTCACCATCGCGATCCGCGCTTGGTCGGGCGCCACGCGCAGCGCCGTCACGACGCGTTTCTCGTCGATGAGCTTCTCCGCTCTCCAGCTCTCCAGATCGAGGCGCCACACCTGCGTGAACTTCGTCACGCCATGGCCGTATTCGATCTCCTTGTGGCGGGTGCGGAGATCCTTCCACTCGTCGTCGGTCCCCTCGGCGACGACGGTGTAGTAGAGGGCCCGGCCGTCGGCGGAGAGCTCGGCGCGACCGATCCCTTCCTTGACGCGCGTCACGGCCATCAGTCCCGAGCCATCCGCTGCGATCCGCCACACCTGCGTCTTGCCGTCGTGGGGCGGGGCATCGTCACCGGGGCGGCGGACGTTGGCGGTGAAATAGAGGCGCTTGCCATCCGGGCTCCACTGCGGAGCGGCCTCCTCGGCCCGGTCAAACGTCAGCCTCTGCCGGGCCTTCGTGGCGACGTCGACGATCCACAGATCGGCATTCCGCGTGTCGTCGGCCCCCTCCCAACGCTGCTCGATGTAGGCCACGGTGGCCCCGTCGGGGGAGACGGCGAGGGTCGACGGGGTGCCGAGGGTGAAGTAGTCGTCGATCCCGATGTCGTGGCTGCGGGGGAGCTGGGCGGCGGCGGAGCCGGTGATGAAGATCCAGCCGAAGAGCACGAAGCAGACGGCACGCAGGCAGGTCACGGAAGCGTCTCCGGCGGAAGGGGAGGGGACTCGCCGCGATGATACGCTTGCCGGACCGTGGGCCGCGAGCACCCGCTACCCGGCGAATCGGTTCGGGGCGAGGAAACCGATTGGCTGTGACGTAGAGCCATCGAGGGCGAGGTCGGCGAGGATGGCGCCGACGACGCTTGCAAACTTGAAGCCATGCCCTGAAAAGCCGGCCGCGATTGCCACGCGGGAGTGCTGCGGATGGAGACCGATGAGGAAGTGGGCGTCGGGGGTCATCGTGTAGAGGCAGGCGGCATGGTGGACGAGGTCGCTACCGAGAGTCGGGAGCCGGGCCCGTGCCACTGCTGCCACGCGCGCAGCCTCGGCCCGGTCGAGCGAGCGGTCGAGCGCCAGCGGATCGGCGACGGGGGTGCCGCCGGTGTGCTCGGCGATTTTCACGCCGCGGTCATCGAGCGCCGGAAAGCCGTAGTAGAAGCCGACGGGGGTGTCGAACGCGAAGCAGGGGAGGCCGGTCCCCGGCTCGGGCCCGGCCGCGAATGCCGCGCGGTGCTCCGCCGGGGGACGATACCAGCAGAGCGTTTTTTTGAGCACCTCGAGCTTCACCGACGGGATCTCGAGGAGATCGGCCGCCCACGCGCCGGGCGCGATCACGAGCCGATCGGCGTGGAACGTGCCCTGGTCGGTGTCGACCGTGACGCCCCTTGCCCCGGCATGCCAGCGGTGGATGGCAACGCCCTCCTCGAAGCGGGCGCCGTGACGCTTGGCGACGTCGGCGTGGGCTCGGACACATTCCTCCACCAGGAGGTAGCCGGCCGCCGGCTCCCAGACGGCGAGAAAATCGTCGTCGAGCGCGAACGCCGGCCAGCGTTGCCGCGCTGCGCCCGCCGTGAGCCGCTCGACCGGAAGGCGATGGATGGCGGCGGCGTGGAGAGCGCCGGCGACCGCCGCACCGTTCTCGGGGCCGGCCAGCAGCAGCCCCGACTGGACAAGGAGCCTCGTCCCCGTCGCCTCCTCGAGCCCGCGCCACAGCCGGTAGGCTTCGAGGAGCAGGGGCACGTAGTCGGGATGCTCGAAGTAGGCCTGGCGGATGAGCCGCGTCTGGCCGTGGGAGCTGCCCCGATCGTGGGCGAGGGGGAATCGATCGAGCCCGATCACCGTCGCGCCCCGCGCGGCCAGATGCGCACAGGCCGCCGTTCCCATCCCGCCGGTGCCGAGCACGATGACGTCGGCGGTGGCGGCCGTTGCGGGGGGCATGGCGGTTCTTCCGCACGGTTCAAGGGCTGCTGTTCACCGGCGGGCGCAGCTCAAGACCCCGGCCCGTTTCTTCCTCACTCGGCCCCGGCGCCGACAGGCTCCGGGGGGGCCTCTTCGGCGATAGCAGGCTCGGCAGCTGGCTCGGCGGGGGCAGCGGGATTCCCTGCCTCTTTCCAGAGCGAGGCCCCAACGAACATCCATCCCTCCGGCACCGTCTGCATCGTCATCCCCGCCGTACCGAAGTAGCCGCGGATGACGTCAAACTCCGGCAGCGTCGTCCCGTCGAGGCGTGGCTTCCGCGGCTCCTTCGACTTCTTTCCCCCCAGGCCCGCCCCTGGGTCGTCACGGGCGATCAGAAGGGCGTTGGCGAGCCGGCCGGCGAGGCTTTTGTTCTCGGGGCCCTTGCCGGCCCGCAGCAGCTCGTAGGTCGGTTGCACCATCTGCTCGGTGCGTGCGAAGGTCCGCAGGGCGACATCTCCCGGCAGGAGAGCCTTGAGCTGCTCGACGGCCTCGTTGTAGTCGGCTTCCTGGGCAAACGGCGGGGCCTTCCCTTCGAGGACCTTCTGCAGGATGTCGAGATGCGAGGCAATCAGAATCTGGCCGTGGGCGACCGCCACGGCGGCATTGGGGAAGGCGGCCGCATCGGGGTCTCCCCCGAGGGCGCCGCGGGGCCGGTCGTCATCCTCGTCGTCGCGGGCCCGGACGCGCGTCGCGCGGGTGGCCTTGCCGGGCTCGTCGGGAACCGTCTCCCAGATCACATGGCCGCCGAAATCGATTTTCCGGGTCTTGGCCTCGGTCGACATGCTCCGGGCGATCGTCGCGGCAACCGTCTCCGGATCGTCGGCGGCGATCGCGATCAGCATCCGCTCGCAATCGGGGCCGAAGGGGAGGACATGGTCGCCAGTGATCATCACGGCGCCGCCGAGATGACGGATGAGGTCGTTCTCGACGTCGATCTGCGGGCCGTCGGGATCTTCTTTCAGACTCGAGATCACGTCGTCGAACACCCCCGGCTCACCGACGACGTCGTCGACGAGCGGCTCGAGTGCCCGGAAGACCTTGGGGAGATCCCATTGGAGGCCGAGCCAGCTGGCGGCATCCCCCGGCACCCACGGCGCGGGGGCGAGCGATGACGCATTGGGGAACTCGAGGATCTGGGCCGCTTTCTCGTAGCGTTCCTTTCCGCCGGCCACCGTCGGCGGGGCGTAGATGAGCGTATTGTGGCGGAGGTCGACGTCTCCCTCGCCATAGAACACGATCCCCCCGGCTCCCTTGATGCAATCGAAGCCGTTGCGGCGCGCCATCGCGACGTAGTCGGCCGGCTTCCGCTTCGAGGCCTTCTTCGGCGCGGGGCGGCTCTTCTGCCGGGCCTGGGCGAAGGCGAGCGGATCGATGAACCAACGCCCCGTCGGCACTCCGGCCGGAACCGTTTCAGAACATTTCCGCAGCACTTCGCGGAAGGCCTCGAGCGACGCGAGCGAGTCCGGACGCCCCTTGGCGAGCGCGGGGAGGAGGGCGGCGACCGCCTCAGCGCTGGTGCCGGCAACGATCGCTCCGGGCTTTGACGCATAGGCGAGCCGGCGCGGGGGGGCCGGCTCCGTGGCCGGCGGCTGACCTTCACGCGGCGAGAGCGGCGGCAGCTCGAAGGCCGAGATCCCTTCAGGAGCGGCGAGCTTCTTCGCCCCTCGGTCGGCGAGCCGCTTGAAGACCGTTTCCAGGGTCGCAGGGACGTCGTCGTCATGGCCGGTGGTGTCGACCAACAGGAGCCCGGCGAGGGTCCCGTCGGCCGCCTCGACCGCCGCCACCACCGATTCACCGCCGCTGACGCCCGAGAGCTCCTTCGGTGTGATCCCGAAACCCATTCGGTCGCCAGCGATGCTCGAACGCTGTTCGTCGAGAGCGTCGTAAAAATTCTGCATCGCCGGCTCGTCGAACAGCCTCCCCAGGGCGGAGCGGTCGAAGCGTTCGCGGAGGGCTGCGGCGTCGGGGGCGCTGGCCCAGGCCCGTGTCGTTGCCGGTAGAACCTGCTCGCTGGGGGGAAAACCGGCCGCGGCAGCCGTCGAGACGGCCGACGCGAAGGTCAGCAGCGCCACCAGGACCACGCCCCGGTTCCAGGCCAGGCCCCCGACCGATCGGTTCGCGGGCCCGTCAGCTCCCGGCCTCCGGCCCGAGGTCCCCGTCGCCGTCACCGGCATCCCTGCCACCACCATCCGCCTGCATCCTGCCACGTGATCCCTCGCGTGTTCGCTGGAGCCAGCCCCCGTGCCTGCACTGCCGATCCCCCGCGGGACGATTCCAGGCAGGATCCCCGAGAGGAGCCTGAAGAAAAGAACTAAAATACCCGCTGATGCGGAATCCGGCCACAGCAGGAAGCCCGATGCTGCAATCAGGGGCCAACGCGACTCACCCTGGGGCGAGCTGTCGCCAGGCGATCGCCTCCTCGAGATCCCACGATACCGACAGCACGTCTGACTCGCGAAACATGGCGCCGATGAGTTGCACGCCGATCGGCAGGCCGTGTGGGGAGATCCCGGCCGGGATGCTCGCCGCCGGGAGGCCGACGAGGTTGACGACGGCGGTGAAAGCGGCAAGGGTCGCCGCTCGGGCGAAGGCGTCGGCCGGTGGTAGCCCGGCCCAGGCCCCGATCGGTGGCGGCCCGACGGCGACGGTGGGGGTGAGCCAGAGGTCGGCCGTGCCGAACACCGGCGCGAACCGGTCGACGAGCCGGTCCTCGAGCGCGTCGACCTCCCGGTGCCGAAGCCCCTTCGCCCCCTCACGCAGCCAAGCTGTCACCGCCTGCGCCCGCCGCCAGCGCATCAGCGGGATCCCGCCGATGAGCCGCTGCCAGATGGGGAGAAACTCGTCGAGCCCGCTCTCCGGCAGCCGGCCCTCCTCGACGGAGTGCCCGAGCCGCTCGAGAGTCCGCGCCGTGTGCCGCAGCGCCAGGAGGATGTCCGGATCGGTCGGCACCATCCCGTTCGATTCGACGACCTTGATCCGCAGCGGCTTCGGCGTCGCCTGACGAGCGGCAAACGGCCGCGAGGGGGGGGGTGCCCAGTGCGTCCGGCCGGTGTCGATGCCGGCCATGACGTCGAGGAGGGCGGCGGCATCGGAGACCGTCCGGGCCATCGGCCCCGAGGTGTAGAGGATCCGCCGATCGGGGAAGCGGAACTGGTTCACGATCCGGCCGCGCGAGGGCTTGAGGCCGTAGAGGCCGCAGAACGACGACGGAATGCGGATCGATCCGGCGCCGTCGGAGCCCTGCGCGATCGGCAGCATCCCCGCCGCCACCGCTGCCCCCGATCCGCCACTGGAACCGCCGGCGGTGTGGGTGGGGCTCCAGGGGTTGCGGGTCGGTGGATGGATGTCGGGCTCGGTGACCGGCATGGCTCCCAGTTCGCTCGTCGAGAGCTTGCCGAGGATCACGAAGCCGGCCCGCCGCAGCGGGCGGACGTTGGCATCGTCGAAGGGGAGAACGATCGCCGGCATGCCGCGCGAGCCGAAGCGGGTGCGCGTGAAGCGAACGGCATTCAGATCTTTGATGCCGATCGGCACGCCATGGAACGGCGGGAGGCTGTCGCAGTGGCGAAGCCGCTCCCGATCCTTCCGCCGCGCCACCTTCACCGCGTCGTCGAAGACGGTCACGAAGGCCGAGAGCGACGGATTCTTGGCCTCGATCCGCGCGAGGTGGTGGCGGACGAGCTCCTCGCTCGAGATCGCCCCTTCGCGGATGAGCTTGGCAAGGACGAGGGCGGGAAGCGTGTGGAGCGACGAGGTGGCCATCGGGGGAGGGCTGTCAGGGCGTCGTAGCCGGAGGGGCGGGGGCGGGGCACGAGTGGCTCAAGGATCGCGGCGGGAGAAGATCGCGCAGGCGATGGCGAGGTAGGCGACGGTGTGGAGGAGCGTCAGCCCGAGCCCCTTTTCCCAGGAGAACGAGGCGCTCTCCATGAGCGCCCGGAACGGCCCGGCGACGGCGAAGTCGCGCATCAGCTGGCGGTCGACGAGGTTGTCGAGATCCTCGGTATGGGGGAGGACGGCGTAGACCCCCTCGGTCATCCGGCCGATGGTCGTCTGGTAGAAGGGCCTGCGGCCCGGCTTGAGCCCCTCCTCGCGGCGCGGCTGGCGGCCGCGGATCGTCTCGGCGATGCTCGTGGGGCGCATCTTGCCCACGTTCGCCTCGCGGATCCGGCTCTCGACGGCGACGTTGTTCATCTGGCCGGCGATGAACAGGATCGCCCAGTAGGCGACGGTGACGAGCATCGCCGAGATGACGCTCCGAGTGATGACCCCCGTCAGAACGCTGACCGCGAGGAGGAGCGCGAAGAAGACGAGCAGGCTGGGGAGCGCCAGGAGCACCCCCGGCGACCAGACGTCGGCGAGGATCCCGGTGATCAGCCAGACGGCGAGGACGAGGATCCCGAGGAGGCCGGCGACGAGGAGCAGGGCCCCGACATACTTGAAGACGAGCAGTTGCCAGCGGGGGATCGGACGGACGAGGAGCAGCTCGAGGGTTCCCTTCCGCACCATGTTCGGCACGAAGGCGGCCGTCACCGCCACGCTGACCAGGAGGAGGATCGTGCCCCCCAAACCGGTGGCGAGGAGCTTTTGGAGGATCAG
Organism: Pirellulales bacterium; assembly: GCA_040397545.1. Lineage (GTDB taxonomy): Bacteria > Planctomycetota > Planctomycetia > Pirellulales > UBA1268 > QWOP01. The sequence goes on from JBBAVV010000025.1 coordinate 54,788, forward strand.
AACCTCGAGCCCCAGCGGTGCTCCCTTCGTGCCGGCCAGCTCGACGCTGTCGCCGAAGAGGGTGAAGCGGTGGGGCCAGAGGAGCCGCAGGTCGCGTCCCGGGGCGACGGTCATCTCCCACGTCTGCGAACCGATCTTCCGGGTCCACTCCGGACCGGTCTCGCGGATTTCCGTGATCGTCCAAAGCTGGCCGTCGGCGATCCTCCCGAACCGAGCCGTGATCTCCTCCCCCGTTTCCGGCGCTCCGACCAGCGGGATGAACGTCCGCTTCAGCGTCGCTTTCCAGTGGCCTTCGGGGAGATCGGCTTCGAGTGGCTCCGCAGCGCTGATCGCATACACCGAGCCGTTGAGCCGGCCGGCGACATCCCCCATCGATTGCGTGGCGATGTCGATGCCGTCGAGATCGGCCGCCAGCGCCCGGGCCGCGATGTCGAGATACTGCCGGCCCCCCGGCTGCGGCTCGATCCGCCCGGTCAGCGCCGCGCCGAAGAGGAGCGCGATCGCCAGCAGCAGAAGATAGAGAACCTTAGCGTCGAGGAACTCGCGCCACGTATCCCGGAGGATGGCGGCGAACGTCCGCAGCACCATTGGCCGCACCGCGACGCGTTCGGCCTCCGCATCGGAGCGGATCGGGCGATCGGGATCGATCACGGTGTCCCTCCGCCGCTGGCGATGGCGAGGTACAGATCCTCGAGCGTCGCCCGTTCCCGTTCGAGGTGGCGCACCCGCAGCCCCGCGGCGCTGGCCGCGGCCAGAAAGTAGTCGATCGCCTCGTTGGCCTCGGCCTGCGGGAGGGGGGGCGGGCCGTCGGCAGGGGCGAGGCTGACCCGGAGTCGGCTCCCCCCCTCGACCGGCTCGACTGTCGCGCCGGGGAAGCGGAACGACGCCGGCATCCCGCGATCGAAGGCGACCAGCCAGCTCGCCTTCTGCCGAGTCAGATCGGCGACGGTGCCGGTGACCATGAGTTTCCCCTTGCGCAGGATCGCCACCCGGTCGCAGAGCTGCTCGACTTCGCCGAGGAGGTGGCTGTTGATGAACACCGTCACGCCGCGGCGGCGTTCTTCGAGGAGCAGATCACGGATCTCCTTTCGCCCCACCGGATCGACGCCGTCGGTCGGCTCGTCGAGAAACAGGACGCGGGGACTGTGAAGGAGGGCCTGCGCGAGCCCCAGCCGTTGCTTCATCCCCTTGGAGTAGCCGCGGATCCGCAGCTTCTCCCGGCCGGCGAGGCCGAGGAGGTCGAGGAGCTCGGCGGCGCGGCGACGGCGCTGGCGGCGGGGGATACCCTGCAGGGCGCCGTAGAGGTCGAGGAGGCTCGTGCTCGTGTGATACTCGGGGAGGCGGTGGTCCTCGGGCAGATAGCCGACCTCGCGCCGGGCGGAGAAGGTGCCGACCGGCTGGCCGAGGAGGGCGGCCTCTCCGGCCGTCGGGGCGACGAGGCCGAGGAGGATCTTGATGAGCGTCGTCTTCCCCGCGCCGTTTTGGCCGAGGAGGCCGAACAGCGTGGCCGGTTCGACATCGAGGCTGACCCCCCCGAGGGCCCGGTTGGGCCCGTACTGTTTTTCGAGGTGGTTGACGGAAACGACCATGGCATCCAATCCTACCAGACCGCTACGGTGGGGGACGTGACGGGGCGGGAACGGCAGCCGCGTGACACCCCCCGGCGGAAGTCGCCCCGGGGATCATCGAAGGGAGGTGGACGCCACCTGTGAAACTCCTGCTCAACCGCATCTTTTGGACGATCGCCGGATTCTTTCTCCGGCTCCGCTACCGCGTCACGGTGGAGGGGGCCGAGCGCCTGGCGGCGGTCGAGGGCCCGACCCTCGTTCTCCCCAACCACCCCGCCTATATCGATCCGGCGCTGGTGCTCTCCCACCTCCGGCTCGGCAAGGCGCTGCGCCCCCTCGTCTTCAGCGGCGTCTACCGGCTCCTCCCGCTGCGGCCGCTGATGGCGCTGGTCGACGCCTTCGAGGTCCCCGACCTCTCCGCCCAGAGCCGCGACGCCCAGGCGAAGACCCTGGGGATGATCGAGGCCGTCGTCGAGCGGGTCGGCCGCGGCGACAGCTTTCTGATTTATCCCTCCGGGCGGCTGCAGCGTGGCAATGCCGAGGTGGTCGGTTCGGCTCGGGCCGTTCATGAGCTCCTCTCGCGCTGCCCCGATCTCAACGTCGTCCTCGTCCGGACCCGTGGCCTGTGGGGAAGCAGCTTCGGGTGCGCCGCCACCGGCGCCCTTCCGAGCCTCGTGCCGACGATTCTCGGGAATCTCGGCTGGGCCCTGGCGGCGCTGCTGGTCTTCCTGCCGCGGCGGAAGGTGACGATGGAGATCGAGGTGCTTCCGCGCGGAACGCTCCCCAAAAAGTCGCGCGAGGAGACGAATGCCTTTCTGGAGGGCTGGTACAACGTCGATGGCCCGCAGCAGCCGGCGTTCGTGCGCTTCAGCCATCTCTTCGGCCCGAGCACGGGGCACTACGCCGCCGGCGCCGCGCTCCCGGCGATCGATCCGGCCTCAATCGACCCGAAGACGATCCGGCTGGTCAACGAGCTCGTCCAGGGGCATCTCGGCCGCGAGCTCGATCCCAGCGAGCTCACCTTCGACACGACGCTCGAAGGAATCGGGATGGACAGCCTCGACCGGATGGATGCCACACTCAAGGTCGAGCAGCAATTCGGCTTCCACAACGCCGCCGTTGTGAACACTCTCGGCGAGCTGTGGGCCCTCGCCGATGGCAAACTCGCCGGCGACAGCAAGGAAGAGCCGGTTGCGGTGCCGGTGGCCTGGTTCGCGCCGCCGCGCTCGAGCGCGCCGCCGGCGGTGCTTGCCGGGACCGTCGCGGAGGCGTTCGTGCGCCGGGCGCTCCTGGCCCCGACCGAGCCGGCCGTCGCCGATCGGATCTCCGGGGTGCTCCCGTCGCGCCGGCTCCTCGTCGGGGCGATGCTGATGGCCCGCCGGTTCGCAGCCTGGCCGGAGAAGCATGTCGGCGTGATGCTGCCGGCGAGCGTGGCTGCCGACATCGTCTTCTTCGCCCTCCACATGGCCGGCAAGACGCCCGTGATGATGAACTGGACGACCGGCCCGTCGAATCTCGCCCATGGCGTCAAGGTGACCGGCACGCGGCGGATCATCACCGCAAAGAAGCTCGTTGACCGGCTCGGCATCGAAGTGCCCGGGGCGGACTACGAATACCTCGAGACGATCCGCGGCGGGATCGGGAAGGGAGAGCAGCTCTCGACGCTCCTCGGCACGATGCTCAATTCCGCCGGCATCCTCCGCGGCCTCCCGAGGCAGGATCCCGACGAGCCGGCGGTGTTTCTCTTCACGTCGGGATCGGAGAGCACGCCGAAGACGGTTCCCCTCTCGCACACCAACGTGATCACGAACATCACCGACTCCCTCGAAGTCCTCGAGATGACGGAGGCCGATTCGCTCCTCGGTTTCCTCCCGCCGTTTCACAGCTTCGGGCTCACCGGCAACGTCCTCCTTCCCCATCTCACCGGTATCCGCACCGTCCGCCACGCCGATCCGACCGATGCCCGGGGGCTCGTGCAGACGATCCGGGCCTACCGGCCGACGATGCTGTTCACGACGCCGACGTTCCTTTCCTACATCCTCTCGGTAAGCAAGGAGGGGGACCTGAAGAGCCTGCGGCGGATCATCGCCGGGGCCGAGAAGTGCCCCGATGCGGTCTTCGAGCGCACTGCGGCCCTCGCTCCGGAGGCCGTGATCCTCGAGGGCTACGGGATCACGGAATGCTCCCCCGTGCTCGCGGCCAACCGGGTCGCCGATCGGCGCCGTGGCTGCATCGGCCGGCCCGTGAAGCATGTCGCCATCCGCGTCGTCGATGTCGAGACCGGAGAGCCGGTGGCGGCGGGGGAGACCGGAATGCTCCTGGCATCGGGGCCGTCGATCTTCTCCGGATATCTCAACCACGACGGCCCCTCGCCGTTTGTGGAGATGGAGGGGAGGCAGTGGTATCGGACCGGCGATCTCGTCGTCGCCGACGCCGACAACTGGCTCACCTTCAAGGGACGGCTGAAGCGGTTTCTCAAGGCGGGCGGGGAGATGATCTCGTTGCCGGCGCTCGAGGAGCCATTCGCGAAGCGCTACCCCGCTGACGAGACCGGCCCGAAGGTGGCGGTGGAGGGGATCGAGACGCCGGGGGGGCGGCAGATCGCGCTGTTCACCACCTTTCCGCTCACCCTCCGGGAGGCGAGCCAGATCCTCCTCGAGGATGGCTTGCGCGGGGTGATGCGCCTCGACGAGGTTCGTCAGCTCGAGACCATCCCCGTCCTGGGGACGGGAAAGACCGACTACAAGGAGCTGCGGCGGATGGTGACGGAGGGGCAACCGCCCGAGCGGTGACTCGCGTGACGCATTGGGGTGCGGAGATCGCGGCTGCGCTGCGATCCGGGACATCGCGACCACAGTCGTATCGTGCGCTGTCGTGCCCCAGCGGGGTTCAAGGCCGCCGTTCGCGTCCAGCGTCGCTGGGCCCTGGCAGCGGCACGCCGGCATAGATTTCCGCGAGCGTTACCGCGACGCCGAGGGAATCGAACCCAATCGTGCCGGCGGGGTCGCTGAAAGCGCTGAGCAGCCAAGGATGGGTGCCCGCGGCAGCCCCGCTGGCCGGTTGCCGCGAGAACAGCTCCGCGGAAATCCGGTCCTGGGAGACCACGAGATACTCCTCAACGCTGTCGAGGCGGCGATAGTGACCGAACTTCGCTCCGCGATCGTATTTCTCGGTCGAGTCGGAAAGGACCTCGACGATCAGTCGGGGGTTGACGAGCGTGTGGTGGACGGCATCCTCGAACACCGGCGGCTCACAGAAGACGACGACGTCGGGATAGGTGTAGAGCCCGGTGGCATCGACCTTCACCCGCTGGTCACTCGTGATGACGTAACACTCCCGCCCTTCCAGACGCTTTCGGATGGCGTGGGCGAGGTTGTCCTTGATGAGGTTGTGCCACAGGGTGCCGCCCCCCATGGCAAACAGTTCCCCTTCGAAGTATTCATGCCGCAGCTCGTCGCGGGCCTCGATGGCGAGGTATTCAGCAGCGGTGAGGCGTTTCGGCGAGGTCGACATACCGTTTACGATAGACGGCGTTCCTGGGGCCGGTCAACAATCCACTGGACGAGGGGCGTCGTTCAATCGCCCGGAGGTCACCGGAGTCGAAATCATGCGTGCGGCCCGTCCCCTCGTCTTCGGCCTGATGATGGTGGCGATGGTCGCTGGCTCCGTGTGGATGAAACTGCAGGGAGGGCCCAATGGCGGCGGCGAGGCGTGGCTCGTCCCGGTCGGCCTCCTTGGGGGCCTGTACGCGATCCTCGTCGTGGTCGACGTCGTCGTCCATGCCTGGAAGGGGGAGGGGCAGGCGTGCCGGGCCTGTGGTCATCGTCGTCCCGTCAGGTCATTCTGCTTCGCCGGCCCCTGTCCGCAGTGCGGCGAGTGATCCTGCTTCGAAGTCCGTCCTTTGCCCCACTCATCCCGGGAATGCCAGCATGTTTCAGCCAGCCGTGCCGATCCTTCGCAGCTTCGACGAGAAGAAGGCGAAGGAGTTTTACGTCGACTTCCTCGGCTTCACCGTCGACTTCGAGCATCGTTTCGAGCCGGGCATGCCGCTGTACATGGGGATCTCACAGGGTGACTGCCGGATCCATCTCTCCGAGCATTTCGGTGACTGCGCACCGGGGGCGCGAGTGCGGATCGAGGTGGCGGATGTCCGTGCCCTGTGCGCAACGCTCAACGCGAAGGGCTACGGGAATGCCCGTCCCGGCTGGCAGGATCAGGATTGGGGCTCCTGCGAAATGACGATCCACGATCCGTTTGCCAACCGGCTCACGTTCTGGACGCCATCTTCCCCGGACGTCTGACCCTCCTGGGGGTGGCCGCCGGCTCACTCCGCCCGGAACACCACCCACGACATTCCCCCAGCGGGGATCGTGAGCGTCACCTCGGCGCGGCTGAAGCGATCGAGCGGCACGCGTTCGGCTTCCGCGCCGCCGTGGCTTGCCAGGCACGAGCCTTCGAGACCGGCGTAATAGAGTGGCACAGGGACCGTCCGCTCGATCGGCTCATCGAGCGGATTAAAGACGGCGAGCAACGCGCGCTTCTCGAGCCGCGGATTGACATGGAGCATGCCGTCCCAGTCGCGGCCGTCGGCACGCCGCAGGTGGAGGACGTCGCTTTCGAGGATGTCGCGGTGGGCCTTGTACCAGGCGACCTGCCCCCGGACCATCTCGCGCGTCGCGTCGGTGTCGTAGAGCCGCGGGCCGCGGTAGCAGGCCTGCACCCCGAGGGCGAGGTTTGATTCCATCATCCGCCGGTAGTGGTCGAGATGCTCGGCGAGCGGCTCGATCGTCGCCGCAGCGCCGCCGCCGTGGTATTCCGCCAGCGGCACGAACATCCATCCCATTGATGGCGTCCGCTCCCAGGTGCCGTCGAAAATGTTCTGGCGGGTGTGGATCACCTGCTCTGCCCGGGGAAGCGACCAGTTCGTCTCCCGGTAGCCCATCCCGCATTTGTTCGAGCCGGCGAGGAAGTAGTGATCGGGGACGTTGAGATAGACGCCGTGCTCCCGGCACCATCGATACCAATCGCGGATGATCCGCCACTGCGCCCACTGCGAGTCGTCGAGGCCGCGCTGGAGCGGCGGCCGGGGCGTGACGTCCCAATCGCCGGGATAGGAGCCGTCGTGTTCGAGGACGGTGAATCCGGTCGTGTCGTAGAGCTTCTCGAGCTTGCGGAAGTAGTCGAGGCCCCACGCACTCGTCAGGGCCGGGGCGTGGCCGAAGGTCGTCTTCTCGCCGGGGGCGGGAACGACGTCGTTCCCGCTGCCGATCTGCCGGCTCGAGAGAAGGGAATAGGCGCCGAGATCGACGCCGCGCGTGCGGGCGTGGTCGGCGAGGGCCTTGAAGCGGGCGAGATGCTCTGGGAGCTCGTTCTCGGCATCGAAGCCGGAGCCGAAGGAGAGGATCACCATCTCGAAGCCGACCTCCGCCGCCTGATCGATCGCCCGGCGCACCGCCTCGGGGCGGGAGTCAAGGAGGTGGTGCATGAGCGGGTTTTCCGTCGCCCACGGCGCCAAGGTGCGCTTGAATCTCCGCACGGCCAGCCCGCGTCGCTCCCGGTCGGTGGAATCTTGGACGAGGACGAAGGCCCTGAAGCTCTCGAACGAGTTCCCCGGTGCTACCTCCTGGGCCGGCCCGCGGAACGGGCCCACCTCGAGGAGGCAGGGCATCTTCTTCTCGTAATTGACCTGCGTGCCGTACGCCGGGTCTTCCCTCCAGCGGACGGCATGGCGGCAGGCATGTTCGTGGCCGAAGCCGCCGAAGGCCTGATCGGTCTCGATATGGAGCGCGTCGGGATGGGGGAGGTTGACCCCCGGCGCGTCGTCGACCGGATTGGAGGGCTCGACGATCGCGAGGTGTTCGGCGGTGAAGCGGTCGACGGTGAGCGGCTTGTCCGAACGATTCGTGACGACGATCCACTTCGAGAACGCGGGCAGGCCGTCGTAGAGCTCGTAGTGGACGCTGACGGTGAAGGGAGGATCGTCACCCGCGGGGGCGAAGTCGAGGCGGGCCGACACCCCCGGCGGCGGCCAGGCGGCAGCGGGAGCGTGATGACGCGAGCGCTTCCAGGGGAACCGCTCGACCGTGACGCCGGTCTCGATCCCAGTGAGTCGGAGGGCCTCCCGATCGGCCGACATCGCGGCGAGCCAGGCCGAAAGGAGGAACGCCCGGTTCGGCTGGCCGACGAGCCCGCCGATCCGATGCTCGGTGCCGTCGATCGTCACCAGCGCCTCGGGGCCTACGGCGCGGAGGAGACTGCGGTCGCTGGCGAGGTCGTCGAGGGCGATGGTGGCGCAGCCGTCCTCGAGGCGGAGGACACGGCGAACGAGACCATTGTCGAGCGTGAGCGTGGCCCCGTCGGCCGATCGATCGGCCCGCGCCTTGAAGGGCGCCGGATCGAGATGCCAGTCGACCCTGCCGATCGCCGGTCCCGGGGGAGCGCTTCGAGTGCTCTGAGCATTCCCGGTCTCAGGCAAGCCGATTGCGGCGACCATGGCGCACGCTATCGCCACGCCCGGCAGGCGCGCCCGGTGGTCCGGCGGGTGAATCATGGGGGCCTCCAGGAGGGATGAACGGGAGGGGTGACGGCCCCGTGGTCGACGGATTTTCAGGCGATCCGGTCGAACTCCCAACCCTTGCGATATTCGCGAGTGAGGAACTTCTCCGCCTCGGGGGCGTTGGGGATCTTCATCGCCGCGGCGTTCCACTCCAGCTTTTTCCCGGAGCGGTAGGCAACGTTGCCGAGATGGTTGGCCTCGGTGAGCGGCCCCGAATAGCTGAACGGGCAGGTCGTCGGGGCGCCGGTTTTGCAGGCATGGAGCCACTCGGCGTGATGGCCGAGCGATGGCGGGATCGATTCGGCCGGCCGCTTGAAATCGCGGACGTCGGGGCCGAAGAGGAGGAGATGCCGGCCGTAGTCGGCCAGGAGGCTCCCCTGCGTGCCGAGAAACAAGCAGCCCGAATCCCAGCGCGGGATCGCGGCCTCCTCCCACAGCTGTGGCTTGTCTTTCCCCTGATACCAGCTGAGCGAGAGGGGGGCACGGTCGCCGCGGGCGCCGTACGTGTACGTCACGTGCATCGAGGCCGGGGCGAGCTCCGGATGGGGCGGGGGCCCGAAGGCCTCGACCGTCTTCGGGGCATCGAGATCGAGTGCCCAGAAGGGGAGATCGATCCAGTGGCTCCCCAGATCGGACATCGTGCCGCTGCCGAAATCCCACCACCGATACCATTTCGGCCCCGGCCAGTAGACCTCATGGAAGGGGCGCTCTCGGGCGGGGCCGAGCCACAAATCCCAGTCGAGCCCATCGGGAATCGGCGTCGAGCCGACGGGGCGATCCTGGACGGCGACGATGTCGCCATACTTCTTCGCATCCTCGGGCGACTGCAGCCCCCACGCCCGGCCGACCCAGCAGTGGACGTCGGTGACCTTCCCGATCGCCCCCCCCTTCACGAGCTCGACAACGCGCCGGTAATTGGCGTCGGCATGGATCTGCGTCCCCATCTGCGTGGCGACGCCGGCCTGCTTGGCCGCCTCGGTGACGACGCGCGCCTCGCGGACGTTGTGCGTCAGCGGCTTCTCGCAGTAGACGTGCTTCTTCTCGCGGAGAGCCGGGAGGGTCGCGAAGGCGTGGGTATGCTCGGTGGTGCTGACGACGACCGCGTCGTACTCGGAAGGCTTGAGCGCCTCGTAGAGCCGGCGATAGTCGCCGAAGCCCTTGGCGCCGGGCGCTTTGCCGAGGGCCCCGGCGAGCGTCTTGGCGTTGACGTCACATACGGCCACCACCTGCTCGCCGAGGACGGCGTCGAGGTTGCCGCCGCCACGGCCGCCGCAACCGATCACCGCCATCCGCAGCTTCTCCGCCCGGTTCTCGGCGCGAACGATTGTGGGCAAGCTGAAGACCGTGCTGGCGGCGATCGACGAGCCGAGGAACGTCCGCCGGCTCGCGCGGCCAGTCGCGCGGGGGGCGTCGGCGGCGGTGCTGGTCGCGATGGTCGGAAGGTCGAAAAAACGGGGCTCGGGGCGCATGGAGGGGCTCCTGCGGGGAATCGGGGCTTGGGAGGAGCATAGTCGGCGCCGAACGGGGATGTAAAGAAAACGCTGCGGTGGCACGCTGCGGAGGGGGGGCCGGGAGTGTTTGCTAAGCTTTGTGGGGGGGCACCCGTCAGGGGTGATACTCGGCGCTGCTCCCGGAAGACGCCCCCAGGCGGGGCGTGCCGTCGCGCCCATCCGACCCCCCGACCCTCCCAGCACGCCCACCATGTCGCCGCTCCCACGCCGCTCCCTGGCCAGCCGTTTCCGCCCCGAGGGCCGCGGCACGATCCGGACCGGGGTGCTCGTGCTGGTCGCGATCGCTTCGTCGCTTCTGATCGTCTCTCCGGCGGACGCGCAGCGCGTCCTCGTGCCGGAACGGGAATGGAGCGATGCCACTGGAATGTTCAAGGTGCAGGCGAGCCTCGTCGGGATCGAAGGAACGGTGCTGACCCTGCGGCAGACCGACGGCACCGATCTGGCGATCGAGCTCGATCAACTCGCTCCGCTCGATCAACTCATCGCCAGGCGGACACGGCGGCGCCTCGCCCACCGCGGCGAGGGCAAGCCGCAACTGGAGACGTTCGACACCTCCGCCCGGGCGACGAACCACACCGATTTCCCCCCGGCGGCTCCGCAGCCCCTCGTGGCCGATCCGGCCGTTGCCGGGCGCGGCGTGGTCGCTGGCGCCGTGACGATCACCCGGCAGGATCACTTCGACCGGGTCGGGCGCGTGATCGCGGTGGGGGGCCCGAGCGCCGTGGTGCTCGTGGCGATCGAGAACACGACACCGGGCCGCCCGCTGCCGACGCGGCTGGCGTGGGTGTCGATGAAATCGCAGACGGTGATCGCCGACCACGAGCTCTCCGGCTCCGAGATCGTCCTCGACTACGACCCGATCCTCGAACGGCTCCTGACGGTGTCGCGCGAGAAGTTCACCGCCGAGGGGGCCGCAAAACAGGTCCTCACCCTGTGGGACGCCGCCCCGAGCCGTAAGGCAGCCACGGCCTGGTCGACGTGGCGAGCGCCTTGCGGCGACGGCCAACCCCTCGCCCGACACCCCTGGGGGAGGATCGTCGACGACAGCCTCGTTCTCCATCAGAGCAGCCGGGAGGAGTATTCCTGCTGGGACATCGACGCCAAGGGGGCGAAGTATCGGCTGACGCAGTATCCGGGCCATTCCCCGCTGCCGTCGCTCTCCGGCGGGAGGCGCTATCTCGCCCTCCCCGACACGCGCCGTGTGCAAGTCTGCGATGCGGTCAGCGGGCAGGTGCTCGTGTCGCTCCCCGTCGGCGACACGTCGGGGGTGAACTTCGATCCCGAGGGGCGCCGGCTGGCGGTCATCCAAGAGGGAAACGTGCAAGTCCACGACCTCGTCACTCCGACGAGCCCGATCCCGGTCTTCCCTGCCCACGGGGCGAATCTCCAGCACACATCCCTCGCCTGGGGGGGTGAAGAGCATCTGCTCGTCCAGTCGGCCCGGGGGCTCGCGGCGGTGCTCTGGTCGGTGTCGAAAGGCTTGCCGGTGTGGCGCTATGAATGGCAGGCGGTGCAGTCGGGAGATACCGTCGATGATCTCGCCGTCCGCATCGTCCAGGGGATGCTCCTCTACGCGGCCCCTCCGCCAGACGACGAGGGGGGCGACGCCGAGTCTGGCGAGGAAAAGAAGAAGCCGGGAACGCCGCTGACGGTCATCGTGGCGGCGCCGATCCCGGAGCCGGCGGTGGCAAAGCTTGCCGACGAGCTCCCCGCCGGGCACCCGCTGCTCGTGGAGCCGGGCACGGTCCTCGGCACGAAGGTCGACTCGGGCTCGGAGCACGACCGCGAGCTCGCGGCGGTGGCGAAGACGTTCGAGCGTACGAAGTGGCTCTACGATGCCACCTCGCCGGCGATCGTCGAGGTTTCCACAAAGGCCGGCGGCACGGTCACCTACACCGACGCCGAGGGGCGTGAGCGCCAGCTCAAGCAGGTGACGCCGACGACGCGGCAGATGCGGGTCGTCGTCCATGGGGTACCGCTGGTTGGCGCGAAGCTCTCGACCGACATCCCCGACAAACTCGTGCTGGGGGCTGACGAGACCGACAAAGACCTCGCCGCCCGGCTCCCGACGCCCGACCTTGGGTGGATCGAGCGGATCGTCTTTCCGCCGGCGCTGGTCGACGTCACCGAGGCCGACGGGCTCGGGACGACGACATGCACCGCCGCGGGGCTGGTGACGAAGCGGTCGAAGTGACGGTTACGGTCGCTGCCTCCAATGAAGAGGTCGCCCTGCCTCCAGAGCGATTCGGCTGCGGCATCCCCATCCCAGTCCCAATCCCCTCGAGGCCCGCGGCCGAGGTCTCGAGCCATCAGCCGGAGCAGAGGGCAAACCGACGCGAGATCGAATGTTCCAGCGATAGGGATGTGGTCACGCCGATGTCTCAGCGTCGTTGACGCGTTCCGTGAAGACTTTCAGCGATTCTGGGAGTGCGTGAACCCGAAGCGGGCAGCAAAGTTTCTCGACTCCTGGTGCAAAGAAGCGATTCGCAGTCGGCTTGGCCCGATGAAGAAAGTCGCTCGGAGCCTGCGACGCCATCACGACCTGATCCTCAACTGGTTTCGGGCCGCGGGCACGATTTCTTCGGGCGTCGTCGAGGGTTTTAATGGCAAAGCGAAACTGACCACCAGAAAAGCGTATGGCTTCAGAACCGCTCAAGGCATCGAATTCGCCCTGTTTCACGCAATGGGCCGCTTACCAGAGCCGGAAGTCACCCACAGATTCTGCTGAGGAGGCGGTTTTCCATTCTTGCCAAGAGGGTGAATCAGACCATCCGAAGCTTTCTTTACGTCGACTCCGAGTCGTGGGTTCAGATTTGTTCCTCCTCGAAACAATCTGTTTGAAGCAATTCCCTCCAAGCAATCGCCTGGCCCCGCATTGTGCACGAGCACACCATCGACCGTGATGTGGTAGACGTGCTCGCCGTGGACTTCGAGATTGTACACGGCCGGGTGGCGGTCGAGTTGCTCGACGCTTGCCACCGCCACCGGGCCTGTGAGTGTGTCGACCTGCTCGCCGGGCTCGAGCTTCCCGGCCGGCACCCAGTCTTCACGGTCGACTGACCAGACCGGATGGACGTCGGTGGCTCGGATCTCGGTACCGGTTGCGAGCGTGATGCGGACGACGTTTGTGACGTCGCGCGTCACGAAGCGCCCCGTGACAACCCGACCTTCGCCGTCGGCGATCGGCGGGCAGGGCCGCACGGCGGTCACTACGGCGAGGCCGTCGATTCCGAGCTCCGGTACGGCTAGATCGATTCTGGCTCCCTTCACGAGGCCGAGGCTGTCGATCCACGCCCGTGGCCGGATGAACTCGGCTTCGACCAACGAGAGATCGTTGCGGACGATCAGGAACGACACCCGGGCCCACTCGCTCTGCACCGGCTCCGCGAAGGAATCGTCAAACTCCTCGGGGCGGGGATTGATAGCGAGGACTCGGGCCCCGATCGGGA
>JBBAVV010000026.1:0-36749 GCA_040397545.1 Pirellulales bacterium
ATCTTCGACGCCCTCGACAGCCCGGCCGTGCGGGCCTGGCTGGAGCGGCTGGTGGTAACGGGGGCAGCCGTTGGCTTTCTCGTGCACCTGACCGTCATCGGGATCGCCCGACTGTTTCCCGACTTGCCCCAGACGCTCTTCGAGGGAATCGACAAAAGCCCGCTCCATGCCGTCTACACGCCGTTCAGCGTGATCCTGTTCTACGAGGTGATTCTCCTCGTGTTCGCTTTGGCGTCTTCGCACACCGGAGAGGTCGCCAAGCAATACGAGATCATTTCGCTGATCGTCGTCCGCGGAGTGTTCAAGGACATCGGCGGTTTCCACGACCTGGAAAACTGGCTCGCGGAGCCCGCCGCGGTCAAGGCCGTCCTCGTCGACATGGCAGGGGCCGTTCTTATGTTCCTGATCGTGACCGGCTTCAACCTGCTGCGACACGTGACACCGAAGACGCCCACGCATCGTGACCTCGAGGGCTTCATCCAACTCAAAAAGGCCGTGGCCGTGTTGCTGCTGGTCGTGCTGGTCACCTTGGCCCTGGTCAATCTGGCCAGTTGGGCCAGGCTGATCGACGGGGTGCCGGTGTTGCTGGCACCGCCGCCGATCGATGTCGATCTCTTCTTCTTCCCCCGATTCTTCGAGTTCATGATCTTCACCGACGTCTTCCTCCTGATCGTATCGCTGGCCTACTACGATCGGTACGAACACGTTTTTCGCAACGCCGGCTTCGTGATCTCAACGGTCCTCCTCCGGGTCTCCCTGTCGACGCCCAAACCTTACGACGTGGCGCTGTCCCTGATCGCGATGCTCTACGGACTGGCCATACTCGGGGTTTTCGCCTGTTTTGCCGCAATCGAGCGAAAGTGGACTACCGCACCTACCGCAGGTTCTGGCGGTCAAAAGGGGCGGAAGGACGGATAAGAGGGCGGGCTCTCGGTCGCCTTCCCGCAGACATCCACGCACTTTTTCCAGGCTCACCCCGTGCTGGCGATTCACGGAACCAGGCGCTCAGCCCGACGCGCAGCCCAGACGGAAGCCCGATTGAAGGCCAACGCCACGAGAGCCGAGCCAGCGGCGTAGAACAGCGGCAATGAGCCGTACGCGGCGTCTTTCGGATTGATTGCCACCAAGAGAAAGAGGACGACCGCCGTCACGCACGTCAGCGACAGACCGGTAAACACGACGCTCCAAGCATCCCACTTCATGACAAGACTCCAGGTTTGAGTATTGAAAGTTGAAAATCTTAACCCTGAACCGATATTCCACACTCCGCCAACAGTCGTCTTGCGGCGGCGAGCGCTCGCTCGGCCGAGTCGTCAAGCCGCCTCGGCCGGCTGCCGCCGGCAGGTGGGAGGATCGCGACGGCGAAGATCCGGAGCTTCCCCAGCGTCGATACCCGGGCGCGCTTGTCGAGCACCGCGAAGTCTCGCCTCCTGATCTTCGTCCCGATCGCATGATAAATCCTCGCTGCCGTCCGGACGGCCAGGCGGGAATCGGTATCGAGCCCACTGATGCCCGCCTCCCCGGCAGCGTAGTAGCCGTCGGCGACTTCGAGAATCGTCTTCACCCCCCGCCGTACCCGCCGTGGGTCGGGCGGCCCGCCGCCGGGCCGTAGCCCGTCGGTCCATTCAAGCGGCAGGTAGCAGCGAGACCGGCACCAGTCTTCCGCGACGTCGCGGGCGATGTTGGTCAGTTGCATCCCCATGCCGAGCGCAGCGGCGTGGGGGAGATGGCGGCGATCCGCGAGGCCGAGGATTGGACACAACAACACCCCGACCGCCCCGGCGACCCGAAAGCCGTAGCGCAGAAGGTCGTCCTCGTGAAAGCCCGCCGCCGCCGTGAGGTCCGACCGCATCCCATCGAGCAGGGCCAGGGCCGCCTCGAGCGGGAGGTTGTGTCGGCCGATGAGCTCCGCCAGCCAGCGGCTCTCGGCGGCGACCGGGCTTTTTCCGCCGGCGATTCGGCGGACGTCCTCCGTGGCCTGTTCGATGAACTCCAGCGCCTGCTGCGGGGAGTCAGCGGTATCGACGCCGTCGTCGCACCACCGACACCAGGCGTAGAGACGCTCGACGTCGGCCCTCTTGCCGGCGGGCAGCAGCCGGCTGGCAAACGAGAACGAGCGGCTGTGCCGCCGGATCGACTCCCCCGCTGTCGGGCTGCTAACTGGCGACGACATGGAAGTCGGCCGCGATCGTGTCGCAGGTGGCCTTGGCGGAGTTGACGACGCCGGGCACGCCGGCCCCCGGATGGGTGCCCGCCCCGACGAGGTACAGCCCGGGGATGTCCGGGTCACGGTTGTGGGGTCGGAAGTAGGCACTCTGGGTGAGCGTCGGTGCTACCGAGAAGGCGGAGCCGAGATGGGCGTTGAACCTCCCCGCGAAGTCGGCGGGCGTGCAGTGGCGACGGGTCACGATCGCTTTTCGTAGCCCCGGAAGATGCTGCTCGAGCGACTCGAGGATGGCGTCGCCGTAGCTGGTGGCCACCGCCTCCCAGTCGATCGCCGCGTTGCCCAGGTGTGGCACGGGGCTGAGCACGTAGAACGACTCACCTCCAGCCGGGGCCATGCTCGGGTCGGTGATCGTGGGGGCATGGAGATAAAGGCTGAAGTCGGCGGGCAGGCGATGGCCGTGGAAAATGTCTCGCAAAAGCCCCTGAAACCGCGACGCGAACAGGATCGTATGGTGGGCCAGGTGCGGGTACCGTCGGTTGGTGCCGAAGTACAGCACAAACAGCGACATCGACCAGGTCATTCGCTCCAGCCGCCGCTGCCGGCGGCCGGCTGCGGCGACCCCGCGGTAGAGCGTCGCGTAGGTATGGTGGACGTCGGCGTTTGAGACGACGACATCGAACATCTCCGGCGGCCCGCCGGCGGCATGGATGACGTGCCGAGTCGCGTTGCCGGCAGCCTCGAGCGTGACTCGATCGACCGGAGCCGCGAGTCGGAGCGTTCCGCCGAGGTCGTGGAAGAGCCGCACGAGACCGCGGACGAGCGCGCCTGTGCCCCCTTCGGGAAAGAACACGCCCCACTTCCGCTCGATCCAGTGGATCAGCGTGTAGATGGAGCTCGTCTCCAGCGGATTCCCGCCGACGAGCAGGGGGTGAAAGCTGAACGCCTGCCGGAGGTGCTCGTCTTTGACAAATCGTGAAACGGCCGCGTAAACGCTCCGGTCGGCCCGCAGGCGGGCCAGCTGCGGGGCAGCTCGGATCATGTCCGTGAAGTGCAGGAAGGGGACAGCACCAAGCTCCTCGTACCCCTTGGCAAACACCTGTCGGGCATAGTCGGCGAAGCGACGGTAGCCTTCCACATCGGCGGGGTTCACGCGCCGGACCTGTTCGATCAAACCCGCCTCGTCGGCGACATAATCGAAGGCCACGCCGTCGCGCCACTGAAGCCGGTAGAGAGGGGTCACCGGCAACAGGCGGACAAAGTCGGCCATCCGTCTACCCGAGAGCTCGAAGAGCTCCTCCAAGCAGTGTGGGGCGGTGATCACGGTCGGCCCGGCATCGAAGATGTAGCCGCCATCCTCGTAGACCGCAGCCCGGCCTCCAGGCTGGTCGTGGGCCTCGTAGCAGACCGTTTCGAAGCCCATCGACTGGAGACGGATGGCAGCGGCGAGGCCGCCAAAACCGCTCCCGATCACGGCCGCTCGGCGGTGCAAGCCTGTGCCTGACCGCGGCGGACGCCACCCTGCAACGGTCGAAGCGTTCACGGCAGAGCCTCTGTCTTCATCGGCTCGTTGGCGACCCGCAGGACTTTGCAGATCGCCGCCAGCGGCCCGGCTCGAGGGGCTCCGTCCGAGGCGGCGGTGAGCCTGTCGACGGCCCGGTCGAGCCGGGCGTTGATCTCCGCCGCCGCCCGGCGGTGGGTCGCGTCGAGCAGATCCTTGGCGAGCGGGCGGAACTCTGCCCGCTGCTCTTCCGCTTGCCGCAACCGGCGTTGCCAAGCTGCGAACTCCCGAACCGACAACTCGCTCGCGGCCCAGGCCCAGGGCCAGGTGACGCGGCGGTTGCGAAGATCGTCGCACCGATCTGAACCATCGAGCAGTTCGCAGAGCTCGTCGAGGTCGTTTTTCATCTGCAGGCAGATCCCCATCCGGCAGCCGAAGGCGGCCACCGCTTTCAGCGTCTGCGGGTCTCCGGCGGCGGCGTGGGCCCCACACCACGCGGCCAGTGACGCGAGGCGGCCGGTCTTCCACCGCGAGATCGCCAGCGCCGTGACCCGGGCTTGCCGCGGCGTGACCTCGTCGATCCGCGTGGCCAGATCGATCGCCTGACCCTCGTGACACTGCCGTGCCACCGTGATGAACCTCCCCACGAGCGCCGCCGAACGGGCGGGATCGTCCAAGGCGGCCGCCGCGAGCTCCAGAGCGCGGAAATACATCCAGTTGCCCGCATTGACGGCCCGAGCCGGCCCGATCACCTGGTGGAGCGCCGGTTGGCCGCGGCGAGTGAGCGAGTCGTCTTCGAAGTCGTCGATCACGAGCGAACCGGCGTGCAAGAGCTCGACCGCATCGACCATCAGCGTGGGAGCCGCGCAACGGCCGCCGGCGAACGCGTAGGCCTGCTCGAGCAGGGTGCCCCGGAGCCGCTTGCCGCCCACACCGGGATAGAGGTCGGGGGCGAGTTGGAGGGCCTTGGACCACCCGTGCCCCGTGCGGGTGGTGTGGTGCGTCGCGCCAGCGAAGCCGAGGAGATTTCGAGTCATGTCGGCAGCGGTCCCGGGATTGAGACAAACGACCTGGCGAACCGAATCGGCGCCAGGCCGATGGGTGGCCAGCCGATCATGATCCGAGCCGCATCAGTGAACGTGAAGCGATGGGCATAAAACCGGGCGATTCGCGCTTCCGGCAGGACACGATAGAACCGCTGGAAGATCTTCCAACGGTGTGCGGGCCTGACCAGGCAAAACAGCAGCCGGTTGAGAAAGCGGGCGAATCCTCGCCGCAGCCGGTCCTCCGCGGCCGCGGAGGCGACCTCCGCTGCGACCTGGTCCGGGGAGGTCTGCGCGACGAGCTCTGCGAAGCGAACGGCCAGCGGCATCGAGTATCCCGTGGCGGCGTGGTACCAGCCGCCGGCATAGCCGCCGGCTGGCGACGGCCCCTCGCGCCTGGCTGCGGCGGTAAAGGGCATCGGGAGACACCCGTGCTCAGTTCTCATCAGCTTCGCCGATCCTGCGTCGGCCTCGGTGAGCCGACCGGAGATCAGTGCAGCCGCCCGCGATGTGTCACAGGACGGCTCCTCGTGGAACCGGGTGTATTCCAGGAGCACCCGATCAGGACCGAGCGGGAGTTCGTAAAGAAACTCGAAGCCCGCGGCCTGGTCGAGCGGGACATCCATGACCGTCGGCTCCGCTGCCGGCCAGCGCCGAGAAGTCTGATACTCATGTCCGATGAAGGTTTGATAGCCGGCTCCACCCGGCGACCCTGCCTCCGCCCGCCCGCGACAGTCGAGAACAGCGCGGCAGGACACGTTGGCGGTCCCGCCGAGCCTCACCGTGGACAGCGAGAGGATCTCGCACGACACACCTGTGCGAATGACGAATCGGCCGGGGCAAGCTGCGCTCCCCGCTCCGCCCGCGAGCGACGCCGTCGCCTCGCGGAGACGGTCGGACGTGATCGTCGCGTAGGCGATTTCAACCCGCCGCAACAGCGTCGGAAACCTGACGCGATAGCCGGGCCAACGGTAGGTCACCAGCGGGTCGAACCAGCTTCTCGCCTCCTCGGCGATGTCTGTCTCGTGAAACGACCAGGTGTGATTGCCGCACAGTTCGTCGGCCCGTTCGAGGAGCAAGACGGTCGCTTCTGGCCGGTGCCAGGCCAGAGCATGGGCCAAAAGACAGCCCTGAAGACCGCCGCCCACGATGCAGTAGTCGAACTCCGGGGCCGATGTCACGAGGGGCTCCCCAGGGTCATGCGGGGCTTCATGGGCAGCGACTGTGTCCGCCGCCGGTCGGACGGCTCGCACAGCGGGGCGACGCCGTGGAGGAGCAGATGCGGCACGGCCACGGCGCTCAAGCCGACAAAAGTCGCCCGGATGAGCGTGCCATTCCAGTCCGCCCCCCCGAGCACGAGCCACGTGGCCAGCCCGACCACAGCGATCGCCCCCATCGTCAAAGGGGCGAGGCTGCGGGCTAATTCCGGCCAGCTCTCTCCGAGTTCCCGACGGAGTCGCTTAAGGCCCCGCGCCGAATGCCAGCCACAGAAATAGACCGGGAAGCTTACCAGCGGACTCGCGACGGCGAAGAGTACCACCAGTGACGCGACCAGCGCGGTGTCGGCGAGCAACACCCGCCGCCTTTGCCCGGTCCGCGTGGTTGCCGCCAAGCCCTGGAGCGTCCAAGCGGCCGCCGCGAGCGACAGCATGATCCACGAGCAGGCCGTCAGCAGGCTGGTGGCATGCTGGATGGCCGGGCCCGAGCCTCCCGGTGCGACGAGGCCAAGGACGGCGGCGACGTCTTCGGCGTGAAACACCAGAGGCGTCCAGATCACGAGACCTCCACGGGCGAATCGAAACACCGCCCGCAGGCCGCGCGGACCGACCGGAAGGCGCGGCTCTTCCTGGCCGAAGTGCCAAGCCGAAGCGAGAAAAAATACGACCACCGTGGCGGCCGGTGCCACGAACCAGCCGCACACGACCAGCACCGCAATCGCCACATACCCGGCCAGAAACACCGGCAACCACACCATCCCCAGAACCGGTTCAAGCCGCGGCTTGGCAAAGCGATGATCGGCCGCGCCGTGGGGCAGGCCGATCACCGCGACGAGAACCGCCAAAACGCCGGCGGTGACGCCAACCATGGCCTGAGAAAAAAAGCACGCGGCCCCGATCATCGCCCAACAGAGCACGATTACCGAGGCCGCGTGCATGAAAACACTTTTCTTCCGCAGAGGATTCCAACACTCAGGCGGCGGTCTTACGCCTCTGCAGTCTTCGTGCTCTTGGACTTGGCGATGAGATAGATCAGCACCCCGAAGCCCGCCTTGGCGGTCATGTCAGCAATCGCGTATCCAATCTGCAGACCGACGACACCATTGGCACCCACGACGCCACTGGCGGCACTCGCGGTCCCGGCCTTCGCAGCCAGGGCAGCTTCCGTGCCACCGAGGGCATACGCGATCGGGTAGACCGCCCACGTGATCACAATCACCAACCGGGCGATCTCGAGGAGTTTGCGGGCCGCGGGTGGCTGGGTCTCGAGAGAGTTCGTCAGTTCCGTCCAGAGCACGTAGAGAATGTAAAAGAATGGAATCGACGAGAGACCACCCCATATGACCCGCTCGGTCCACCGATTCGGGTCGGCGATCACCTCGCCCGGATAGCCGAGCGCGATCATCGCGGCCGCCGCGATCACCAGCCGTGTCAACAGACTCGTCGCCTTGGCCGCTGGCAGCCGGAGTACGGCCACGAGCTCGACCATCAGCAGCGGCACCGTCAGGATCCAGTCGGCATAACGATAGAAGTCGTTGAAGGCGGCGCCGGTTCCCTTGTACCCACCGTCCACGAGCGAGTAGGCGTCGTGCCAGCTGTGGCGAATCATGAAGTAGTGATAACAAGCGATCGATACCACGAGACCCGAGACCAGGAGAGCTGGCCGGTATTCCGGGTCGACGTGCGACCGCGCCATGAACAAGAACAGGGCGGCCGCCCCCATCGTCGCGACCGTCATCGAGAAGATGTTGTCCACCGAGTTGTACTGAACCACTGAAAGGTCGGGCATGGCCGACCCCAACAGAAACAAGCCTTCGATCATCGTTTCACCTGCTTCCCATGTGTTTAAAAAAATTTCGCCGCCTCACGCCCCGAGCACGCCATACCTTCATAGGCCAGCCATTCCAAGCCGGCCACTGGCAGAGGATTTTCACCCTGCAAGGCTCTTCGCCCCCCAAAACTTTGCGTAAGGGTAGCCATGGAAGAACACTTCGGCAAGCAGAGACCGGTGGGCGCCCACGACAACCACCCCTGCTTGCCGGAAAAGCCTCCCGACGATGATCGAAGCAGCCGTCCGAGAGGGGGTGAGTCACGGAGCAAGCGGCCCTTTCTCGGCAGATCGCGATTTTCAGAGGCGGAGTCGCTGGATCGACGCCACGAGCGGCTCTCACCGCAGCCGGCCCTCGAGGTGCGACTGACGATGCCCGTCATGGCCCCTTTCCTCCGCCCGCTACAATGCTCCTCGGAAAAAGGGATCGCCCGGGGGGAGCCGAGATCATGATGCCATTCCACGATGCCTGGCCGTGGGCGCTTGGCTGCGCTGTCGTGGCGGGAGCCTCCCTCCTCCTCTGGTCGCAGGCCGGGCAGCGGGCGTTCCTCGTGGCGATGGCCGCAGCGCTCGTCGGCGGCGTCGGCTGCCTGCTTGCCGACTGGCTGGTCGTCACCGATCGGGAGCAGATCGAGATCCTCTTTCCGAGGCTGGCGCGTGCCGCCGAAACGGGCGACACGTCCGCGATCCTCGCCGCCCTCGATCCGGCGCTTTCGCCACTTCGATCCGAAGCGGAGCGGGCGTTGCGGGAGTTTCGTCCTGAGGAGGTGCGGATCACGCGCCTCGATGTCACGCTTCGGGGGCCGGCGGCAGCGCGTCAGGCCCGGGCTGAGATGCTCATCCACACCCGGGGTGACGCCCGCGGCGCTGGTGGCACCAGCGGACCGGTCTCGGCGCTGATCGATCTCACGGTCGATCTCCGCAAAGAAGGGGGTCGATTCCTGATCACCGACTTCGAGGCCGACGCAGCGCGGCCGATGGATCGACGCCGGCCGGAGTGAGGTCGGCCCGAACGGCTTTTTGTCAGGGCCTTGCTGGCGGCTTCTTGGGAAGATTCCGCGGCTCGGCCGCCGGCTGCAATTGCCACTGCGCGTAGGGGAGCCGCTTCGGCGTCTCCTCGAGCACCCCGCCGATGAGGAGCCGATCGATCGAGGCGAGATCGATGCGGCTGGCCCCAAGGACGGGATGAGAGCCGACGAGGACGTTCCCCTCGATACCTCTCGCCGCCATCCGCAGCCGCCCGACGGAGAGCGCCACCGCTTCGACCGGCAGCCCCGGTGCCGAGTCGTTCACCTCCGGCTGCCAGGTGGCGTCGAGGGATTCGGGGTGGAGCCAGATCACCCGCGCCACGTCCCGGCGCGGAATCGAGAGGGGCTTGCCGCGCGGATCGGCATCGACAGCGATCCGCAGATTTTCCCCATCCATCCCCGCAAGCCGGCCGCGCAGGTAATCCCCCTGCATCGAGCGGACAAGATGCGTCGGAGGGAGATGACGCTGGGAGCGGGGGAGCGTCGTCAGGCTGCGGAATTTCTCCGCCGATATCAGCGATCCCAACTGCGGCACCAGCTCCACCGCCTTGATCTGGCTCGGGGGAATCTCGACCGGCTCGGCCCCCTGCCGCAGCAGCCGGACGCCCCCGGCGTCGATCGATTCAACGAAACCCCTGACCGATTCCCCCGTCTCGAGGATCACGATCGATCGGAAATGATCGGATTTCGTCTCCCCTCCGCGCTTCGTCTTCCGCGCCAGGAGCCGCTCCTGGGCCGCGAGCACCTCGCGGAGCCGCTGCCGATCCCGTCCCCAGAACGGGTGCGGGCCGCGCACGAGTGAAATGTTGCTTCGGATCGAGAGTGCCCCCTGCGCGATCTGGAGTTGGATCTCGGTGCCGGCCCGCCCCTGAACGAGGTCCATGACGTCCTCGATCGGCAATCCCTCGGTGGCGACAAACACGCCATCCCCTCGGGGGGCGACGGCGCGAAGGTGCACCGGTGGAACGGGACCGATCGATTGGTGGAGCGGCCCCCCCGGAATCACTTCCGTAATCATCGCTTTGCCGTCGACCTCTCCGATCGTCACCCCGATCCAGCCGTTCTGGTCGTCGCCGCTCTCTTCGGGGGAAGGATCGTCGTAGCGGATCGTGGCCTGCGGAGCGCTCCCGTCGGCAGCCGGTGCGAAAGGGGCCGCGATCAAACTCCCCCGCGGCAGCCAGCCGATCGCTCCCCAGGCAGTGTTGGCGCCGTTTGCAGCGATCGGCACCAGACAGCCCTCGTGCCCCTCGCCCTCCAGTTCGAGCCGGCCGACCCGGCCGGGGAGTGCCCGATCATCGGGCGCCGACAGCACCGGTGCGAATCCCTCGAGAAGGTTCAACGGCAGGCTCACCGCCGCCCCGATCGCCGCATGGGTGATCGTCACCCTCCCGTCCGCAATGCCGACGAGGTCGCCGCGCAGGCTCGAGCCGAATCGATCGCTGATCTGCACGCGCCGGGTCGACGCTCCGACAGGATCGGCCGGAGGGACGGCCGTGGCGGGGAACCTCATGACCGCCACCGTGTCGAGGGGAATGGTCTGGGGTGAAGCGTCGATCGCCCCTTCCGGCGCGACGACCAAGGCCCGCCCGTTGTCGGCCAATCCCGACACGCTCCCCGCGATCGCGTTTCCATCGAGCAGTTCCACCGTCGCAGACCGGTTGTCGTCTGGCCCGGGAAGGCTTCCCCGCCAGGGGGTCATCCGGAGTCGCTCGAGCACCACGCCCCCCGAGACAAGATCGATCTGGAGCCCATTCCCCACAATCTCCAAGGTGCGGTTCCCCGGCGTCCGATCGATGTCGATCGGCTCGATCGACAGATCGGCCAGCGGCGCGCCTTCCCCCGCCCGGAGGACGATCCGGCCGGCTTTCCGGTCGATGAAGACCGAGAGCGCGAGGCCCTTGTCGGGAACCGGACCGCAGGGCACCAGATCGGCGTGCCCCGTCCCCTCCGGGCGGGCCTCGTCGCGGACCACGATCACCCCCTCCGCCGTGAGCTCGATCCGGGAGGCCGCATCGACAGTGACTTCTTGGCCGGGGACGTTCGGCAGGGCGCGACGGAACTCGCCGAACCCGAGCCGCAAGCGCGGTGGTTCTTCCCAGGTGAGCGTGAGGTCGTAGCGCATTCGATCGCCGTCACCGGCATCGAAGCGGATCATGGCGCCGGGGGTCGTGCTGGCGATCCCACCGGCGCGCCTCTGCCAGTGGCTCTCGGCCGAGGTTCGGCCGCGGTCGAGCCGAACGTTCCAGACAGCAGGCGATTGCCCCGAGCCGGTGGAGATCCGCCGCACCGCATCACGGTTCACGGCGATCCCGATCGGCGCCTCGGCCGAGCCGATCGTCATCCCGATCGATTTCTCGTCGATCGAATCGAGTCGGCCGATGATGGCATCGCCGTCGGCCAATTCGATCTGCCAACGCCCCGAGCGAGCAGCCCCCAGTTCTCCGGGCTGGCGATCGAACGAGATCCCGCCGACCTGCCCGAGGGGGAACTCGAACGGGCCGGCGAAGGCAGAAGACTGCCAGCGGATCGTCGGGCTGGCCCCCTCGGCAGGCGGCGAAGCCTCCACGAGCCGACCGGTAAGCGTTCCCCCCGGCAGCGCGAGGACCGCAGTCCCGTCGACGTCGGCTCCCTGGGCCAGACGGTCTCCTCCTCCTGCCAGCACGACGGCCAAGGCGATCGATCCCCACACCATCCCGGCGGCCGGGACGCTCGGCGGAGAGAGCCACCCACGACAACCAACGGAACAGGG
The DNA here is from genome assembly GCA_040397545.1 of Pirellulales bacterium. Classification (GTDB taxonomy): domain Bacteria; phylum Planctomycetota; class Planctomycetia; order Pirellulales; family UBA1268; genus QWOP01. The sequence continues at coordinate 11,531 of JBBAVV010000026.1, forward strand.
CATGGGAAGATTCCTGGCAGGAGCGGCCGGCTGCTCAACGCTCGTAGATGGGGAGAAACCGGAAATTGACGGCCAAGGCGAGAAGCGAGAGCGACGTGCCGGCAAACTCGCCACCATCCATGCCGTTGGCGCCCGACACGAGCCCACCGTCGGGGCGACGCTGGGCCTTGATTTCGCTGACGACTTTGCTGTTCCATTCCTTCCAGGCCTCGACGTCGGCCTGGAACAGCGCCTGGGCGCGGTAATAGCGGGTGTAATTGGGATACCCGCCATCGTTCCGCCCCCCCTGACTGGCCTGCTTGATGGCGTCGGCCGCTTTGACAAATTGCGGCATCTCCTTGCGGCGGGCGATCGCCATCACGAGCGTGCCGATCGAGGTCGTCGCGTCGCTCCCCCCACCGGGGCTGGAATAGCCGACCCGGCCGTCGGGAGCGGTCATCGAGGCGAAGTAGTCGATCGCCCGGTCGATCGTCTCGTCGGGAACCTCGATCCCGGCGTTCCTCGCCCCGAGCAGCCCCATGAGGATCGCGCCGCTGACGGAAGTGTCGTGGTCGTTTGCATCGGGAGAATAGCGCCACGCCCCGACGGGATTTTTCTTCGCCGACGTGACGGCGAGCTTCACCGCCAGTTCGAGCGATGCGCCCGTCGACAGGCCCTTGCCATCCCCACCCTCCTCCGACCACAGCCGCCGGTCGTCGACGGTGCCGTAGGCCTCGGCCATCGCCAGCATCGCGAAGCCGTGCTGGTACATGCTCGAGTGCCCCATCCCGACGTTCCCGCCGAAAAAGCCGGTGCTCGGATCCTGCGCGCGGATGATGCTGCGGAGGGCCCGGCGGATGTTCGTGGCATACGCGCCGTGGTTCGGATCCTCCCCCGATGCCAGAAGGACCATCATCGCCATCCCGGTCACTCCGGGCCCCTCCTGGCTGTCCTTCCAGGTGCCGGAAGGATCCTGGGCGCGGGCCAGATACCGGCAGCCGGCGTCATAGATCTCCCGGATATCGCGCGGCACCGGATCGCCGCTGCGGATCGACGGCGCCTGCGCCGCGGCTCCGACCGGCGAGGCGGCGACCGCCACGATCGCTATCCGGGCGGCAAGGCTTTGCGCCCTGTTCAGCATCCGCATGAATCGATGCATTCGCTCACTCCTCGATGACTTTCATCGACTCGAGCGTGGGGCGCCACACCTTCCCCTGCTCGATGACCTCTCGAACCTTGGCCCACTGCCGGGCATCGAAAATCGCTTCGAGCTTGGCCTCGTCGAGGCGCGCCATCGCATACCAACAGAGCACCGGATTGTGATCCCCGAACGACTCCCGGGCCTTCCCCATGTCGACCCGCGGCGGATCTTCCATGAGCAGAGCGACGAGCGCCTCATGCTGGCGGTCGGTCATGCCGGCAGAGGATCCGATGTGGAGCAGCCCCGCGTCGACGATCCGCCGCCACTGAGAGGCCCGCCGCAGCGCCGCTTCCGCCTCCCAGACGCCGCGCTGACGGTCGTCGAGCCCCCCGACCAGGAGCCTGCCGATGAGACTCGTCCGGCCGCCGTGGCGGGGCGTGGCGTGCTGAATCTGGTGCATCTCATAATGGAACCGCTGCCAAGCCTCCTGCCCCTCCTGGGTCTGGAGGTCGAGGGAGCGCCCCGCATACTTGACCTGGAAGGCCTCGAACCGTTGCACCGCCCGGGCGGTCTCGAGGCGGGCCGCAAGGTTGAGCTTCGCCCGTTGGGCTTCAGTCAAGCCACAGATCTCGTCAATCCTCTCGATCTCGAGCTCCAGCTGCGCCTGCGCTTTCTCGCGCACGACCTCGGCCACCTGCTCGTTCCCGTTCCCGAGAAAGCCGCGCATCTGCTGGTCGAGCGCGATGGTCTGAAAATTCTGCTGCTGCGGCCGGGGCTCTTTCTCGTCACCGACGGTATCGTCGCCCCCCTGGAGTGAGTGCGCGGCGAGCGCGAGTCCGAGTAGCGAGGCGCCGAGGATCGCCCGGCGGCAGGCCACTCGCCACGATCCGGCCGACGTTGGATGCGTCATTCGAACCACCATGGATCCCGTTGGGCCTGTTGGGAGAGGTTCGCTCGGCGGAAAAACCTGGATTGCACCATCGACTGCCGATTCGAGCGGGTGAAATCCAGGCTCTCTTTGCCGCTGCCCAGTTGGGTTTGCTGCGCCGGGGTGAGATGGGGCAGCACCCGGTCGTACGGGAGCCCGGGATAGATCTTCCGGCCATTGATCTCCATGGAATGGTCGAGAGCCATCGCGATCCCCTCGTTCCAGTCGGCGCCGAGAGCGTCCTCGATGGCCTCCCGTTGCTTGGCGTTCAGCAAGAGATCGTCATCGAGGATGCCGACGAGCCGGCGCACGTCCACCTCCCGACGGCGCTGCTCCCGTTTCGAAAGCTCGTTGAGAAACTCCGCTCCCTGCTCCGCGCCGATCTGCTCGACAAGGCTCGCGGCGACGGCGTCGATGACACACTGGCAGGGATCGAATGGCCCCTTCTCGGCTTCAGGATCCTTGGCCCCGTCGGCCCTCCTCGCATGCTCCTCAGGGATCGGGAATCCGAACGCCCTCATCACGTCATTGATGAATCCGGCGGCCCCCCGTTGCGGCGCGACGGGCATCGGCTGTGGGGTATGGATCGCCGCGCTCAAGCGTAGCGCCCCCGCTTTGACCGCGCTTTGCCCCGCCGCGGCAATCGCCCGCCGCGCCTCGACGGGCAGGTCGCCATGGAGCGTGCGGACGAGCTCGAGATCGTCCTGGAGCACCCGCGTGAGCGTCGCCTCGTACTGGGCGGCCATCTGCTCGACCTGCTGCCGTACAAGAGCCTCCGGCTCAAGCGGCGCCTCCTCGGCTGCCGGCATGGCCCGGTTGTCATCCTCGGGCGCGGCTGGCGCCGTCGTGTCGGCCGCAGCGGCCTCGGCTGGGGCCACTTCGGCCCCAGCGGCCTCGACCGTGATCGTCACCTGCCCCTCGGCTCCGCCGCTCCCCAGGCCGAGGGCGACAACGAGGCCGAGGATGAGGGGCGAGCCGCCAGACCTCGAGGCTCTGCAGGCACGTCGATCTCCGCACCTTCTTGAAAGGCTCCTCATGGCGTCGCTCCCGTCGTTTTCCGGACCCGTTCGAAGGCGTTGAAATAGGCATCGAGCCCGTCTCGAAACTCCTCCGGCAACACCCGGCCGCTCCGCCCCACCGCCTGATCCTCCTCCGGCGCCTCGAGGCGCGCACGGGCATTGACCCCGTCGCCCAATCGAGCGAGCGCTGAATCCCGGGTTGAGCCGCTCCCCCCGCCCCCCGGGCTGCTTCCGCCCCCGCCCCCGCCACCACCGCCGCCGCCAAACTGAGACTGGAGGAGAAGCTCGATCGCCTCGGTCTCGGCGGCGATCGCGCGGCGGCCGGTCTCGGGGCGGGCGAGGATTCCCCGCGCCTCGTCCATCACCTCCTCGACAGCCTGGAAGAGGCGAATCTCGCGGCCGAAGCGCTCGGCCGCGGCGGGGCCCGAGAGATCCCGCTGCCGGAGTCGTTCGATCGCCTCGTCAAACCGCACCGGGCCGTCGGGCATGTCGGCGAGCTTGTCGATCATCGCGGCGACGCGCCTGGCCAGCGCTGCTTGCGCGTCGGCGAGCCGGCCGGCGAGGGTCGTGAAGGCGTCCGACTCGAGGCCGGCTTGGCGCTGTTGGGCGACGCGGGTCTCCTCCCGCAGATTCGTCTCGGCCTCGAGGATCTGCATCGCTTCGAGGACGATCTCCGGCGGCAGGTTTTCAGCTGGGGGACTTTTTCCGGATCCCCCCTGGGAATCCTTCGGCGGGGGGACGAGCTCGTCGGCCCAGCGGTCGAAGGTGTCGGACCAAAACTCCGATCGGGAGATCGACAGACCAGTTTCCTGCGGAATCTCGGAAGAGAGCTGGCGAAGGCTGCCGAGGACATCGATTTCCTTCATCTCCTCGAGCACCGTCCGCAGCGCCGGCTGCGGGCGACGCTCGGCATAGGCATCGAGGTCATCCATGAGCACCGACATCCGCTCCCCCACCTGGTCGTTGCCCCGCGTGGCCGTCTCGACTTTTTTCACCACGGAGTCATCACCGGCAAAGTTGCGGGGACGACCGAACGCGCCGGCAACGGCGGCCGACAGCCCTTGTCCGACTTTCAATTCATTCCGGGAGGCCGCCTTGAGCCGCTTCACGAACGTCGTGCCCTCGAGCCGCGCCATCACGTCGGCCAGCTGGCGGGCGATGGCGGCGAAATCGTCGATGAGCTGCCGCTGCTTCTCGACCGCCGCCGCCAGAAGCGGCTGTTGGGTCGGCTTTCCCCCCTGCCCTTTCCCGCCGGGAGAGGCAGCGCCGGGAAAGGCGCCGACGGTCGTCGTCGGCAGGCCGAGCGTGCTCTCCCCTCCGCCGCCCGCCGCGGAATCCTTCGGAGGCTCCTCGCGATCCCGGGGCGCCGATCCCTCGCCATCGACAACCTGCGGCGCCGGGGGAAGCGACGCTGGATCCTTTGATCCGCCCGCCGCGGGCTTTCCCCCTTGGCCCCGATCCTCACCCACGCGCTGCGGCGGATCCAGATCCTGGGGGCTTGCCTCCCCCTGCCCTTCGCCAGGCTTGCCGGGCTTGCCAGGGCGCGGCGGCTGGGCGCTCCCCTGACCGGCCGCATTCCCCTTCGGGGCCTCCGCCGCGGCCTGGAGCAATTCGCCGACGCCCGGCATCCGGGTGGCAGCCATCTCCTCCATCGCCTTGACATGCTCGGCGAGCTGTTCGAGCGTGCCGGCCTCGAACTCGGGGTTGCGCATCGCCTCACGGACCAGCGCCCCCCCAGCCTCTGCCAAGCGCCCCAAGCGGCGGCCGTTGTTCCGTTCCGCGGCCGCCTGTTCGCGGATCGTCTTGCGGTTCTCGGGGGCGTCGAGCTCCTCGGCCGACATCGCCTCGAGCTGCTCGTTGCGGGCGAGCAATTCCAGCTCCCGGTCGCGGACCTCCGCCGCCTGCTGCCGCCAGCGGCCGATCTGGTCGTTGATCCACAGGGCATGATCGGAGGAGCTCATGACGACGAACGTCGTCGGTGCCGAACGGATCCGCTCCCTCCCCGGGAGATAATCCTCCACGAAGGCCCGCACCTGGATCGTCTGCGGCGCGATGCCGAGGCTTGCCGGTGCGAACGTCCCCACCGCCGCGAGCGTGTCGGCCTCAGGGTCCCCGATGGCGAGGATCTGCTCGCCGCGGGATCCCTCCTCCTCGCTCCCCTGCCACTCCAGCCCCACTTGCTTGACGCCGAAATCATCGCGTGACTGGAGCGTGAAGCGGACCGTCTCCGAGTCGAGGAGCACCCCCTTGCCCCCCAAGCCATCGACCGTGATCGTCGGCGGCTCGTCGTCGCGGGCCACGAGGCTCACCGTGAGTGGCTTACCCCCGGAGAGGCCGAGCCGATCCTCCCAGGCGAGGGAGAGTTCGACCGGCACCTCGACGATGACTTCCGGCGCCACGATCGCGGATGCTTCCGGGGCGACGTCGTGGCCGTCGATCGAGGCGCTGGCCAACTCCCGGTTGGCCGTCGCCGTCACCGCCACCCGGCTCCCCTTCACAATCGACAAGCCGCCGCCGCGCAGACCCTTCGTGATGGGAGCGTCGATGCCGAGGTAATCGGGGAGGCGGACCAGCGCCGAAAGGGCGGTGATCTCCGGTCGGAACGTCGGCTGGAGCGTCACCTCCTGGCGGGCATCCCCCACCGCCAGCCGCAAGCTCGCCGGGCTCACCTGCGGGGGAAGCGCGAGCGCGTAGGCCTCCCCTTCACGGCCCGCCGCGATCTTCCCCCCGCCACCGATCCGGGCCTGTGCCCGGGCCGGTCGCCACGCCGTGGCCGCATCGAGATGGACGACGAGCTCGGCCGGCTCGCCATGGGGGATAACGACCGTCTCCGGGAGCCTGTCGATCCTGGCAAAGGTGTAGCGCTCCACGAGTCGCCACGGCTCGAGAAACCGCTGCCAGGCGTTGGCCGCAGCGGCCGGCACGAGCAGCCCGAGCACGCAAGCGAGCACCAGCGGCACGGAAACAAGCGCCAGCCAGAGCCGGTGCCTCGGCCGCGGCAGCGCTGCCTGCAGGTCGTGACGGCCCGCCACCTCGGCCACTTGGCCGATCGCCGCCTCGCACAGCACCCGCGAACGCGCCTGCTCGCCGGTATTGCCGACGAGCTCGACGACCCCGAGGAGCTGATCGCCGAGCGAAGGGAAGCGGCGGGCAATGAGCCGCGCCAGCTGGTCGAGCCCGCGCGTCCCCCAGATCCAGCGATAAAACGCCACCGGGAAGATGCCGCAAGCGGCGATCGCGCCGGCATACAGTCCAAAGCGAGCAAGGATCGACGTGTCGGTGAGCCGATCGAGGAGGAAAAGCGCGAGCCAGGCGACGAGGACGCCGAACAGGGCGATGCAGTTCGCCTCGATCCCCTTCACCCTCCGGACGGTGGTGCGGAAGTCGTCGAGTTGCTGCCGCAGCGCCACGGGGAGCGCGAGGGGGGCCGCGTTCCCGGGAACGCTCGGCTGTGGAACGGTTTTCCGGCTTTCGCTGCTCACGCCCTGGTCCCCGCTCGGGAATCGACATTATTCATTCTACTGTTCTCCCTCCCCGGCGGGGCGCCGAGGGCCATCGATCGCTCCCGCCCCCGCCGGCTAAACGAGCCCCTGCCACTTGCGCCCCACCCAGAACAGCCCGAGGAGCCCGATGAGCGTGGCAAGGGTGAGCGGATGGGCCCACAGTCTCTCCCGGCGGAGATCGGGGGGATTTTCCGGGAGCTTGCCGAGCGCTCGCAGAAGCTCGGCAAGATCGGCGGGGCTCGTCACCGAGCCCTGGGTGAGCCGGGCGAGCTCCTCGAGGACCTCCGGACGGGCCCGGGCGCCGATCTCCTCGCCGGCGGCCCCCTGAACAAACACCGCCGCCTCGAGCCGGTCGCCGGTCTCGGCGCAGGCCAGCACGACGCCATGGCTCCCCGGCTCGCGCGGCGTCCAGCTTCCCGAAAACACTCCCCACGCCCCCTGCTCCCCCGGCGCAGCCAGGCGGATGGTCTCGGTGGCGCCGGAGGGGGCGGAGACGGTGACGGTGACGGTTCCCGATTGGAGCGGCTCACCGACCGTGTCGCCGACGGTGGCGTCGATCGCCACGACCTGCCCAGTCTGGGGCTGCTCGGGGGTGTAGAGGAGCCGCATCCGCTCCCCCTTGGCCATCGAGCGCCGGTAGGCCATCCAGCGCACCACCTGGCCCCAGAAGCGGTAGTGGTATTTGTCCTCGACCCCCTTCCGCCACCGCCACGCGCCGTCGGTAGCCATGAAGAGCACCTTCCCGGCCCCGAACGACCGGGTGACGAGGAGGGGGATTCGTCCCGACTCATTGGCGACGTCGTCGTGGACGGCGAGGACCTCGCTGCCAGCCTTGGCCCGGGCGACGGGGCCATACCACTGGAAGCCGGGAAGCGACTCCCACACGGTTGCATTTTCGTCGGGGGTGTCGGAGAGGCGCGTGAGCAGGCTCGATCGCCCCTTGTCGGTGAGCGCGAATCGCCCCGGCGTCACCGTGCCGGTCCCTTCGGGGCGGGTCTGGTCGAGAACCACCGGGAGGAGATCGCCAAGCGCCGTCGCCTCGAGTGACATCTCGTGCCCCAGCCAGCCCGGCATGAAGACGAGCCCCGAGGCCTGATATTCGACGAGCTCCTTGAGGAGCCGACAGTCGTCGTCGGTGAGCTGCCCCGAGTCGACGCCGACATCGCCGAGGAAGACGACATCGAACTTCGACAGCTCCTCGATCGATCCGGGAAACTTCTTGATCGCGTCCTTCGAGCCACCGCCAACCTGCGAGAGCCCAGGCTGGAAGAGGAGACAGGCGAGGTCGACGCCTGGATCGCGGGAAAGGGCGTTGCGGAGGTAGCGGTATTCCCACCGCGGCAGACTCTCGACGATCAGCACGCGGAGCTTCTCCTCGCGGATCGCCACCGGCACCGAGCGGGCGTTGTTGTCGGGAAGGAGCTCGCCGGCCTGCGGCGGAACGCGGACCGTGAGCGTGTAGTCGCCGACGGTGGCCGGGGTCCAGAGAATCCAATCGGTCGTCGATTGCATCGACGCGAGGCGCACCTCCTTCGTGAAGCGCTGGCCGTCAGAGGCCTCGACCTCGACCGTCACCATCTGTTCCCGCGGTAGCGAGCTGCGGATCGTGAACGGCACCCGAAACGGCTTGGCGACGACGCCGGTAACGGCGCTATCGACACCCGATACCGCGACATCGGCAAGCGGCGTCAGATTTCCGGCCGGAACGGAAAAGACCGGCACCCCGGCCAGCCGCAAGCTCGTCGCCGCCTGCACCGGCGGCTTTCCCTCGTTCCAGTCGCCGTCGGAGGCGATCACCACCCCGCGCAGATTCGGATGGCGCCGGACCGCCGAATCGAGCGGATCGAAAAGGTTCGTGCCGGCGGCCGGAGCTTTTGCATCGGCGGCGTGGGCGGCAGAGAACGGTTCGATGACGATCGCATACCGATCCTCGAGAGGGCTCCAGAACGACGGCTCGGCAAGCACCGCCACCGCTTCGCGCCGCGACAGCGCCCCGGGGCCCTCCCCGCCGTGGCGATCGTCCCGGCGGACATCGACCGTTTCCATGCTCCGCGAATCGTCGAGGAGGACGGCGATCGTCGGTTTGTCGACGGGGCGCTGTTCGGTGACCCACTCCGGTTGGTTGAGGAGGATCGCGACGAGCAGCGCGATGAGCAGGCGCAGCCCTTCGAGGAGCCCGAAGCCCGGCTTGAATCCGCTCCGCCACCAGCCGATCGCGCTGACCGCGGCGACGAGAAGCACCAGCACGATCGACACCCCGAGCGTCCAGGAGCTCGACTGGAAGCGGAGGCCGTGCGCGAGCGTGATCATCTCGGCGGGAGTCGTCACGGCAGCGCCTCCCGGGCCGATCGCACGGCGATACCTGGGGCGACGTGCGGCAGCGACAGCAGCCCCTCGGCCGCCAGCGCCAGCAACAGCGCCACCAGGCACGGCCGCCACACCTCTTCGACGAGATTCCCCAGCCCTCCGGCCTGCTGCTCGAATCGGCTCAGCAACAGCCCCTGGAAGAGCGTGTCGATCTGCTCATCGGCGAGGACCGGACTGACATCCTCGCGCGCCGGCCGGTTGATCGCCACGAGCCGGCCGCGCGAGGCGAGGACACCGGGATGGAATCCCGACTCGGTCGACGGGCTGGGGGGCCCGGCGATCTGTCGCCAGCCATCGGCCGCAGGCCCCGCGCCACGGGCCTCCGCGCGGGCGCTGGGGCCTGCCGGCTCTCCGGCATCGGCCATCCGCGCCGGCCCGACGGCGGCGAGCCCCTCGTCGATCGCCCGTTGCACGAGGCAATAGAGAACGATGCCATTGGCGGCGAGATCGGAGTCGCGGGGGGAGGGAGTCGTGGCGAGGAAGGCGACAGCGCCGCGGTCGCGGGCCGCGCGGAGGAGGAGCGGGCGGTCGTCCGGGAGTGTCGCCAGGGCGGTTCCGGCGCCAGACAGCCCGCACACCCGGCGGATCTCGAGCTCCCCCACCGGCAGCGCTTGGCCGGTGAGCGTGCCGGCGAGCCAGCCCTCGTCGCTGCGCCACGACGCTGGCTGCAGCGGCGGGCTGTGCTCGCTCCAAAGCCCCCAGCCGATCCCGGCAAACGACGCCCCAGTCGGCACCTCGGGGGGGAGAAACACCACCTCCCCTCCGCGGTCGACAAACCGCTCGACCAGTGCCGCCAGGTCGCCTTCGGGAAGCGGCGCCTGCCAGAGAAGGAGCGCCACGTCATCCAGCGCCATCCCGGCCGCCTCCTCCGGCGCGACACGATCGACCGCCGCAACGAGAAGCTTGTCGGGGGGGATCCCGGCGACGAGCTCGAGCGCACCCCGGGCCCGGGGATCCTCGGCGACGAGCACGGTCCGCCGCGTCGGCGCTTTTCCGAACGTGAAATAGGCCTCGTTGTCGGCCGGGTTGATGTCGGCGGGGATCGTCACCCGCCCCCAGCCGCTCCCCTGCGCCAAGTTGCCCGGCTCCCCGTCGCTGGCTGCGAGCGCCGCCACATCGACCGGGATCGCATGCCGCGCGAGAATCGCCTCGGTGCCGACCAGCTCGATCTCGATCGTCGATCGGGCGCCGCCGAGCTCCACGCTCACCGGCACGCGGACCGGGCCCCGGTCCCGCTGGCGCCGCAAGACCAAGTCGAGAAGGAGCTCCCATCCCTTGCCCTGCGGCTCGAGGGTCGCCTTCGTGACGCGGACGGCGAGGTTGTCGTCTCCGGGATCGGTGGCGGCGAGGAGGTTCACGCGCACGCCCTGGGGGAGCGCCGCGATCTGCTGGCGGATCGCAGGCCACGCGCCATCCGCCGGCTTCCAATCGTCGGCCCGCTGATCGGAGCAGATCCAGATCGAGCCCGCCGCCGAGCTATCGGCCCGGAGGTGCGTGCAGGCCGCCTGGAGCATCTTCGGCAGATCGGCCGCAGCAGCGGCGGGCTCCGTCTCGGGGAGCGCCGCGAGGGCCCGCGGCGCGGCCAGCTCCAGGGGGGCTCCCGTCACGCTGTCGATGAGGATCACGCGCTTCGTGCCGAGGGTCTCCAGCGCGGAGACGACCTGCCGGCGGGCGGTGGCGAGCTTCGATTCACCACCGGCGACGGCGGCCTGGGCCATGCTCGGGGAGCGGTCGAGGAGGACGATCGCCGCGGCCCGATCCCCCCCCAGGCTCGCCAGCCATCCGCGCGACAGTGGCCGGCTGACGGCGAACACCGCCGCCGCCACGGCGAGCATCCGGAGGGCGAGGATCAGCCACTGCCGCAGCCGGCTGTAGCCGCGCGAGAGGGCCTTGGCGGCGAGGAGGAAGCGCATCGCCGCCCACTCCACCGACTGAAAGCGCCACTGGTTGACGAGGTGGATGATGACCGGCAGCGCCACGATCGGCAGCGCCAGGAGGAGCCACGGCTGGAGAAACGTCATCGTCTCCCCCTGGCCGTGGCCCGGCCGACGAGGAACCGGGCGAGGACCTTCTCGCAATCCTCGTCGAGGCTCACCTGCTGATGGTCGATCCCCTGCTCGAGGACGATGCCGCGGATCGCCCCGAGCCAGGTCGCCAGGGCCTGCTGGTAGCGGGCGGAGATGTCGAGCGGATCGGCGAACAGCGGGCTGCCCCCCTCCATGTCGAGAAACCGGGTCGGCCGACGGAAGTCGAAGCGGATCTCCTGCGGATCGAGAAGGTGGAAGAGGGCGACGTCGTGGCGGCGGAAGCGGAGGTGCCCGAGGGCCCCGGCGAGCTCCTCCGGCTCCATGAACAGATCGGAGAGGATCACCACCAGCGCCCGCTGGCGGACGGTCTCGGCGATCTCGTGGAGCACCTGCGGGAGGCGTGAGGCTCCCTGCGGCCGGACCTCCTCGAGGGCATCGAGGACAAGGCGGAGATGGGCAGGATTGCGGCGCGGGGGGAGATTCCGCACGACCGACTCGGCCACACAGGAGATCCCGACCGCGTCCCCCTGCCGGCAGGCGAGGAAGGCGAGCGTGCCGGCGATCCGCCGGGCGAACTCGATCCGCGTGATCCCGGTGGAGCCATATCCCATCGAGCCGCTGGAGTCGACGACGAGGCACAGCCGCAGATTCGTGTCGGCCTCGTATTCCTTGACGTAGTTGCGGTCGGTGCGCCCCCACACACGCCAGTCGAGGCGCCGCAGGTCGTCGCCGGGGACATACTTCCGATACTCGGCAAACTCGACGCTCGACCCGCGGTGGGGGCTCGTGTGCCGCCCCGACACCCCGCCGATCATCGGCCGGCGCGCAAGGAGCGGCACGGCGGCGAGCCGGGAGAGCATGCCGCTGTCGAGAAACGTCCGCGTGGCCCGGTCGTGGAGCATCGGTCAGCCGCTGGTGGTGGCGAGGGCCTCGTTCATGAGGCGCTCGCAGATCCGTCGGGCATCGATCCCCTCCGCCTGGGCGGCGAAGGTCGTCAGAACGCGGTGGGAGAGGACCGGGGCCGCCACGGCGGCGATATCCTCGAGCCGCACCATGTACCCGCCGGTGAGCGCCGCGCGGGCCTTCGCCCCGAGGATCAGATACTGCACGGCCCGGGGGCCGGCCCCCCAGGCGACGAGGGGTTTGAGCCAGTCGGGGGCCGTCGCCCCCTGCGGCCGCGTCCGCCGCACGAGCTTCGTGGCGAAGTGGTAGATGTGATCGGGAACGGGAAGGCGGCGGACGAGGTGCTGGAACTCGATGATCTCCGCCGCGGAGAGGACATGATCGAGCGGCGGGAGGGTGTCGCCGGTCGTCGTCCGGGCGATCATCACTTCCTCCTCCTCGCTCGGATAATCGACCTCGATGAGGAACATGAAGCGATCGAGCTGGGCCTCGGGGAGCGGATACGTCCCCTCTTGCTCGACCGGGTTTTGTGTGGCGAGGACAAAGAACGGCGGCTCGAGGCGCGACGTCTTGCCGACCACCGTCACTTTCTGCTCCTGCATCGCCTCGAGCATCGCCGCCTGCGTCTTCGGCGGCGCCCGGTTGATCTCGTCGGCGAGGACGATGTTGGCGAACACCGGGCCGGGCACGAAGCTGAACTCGCGCCGTCCGCCCGACTCCTGAAGGATGTCGGTGCCGGTGATGTCCATCGGCATCAGGTCGGGGGTGAACTGGATCCGGCTGAACTTCAGCGACACCGCCTCGGCCAGCCGGCTGACGAGGAGCGTCTTGGCGAGACCGGGGACGCCGACGAGGAGGGCATGGCCACGGGCGAAGAGGCAGATCGCCAGCCGCTCGATCGTGTCCGCTTGGCCAATGATCACCCGGCCGAGCTCGTCCTGGAGGCGCCGGTAGGCGGCACGGAGCCGGTCGAGCTTTGCCACGTCGTCGTCGTCGAGACGGGTTTCGGGGCCGGGGGAAGAGGATGCCATGGGATTCTCCAAACCGAGCAACGCAGGCAGGCCGGAGGGGCGCGATCGCCCTCCGCGACCGGCAGCCTAACCGAAACCGTCAGCCACCTCCACTGGGGGGTTCAGAACCCCCATCTCCGGCCGCTCCCCGCCGCTCTTCAGGCGGGGGCGATGGCGTCGATCTTCGCGGCCAAGCGAAAGTCGTTGATCGAGAGGCCGCCGATGGCGTGCGTCGTCAATTCCACCCGCAGCCGCCGATAGGCCTCGAGATGGAGATCGGGGTGGTGCCGCTCGCGCTCGGCGAGCGCTCCGATGGAGTTGGCGAGTTTGATCGCCGCCCGGAAGTCGGCGAGGGTCCACTCGCGGCGGATGCCCGCGCCGTCGGCTGACAGGCTCCAGGCCGGCAGTTCGGCCAGGCAGGAGGCTACCTCGTCGGCGTCGAGCCTCGGCACGCCCCCTTCGCAGGGAACGCATCGCTCTGCCATGAGCTCGTCACGCGACACTCGCATCAATCGGCTCCTTCGCTTCACGCCGGGCACCAGCGTCACAATACCCGGCGGCCCGGTAAGCAGGCACCCCTCCCCCCGACGACGGGGGCCGGGGAAGCGGCGGGGCTCTGGATTCCCCGCGCTCCCACGGCCACACCGTCCACGAAGGATCGGTTTACCTACCCCGGGGCAGCGGGGCATTGTCGGGCGATCGGATCCCGGCAGCACGTCGCTGGCGCTGTCGGATCAACGCCCGGGCAACGTTCTGGCCAATTTGGTGCGCGGCCCTGTCGACAGCCACGTTCCAATCGCAATCAACGACCATTGCCACGACGAGGCCGATGCCGTCGATGCGGGTGAGGACGCGGACCGACTTGTCGATGCCCCCTTTCGGGCCGTTGAGGTCGCGGAGAAACACGACGATCCGCCCGATCCGGTCGCCGAACTTTCCAAGCGCGAATCGCATCCGGCAATCGATCCGATTCCGTAATTCCGCCCCAACGTTGACACCATAGGTCTTCAGTTCCACGTGCATGGTTTGGTTCCCAGGGGTGGTTGAAGTGACACGAGAGCATGGAACACCCATCTCCTCGGCATTTCTATGCCGTGATCTTTTATTGGTCCAATCGAACGCTGCTCTCTTTTATATAGAAAAAGGCAATACTCGCCGGCCCGGAGCGGCGTGAGGCTCTCTCCCTGATCGCCGCGGTCGGGTCGGCATGCGACGACATCGACTGCCTTCTCGAGTGGTCGAGACCCGTTGGCTGCCCCGGCCCGAGAATCCGGCGGGAAGGATCTCGACAAAAATTGGCCCCGGCGCGGACGCCGGCGAAGATGCAGGCGCCTTGCGAAACCGAAGCCGCACGGGCACCAAGCGGGCCGAGGGCAATGGGCTCGATGTCGCGCATCTCACCGATGCTCGCGATCCTCATCGTTCCGCAACCGCGAAGAGCGTCGGCACCCGGCGACCCGCGCCCTACCGACGGGCGGCGTTCAACGCAGCCAACACGCTGAAGCAGCCGTACCACCCGACCACGGCACAGGACGCGATCCCGATCGAGACCAAGCCGCTGCCAACGCGGGCGGGCCAGCCGGTGAGACCTCCGGTCTCGGTGCCCCGCACCTCAAGCGCGACTCCACGCCGGCCCAGCCGGCGGCGCCACGCCGGGATCGACCAAGCGAGACACAACGCTGTGCAAGCGACGGCCACGACCGCCATCATCGCCGCGGTCGTGTACAGAACGATGAGCGCGGTCACAGGCCGGTTTTGGGCGCCGACTGACAGCGGGACGTACTCGGGCAATGCCCGGTTGGTTGGCATGTACACCGAGCTGTACGACCATCGGAATTGGCTTTGGGCATTTGTCGATCAAGACAATATCCAGCCAACCAACAACACGGCTGAACGTGCCTTGCGGCATGCGGTCATCGGGTGAACACTCTGCTTCGGCACCCAAAGTGACAGGTGAATGCCGTTCCTCAATCGGGCTTCCGCCAACTCGTCTCGAGGGGCGCCGTGCCGCTGCTGCTACCGCTCTCCCGCGACAGGCTGCTCGGGGGTGGACGGCGAAATTGGATCGTTCGGCTTTACCAGCGCGCATCGAATGGGAAGGGAGTTCAAGACCTTCTTGCCCTCGCCAATCACCTCGATCGTCGCGATGACGACTCCTTTCTCACCCAGGTCAGTCACCTGCTCCAGGTTTACCACGAGTCGTTGCCCGTCTTTGCCGGGCAGTGCCCCCCCGGCAAGCTCCGTATTGAAGCCATAGCCACCTGTCGCGCTGCTCGACCCGCTGGTCCTGGTAAGTGCCTCGGCGAGGACGCTGCCTATGTCGTTGCCGTCAGCCTGCTTCGTCTTTTTTTTCGTGGATTGTTCTGCCGGAGCGGCCTTCCAGGTCCGCTTCTCGCTGAGTGCGAACCTCCAGCCGCCGTCGGCTTCATGCAGGATGATAACCGTGCCCTCCTTCTTCATGTCCGATGGAGCCACGTTTTCGCCACCTGTCATCAAGGACAAGAAGACGTGATTCTGGCTCATGCGGCGACACCATTCGAAGCCCTTGCCTCCATCTGGCCACACCTCGAAGGAGCCGCCGTCGATGCGGAAGCAGGCGGCATCGAGGCCGGCAACCTTGAGGAGCTCCTCGGCTTCGGGATCTCGCCGGATGACCGGGCGCACAGCTTCAGGAAGCTTTTCCGTTCCGCAGCCACTTTGGGCGAGCAAGATGACCGCGAGAACTGCGCGCCAGAGGACGGGCGGCGACACCAGATAGAAGCAGCTGATCTGGCTCGATCTCGTCTGTGTCATCGCCACATCTCCAAGCCCCCTCCAATTCATCACACGAACGACGGATGCTCGGCGGTTAGGGGGCGGATCACCAGGAAGCCGGGATTTCCCAGATGGCTACCCCCCGAAACGCGTCGGGGCGGATGGCCGTCGCAAAAAGTGTGTCGACCTGCCGACGGCCCGTCAACTGACGATGTCCGGGTGTGCTTGGACTGAACGTTTGGTCCGTTTTGAGCATGGGATTCCGGCCTTTTTTCGCCGTGGGTACAAAGCCGCTCCCGCGCCTACGCCAGGACCGTCCTCCTCCATCCCACCTGAGGGAGCTTGGCTAACCGGACGGACCCTCTCAAAGTCATTGACACGTTCCGACCGTGTCGGGCCGTCATCGGTCTGCAGCAGCACCTCGCACGTTGGCCCTCCCATACCGGACCCATTCAGTCACCGAACGTTTGAGATCAGGCGGCGGCCCGTCAGGGCCGTCGTGCCTGCAGCGAATGGTTAGGACCCGCGGCGGCTACGAAATACCCAAAGTTAAGAAACCTGATGGTCTGCGCGATGACTTGCCGATCGCGCATCATGAGCGCGTGTGTGACCGGCAATGTCAGATAATCTTTCATACCTTCCAACTTTGCACTTTCTAATGACACTTTTCCGTCGCTCGGGCCGCCGATAAAACTCGTGAACGGTTCGAGAAATGGTTTGTTTCCAGCGATGATGCCGACCTCAAAGTGAGCTCCTCCGAGGCTGTTTGGAAATGAGCCGGCCTCCGTGCCGAGCTGCTGCCCTGCCGGACCATTGACCCACCGGAACAGCGACCAACCACGCATGTGATCAACGAGCTCGCTACCGTGATTTGGCGGACCAAGCATGACCACCCGCCCAAACTGTATACCTGGCTCGGTGCGGTGAATCTGGCGGACAAGGATGCCGCCCATTGAGTGCGTAACGAAGCTGATTGGGCCGCTGCCAATCGAGCACTTGCGAATTTCCGGAACGACGAACTGCGCTGCGAGTCTATCTATCGGGTACTTCGTGGATGGATAACCGATGTTCAATGTGGGGAACCCTGCGGCCTGCAGCGCTGTTTCCATTTTGGACATCGAGCGAGAAGACCTGGCCAGTCCGTGAAGCAAGACAACGGTATTTCCCGCGAATGCCTGACTCATCCTTGTCATTCCTAACACAATCGCAAATACGCTCGTGCTATTCAGGGCGTACGACGCCCCAGCTCAGCAGCCCCGCCACGGGGAGCTGAACCCTGCAAACAACCGATGAGGCGGGACCTGGAGCAGCGCCTGGTGTCTCTTCGCCATTTGCTGACTGGTTCGAAACGCTATTTGACCGCTTTCATTTCGACAACGGCCTCAGCAAACGCTTGGCCGATGGGGGCGAGAATCTTCGCCGCCCCGAGGTAGTGGTATCCGCCGTTGGACACACCGGAGTTCAGACGCTTCAACTCGTCCGGCTTGAACTCCTCGTCCATGGCCTTCTTGCGGGCGGCATCTTTCTCCGGCTCGGTGGGCGTCGGATTCGCCGTCCGGAACCCCTCCTCCAGTCTGTTGTACAACCGCTCCCTGCGGTCGGCGAACGACTGCAGGTCATCGTCCCAGAACGGCGCCGTCTCGACCGCGACGACATTCCCCTTGAACTCGTCGAGGGTGATCGGCTTCCGCTGGGCTTCGCGGAAGTGCATCATCGCCCCCATCTCATCGCCCTTCAGGCCATCGATACCCATGACGCCGATGACGAACGGGAGCTTCGGGGCGGACAAATCCTTCCGCACGTCGCGGATGAAGTGGCCGAGCAGGTCGGAGTACAGGTCGTACCCGCCGGCCTTGCCCTGATTGGGGTACACCCCGCCATCAACGAGGTCGTTGAACCCCTGGAACCAGATGAACCCGGCCAGCTCGTACCCCTGCTTCTCGTCGTAGTCGGGCACAACCCGCTTGACGTCCTCGAGCACCTTCTTGGTATGTGCGATCATCTCGCGGTAGTACACACCGGTGGCGGCGGTCTTTTCGGCCCAAACCTTCGGCCGATCCTCGACCTTCGGAACGCCATGGGCACCCTTGGGATGCTCGTCCCACAGTTTCTGAGTTTCCTTGGCCAGGACGAAAGGTCCTGCGCTGGGCGAGCGGAAGTCGGTGTGCAGGCTCCGCCCGCCCCACGCGGTCTTGATGATCAGCACCGGCTCGTTCAGGTGCTTCTGCAGGGTCAGCCCGAACGTGAACTCCGGACCGATGTTAACCTTACCCCCTGCGCCGAACCCGGCGGTCAGTTTGCCGGTTTGTTCACCCAGGTCGTCGTAGGCGTTGCCGAGGCACCCGACCGACGTGATCCAGACCTTGTCGCAGACCGTCGGATTGCCGTCCTTGTCCCGCAAGTCTTTCAGCAGCAGGGCGGTCTTGGGGTCGTTGGCCATGTCGTCGAAGGTGGACACGTTCGCGTGCCCCTGCATGTTCGACTGGCCGGCGAGGATGAACACCTTGAGCGGCTTCATCGGGAGCGAGTCCTTGTCAGCCCGCGCCTGAGATGGCGATGCATGACAGAGAAGCAGGAGGCAGCCGACGAGCAGCATTCGGGGTCGCGGGGTCACGGTCGTATCCTCATTCTCGGTTGATGGAAGCCACTGGACGCAAGCTTCATCCGTCCTGCTGCTTCTGCCACAGAACGATGACGCTGATCACCGAAGGATCATACGGTCTGCCGGGCGACGGAAGCCACCCGCCCACGTTGATTCGAACGTCTACCATGCGCTCCACACGCCGCGGACCGCAGTCCGTGCACCGCCGACGGCGCCAAACAGCGGCGGGCTGCAAAAAACACCAGTCTGCCATCGGAAGTCGCTCTACTCGCTCGGCTCCCAAATCCACTCGCCCTTCTTGTTGATGTAGCCTCGCTTGCCATCAAAGGCGACTTCCGCGATGCCGTGGCGAAAGCCTCCGTACACCCATGAGAACTTGCCCGGAATCACCTCCTCGCCAGCGCGATCGATGAAGCCCCAGCCATGCTCTCCGAGTGGAACACCTGCCAAACCATCGGAAAAGCCGTTGGCGTGCTGAAAGCGAGGGGGGATCACCCATTCCCCCCGTGTGTCGATGTAACCATACAGCCCCATTTTGCAAACGCAGGCCAGACCTTCGGAGAAAGCGGAGGCAGACTGGAACTGAGGCTCAATCACGACCTCTCCCTTGGCGTTGAGATAGCCCGCACCATCGTCCTCCCTGAACGGAATCAGCTCCCCGGGTTCGCCGATCGCGAAATGCTGCGGGGGAGGCTCCGGCACGATCTCGCCGGTTCGATCGATGAACTTGGAGTCGTACTCCACCCCGACATCGGCGAACCTGCTGAGCAGCTTGCCTTTGAGCGTTGCGAACCCGACCTTGGCCACGCCATTCCGAAAATCCGCCGCCGTATCGAACCGTGGTTCGATCACCACCGTCCCGAGCTTGTCGATGTAGCCCTTTTTGTCTGGGCGTTGCTTGTCTTCGAAGATCGCCAAGCCATCGGAAAAGAGGCCGACGCTGACGAAGTGCGGCTCGATGACCACGCGTCCCTGCGTGTCGATGAATCCCCACTTGCCCTGCTTCCGAACAGCTGCGAGTCCATCCGTGAAGGGATACGCCTTCTCAAAGGCGGGCTCGATGACGATCTTCCCGTCGCGATCGATGAAGCCGTCCTGGCCGTTCACCGTGACAACGAACAGCGGCGGCCCGTCCAGTCCAATGAGCGGCGGGGGCACCAACTGGGAAAACGCCCCCGAAGTCGACAGCAAGGCCACGAAGATCGCCGCGAGGACCAGTTGCCACAGAGTCATATCGATTGCCTTGATTGACTGCCGGTGGACAAAGTCATCCCTGACCTTTCTCCACGTGAGACACCCCAAGAGAAAAGGGCTCTCCGGAAGTGTCGGCCGCCGCATCCAGCAGCGGGTCAGCTTGTCCACAGCCTGCTAGGGGACTTCTGGGTAACTCAGCGCAACGCGGAAGCCGACGTAGTCGGAGCGAGTGTCCGGCGGAAAATGAAAAGCCCGGTTCCCTGACTTGCAATACATTGCGTCCGTCAACCAAGCGCCGCCACGGATCATTCGGCTAGAGCCCTCCTTGGGCCCGATGGGATCGCTGACCGCCCCCTCGGGATAATCACCGGCCCAGTCGCTGCACCATTCCATGACGTTTCCGTGAATATCATACAGCCCCCAGGCGTTCGGATCCTTCTTGCCGACTGGATGCGATTTGCCTTGACAATTCGAAGCGAACCAGCCGTAATCATCGGATAATTCAAGCCCTCCGAAACTGAACGGCGCGTTACTGCCCGCCCGGCAGGCGTACTCCCACTCCGCCTCGGTTGGCAAGCGATACACCCGACCGGCCGCCTTCTCCTCGGGAAGCACCGAAAGCCTCTTGCAGAATTCCACGGCGTCCTCCCACGAAACCCGATCGACGGGATGATTCGAGCTATCACCGTCATCGATCTGATCTCCTTGAAAATGACTGGGATTGTTGCCCATCAGCTTCAGAAACTGGGCCTGAGTAACCTCGAAAGCACCCAGATAATAGTCGCGAGTGAGCGTGACTTCATGCCGTTGCTCCGCGAGCCGGTAACCTTCTTCTCTAAACAGCGAGCCCATCTGCAAGTTCCCCTTGGCGATCGGCACCAGCTTCATGCCAATGCTGTTGGTAATTTCCCGATCAGCCTGACACTCTGAGGATTCAGCAGTGCTCAGACGCGTTGCCGCAATCGCGGCCTCGGCTGCGGCGGAAAGCTGTTTTGACGCACTCAAGATCGAGAGCACCTCTTTAGGCCCCTGACCGCGAAAAAGAATCGTCATGTGGGAGAGGTCGATTTGCACTCGCTCGTCTACTTCGTCGGCCCGTTGGAGGTGCACGTTCCACTCGTTCCGTTTCACCTCGTTGTAGACAACGTCCTCGCTCGTCCAGCGCTTCGGGCCGGTTTGCTCGAACGACTGCTCGGAGGACGAACCCTGATAGGTGATCTCCGAGACGTTGCGACCATTGATCTCGGGGTCGATAGCCGGCTTGGAAACCTCGATTGGCCAGCTCTTGCGGACAATCCGGACCCCGATACTGAAGCATTGACCAGCCCCCTGCCACCGATAGCTACGGGTCGCCAGTCTACAGCGGGCGGCTTCCTTGAACCAGCAGCCACCCCGGATCACCCGATCGAAACCTGTTTCCCTCGCCATCGGATCCGTTCCGCCCGACAATTCCACGTAGTAACAATCCTGAATCCACTCCCAGGCACTCCCGTTCATGTCGTGCAGGCCCCAGGCATTCGCGTTCTTCGTGCCTACCGGTTTCGGATAACCGCCGCTGTTTCCATCATGCCACGCCACCTCATCAAGACTGCCTCCGGGATACATTCCTGTCTCACCCGCACGCGCAGCGTATTCATACTGTGCTTCGGTCGGCAGAGCCATCTTTCCGCCATCCTCGCTCGCAAGTGTGGCATTCACCTTTTCCATAAACACTTGGGCGTCTTCCCAACTGACGCCCACGACGGGGAGATTGGGACCTCTGTTTTTTTCGGGGTGAGGCTTGCCGTAGGGACCTATGCCGTCCAGTGGATTGCTTCCCATCACCGCCGCCCACTGCGACTGGGTCACCTCGGTTTGTGAGATCCAAAAGCCCTTGCTCAGGGTGACTTTGGCCTGATCTTCTCTGCTCTCCCTGCCCTCCTCGGATGGCGGGCTGCCCATCATGAACTCACCCGGTGGGCACCAGCAGAAAGTCATTTTCACGCCGGGCGCGATCTCGAACCTACGCTCCTCACCGGCTCGGTTTCCCTCGAACGTAGCGTACGGGCTTTTCTCAGCGGCGACGACAGCATCGACGATGCCTGGCTGGGAGGCCGTATCTTCCGCTGTTGCGAGGCTTGCCATCGTGACGATGCAAGTGAGTGTATTCGCGAGTGTTCTCATCTCTTGGGCTCCGTTTATGCTCACACTCCTTGACGGTCTCAACGTGATACACGGCTTGCGCCACGCTCACAATATAGCCTCCTCAGCAGAATCTGTGGCGGACTTCCGGGTCTGGTAGGCGTCCCGTAACGCGAAACAGGGCAGGGTGATTCCGCCCGTCCCGCTTGGCCCGCAGCACCCGCTGAGCCGCCGCGCGTCAGAGTGGTATCCGACACTGACTAGGTCGCCGAGAGCGACAGCAAATGCCCCGGCAAAGTCCTGACCCTCGGGCACCCGCCAGTATCGGCCCGCCGGCACCAGTGACGTGCCTTCCCGCCGGCTCAGGGCCGCCGCATCCGTCAACAGCGATAGCGGCGGTGTGAGGGTGCCGCGGCAGCGCCGGCAGTGGAACGCGGCGAGCTGCACCAGTTTGGCCGGCGGCTGCCATCGCTCTCGGTTGCGGCGAACCCGCTTCATATCCGCCCTCGTCCGCTCAACGGGAAAGCTGATCAGCGGCGGACCATCGACTCTGGATTATCGCTTGGCTCAAGCCGCCGTCTGATCCAGCGCCTGGTTCTGGCTACTTCGTGCCGACGGCCGCGGCGATGGGGCGCCGTGGTGGGAGTCGGACGACTTTTCTGTCGCCAGCAGCATCTTGCCGCTGTGCTTCTTTGACGATGTCGTGGAGCCGGAACCCGAGACGGGCGGCCAGCTGCTCGCGAACCGCTCGCACTTCGGCAACGACCGGGTCAGTTTCCATCGTCGATCTCCAGAAGTTCCTGCGGGGTGCAAATGACAGGGGGCTCGAACCCCATTCTACGACAAACCGATTCGATTCGCGGCCTGAGGGCAGGGTTGGCGATATGCCTGCAGTTCCAGGTCAGGAGATACTCGACACCGTTGACGGCTGCGACCGCGATATGCAGGGCATCGGTGGCTGCCTTTGGGGGCAGCGGCACCTCTTCAAGCAACGCCCCGGCAAGTGATTCCACATCCGTCGTAACCTCCAACAGCGGCGCTTCGGCTAAGACACGGAGGCGATCGGCCGCGGCTACGAAATCCCCGCGGCGCATTCGCCGACCACGAATCGCGAGACGTATACGGAAAAACGATGGCGATGCTCGGTCCACCATTCGTGCGTGGTCTGCTGGTTGGCAGCGATCCGAAGAACGCTGCTGGGCTGCATCGCGAGCTAGCCAATGATCGTTGTTTCGAGGTATACGGTTGGATTCATCAATCACCCGAACACGTCAGTGGTTCGCGAGACCGGTACAATCTCATCGGCAGTGGGGGCCCACTGGAGCCTCTGTTTCTCGCCAGCCTACCCGCCCCCGCCGTCTGCTGCAGACGGTAGTTCAGCGTCTTCGGGGGCATACCGTGAGACTCCCATGTACGAATCAAACTCCGGACGCTCGTTCACCGGCAGTTCGGCCCGAATGGCGCGGAGCGAATAGCCGCCGTAGACCATTCCGCCGACCATGACCATCCAGTCCTCGACATCGTCATCCGTGGCTAGCTTGCTTTCGCCCATGCGAAGCCCGACCAGGTCCGCCGGTAGTTCGATCGGCGCGCAGAAGTAGAGGTTCGCGAAGTAGCTGGTGACCGCCAGCCAGACGTGGTGCCCCTCGCTCCCGTCCACCCGCGGGAAGTGCAGCTTCACCCCATGAAACGATCCCGCACATCTCCCGTCTTCCACCGCCCCTCGGAACTGAGGCAGCGACGCCTTAGCCTTTGCTACTGCATTCGCCACAGCACTAGCGCTCGGGAACGCGAACTTTGGCTCCGAGTGTGCCACTTCAACTCCCACGCCTCCGCTGGCCGAACGCCCGCGACCAGCAGATCGCAGCCAACGGATTATCCAAACCACAGGACGTTATCGCGACTCTTCTGCATCGCTTGGTTCGGCCTGCTCGGTCTTTCACTCGCGGCTCTGCCACACAGCAGCGTCACGGTTGCCCTGGACCACGGCCAACACCTCCAGACGATCTTCGTGGACACGGTAATAGACGACATAGGTGAAGCGCCGCAGTCGCGCCGCACGCACGTTCCGCCAGACGATGCCATGTATCTCGGGCATACCTGAAATCCGAAGCAGGACATCTTGAACTTGAATCAAGAAGGCCTGCCCCAATCCAGGTCGCAGTGCGTCGAAGTAACCAATCGCCTCTGCCGCGTCCTTCGTGGCTTCCGGACGCAGGACAACGGGCACGCTCATGAACTCCTCGACAATCGCGCCAGCACCGCCTCCCAAGGTTCAGCGGCGCCCGGATTGGCGTCAGCGGCTGCAATTCGCCGCTCCAATTCTTGGATATGCCAGTTGGGGGGTGTGTATGGCGCATCGTCGGGAAGGCTGTCCCAGATCAGACCAATCAACTCCACCCGCTGCTGTGCGTCGAGGCGGTCGATGCCAAATTGCGATAAGTTCAGGCTCATTGATGATGTCCTCCGCAGTTGAAAAGAAGCCGTCGTTGATCATACCGGGCGGCAATCAAACGAGGAAGTTAGCGTAGTGGCCGAACGCTCGCCTTCAGCAGCTCGCAGCCAACCGACTATCCATGCCGCTGGACGCCGTCGCGAGTCTGCTGCAAGGCTTGGTTCGCCCCTTTTGGGTGCCATACGGGACGGCCCTCTTGAGCCTGCCGCTGTCGGGCATCCTTAGATATCCGATGGATATCGCCTTCGAATCGCTTGGCGATCTCGCGTCGCACCTCGTGAAGCTCTTCGATAATCGGATCAATTCGCTGAGTCATCGCCGTACTCCTCAAGCATGTCCTTTGGTGTGCATATCACTGGAAACGGAAGAGCGAAATCATCCAGGGTGCGAAATACGCGAGGCAGGATCATAGGGTTCGCTATGTGCGAGCAGTTCCACGTCAATAGGTAGTCTACGCGGCTCACTGCGGCGGAGGCAATGTGGAGGGCATCAACCAGTGCATCCTTCGGCAGTATCGCCCGGCTCATGATTTGGTCAGCCAAAGCATCGACCTCATCGCTGAGCGGCACAAGCGGAACTCCAGCCAGATAGCCAAGCCGCTCTTGAGCGCGGTCCGCTTGGCCGATGCGAGCCTCATCAACGACATACTGCGACGTCACGAGCTCGTACTGATGGCGGTAGATGTTCCACCACCTCCGGTCAGCAACTGCCGCTCCACCGACTCGGGTGAAGCCGAGAGGTTCTCCCGAAGGAAGCTGACGACAGACGTCTCGATATAGACGGTTTGCATCGACGCATTCTACTGGCAAACGATTGAATTGACCGACGCGGGCGGCCAGTGTATCCGAATTGGAAACTGACATCGCCCGCCCGCGTTCGGCCCAGTGATCTGGTTCGGCAAGGCACGCGCGTCGCGTTCAATGCGCCGCACTTCGCCATCGCGGTCGATCATGACTTCTCGCGCTTGGCAACACCCAAGAAGGCCAGTTGGGGCTTATAATCGAGGGCGTCGAGGCTCACAATCTCCCAGCCTTGCTCGCCTAGCTGGTTCAGGTGAGCCTCGATTGCATCACGACTCTTGCCTTTAAATATCCCGGCGCCGGGCACGTCATCCGTGTCAATAATCTTGTATTCCCACTTTTTCATGTCATTTCACCCTCCGTTGTTGCCGAACTTGTATTTATACGGTCCGTATAACCACCCGTCGCTGCGTGTT
>JBBAVV010000026.1:36849-63874 GCA_040397545.1 Pirellulales bacterium
TCAGGCGTCGTCGGAACGGTGAGCGTCGTCGTCCGCGTCGCCTGCCCCTTCAGCGCCGTCATCGCTGTCGAGCCCGCGGAGGATTTCAATCGCTTCCTCGAGCGTCGGGGCCGCGCCGCTGCGGACATGGCCGCGGCGGTCGGCTGATTCCAGAAGCCGCAGGCTGTCGTAGTCGGGATGCTCCTCGAGCCGATGGCGGGCCCTGTGCCCGAGCGTGCCGGCGTGGAGGGCCGTCGCCACCGGCAGCATCTCCACGAGCCACCGGGTGCGAGCGGTGACGAGATCGGCAAGCTCCTCGAGTGCCGCGGCCACGGCGGCGGAGCGGTCGATTGCCAGGCCGATGTCGTGGACCAGCGCCGCGGTGAGTAGCTCCTCGTCCCACGGACACTCCTCGCTCACTCGGGCAAACACCTGGAGCGAATGCTCGAGCGCGTCCCCCTCCGGATACTTGACCGGATCGCGCTTCACCGCCCCGAGCACCCGGACCAGCTCGGCGATCCGATCGAAGCGGTCGCCCGGAAGCCCCGGCTTTCCGGCCGGAGCATCGGAGCCCTGCACCATCGCCCGCTCGGTTTCGCGGCGGATCTCACCGGTGTCGGGAAGATGCTGCGGCGGCACCCAGCCCCGCCCCACTCGCCTGGCGGCCCGGAAGCCGGCGCGGCGCGCATCGCCACCACGGTCAGCCAGCATCCGCCCCGCCTCGCCGGCAATCCGCAGCCGGAGCTTGTCGGGACGGTCAGCCGCGGGGGAGGCCGACGGATCTGCCTCCTCCCCCGCCGCCGTGGTGTCGGATGGTGTGTCGCTCATTCGTCCTGCGCGGCGGCCGCGCCTTCGGCCACCGGCTTGGCTGCAACGCCCACCGGCCGCACCCGAATGTTCTTGACGCGGGCAACGGTGGAATAGGTGGCGATCCCGAGCGGCTTGGATGCAAAGACCTCGTTGCGGATCGAGACGATCCGATTGGCGAGCTTCTGGTCGACCACCTGCTCGTCGTCGAGCCAACAGGCGATCCGCTCCGGCGTCACCCGAACGCGGACGGTGTACCACCGCCCCGACTTGAACTCCTTGTAGGTCGTCGTGTTGTTGTGGGCCGCATCCTGGCCGTCGATGCTCGAGAGCCCGACAACGCCCCCACCCCAGCCGCCGACGATGAAGCTGCAGGGATCGTCGCCGACCGGGAAGGTGAGCCCGCAGAAGAAATCGTTGCCGTCGACGCGCTGGGCCTCGAGCTCGATCTCGTAGTTCTGCTTCGGCACGTCCTTCGTCCAGGTGATCCCACTCATGTCGGAGCCGCGGCCGATCAGGATCGAGCCATCCTCAACGGCAATCTCCCCTTCGCCACCGAACGACGTGCTCTTCCAGCCCCCCAGCGATTCGCCGTCGAACAGCGACTTCCAGCCGGCATCGGAGGCGTCGGCGGCCCGGGCCCGCGGGGGCTGCTGGGCGGCGGTCAGCTCGGCGACGATTGCGTCGGCTTTGTACACCGTCCGCAGGGCGGCGAGGATCCCAGCGGCGTCGACCGAGACAGCCCGGCTCTGCCGGTCGTCGTAGGCGACGTCGAGGATCAGCGACTGGATGTTGCCGTCGAAGATCAGCCCAACGAGCTCGCCATCGCGGTTGACCACCGGGCTGCCGGAATTGCCACCGATGATGTCGGCGGTGGAGACGAAGTTGAACGGAACTTTCAGGAAGGCGTCGTTCGCCTCGAGCTCCTTCCGCTGCGTCTGCCAGCGCGAGGGAAGATCGAACGGCGGCGTCTCCTTCTTCAGTGTCGCCCGATCGAACAGCCCGGCGTAGTGGGTGATCGGATCGATCCGCTTGCCGTCGTGTTCGTAGCCCTTCACCGTGCCGTAGGCGAGGCGGAGGGTGAAGGTGGCGTCGGGATAGAGGCCGTCACCGAGAATCGCATACTGCGCCTGGGTGATCTCGGCGTGGGCCTGCTGCTTGACCTCGCGGACCGCTTCCATGATCTTTCGCAGCCGGCGGGCCTCGCTGTCGACCGCTGCCGCCAGCGCGATCATCGGATCGCCCGACTTCTCCACCGCTTTGGCGCCGCCGTCGAGGCCGGCCTGGTAGATCTCGCGGCGCGTGTCACGGACCGGATCCCGCCCCGGCTCTGTCGGCCGCTTGCCGAGCCCCGTTCCCTTGACAAGCTCCGCGGCCCTGTCGCGCGGCGACTTACCGGCGAGCACCGCCTTGACGATTGCGTCATCGACGCCGAGCGCCCCCACCATGAAGGTGAGCGAGTCGGCGAGCTTCACCGTCTCGAGGGAGTCGTAGACCGGTTCGTCGGAAAACAGCCCCAGCTCCATCGACTCGCGGGCCGAGTCGCGAAACTCCCGGAGCCGCTCGCCGCTCCCCTTCGACTGCTCTTCGGCAGCCCGGAGGATCGCCCGGGCGGTGGAGAAATACTTGCTGTTGAAGGCGGCGCCCCCTTCGAGAAGGTTGTAGCGCAGCGCGATCGAGTCGATCTCCTTCTCGGCATCCTCGATGCGGGCAAACGGCGTCGGCTTGCCGCGCGTCGTTGCTGACTTGGCCATCTCCTCGCGGAGGTGGCGCTCGGCCTCCTCCTTCCGCGCCATGACGCGCGGGTCGAGGAGCCCGGAGAGGAGCCCCTCGCGTGCCTTGCGGCTGTTCTGGACGCCGAAGAGATCCTCCGAGGCCTGCCGGGCCTCCTCGGGCCCCTGCCCCGAATAGACGCCGAGCATCACCTCGAGGCGACGGAGCATCGCCAGGCTCATCGGCATCTGCCGGTCGCGCATGGCGACGAGCTCACGCATTGTGTTGGCCCGGTCGGTGTGGCCGGGATGGCCGGAGACGAACACGAGCTCCCCTTCGCGGACCGGCTCGGAGCCCCAGGCGAGGAAGTGCTCCACCTTCGCCGGCTTGCCATTCTCGTAGGCCCGGAACAGGCACATGTCGAGATTGAAGCGGGGAAACTCGAAGTTGTCGGCATCGCCGCCGAAGAAGGCGATCTGGCGTTCGGGAGCGAAGACGAGGCGGACGTCGGTGTACTTCTTCGCCCGGTAGAGGTGGTAAGCGCCGCCCTGGAAGAGGGTGACGACGTCGCTCCGCAGGCCGGTCTTCTCGAGCGACTCCTGCTCGATCGTGGCCATCGCGTTGCGGCGGGCGGCGAAGGCATCGTCGGCCGACATCCCCGGCTCGACGGCCCCCTGGACGCGCTGCGTGACGTCTTCGATCGACATCAGAACATTGAGCTCGAGGTCGTGGCAGCGGAGCTCGTCGTCGCGCGTCACCGCGGCGAAGCCGTCGCGATAGTAGTCGTGGCTGTCGTCGCCGAGCTTCTGGAGGCTGTCGGCACCGACGTGGTGGTTGGTGAGGACGAGGCCCTCGGCCGAGACAAACGACCCCGAGCCCCCTGAATTGAAGCGGACGCTCGACTGCTGGAGATGGAGGAGCCATTCCGGCGTCGGCTTGAAGCCGTGGTCTTTCTCGAGACGCTCCAGCGGCGGCTGGTTGAACAGCCACATCCCCTCGTCGCCCTGGGCGATCCCAGACGCGAACATCGCGAGCCCCGCCGCCGCGACGAGCGCCCCACGGAAGAATCGTCCACCCGAAGCCACGCTCTGTTGCTCGCTCATGAAAGCTGACATCCGCAGGGGGAAAGGGGATACCGCTCCGTCTCTGGAGCGCCACAGTCAGGGTACCCCATCGCCCCGTTCGGGAAGAAGTCCGGGAAGCGGCTTGGCGCTGGGTGTGTACGGGCGTACACTTCCCGGCATCGCAGGCCATCCGACCTGCAAAACCCACCGGCCGTCCTGGCCGGCACCAGGAGAGCTCCGATGCTCGCGCGACTGCGGACCTTTTCACTCCAGGGGATCGAGGCGGTGCCGGTCGATGTCGAGGTCGACGTCTCGACCGGGGCCCTCCCGGCGACCGTCGTCGTCGGCCTCCCCGACGCCGCGATCCGCGAGAGCACCCACCGGGTGGCCCGGGCGATGGTCAATTGCGGCTACACCCGCCCACTCGATCGGGTGGTGGTCAACCTCGCCCCGGCGGAGCTACCGAAACAGGCGGCGACCTTCGATCTCCCGATCACGCTCGGGATCCTCGCCGGCAGCGGGCAATTCTCCTCGGAGCGATTCAACGACTATGCGGTCGTCGGGGAGCTGTCGCTCGAGGGCTCGACGCGCCCCGCCCGCGGCGCCCTTTCGATGGCGATCTCGGCCGCCCGCCAGAAAAATCTCCGCGGCGTGGTCGTACCGTCGGCGAGCGCCACCGAGGCGGCGGTCGTCGAGGAGATCGAGATCATCCCCGTCGCCTCGCTCACCGAGGCGGTGCGGTTTTTCGCCGGGGAGCTCCAGATCAGCCCGTCGCCGTCGCGGATGGGGGAGTGGTTCAACCAATACGCCTCCTATGACATCGACTTCGCCGACGTCCGCGGGCAGGAGGCGGCAAAGCGGGCGCTCTGTGTGGCGGCGGCTGGTGGACACAATGTCGCCATGCTCGGCCCTCCGGGGGGCGGCAAGACGATGCTTGCCAAGCGGATCCCGACGATCCTCCCGCCGCTTTCGGCGGCCGAGTCGATCGAGACGACGCGGATCTACAGTTCACTCGGGCTCCTCGCGCCGGGGCAGCCGCTCCTCGCCACCCGCCCCTTCCGCGCACCGCATCATACGATCAGTGAGGCGGGGCTCGTCGGCGGTCGCTCGGTGCCGATGCCGGGCGAAATCAGCCTCGCCCACAACGGTGTCCTGTTTCTTGATGAGCTTCCCGAGTTCAACCGGCGAACGCTCGAAGTGCTCAGGCAGCCGCTCGAGGATGGATCGGTGACGATCAGCCGTGCCAAATCGACGACGCGCTTCCCGGCCGAGTTCATCCTCGTCGCCGCCTTCAACCCCTGCCCCTGCGGCTATCGGGGGGACCCGCGCCGCGAGTGCCAGTGCACGCCGCCGCAGGTGGAGCGATACATGGGGAAGATCTCCGGGCCGCTCCTCGACCGGATCGACATCCAGCTCGAAGTGCCGGCCGTTGCCTACCGCGATCTCTCCGCCAAGCGAGCCGGGACGTCGAGCCAGGAGATGCGCGCGGCGGTGAGCGCGGCCCGCGAGCGGCAGGCGGCCCGGTTTGCCGGCAGTAGCACCCGGGCCAATGCCCGGATGTCGAGCCGGCTGGTGCGCGAGCATTGCCAGCTCGACACGCCGGCCAGCGAGATGCTCAAAGGGGCCGTGTCGAATCTCGGCCTTTCGGCCCGGGCCCACGACAAGGTGCTGCGGGTGGCCCGGACGATCGCCGATCTCGACGCCGCCGAGACGATCCACTGCGCCCACCTCGCCGAGGCGATCAATTACCGCCTCCTCGATCGAGCGCTCTGGACCTGAACCCTGGAAAGCGACTCAAAGGCTTTCTCGGCAACGCCACTCGCCCAACTCGATCCGGATGGACCGTCCGCGCGGCTTTTGGCACGATGCGGGGCATGACACGCTCTCTCCCCACGCCGCGCCCCGCCGGCGCCCCCCGCGCCGCCGCGACCTCCGCCGAGTCGATCGTCCCGGCAGCCAATCGGCCAGCCTCGGTGGCTCCGCTGCTGGGTGCCGCGGCAGGGCTGGTGTTCCTCGGGATCGCCGCCCTGGCCGTCGATGTCCCGGTGGCCGCCTGGTGCAAGGATGGCGCCTGGCCGGCAGCGATGCCGAGCGGGCTTGTGAAGATCGCCGGCGAGATCCACCGGCTCGTGACGCTCTCCGAAGTGATCGGCCACACGGTGAGTGTCGTGATCCTCCTCGGCCTCGTTGCAGCCCTCGATGGCGCGCTCGCCTGGCCGCTGTGGCGAGCGCCGGCGTTCGGCCGGCCTGCGCGGCAACCGACGCCCCAGCAGGCGACGTTTGCCCGGTTTCTCGGGGCGACGTTCACCGGCGGGATCCTCACCGACATCATCAAGCTCCTCGTCGATCGGGTGCGGCCGCGGGCCGCCGATTTCGTCACCCACGGCACCGTCTGGGATTCCTTCAATGAAGCCGTGATCTCAACGATCACGGGGAGCCGGTCGAACATCAACAGCTTCCCATCGGGGCACTCGGCGATCGCGGCGGGGTTTGCCGCGGCACTGGCCTGGAAATACCCGCGCGGCCGGATCTTCTTTGCGATCTTCGCCCTCATGGCGGCGTCGCAGCGGATCGTCTCCTCAGCCCACTTCCCCAGCGACGCCTGCTTCGGCGCGGCGCTGGGGCTCGTCGGCGCCAGTTTCTTTCTCCGCTGGCAACCGTGGCAACCGGCGTTGCTCCCCCCGAGCGGGCGCGGCTCTGGCAGTGAGGTAATCAATGGTAGCCCGGCGGGCGATGCCGTATAGTGCGGGCTCTGCGGAGGCCCTCCGTTCCGCACCACATCACCAGCCACGCACCCATCAGGAATCGCACCATGCCCGCCCCCAAGAAAGCCAAAAAGGCCGTGAAGTCACGACGTGCCGATACGGCCGACGGGGCGGATGAAGCGCCAATCGCTGCCCTTCCTCAGAGCCCGCCGGAGCCCCCCCGCAGCCTCCGCGTGCTCCTCGTCGACGACGACGCCGAGATCGTCGAATCGATGCGGACCGTCCTCGAGTCGAAGGGCTATGAAATCCTCGTGGCCCGCGATGGCAACCAGGGGATCCTGATAGCCGAGCGCGAGAATCCCGACTTGGTCGTCCTCGACATGATGATGCCGAAGCGGAGCGGCTTCCTCGTCCTCGAGCGGCTGCGCCGCAGCCACCCCGTGCCGATGCGTGTGATCATGATCACCGCCAACGAGGGGAGCCGTCACAAGGCCTATGCGGAGATGCTCGGGGTCGACGACTACATCCGCAAGCCGTTCGCGATGGATCGTCTCCTCGGCAGTGTCGAGCGTCTCCTCGGCGCCGCGCGTTGAGAGGCGCGGCCGCCCGCGATCGCGATACCGACGTTGCCTTCCGTCGGCTTCTCCCCGCACCGCGCTCCCTATCCCGCGCATGGTTGCCCAAGCGATTGAAGGGGTCAGCGGGCTCGCCGAAAGCCGGTTGCAAAGCGGCCGTCAAGTGGGATCGCGACGGCGGAGTCTGGGGAGAATACGCAGGACGAATGTGCGGTTGACCCTCCTCGAGGGGCGTCCTAGATTGCGGCGATGACCTGCCGATGGCGGTGATCAGCGGTGTCGCGGTCACGAACGTCGGACGGGCGCTGGAAGGACCGTGTGACTCCTTGAGGGTGTCGCGGCAAACAGGGGTGCAGATGCCGATGCCAGGTGACGAACGTCGATTCGACACCGCCGGGCCGCAGCCGCCGAGCGGCCCGATGACGGGCCGGTCGACCCCGCCGCTCGCGCCCCGCTCCGGGGCGGCTTCATGGGCCGATGGGGATGACATCAAGGAGCGCGTCCGCGATGCCACCGAGATCGCCGATCTCGTCGCCTCCTACATCACGCTCCGCCGACAGGGGAAGAATCTCGTCGGCCTCTGCCCCTGGCACGACGACTCGAAGCCGAGCTTCAACGTCAATCCCGAGCGACAGACGTTTCGCTGCTGGGTGTGCGACATCGGCGGAGACGTGTACAGCTTCCTGATGCGGATGGAGAAGATCGAATTCCGCGAAGCCCTCGAGCAACTCGCCGATCGGGCCGGTATCGATCTCCCCCGTGGACGGGGCGGAGTGCCGGTCGACGAGCGGAAATCGCTCCACAAAGTGCTCACCTGGGCTTGCGACCGGTTTTCCGACCACCTCCGCCGCGCCCCCGACGCCGAACCGGCCCGGGCCTACCTCCGCGACCGCGGCCTGGCGCCTGAGACGATCGAGCGTTTCCAACTCGGCTCTGCCCCGGCGGCCTGGGACTGGCTCCTGCGGCAGGCGCCGGCGGCGGGATTCTCCGCCGAGCTTCTCGCCCGCGCCGGCTTGGCCGTCGAGCGGCAGGAGCGCGGCGGGCACTACGACCGCTTCCGCGACCGGGTGATGTTCCCGATCCGTGACCCGCAGGGGCGCTGCGTCGCCTTCGGCGGCCGCGTCCTCCCCGGCTCGACCGAGGGGGCGAAATACATCAACTCCCCCGAGTCGCCGGTGTTCTCGAAGAGCTCGCTCCTCTACGGCCTCGACAGCTCGCGCGACGCAATGGCCCGGACCGGCCGGGCGGTCGTCGTCGAGGGCTACACCGATTGCCTCGCGGCCCGGCAGGTCGGTTGCGATGACGTCGTCGCCGTCCTCGGCACGGCGCTTGGCGAGCGCCATGCCAAGCTCCTGCGGCGCTACGCCGATCGTCTCGTTCTCGTTCTCGACGGCGACGAGGCGGGACGGCGGCGGGCCGACGAGGTGCTCGATGTCCTCCTCGCCGAGCCGATTGACATCCGCATCGCCCGCATGCCTGACGGTGTCGACCCCTGCGAGTTTGCCCTCCAGCACGGGCGCGAGGCGTTCGAGGCCCTCGTCGAGTCGGCGGTCGATGCCCTCGACTACCGGCTCGAGGAGGCGGCGGCCAAAGTGGCTGGGCGGGGCGACGATGCCGCCTTGGCCGCGGTGGAGAGCGTGCTTGTCGCCCTGTCGCGCGTCTCTCATCGCTCCACCCTCGCCCCGTCGCAGCGGCGCTTGCGCGAGGATCAGGTTCTCGGCCGGCTGGCGCGCCGTTTCGGGCTGTCGCGGGAAGCACTCCTCGGCCGGCTCTCCGCCCTCCGGAAGGACTTCTCCACCCACATGCCTTCGCCGCAGGATGATAGCGAGCCCCGCATCGAGCGCCTCCCCGCCGTCACCCCGACCCGTCTTCCCGCCTGGGACCGGGAGGTCCTCGAGGTCCTCGTCGGCGTGCCCGAGGCAATGGGGCTGGTGATCCGCGAGATTCCCGCCGACGATCTCGAACACCGCGCCAGCCGCACCGTCCTCGAGACGGCGCGGCGGATGCATGCCGAGGGGCGTGAGGTCAGCCTCGGTGCCCTGCTCCTGGAATTGACCGATCCGGCCCTGCACAGTCTGCTGGTCGCCGTCGACTCGGATCTGCACTCGAGCACCGCGGCCACCGCCGCCGACCGCCTCTCCCATCTCGAGGAAGCGCTGCGCCAGAGGCGCGCGGATCGGGATGTGGCCGCGGGGATCCGCACGTTGAAATCCTCGAGCCTCAATGCAGAGGCCGAGGCGTTCGTTCTCGAGCAACTCGTCGCCACGCGGCGGGAAGCCCAGGGCATGACCGATCCCAAGGATGGGTGAAGGTGCCCGTCTCGTTGACTGCGATCGGCGAATCCCGGCACCGGCCGGGAAGCGCCGGGGGGCGGTTCGCGAGTGACGGTAAGATGGTGAAGGAGACCACCAATGAAGAAGCAGGCTGCACGGATGGCGATGTCGCACGACCCCACCTCCCGGATCCCGTCCCCCCGGACGAACGCTCCGGATGATTCCTCCCCCCAGCCGAACCCGTCGAGCGCGGCCGGCGGTGACCGAGTCGAAGCGGACGCCGGGGCCGGCCCCGACATCCTCCCCTTCGCGGCCGCCGCGAAACCCGTTGCTGCCCATGACCACGAACTGGCCGCGCTCATTGCCACCGGCCGCGCCCAGGGCTACCTGACGTTCGACCAGGTCAATTCCTATCTCCCCGACGAGGCGGTTGACCCCGAGAAGATCGACGCGCTGCTGGTGGCCCTCGAGGAGAAGGGGATCGATCTTCTCGACGAGGCACCGGCGCCGCGGGTGACGGCGGCCAGCGGCCCGGCGCCGAAGGCCAAGGCATCTCCCCGTCGCGACGAGGCGATCACCACGGCTCCCTCCAACGCCGGCAACGATCCAATCCGGATGTATCTGGCGCAGATGGCCGAGATCCCCCTCCTGACGCGGCCGGAGGAGATCGCCCTGGCGAAGCGGATCGAGGTCACGCGGAAGCGATTCCGGCGAGCGATCCTCGGCTGTTCGTGGTCGATGCAGACGACCGTCGACACCCTCCAGCGGGTCCACGGGGGGAAGCTCCCCTTCGACCGGACGATCAAAGTCTCGCTCACCGAGCGGCTCACGAAGGAGCAGATCCTGTCGCGGATGCCGCACAACCTCGCCACGCTCGCGCGGCTCGTGGAGCGGAGCAAGGCCGATTTCCGCCTCCTCGTCAGCAAGCGGACCGGCCCCGACGAGGCCCGCGCGGCCCGGCTGCGATTCCGCCGCGACCGTGCCAAGTCACTGACGCTCGTCGAGGAATTGAGCCTGCGGACCCGGCGGGTGCAGCCGCTCCTGAAGGTGCTCCGCGGGATGTCTTCGCGGATGGACCGGCTCCAGCAGGAACTGCGGCTGGTCGATCACGGCCATGGCTCCCGTGACGACCGGGCCGACCTGCGGAAGGAGCTCCGGGACCTCATGCTCTCGACCCTCGAGAGCCCGCGGTCGCTGCGGACGAGGGTGGGCGCGCTCGAAAAGCTCCAAGCCGAGTACGAGACGGCGAAGCGCAACCTTTCCGCCGCGAACCTCCGCCTCGTCGTCTCGATCGCCAAGAAATACCGCAATCGCGGTCTCTCCTTCCTCGATCTCATCCAGGAGGGGAACACCGGGCTGATGCGGGCGGTCGACAAGTACGAATACCGGCGCGGGTTCAAGTTTTCGACCTACGCCACCTGGTGGATCCGGCAGGCGATCACGCGGGCGATCGCCGACCAGGCGCGGACGATCCGCATCCCGGTCCACATGATCGACGTCCTCTCCAAGCTCCGGACCACCGCCAAGCGGCTCCTCCACGAGCTCGGCCGCGAGCCGACGACCGAGGAGATGTCGCAGGCCTCGGGGATCCCCCTCGACGAAGCACGGCGCGTGCTCGACATGGGGCGTCAGCCGATGAGCCTCGACCGGCCGGTCGGTGAGAGCGAGGATGCAAGCTTCAGTGAGTTTGTCGAGGATTTGTCGGCGGAGAGCCCGACGCAGTCGGCCACCAACGGTCTTCTGAAGGATCGCATCGAGTCGCTTCTGAAGACCCTCACCTTCCGGGAGCGGGAGATCATCCGCCTCCGCTACGGCCTCACCGACGGCTACACCTACACGCTCGAGGAAGTGGGGCGGATCTTCCGCGTCACCCGCGAGCGTGTCCGGCAAATCGAGGCCAAGGCGGTGAAGAAGCTCCAGCACCCGGTCCGGTCGCGGCAACTGGAGAGCTTCCTCGGCGGCGTGCCAGGCTGACGCCCCGATCCGCATCGTTCGGCGGGCCGGCCGTGCCGGTTTGCTCCCCCGGGAGCCGACCGACGGCCGGCCCGCCCTCGTTTTGCCCCCCCGGATGCCCGCCGAAGGGCTCTGGCGGCGGACGGATGAATGGCCGGCAGACGTCTGGTAAGCTGCGATTTCTCGTCCGCCCCATCTCTCCCCCGTCAGGCTCCCATGGCCCTTGCCGTCACCGCCGATGCCGTGCGCACCCTGCACCGCATGCATCGTCAACTCGAGGATCTGCGGTCGCGGCTCGCCGCCGGCCCCCGGGCGATCGATGCCCGCAGCCGGAATGCCGATGCCATCACGGCCAGGCTGGGTGTGCTCCAGGAGGAGATCCGCAAGGCGCGTCTGGTGGCCGATCAAAAGCAGCTCCAGCTCCGCTCCATGGAGACCCGCATCAAGGATTGTGAAGCCAAGCGCAACGCCGCGAAAACCAACCGCGAATACCAACTCCTCGGCGAACAGATGGCCGCCGACGACGAGGCGAAGAAGGTCCTCGAGGACGAGATTCTCGAGGCCCTCGAGCGCGTCGACAGCCAGAAGGCGACCCAGCCGCCGATGGAGGCCGAGCTCGCAGTGGCGAAGGCTTCGCTCGAGGAGATGAAGCGAAAGGTCCAGGCAGAGCGCGGCGCCCTCGACACGGAAGTAACGCGGATCGTCGCCGATCTGGAGCGGGCCGAAGAGGAGCTCCCCACCGAATCCCGTGAGTCATACCGGCGGATGGTGCGGAGCAAGGGGGCCGATGCCATGGCCCAACTCGACGGCGAGAGCTGCGGGGGATGCTGCCAGCAGCTCCCCCCCAATGCGGTCGCCGAGCTGTCGCAGGGGAGGGTTGTCCCCTGCCGAAGCTGCGGCCGCATGGTCTACGCCTCCAGGGCCGACTGATCCGGCCACCGCTCGCCCCTTCCCATCCCCTCCGCGGGGAGATGGCCGCCGCGTCCCCCCGATCTCGTTCCGTTTCCTTCTTTTTCGAGGATCCGATGTCCGACCGCATCCCCATGACCCAGTCCGGGTACGAGAAGCTCCGCGCCGAAGTCGAACACATGAACACGGTGGAAATGCCGAAGATCGCCGCCCGCGTGGCCGCCGCCCGGAGCGAGGGCGATTTGAGCGAGAACGCCGAATACCACGGTGCCCGCGAGAGCCAGGGGATGATGCAGGCGAAGATCAACCTCCTTGCCGACAAACTCGCCCGCGCCGTGATCGTGGAACGGCCGAAGGAGGCCAACGGCGAGGTGGTCTTCGGAGCCACCGTCGTCGTCAAGGATCTGAAGTTCGGTGACGAGGAGATTTACGTGCTCGTCGGCGCCGGCGAAGAGGATTTTGACGCCGGGCGGATCAATGTCGCCAGCCCCTTGGCCCAGGGGCTGCTGGGGCGGAAGGTCGGGGAGACGGTCGCCATCGACGTCCCTGCCGGCACGATGCGAATGGAGATCCTCGAAGTCCGCTTCGAGGACATCTGATCAGCCGCTCGCCCCCGTCCCATCGGCCAATCCCTCCCACAAGGCGCTGCCGATGCGGATGATCGTCGCCCCCTCCAGGATCGCGTCGACGAAGTCGCCGCTCATGCCCATCGACAGCTCGATAAGCCCCGGATGATCGGCCGCGAGCCGGTCCCGCAGCCCCCGCAGGAGCGCGAACTGGCGGCGGGCTCTGCCGTCGTCGCCGGTCGGCCCCCCTGATGTTGGCGCCGACGCCATCCCCATCAGCCCACGGATCTCCACCGGCCCCCCTGCCGCGGCGTCGAGGAGCGCTCCCACCCCCTCCGGAGCGATCCCGCTCCGGCCGGGATCACCGTCGAGATTGACTTCGACCAGCGCCTCCACAGCCCGCGACTGGAGCGCCGCCTCGGCCACGATCTCGTCAAGGAGGCGGCGGCTGTCGAGCGAATGGAGGAGCGACACCACCGGCAGCGTCCGCCGGACCTTGTTCCGCTGCAGGCGGCCAATCAGATGCCAGCGGGCGGCCGACCAGGGGGCGCCTGCGGCGGCGAAGCCTGCCGCCCGCTCCCACAGGCTCTGCGGCCGGCTCTCCCCCAGATCGGCGCACCCGGCCTCGAGAAGGATGGCGGCCCAGGCCGGCGGAACATACTTCGTGACGCCGACGATCCGCACCGTCTCCGGCGCGCGGGCCGCGCGCCGGCAGGCTTCCGCCACCGTGCTGCGGACAGCGGCCAGGTTCTCCCGGGAGCGGTCGACGAGACGCGGGTCGGGCGTGGAGAGGTCGAACGGTGGCATGACCGGGGGCGTCATTCGATCTCCAGCGTCCGCGACACCTCGCCGCTGCGACGCAGCCGCCCGAGGAGGAACTCGCAGGCGACGTTGCAGCCGAGGAGGGTGCGGTTGCGGGGGGTGTCGAGGGCCCGGTAGAGGAGCCACTGCTCGAGGCCGACCTGGACGCGGAAGCCGACTGCCTCGTGACGCTTGAGATTCTGCCGCTGGTCGGCCACGGAGAGTGGCCGCCAAGTGAGAGAGAGATCGGCCCGGTCGGGATCGAGGTCGAACCACACCGGAAAGGAGTACCGTCCCCCCTCGCCGTTGCCCGACAGTCGCAACACATCCCCATCCTCGTCGAACGCGCCGGCCGCGGTGGCCGCCCGCCATTCGGGCAGGGCCAACGGGAGCACGCGCCACGCCTGTCGCTGGCCGACCCGGAGCCGGATCTCGCGTGTCTCCGCCTCCTGGCTGGCCGCGGCCTCGGCGAGGGGGAGATGGCTGCGGTAGGCGATCCGGTCGGGCCGACCCGCGGCGGGGAGGCAAGCGCCGGCGTCGGTGATCGAATCGGTAAGGACGAGGACCCGATCGCGCGGCAGGAGGACGATCTGCCGCTCCGCCTGGAGGCCACCGGGGAGCGGCGTCACGATCTCCAGGAACGATGCTCGGGCGTCCGACTCGAAACAGCAGACCGTCCACGGCCCGGTGGGGAGAAGCGGCACCCCGTCGGCCTCCACCGACCAGCCCCACTCGCCGGCAACGACGAGCCGGTCGCCGACGGCGATCTCGAGGTGATGGCGTGGGGCGCTGAAGTCGAGGAGGAGACGGACCGCCCCCCGTCCCCAGCCGGTGCGGAGAACCGCCACGGTTCCCCCTTCACAGGCGCTGTCGCGGGGAATCGTCTTCCCCGCCGGGGCGGCGTGCCGGTGCCCCTTCACGGCCGCCGCCGTGCGGCACAGGGCCGGGCTGTCGGCCGCGGCGAGGATCGTCAGGAGCAAGGAGGGATCGAGGGCTTCGGGACCACCGCGCCCCGGCACGCGGCCGCGGTCACCAAGGAGGCGGAGCGCCGCGACGCAGCTTCCCTTCCAGCGGGCTTCGGTGGCTTCGTCCCAGGGGACGCCGCAGCCGCTCAGCTCCGCCGCCGCCCGGACGCGCGTCCACGCCAGCACGCGGGCCACGAAGGCCAGCGCCGGTCCGGCTTTCGGCGCCCCGTCGACCGCCGTCACCGCGGCGAGATCGGCAGCGAGGACCGCCCCGATGTCCTCGAGCGGCGTCCCCCCGGGGAGACCGGAGAACAGCCCGAGGAGCGTGACCAGAAGCGGAGCCGGGGCGAGATCCCCACCGCGCAGCACGGCGTCGGCGGCCCGCCCTTCCACGGCCAGCCGTTCGACGAGTCCTGCCACGCCTGGGCGCTTCGAACGCAACAGCCAAGCGAGGCTCCAAGCGGCCCCCTCGTCGAGGGCCCAGCGTCCAGCCATGTCTCGACCCAGCGCCGCCTCATCGAGACAGCGAGCCACCGCGGCCGCCACGGCGTCGGTCCCCTGCCCGCCCCGGCGGCCGCCGGCCACTTCCGTTGCGAGACCCTCGAGGAGCGAGACTTCCGGGGCATCGTGCGGCTGGAGCGCCATGGCGATCCGTTCGACCTGGGCCGCCACCTCGCGGCGCCCGACCCGCCTCACGCCCTGGCCTGCGCGCTCCTGCTCGGCCTCGGTCGGCGGCGTGTGGATCGTCACGGCCTGCGGCGGCAACGCGCGGCCGGCGGCGTCGCGTGCCTCCCCGCTTCCCCCC
This sequence comes from Pirellulales bacterium, assembly GCA_040397545.1. GTDB lineage: Bacteria > Planctomycetota > Planctomycetia > Pirellulales > UBA1268 > QWOP01. Next base: position 51,965 of record JBBAVV010000026.1, read on the forward strand.
GCTCGGGTCCGTTTCCGCTTCGTCTTCCCACCGCCTGCCATGGTATGCCCCGCGCGTCGAGTGTGTCGCTGATCCGTTCCCACCTTCCATGCCCCGGCAGTGCCTCCCGATCGGCAGCGGAGCATCTCACCGACGTCGTGCCGCCGGGTGTGGCGCGGTATGGTAGCGGAGCGACTACCCTGCATTCCACGGGTCACTTCCAATGCCTCATCCCAACGATTTCGCGGCGTTGATCCTTTCCTCTACCGGGCGCCACCGTGGGGCCGCGAGCCGATGGCGGAGCCCCGCGGCGGGCGTCGCGCGGGCCGCGTTCACGGCGGTGCTCGTGATCGCGGCGGGGGCCAGCGCGGGCGCCGAAGACCCCGCCCCGTCCGACGCCGCGCCAGCGGCCGTCGCCACGGAGGACCGCCACCCCGAGCTGCGCCGCCTGTCGCCGACGGAAGAGGTGTGGATCGACCGGGAACGGGGGGAGGTGGTGGTGGGGGGACGCGTGGCGCTCGACGACGGGCTGCTCGAGTTCTTTGCCTGCCCCAGGGGAACGAAGGAACACGAATCGGTCGTGGCCGTGGCGACCAGCGCCCGGCTCGTCCATGCGGCGCTGTTGGCGATCGGGCTCGAGCCGGGGAAGCCGGTGTCGTTCGATCCGGAGTACCGGCCGGCGACGGGGCCACGGATCCGGGTGACGATGCGTTGGACCGACGCCGACGGAGCCGTCCAGGAAGCCGACGCCCGGGGCTGGATCCGCAACACCCGGACCGGAAAGGCTCTCGAGACCGACTGGGTGTTTGCCGGCAGTGCGTTTTGGACCGACCCCGCCGACGGCCGCGAGTACTACCAGGCCGACGGCGGCGATCTCCTCTGCGTCTCCAACTTCCCCACCGCCACGCTCGATCTCCCCATCGAGAGCTCCCAGTCGAACGAAGCGCTCCTCTTCGAGGTCTTCAAGGAGCGCGTGCCGAAACGAGAGACGCCGGTGGAGATGATCCTCTCGGCGGCCGATTGAGCCGCCGGGAGAACGTCAGCCGACCCGGCAGTGCTCGAGGATCCGCGCCGCGTCGGCGACATACCCGACATAGAACGGCCCGAACTCCGCATAACGGGCGCTGGCCTCGTCGAAGCGCATCGTGTAGACGATCTCCTTGAGAAAGTCGGGATGGCGCGCCCACAGCGTCACTCCCCACTCCCAGTCGTCGAGGCCGACGCTGACCGTGATCAGCTGCGTGACGCGGCCGCCGAACGCCATCCCCGATCGTCCGTGCTCGGCCATCAGCCGGCTCCGCTCCGAAAACGGCAGCGTGAACCAGTTCTCCCCCACCTTCCGCTTCTTGTTCATCGGATAGAAGCAGGCATTGGGCCACGGCGGAAGCTCCGGCTCGATCCGTGACTTTCGCATCGCCCCTTCGCGGGCAGCATAGCCCTGAACCTTCGCCCGGTAGGTGGGGCTGTCGGCCGTCTCCCCCTCCTCGAGGAGGCGCTGTCCGAATTGCTCGACGTTCGGGACATACTCGCTGACCTCGGTGAGCGACACGAACGAATAGCCCGGCACGAGGGCGGGCCCGAGCGGCCCGGCGAGGAGCCGCTGGTGGAGCCCGTCGATGACAAGCGGATCGGGGTCGATGGCCATGATGGCGAAGTCGGCCTTGTGCCCCGGCACGATCCACGTCTGCAACCGGATCGGAGCCCCGGGTGCCGCCGGATCGAGCGTGGCGACCAGCGTTCGTCGGCCCGCGTCGATCGTCGCCGCCGGCATCGTCGCCAGCTTCGCCCGGTCGAAGGAGTAGAAAAAGTGGCTGCAGTGCCAGCCCTTCTCCGGCTGGAACGACATCGTCGATCCGGCGGCGGCATGGGCCGGGGCGCCGTAGCCTCCACCCTCGGGGCGCCCGCCACCGCCGGCCGATGCAGGGGGCTGATGCGGGTGCTGGGGCGGATGGGCAGAAGCGTGCGGGGCGGGATCAGGGCGCGTCATCGCGGGCAAAACTCCGGGCGGCGGGGATTCTTCCGGGAGTCTACCTGCCTTGCGAAAAAACCAACTACGCCCCTGCCGCCTTCAGCCGGTATCAGAGCGGAGCGTGTAAGATGCTTCCAGCCGGGGCGCTTGGGTCGCCGGCCCTCGAAGGGGGATCATCCGATGGGACAGGCAATCGTCGATCCGCAGGAGCTCCGCCGATTTGCGGCCCGGCTCCGTCACTTCAGCGGCGAAGTGATGGCGCAGATGCAGACCGTTCAGCGTCAACTCTCGGCGCTCGGCGCCACATGGCGCGACGGTGAGCACCAGAAGTTCAGCGAGGAGTTCGAACAGCAACTCAACCAGTTCGGCCGGTTCGTCGAATCGACCGGCGAATATGTCCCTTACCTGATCCGCAAGGCGGAACGGATCGAGGAATACCAGCAGCAGCGGTGAGCCGACACAGCCGGGGGGGAAAAGCATGTCCGGTCAGGCCGATGTCAAATCGATCGACACCCTCGTCTTCGTGAAGGCGGCCCTAGCGTCGTTCGCGCACGAGTCGGGGCAGGCCCTCGGCGAGGTCGAGCTCGAAGGGCGGCGCGGGGTCGAGTATCTGACAATGGAGCGCGCCGCGTACTGGAAGAGCGAGGTGCGGCGGGCGGGGGACGCGGTCAATAAGGCGATCAAGGATCTCGAGCACTGCCGGGCCTTCAAGAAGGTCGGCGACAACACCCCCTCCTGCATCGAGGAGAAGAAGAATCTCGACAAAGCGCGGAAGCGGCTGGAATATGCCGAGCAGAAAGAAACGGCCGTCCGCCGCTGGAAGCCGGTCGTCGAGCAGCAATTCAGGGAGACGTGCGTCCGGCTCGTTCACTTCCGCGAAGTGATCGACGTCAATTGCCCCAAGGCGATGGCGGTCCTCGAGCGGATGCTCAAGGCCCTCGATGCCTACCGTGCGACTCAGGGCCCGGCCGCCGCAGGCTCCGGCGGCAGCGGCGGCTCGGCAGCGACGATGGCCCGCCCCGCCGACGAAGCCCCCGCGGCCGGTCAGACCACTGGCGCTGCAGGGCCAGCCACCGCTCCTGCGCAGCCGGCCACGCCGGGGGAGGAACGGGGATGAAGTCGTTCGATCTGTCGGGAGGGGCCTCGAAGCTCGCCCTCGCCCTCAAGCAACTCGACATCAAGTGGAACGCCGCCACCGATACCTGGAACGACGCCACCGCGAAGACGTTCCACAAAGACCACATCGAGCCGATCATGCCGGATGTGAAGCAGACGCTCGAGGCGATCGGCCGGCTTGCCGAGGTGCTCTCGCGGGCGGCCCGGGACGTCGCCGACGAGGGGGGTCGTTGACGGCGCCCCCGCTCCTCTCCCCTGCTCCACCTCTCTCCCCCGGCGAGCCCTCCCACCCCTCGCGAGCAACGTTTCCCCAAGGCTGCGGTGACGACCGCGATCCGTTTTTCCCCGCCGATTCCCGGAGCTCCCATGTCGACCGACGAGCTTTCCCCTCCCGCCCCCGGAGCCACCGCCGTCGAGGCCTACGACCGTAATCACCTCCGACGCCAGGTGGACTTCCTCCGCGCCGCGGCCGCCACCCGGGCGCGCCTCGAGAACGAGATCATTGCGGAACGTGACCGGGAGATCGCCGCGGCAATCTCGGAGGCGAGCGAGGGGATCGGCGCGACCACGGCGAAACACCACGGGGAGATCGAGGCGGCAAAGAAGGAATACGACGCGGTGCTGAAGCGCCTGGAATCACAAGGGGCGGCCGAACAGCAAAAGATCGATGAGCAGCGGAAGACGAAGGCCTCCGCCTTGAGCCGAGCCTGCGACGAGCAGTCGACGAAGATCCGCGAGGACAGCGAGTTCGAGCAGGGCTCGGTGAAAGAGGTCTTCAAGGAGAAGCGGAACGACCCACCGAAGCTCCTCGCCCGGTGCGAGAAGGAGCACGTCCTGTGGGGTAGCCAACTCGACGAGGCGGCAGCGAAGGCGAAGGAGTTTCTCACCAAGTGCGGCGTCAAGGTCGGCGCGGCGGCGGCCGACGACAGCCCCGTGCCGGAGGGGGATGGGCTTCTCGCCGAGCTCAAGGGGGCCCATGAAGGAGCGATCGGGCGCACGAAGGAGCTCCTCGCGCTCGAGGCCTCGAAGACGATCTTCGGAGGCCTCAAGAAAGAGGCCGCCCAGAAGGCCCTCGAGCTGTGGACCGCGATCGAGCGCGACGTGCTCCGGGGCAGGCGGCTCCTCGCCCCCGCAGCCGAATGGATCAAGGTCCGCAGCGGCCTCCAAGCGAAGCAGATGGAGGCCAAGGCGAAGCAGGATCTCGTCGATCTGGAGTCGCGGGCGAAGAAGACGCTCGCCGACCTCGCCGCGAAGCGCGATGCCCAGCTGGCGGAGCTCGAGGGGAAATACCAGACCGCCACGGCGACGATCCGGGCGAAGCTCGAGAGTGCGCGGAAGGAAGCCGGGGAGAAGTATCCGGCCCGCATCGCCGCCCTCGAGACCGGCCTCACCGCCGACATCCGCCGCCGCGAGGCAGCGCGTGACGCCCGGCTCAACGCCGCCGCCGAACGCCATGCCGAGCGCACGCGCGCCATGACGGAGGACTGGTCCTGCCTGCGTCGGGAGACGGCCGCGGCCTGGGAAGAGGCCAACCGGATCGACGCCGCCTGCTTCCCCGCTTGGGAAGCGCTCGCCGACGGCTCGGCGGCGCTCCCGGCCCACGATCCACCCGGGCTGCGGTTCGGCACGCTCGCCCTGTCGATGGCGAAGATCCCCGGGGGGCTGTCGGCAGCCCCCGAGCTGAATGCCTTCGGCCCGGCCACGTGGACCCAACCGGCCGCCATTCCTTTTCCCGCCGAGAGCTCGGTGCTCGTGAAGACGACGGCCGATCAGAAGGAGGCGGCCGGCGCCTTCCTCCAGGCGCTCACCCTGCGGATCGCCTCCGGCGCCCCCGCCGGCCAGACCCGGTTCACGATCATCGATCCGCTCGGTCTCGGCAAGCACTTCGCTGGATTCATGCATCTGGCCGATCACGACGAGCTCCTCGTCACCAGCCGGATCTGGACCGAGCCGCAGCAGATCGAGCAGCGGCTCGCCGACATCACCGAGCAGATGGAGCTGGTGATCCAGAAGTATCTGCGCAACGAATACCCCTCGATCGGAGCCTACAACGCCGATGCCGAGGTTCCCGAGCCCTACCGGTTCGTCGTCGTCAGCAACTTTCCGGCGAACTTCACCGAGACCAGCGCCCGTCGCCTGGCGAGCATCGCCGCCAGCGGCGCGCGGTGCGGCGTTTACACGATCGTTTCGGTCGACACCAAGCAGACGATGCCGGCCAACTTCACCCTCTCCGACATCGAGCAGCATGCCACGACGCTCGTGCTGAAGGACGGCACCTTCACCTGGCAGGACCCCGAGTTCTCGAAATGGCCGCTCAGCGTGGAGCAAGCGCCGTCCGACGAGCTGTTCACGAACGTCATCCAGCGGGTCGGCAGGGCAGCGAAGGCGGCGAAGCGCGTCGAGGTGCCGTTCGACCGCGTGGCGCCCCCCGAAGACCGGTGGTGGACGGGGAGCACGGCCTCCGGCATCGACGTTCCCCTCGGGCCGGCCGGGGCGAAGAAGATGCAGCACATGAAGCTCGGCAAGGGGACCAGTCAGCATGTCCTGATCGCCGGGAAGACCGGCTCGGGCAAGTCGACGATGATGCACGCGCTGATCACGAATCTCGCGCTCACCTACAGCCCGAACGAGGTCCAGTTCTACCTCATCGACTTCAAGAAGGGGGTCGAGTTCAAGATCTACGACCACTATGAGCTCCCGCACGCCCGCGTCATCGCCATCGAGAGCGAGCGTGAGTTCGGCCTCTCGGTGCTCGAGCAGCTCGACCGCGAGCTGAAGCGGCGCGGCGACCTGTTCCGGGATCTGGCCGTCCAGGACCTCGCCGGCTTCCGTGCCACCGGCAGCGCCGAACCGATGCCGCGGATCCTCCTCATCATCGACGAGTTTCAGGAGCTGTTCATCGAGGACGACAAGCTCGCCCAGGATGCGTCGCTGATCCTCGACCGGCTCGTCCGTCAGGGCCGCGCCTTCGGGATGCACGTCCTCCTCGGCTCGCAGACGCTCGGGGGCTCCTACAGCCTCCCCCGGGCGACGATGGGGCAGATGGCGGTGCGCATCGCGCTGCAGTGCAACGAGGCCGACAGCAGCCTGATCCTCTCCGAAGACAATTCGGCCGCCCGCCTCCTCACGCGCCCCGGCGAGGCGATCTACAACGACGCCAACGGCATGGTGACCGGCAACAATCCCTTCCAGGTCGTGTGGCTCGACGACAGCCGCCGGGAGTGGTACCTCGGCGAGCTGCGCCGTCTCGCCGACCGGCGCACCGACATCCTGCCGGTGCCGCGGATCGTGTTCGACGGCAACCAGGCAGCCGATCCCGAGGGGAATGCCCTCCTCCGCGAGCTCCTCGCCGCGGGCACAATCGGCGGCCGTGAGCTTGTCGCCCCGGTTGCCTGGCTCGGCGACGCGATCGCCATCAAAGATCCGACGACGGCGATCTTCCGCAGGCAGGGGGGGGCCAATCTCCTCATCGTCGGCCAGCGCGAGGATCTGGCGGTGAGCCTCCTGGCGATGGCCATCGTCGGGCTGGCGGCGGCGAACGATCCGTTCCCGGGTGGGAAGCTCGGCCACGATGCCCGCTTCGTGCTCCTCGAGCCGGCGATCGCCGACGAGAAGCCCGAGCTCCTCCTCTCGCAGCTTGCCGCCAGCCTTCCCCACGACTTCATCAACGTCGGTCGACTCGGCGTCACCGACGGAATGGCCGATCTGGCGGCCGAGGTCAAGCGCCGCCTCGACCATCAGGTGCTCGACGGCGAGGCGGTGTTCGTCGTCGTCCGCGATCTGGCCCGGTTCCGTGAGCTGCGCAAGGCCGACGGCGATTTCGGCTTCTCGTTCAGCGGTGGCGACAAGAAGGCCGGGCCCGCCGACAACTTCGCGACGATTCTCCGCGACGGCCCGGCCGTCGGCATTCACACGCTCATCTGGTGTGATTCACTCACGAACCTGATGCGGACGTTCGAACGCGGGGCGCTGAAGGAGTTCGAGCTGCGGGTCCTGTTCCAGATGAGTGCCTCCGATTCCAGCCAGCTCGTCGACAGTCCGCTGGCCAGCAAGCTCGGGCCCCAGCGGGCCATCTTCATCCACGAGGAGACGGGGACGTTCGAGAAGTTCCGCCCCTACGCCTTTCCCTCCGGCGAATGGCTCACCGGGGTTTCTGAGCGACTCCGGGCCCGCCCCCAGGGGACGAGAGGCAAGCGCGCCCAGGTCGAGCGGCCGACGGACGGCACGACGACCGCGGAGCCGGAGAAGGAGGATTTCAACTTCGGGTTCGGTGGTGGCGACGGCGAGTTCAATTTCACGAAGTTTCTCGATGATCCCCCGGCGGGGGACGGTACGGCTGCCCCCCCTCCCGAGGCCGGCTGACAGCCCCTTCCCCGTTCGATCCGCCTTCCCCTTCTCTCCCGCGATGACCGCCACCATGCCCCCGCTTGTTTCCCTGCACCAGCTTGCCGCACGCGTCGTGGCCACGGCGGGCCGGAGCACGTGGGTCGCTCTGGCCTTCCTCCCGATCCTCCTGATCGGACAGGCCCGGGGGCAACTCCCGCAGACCGAGCCCTGGCAGCAAACGCTCCACCGCTTCCTCGCCTCGCTCACCGAGCCAGACATCACCCTCGCGGTCGTCCCGGTGGAGTACATCGAGGAACAACTCGACGACGACGCCCTCTACCGCGACTGGCTCCTCCTCGGCTCGGCCCTGGAGCGACGCCCCGCCTCCCCCGAGCAGCCCAACATCGATGCTCTCCGGCACCCGGCCGGGGTCTACCTCCTGGAGTCGATCGAGCGCGACAGGGGGGTGTGGATGTCGCCGCGACAGTACGCGCCGATGGCACCGGCGTGGTGGTCGAGCTGGTCCTACCCGGGCAATCCCTACTTCGGCTCGAGGGCCTGCAAGCTCCGCGGCTTCGTCCCCGCCGCGGTCGACATGATGATGCTCGCCAGCGACGACCGGGAGAGGGAAACCGCGATCCCTCCCACGAACCTCCTCGCCAACACCTACGCCTACCTGCACGCGATCGACGTCCTCCCCAACGACGTCCGGCAGGCCTTCGAGACGGCGATCGGGAGGGCACTGTCGCGACTCGAGGAGCCTGGCTCCCCAGACCCGGCCGCCCGGTCGACCCCGCGCCCCGACATCGCCGCGCGAACCGTCACCGCCTGTGCCTACATCGCCCGGGCCGTCGACGATCCGGCGATCGCCAGCCGCGCCGAGGTGCTGGCCCGGGCCCTCGTCGGTCGGCATCTGACAGCCGCCGGCCATCCCGATCACGGCGGCGGATACGATCCGGCCACGGCCGGCGACGACTTCTATTTCCTGACCTGGGCGGCGCTGGCCGCCCCCGACGAGTGGGACTTCCTCCGCGGGGCCGTGGCCACGATGGCCGACCTGAAGACCCATCTTCTCCTTCCCGAGCCCGGCTCGGCGCACGCCTTCGGGCCCACCCATTTCGCCCCCTGGACGTCGTCTGACGGTTTCCAGGACCAGTCCGCCCACCGACACCGCGATGTCAGCGCTGCCATGCTCGCCACGCCGGCGCTCCCCCTCCTCTTCAACGACCGTCCGCGCCAGGGGGGCCGTGCCGTGCCGAAGACGACCGCCGCGATGCAGGCCGAGATCCGTGGGGCGTTCCGCAACGGTGCCGAACTGCGGGGCGTCAACGCCCTGCTCACGGAGCCGCACGCCCCCGCGCCGACGGCCGAATGGAACGCGGGCGGAAGCCAACTCTCCGTCCTGCCCTACGACCACGATTACTACCGCCCCGGCACGCTCACCAGGTTTCTCCGCGCTGCCGACAAGCCCGTGGCCCGTCTCCCCTTCGATCGTGACGAGGAATTCATCCGCAGCTTCGGCGCGGATTTCCTCGCTGCCAAGCTCGGGGGGCTGGGGCTGATCATCCACACCGGCCCGACGGTGCCAGGGCCGGAGGCGACCGGATTCTCCGGGGGAGCGCTGTCGGGCTTCTGGACCCCCGCGACCGGCGCCGTGATCCTGGGGCGCAGCCGCCACCGCCCCGTCGGACCGGATTCGCTGGATACCTGGGCGAACTGGTGGCAGTGGCAGACCCACGCGTTGGCCGGCGTGAATGCCGACGGGAAGCCCTTCAGCACCGCGCGGCTGCCGCGCGGGGCGTTTACCGACTGCACCCACGACATCGGCCTCGACCGGGCCACCGTCCGCGTCGTCGCCCCGCTGGTCTCAGCCGGTGAGCACGGCACCGACGCCGCCCCGGATGACGCCCTCGTCGGCCGGGTGATCTTCACGCGGACGTTCGACGTCGACGCCGCGGGGCTGCGCGTTGAGACGGCGATCAACGGCGATGGCCGGGATCGCGTCACGCGCCTCTACGAGATCCTCCCCCTCTTCAACCAGGCTCCGATCGAACGGGTCACCGGCCCGGGAACGGTGGCGACGGTCTCCTTCGATGCCGGACGGGGATGGAAACCGGCGGCCGACACGCCGGTGACCGGTGTCCGGAGGGTGCGTGTCGACCGCCACGAGGGGGCGATCATCATCGAGTTCGACCGTCCCCAAACGGTCGGCCTGGCGGAGGCGGCTGGCCCGTCGTGCCACAACCTTCTCATCGATCTCCTCCGCAATGCCGGCACGCCGACCGAACTGACCACCGCCGGCGTGGCCTACACGATCAGCCCCCTGGTGGACCGCCGCTGAACACCCGCGATCCCGCGGCTGGCACCGCCGCCACGGCTCCCCCGTCCGTGATCGCGGGATCGGGATCCGCAGCATGGGGCCCGTGGGGTTTCATGCTCTGCCGAGCCAGAACCGATCGGCTCCGGCTCGTAATTTCTCCGTCGACTCCACGTCGACCGAGGTCATTCCCAAGCCGAAAACAAGGGCAGCGATCTTCACACGCCTTGGAAAAAGATTTCCAAGACGGGCCACAACTCGGTGGAACGCCTTGTCCGCCCCAGCGATAGCAATCAGCCGGAAACTCGGACGCACTTCCGCGCCGCATCAATAATTCGCTGCATCACCTCCAAGGGCAGTCGATAGTTTCCCTCCGATCGAAAAAAGAGGAACTGCGTTTGACCGTTGCCGTCCACGACCACGTGAAACAACTCGTCGCCATCACTGGTTGCCACTTCTATCGCGGCTCCCTGGTAGTCCAGGTCGCCGGAAGTGGTCGTGCTCTCGATCTGCGTGATGAGCGGCGCAGCCGCAATCATTCTTGTGTAGTCGTTCACAGCCCACGCCCCTGAAAGGTGATAAACTCATTCGTCACAGCATCGAATCGCGCACCCAAGCCGATGGGCATCTTAAATTCAACGACTTCGCCAAAGGCTTTCGTAATCTTTGACGTGACCGCCCCTTGCCGCATGATGTTCTTCAACGCCTCGGCAGCGGCGTCGTTAATACCCGCATTGTTCCCGTACCTTTTTATAAGCTCTTGAGCAGAACTTGCCCCGACGATATTGGGATGCTTGGTTAAAGCTCTACCTGCATTGGTGAATAGCCCGTTGCGGTACGGCTGAAGAGCCTGCTTAAACATCGGGTTCTGCACGAGTCCCGCCGGAACGTCCGGGCACATATTGTGCACCAGAACCCCCTCCACCGCGATGCGGTAGACGTGCTCGCCGTGGACTTCGAGATTGTACACGGCCGGGTGGCGGTCGAGTGGCTCGACGCTCGCCACTGCGACCGGGCCTGCGAGCGTGTCGACCTGCTCGCCGGGCTCGAGCTTCCCAGCCGGTCCCCAGTCTACCCCCCGACCGACCTGACCGGATGGACGTCGGTGGCTCGGATCTCGGTGCCACTCGCGAGCGTGATCCGGACGACGTTCGCGACATCGCGCGGCACGAAGCGCCGCGTGACAACCCGGCCTTCCCCCTCGGCGATCGGCGGGCAGGCCCGGACGGCGGTCACTTCCGCGAGGCCGTCGATTTCAAGCTCTGGCACGGCCAGATCGATCCTGGCTCCCTTCACAAGGCCAAGGCTCTCGATCCATTCCCGTGGCCGGATGAACTCCGCCTCCACGACCGAGAGATCGTTGCGGACGATCAGAAACGACACCCGCGCCCACTCGCTCTGCACCGGGTCCGCGAAGGAGTCGTCAAACTCCTCGGAGCGGGGATTTTCGGCGACGACCCGGGCTCCGATCGGTGGTTACGCATCATTGCAATGTAGCGGAATCAGGAAGGCTACTCTGCGGCATGCTTCGTATATCCATTGAGTTTGTCAAGGCAGTCCTTGGCAGCCGCGCGCATGCGCGACCAGTCCTCACCGTCAATAAGCTCACGGAGCTCGGCTGATCCATGTTCGAGTGTTTCTGCATATGCTCGCTCCGCCAACTGCAAAAACGTCCCTATACTGTCGCGCTCACCACCCTTCAACCCACGTGAACTGTTGAGCAGTCGCTCTGCCTCCGTGCGTGCGCTGTCAATCAGCTCTTCGGGCACAAGGTAATGGTCTCTGGTGCCCTCTACAATCATCTCCAGTTGTCGTTCACGTGAAGCAATCAGCAACAGTCCTTCTAAAAGCCGTCTGTTCAAGGCGTTGCCCCGTTTCCATTGATGGGAATATGGCCTTCGTTAGCAAACCGACTCACTATCCGGCCTACATCATCGTAATAATTGCCGATACGATCTTGGATCCTAAGAACCCACCCTGTGGCTGCGTGTGAGCCTGCCGGAGCTCGCGGGCTTGGGGCATGGATTCGAATTCTTTCAATCCCGGCTGTATCCAAGAACTTTACGCCGACGCCCCTGTTTTGTGAAACCATTTGCCAGCCGGCAGGAATACGCTTGATGATCTCTTGCATAGACTTTCCGGCTAACCCCCAGGGCGATTGCACCATATCTCAAATGCTGACAAGGACTTTCAGCAGGTAGTC
>JBBAVV010000027.1:0-15621 GCA_040397545.1 Pirellulales bacterium
GCCAGGGCAGGAAGGGGAGCCAGGGCAGGAAGGGGAGCCAGGGCAGGAAGGGGAGCCACGGAAGGAAGGGGAGCCACGGAAGGTAGGGGAGCCACGGAAGGAAGGGGAGCCAATGGGTTGGGTACCCTGGCCGGTGGGGGTGTCTGGCCGGTCATGGTGCGACCCCACGGTGCACCTGCACGAGCCGGCCGAAGATCCCCTCGAGCGACCGGTCTCCCGGGACGAGCTCGCGGATCAGAATCCCCTCGGCGTTGGCCGCCTCGACGACCCGATCCGCCAGCAGCCGCGGAGCCCGCGTGTCGACGATGAAGGCGTCGGCACCGAGAAACCGCACCGCCTCCGCCTCGGGGCATCGGCAGGCCAGCTCCGCGAGCCTGCGGGGCGCGGTCGAGACGACACGCACCTCCGAGGGGAGGGTGTCGATGAGTTGGCTGATCTCATGAACGCTGCCGCTGGCGACCAGCCGACCGCCGAGGATCACCGCCAGCCCCGCCTGGAGGGCCTCCACCTCGTGGAGGAGATGGCTGGCGACGAGGAGGCTGCGCGACCGCGCCCAGGTCCGCACGAGCGTCACGAGCTCATGGCGGGCCACCGGATCGAGGCCGTCGAACGGCTCGTCGAGAACGAGGAGATCGGGATCGTGGGCCATGGCCCCGGCGAGCTTGGCCCGTTGCCGCATCCCCTTCGAGAGCGTCGAGAGGGGGCGCCCGGCCGCCTCGCCGAGCCCCACCTGTTCGAGGGTTTCGTCGGCCAGCCGCCGGGCCGCGGCCGGTGTGAAGCCCGACAGCTGCACGAGGTAGCGGACCCACTCCCGCGGCGTCGCGGAGCGCTCGGTGAGATCCGATGCTGGGCAGTAGCCGATCCGCCGCAGCACCCGGGCGTTGAAGAAGGGGCGCTCGCCGAAGACGCGGACCTCGCCGATGGAGGGGCGAAGCTGGCCGGTGACGAGACCGAGGAACGTCGTCTTGCCGGCGCCGTTGGGTCCGAGCAGGCCGTAGGCGCCCACGCCAAGGTCGACCGTGACATCGTTGACGCCGATGACGGAGCCGTAGAGCTTCGTGACGTGGGACAGGGAGATCATGCGGGGGGGCTTTGGTGCGGGGGACTTCGGGGGGCGTCAGGCACGGGCGGGGGCGTCGACGCGCCACCAGAGAACGAGGGCTGAGACGACCGACACGATTCCGAGCGACAGCAGCGGGGGGCGGATCGCCTGCCAGCGGTGCTCGATGCCGAACACCCAGGCCTGGATCACCCCGAGGGCATGATAGGGGGAGAGCCAAGCCCAGCGATCGATGGTGCCGTCGACCCCGGTGACCCGGGAGAACCAGCGAGCTCGTCGCGCGTCGGGCCGTCGGCCGTCGCCCGGCCCGCGCCCTTCGATGAAGTCGACGATGGTCTCGCCGAGATCCCGCGCCGGCGCTCGAGGGCGGACATTCGCCCGGCGCGGCCGCACCGGCCCCTCCTCGACCGAGAACTGCCCCGGAACCGACGGTTGGGAGACGACCGAATCGTTGCTCACCCGCCGGGCCATGTCGGCGGTGGACAGCGACGTGTGGGCGATCCAGCAGGCGGCCCAGGTGGCAAACCACGCGAAGCTCGCGATCCGACTTTCGGCGGTGACCGACGAATAGGCCAGCGCCATGAGCACCGTGGGGATGGCCAGGGCGAGGCTGGCCACGATGATCCGCAGGGGCAGATCCCAGGTCGTCACCGCCACCCACAGACTCGGGCTCACTGCCACCCCCGCCACCCACAGGCTCAAGGCCGGGAGCATCGTGATCGACGCGACGAGGAGGCCGAGGATGAGCAGTTTCCCGGTGACGTACTCGAACTTCCCCACGGGTCGCGTGAAGTAGATCAGCCAGGCCTTCACGCGCAGATCGCGCGACACCAGCGTCGGCGCTACCAGCCCCACCACGATCGCCAGGAGGATCGCCTGAGGGGAGCGCATGAAGGCGAGCATCAGCCGCGCCCAGACCATGCGGCGCGCCTTGTTGGCCTGCTCCTCGGGGCCGAGGTGCCGATCGGCCGGGTCGTCGACCGGGCCGAGCGACTCGGCAATCACCCGCCCGAGGATCCCCACGCCGTCGACATTCCGGCCGAGGCGGGCCGATTCACGGATCGAGTCGAGTCGCCCCTCGTCGATCGCCTGCTCGAAGACGAAGAAACTCCCGGCGAAGACCAGCGCCGGGCTCCAGGCAAAGAAGACGGCGCGGCGCAGCCAGCGGCTCGTCCACGCCAGGGTGAGGCCGGTCGTGGCGATGACGAAGATCGCGGCGAGCGAGCCGGAGCGCCGGCCCTGCCAGGGGCGGTAGCCGACGTCATGGAGCGGCATCGAGGGGCTCCGATGGGGGGGCCTGGAGGGCCTCGAGAAACACCTCCTCGAAGGGGCGACAGGCAGCCTGCAGCGATCGGACACGAATCCCCAGATGGCCCACCTCCGCCCACATTCCGGCGAGGGCGTCTGGGGTCGAGAGCTGGAGGAGAACAACCCCTTCCTCCGCGCCATCCCCCAGCGCCATCGTCCCGACGGCGGCGGAGAATCGACCTGCGGAACCGGCCGCAGCGGGGAAGAAGTCGGTGGAGCGGGCGCGGCGGGCGGGGATCCCGCGGGCCACGAGGCGGCGGACGAGCTCGTCGACCGGGCCGGCCACCTCGAGCCGCTCCTCCGGGGTCGACGGATGCGTCAGCGCGCGGATCGATCCCGTCAGCCGGACGCGGCCGGTGGCGAGAACGATGACCGAATCACAGATCGCCTGGATGTCAGGGAGGACATGGGTCGAGACGAGAATCGTCTTGCCGTGTTCGCGGGCGAGGGTGGTGAGCCGGCCGAGCATCGCCCGCCGTTCGATCGGATCGAGGCCGTTGGTCGGTTCGTCGAGGATCACCAGCCGTGGGTCGTGGACGATGGCCGCAGCGAAGGAGATCTTCTGCCGCATCCCCACCGAGAGGGTCTCCACCGGCCGGTAGCGCTCCTGGCCGGCGTTGCACCAATCGAGCACCTCGTGCGCCCGGCGGAGCGACTCGATCCCGGGGATCCCCGAGAGGCGGGCGGCGTAGCGAACCATCTCCACCCCCGATAGCCCCGGCACGGCGCATTCGTCCTCCGGGACGACGCCAACGAACCGGCGCACGGCGCGGGGCTCGCGGCGCGGGTCGATCCCGAACACGCGCACGCTCCCCTCGGCGAGGCGCACCAGCCCGAGGATCGCCTTCACGAGCGTGCTCTTGCCGGCGCCGTTGGGCCCTACGAGCCCGGTGATCCCCGGTTTCACGGTCAGCGACACGCGGTCGAGCACGGTGCGCTGCCCGTAGCGCTTCACGACCCCCGTGGCCTGCACCGGCTCTTCCACGGGTGGCGATCCGATCATGCGTGCCGGGTGCCCGGGCCCTGTCGATTCGATCCTGTTCCCGACGACCGGCCCGGAGGGGCTCAACCGTCCATCACTTCCGCTTCCTTGACCCGCGCCAGATCCGCGACCTTGGCCTCGTAGGTCTTCGTGAGCTCCTGCACCTCTTCCTTGGTGGAGTCGCAGTCGTCCTCCGTCAGGGTGCCGTCGGTCTTCTCGGTGTCGGCCGCCTTGTTGGCATCGCGGCGGACGTTGCGGATCGCGACTTTCGCCTCTTCGGCGAGCTCCTTGATCCGCGACGACATCTTCTTGCGGACGTCGGTCGACAGGGCGGGGATCGTGATCCGGATCACGCGGCCGTCGCTCTGCGGGTTGAAGCCGAGGTCGGAGGCCTGAATCGCCTTCTCGATGTCCTTGATCGTGCCGGGGTCGAAGGGGCGGACGACGATCTGGTTCGGTTCAGGGGCGCCGACGCTGGCGAGGGCCTTGATCGGCGTCGGCGAGCCGTAGACCTCCACCCGCAGCGAATCGACGAGCCCGGGGTTGGCCCGTCCGGTGCGGATGCCGGTGAGCTGGTGACGGAACACGTCGACCGCCTTCTCCATCCGCTCCTCGGCATCCAAGAGGATCTCGTCGACCGGCATACGGGCACACTCCTTCGTGGGGCTGTCGTCGGACCATGAACCAGATCGTCGGGCCGGCCGCCCCGGCCCCATGGTGCGGAATTGTCCCTCCGCCGCGACGACGTCACAATTCTCACGGGGGGGGAGTTGGCACGCAAGCGTCCTGCGGCCAGAGCGTTCCCGACTCCCATCCCGGCGGTGGGATCCCCGCCGACACGCACGCCCCGAGGCTTCCATGATCGTCCCTCCCCCCCGCGCCCCCCGCCTGGGGCTTTTCCTCCTTTCGGTCATGGCGACGGCCGCAGCTACGGGAGCCGACGCGATCGAACGCCGTCTTCCCCCTCCGGCGCCCCCGATCGCCGAACTCGTCGCCCAGCTCGACGACACGCAGCGCCTCGCCTGGGAGCGGGTGCCCCAGCGGCTCGCAGCCGTGCAAGAGCGGATCGCCCTGACTCCCTTCGCCGACGACGGACAGCGTGCGGAGATTGAGGTCTTCCCCAAGGCGGTGGCGTATGGAATCGAGTGTGGCGAATGGTGGGAGCCGCAGCACCTCGAGCGGGCGACCTGGGCGCTCGACGAGGCCGAGCGTCGGCTCGACGATGTGGCAGCGGGGCGGACGGGCTGGCGCGAGGGGGGATTCGTGCCGCTGGCCCACCGCTCCCGGATCGACGGCTCTGTGCAGCCCTACGGGATCGTCGTGCCGGACACGCTCGACCGCTCCCGGCCGGCACCGGTGTGGATCTGGCTCCATGGCCGTGGCGAGCGCGACACCGATCTCCATTTCCTCTGGCAGAAGGCCCGCAAGACCGGTGAGTTCTTTCCCGACGATTGCATCGTCCTCCATCCCTTCGGCCGCTACTGCAACGGCTGGAAGGGGCCGGGGGCGGTCGATGTCTTCGAGGCCCTCGACGCCCTCGATCGGGTCATCCCGGTCGACCGCGACCGGGTCGTGCTCGCCGGCTTCTCGATGGGAGGAGCCGGGGCGTGGGAGATCGGTGCCCGGCGCACCGACCGGTTCTGCGCGGTTCACGGCGGCGCCGGCTTCGTCGACACCTCGCGCTTCATCGGCATCGATCCGGGGGACGTTCCCTGGTGGGAATCGAGACTGTGGCTCCTCACCGACGTGCCACCGGTGGCCCGCAATCTTCTCAATCTCCCGGTGATCGCCTACTCCGGCGAGAAAGACGGCCAGCGGGCCGCCAGCGAAATCATGGTGGCGACGCTGGCTGCCGAGGGGCGCGAGATCCCGCACCAAATTGGCGCCGGGATGGAGCACCGCTACGACGCTCCCTCGCGCGCGGCAATCGCCGCCTTCCTCGCCCCCGCCATCGCTGCCGGCCGGCCGAGCTCCCCCGACGCTGTCCACTGGGCCGGCACGACGCTCGCCGATGGCGGGAGCTGGTGGGTGGAGCCGCTGGGCCTCGGCGAGCACTGTGCGCCGGCGCGGATCGACGCGGTGCGCTCTTTGAAGGGATCGACTCTCCATGTCGAGACGGCCAACGTCACCGTCGTGCATCTTCGCGACATTCCCGCGCCGTGCCGGATCGAGATCGACGGCACCCCGATCGGGTACTCGAGCCCCGACCCGGAGGGCGATACCGGGGCCGTGGTCCTGGCCCGCGCGGGGCTCGCGGGAGACGGTGCGTGGGGCATCGTCGACTCTGCCACGCTTCCGCTCCATCGCAAGCGGCCCGGGCTCACCGGCCCGATCGACGAGGCCTTCGATGCGCCGTTTGTCGTCGTGCCGCCGGTCGGGCCCGGCCTTTCGCCCGCGGTCGATCGGTTCGTGGCGGAGGAGTTTGCCCACCTGAAGCGCCGTTGGCATGACCTCTACCGCGGCGAATTGCCGGTCGTGGAGGCAAGGGATGTTACTGACGAGATCCTCCGCACGAAGCACCTCGTCCTCTTCGGCGACGAGTCTTCCAATCCGCTCATCGCCCGCGCCCTGCCGGGATTGCCGCTGCGCTGGACGCCTGAGGGGATCGTTTTCGGGCCGGGCACCGCCGGCGAACGCCGCTTTCCCGGGGCCGGCCAGGTCCCCGTGCTCATCCACCCCAATCCGCTCTCACCTTCCGCCGCGCCGCGGTATGTCGTGCTCAACTCCGGCTTCACCTTCCGCGAGGAGCACGACGTCAACAATGCCCTCCAAAATCGCCGCCTCCCCGACTGGGCGGTGATCGATCTCGCCGTGCCCCCTGATGGCCGCGATCCGGGGCGGATCGTCGCCGCCGATTTCTTCGACGAGGCCTGGGGGGTGAAGCCGCGGGAGTGAGGCGAGTCGCTCAACCCACCAGGACCGTCGGCCGCCGCCCGGTGTCGGGCACGGCCTTCTCGACGAGGTCGTAGACGACGTTCGGCACGTCCCCCTGACCGAAGAGGAGAAACTCGAGTGCGAGCTTGAGGCTGCTCCCCTGGCTCCAGCCGAAGACGACATCCAGCGGCCTCCCCAACTTGCACATCTCGATGGCGATCTGGGCGATCGTGTGGGAGACGCTGACGACGTCGCGGGCGACGATCACGAACCGCTCCCCCTCCTGCTTGGCGGAGAGGATCGGGGCGTTGTGAAACTCGCTGGTGTCACCGTAATGGACCTCGAGAAACACGATCGGCACCTCGGCGGGGATCCGGTGGCGCTGGCGGATTTCCGCCTCCTTCTCGTCGAGCGAGCGGTGGCCGGGGCGGTGCGGCACGAGGACGCGGAAGGCCCCTTCGGCGCAGATGTCGGTCCACAGCATGCGGGCGGAGTCGTCGGCGAAGCGGAATTCCTTGTGGCGCAGCTCCTGGCTCCGCCACACGCGCGACACGATCGAGATCACGAGCACCGACGCGATGAACATCGAGGCGATGATGATGCCGTCGGGGCGCTCGGAGATGTTCGTGATCGTCGTGTAGATGAAGACGAGCGTGATCAGCGCGAAGGCGACCCGCTTGAACAGGTGGTGATCGGCCCCCGCCGAGGCCTCGTGCTGCATGTGCACCAGCGACGCGATGCAGGCGCTGGTCATGAGGACGAGCACGCCGGTGGCGTAGGCGCCCCCCTGCGCGGTGACATCGGCCTTGAAGGCCCACGTCACGAGGAGATTGATGACGGTGAAGGCGATCACGAGGGGGCGGTAGGCCGCCGCCCACTCCGGCGCCATGCCGTAGCGCGGCAGGTAGCGTGGCACCATGTTCAGGAGGCCGGCCATCGCCGAGGCCCCGGCGAACCAGAGGATGAGGATCGTCGAGATGTCGTAGACGGTGCCGAAGATCGGTCCGAAGAGCGGGCTGACTTTGAGCGGGCTCTCGCCGTGGGCGACGTAGGCCAGGGCGCGGTCGAGGGCCTTTCCCTTGAAGAGGATTTCGCCGGCGTCGTCCTTCTCCATCCGCAGTTCTTCGGCCGGGATGATCGTGTTGGTGCCGGTGACGAGCGAGGAGCCGATGAGGAAAAACGACATGATCAGGGCGGCAGTGAGCATGAGGCGGCGGGTGTTGGCGATCCGCGCCTGTTCGTCGTCTGGGTTTTCATCACTGCCGCGGACGAGGTGGATCAGGAGCACGCCGGTCTCGAAGCCGGAGAGCCCGAGGGCGAGCTTCGGGAAGATCAACAGCGAGATCCCCAGGGCGACCCACAGGCCGTGCCCCTCGAGCGGCGCCTCGTGGAGGTGGTAAGACCCGGAGGCGATCTCCGCGAACCACTGTTGGAGCAGCGCCGGGTGGGTGATCAGGTGCCACAGGCTGCTGGTGATGATCAGGAACGACAGCCCGAGGAAGACGATGACGAGGACCGTGGCGATCCCCACGACCTCGGAGTAGCCCTTGAGAAACATCGCCCCGAGAAGCAGGAGCAGGACCACCGCCATGGCGATCTGGTTATGGGCCCACGGGGGCGCATGCTCGACAAAAAGTGAATTGCTGATGAGGTGCGCGGCGGCGTCGGCGGCGGACAGCGTCTTCGTGATCACGAAGTCGGTGGCGGCAAATCCGATCAGGACGAGGACGCCGATCTTCCCCTTCCAGCCGCTCACGAGCCGCTCGATCATCCCGATCGAGCCGACGCCGTCGGGCGTCTGGCCGGCAACGTAGCTGTAGACGGGGTAGGCCCCGAAGAGCGTCACGAGGACGAGGACCAGCGTCGCGAGGGGGGCGAGGGTGCCGGCCCCTTCGAAGGCGATCGACGGTTGGTAGCCGAGGGTACTGAAGTAGTCGACGCCGCACAGACACATGATCAGCCACCACGCGTAGTGGTGATGCTGACCCTGGGAAGACTCACTCACGGGGGCGCATCGCTCCTGCTGGGGGACCGAACGTCGCTCGCAGTCTACCCGTCATCTTGGTCGTCGTGGCCTCACTGCCATTCCGGGAGATCGATGCCCCGCTTCTTCGACTGGGCCTGGAGGGCCTCGGCGTAGCGGTCGAAGAGCTTGCGGCGGTCAGCGTCCTTCGGGGGCTTCTGGCGGCGGCCTTTCTCTTGTTGCGCCTGCGGCGAGAGGCCGAAGCGGAGCTTCCGATAGGCGATCGTCCGGTCGATCCCTTCGTCGGCCAGCCGCGGCCGGTCCGCTTCCGGGGCGGCGACAAAGGCATCGATCGCCTCGTCGCGGCACTGCTTCCATTCCTCGTCGAGGGCCTTGCGGGCGGTCTCGAGCTCCCCTTTGGTCATCTGATCGGCGTTGCGGATCACCTCGGCGACCGCCTTCTTCCCCTCCGCCCCGCGCATCGACCCGGCCAGCAGCCCCTTTTGGATTGCCGCGGTCGCGCCGACGAGATCAGGCCGTCGGCCGAGGGTCATCCACGCCCCCCCGGCAATCGTTCCCATTCCGATGACGCCGAGGAGGGCGAGGATCACGATGCCGCTCCCCTTCGATCCGGGCGCCGGGGGAGCCTCCGGAGCGGGCATGGCCCCCGGAGCCGATCCCTGGCGCGGAGCCGCCTGGCCCTTGGGGCCCGGGGCAGCGCTGGGGGTGGGGAGCGGTTTTCCCTGGGCAACCGCCCGGGCCGCTGCGAGGCGGGCCTGGGCTTCGGGGCTCAACTGACGGGCCATGGTGATCTCCTCTGAGGGCTGGCAGGCAGTGGAAAAAGCCCTCCTTGGCATTGTTCCACGGCACGAATCGTGGAAACGCCCCGCCACTCAACGGGTGCGGGGACGTCCACGGTCGGCGAAGCCTCGCGTCGGGCGAGGGGCCGGGTTTTCGGTGCTCGAGGCCGTGTCAGGTTCCCGTTCCCGAGGCGCCGTCGGCCGGCTTGGTCGGGTCGTTGCCGTCGCCGATCGTGGAATACCACCGCAGCACATCGAGATCGGTGTCGGGCGTGAGCCCCTCGACATGGCCGTCGAGGAACACGAAGTTCACGATTCCAGCGGCATGCTGGCTGCCGAACTTCCGGCTATTGGTGTCTTTCGGACCGCTGGCGAGCCCCCGGGCCGTGTCGCGGAACAGGCAGTGGGGGGTGTCGGCGGCGAACATCGAGGTGTCCCCCTGCCAGTACTGGACCATGTTCTGGGGCCAGGCCGGATCGACCGGGATCAGATGCCGCTCGCCGATGGCAATCGTCTGGCTCAAGCCGTCGGTCACCCACGACGCCTTCACTGCCGAGAAAGTGAAGATCGGGCCGGCCTGTCGACCGTCGACACCAGCCCCATTCTCGGCGCTGTAGTTGAAGTACGTCCCGGCATTGGCGGAATAGTCACCGCCGGCCGCGGCCGCCATAACGACGGGGACGTCGTTGTTGTTGTCGAAGTTGCGGGTGTTGTTCGGAGGCCGCCGGCTGGGGCAGAAGAAGGCGGCGACGGCCGTTCGCATCGACTGCGAATTGAGGCTGTCATCGGCCCGGGCCGTCGGCACGTAGGCATTGGCGATCGCCGTCTCCTCCATGTAGGGGAGCATGCGGAACGCCCAGGAAGTCCCGATCTGTTCGCGGGTATTGCGGCCGGAAGGGAAGGTTTTCTTGGCGTCGTGGTGGAGCGTGACGGCCAGCCCCTGCTGCTTGAGGTTGTTGTTGCAAGCCATCCGGTTGGCTGCCTCGCGGGCCGCCTGGACCGCCGGGAGGAGGAGCCCGACCAGGGTGCCGATGATGGCGATCACCACGAGGAGCTCCACCAGCGTGAAGCCGTGCCGGACGCCCTTGTCGATCGACTTCGTTCCAGCCCCAAGACTCTCCCAACCGTTGTTCCGACGACTCTTCAGCGTGCCAACCATGGTGAACTCTCCCGGCCGCAACCCACCCAGAGCCGACGAGGCAGGGGGAAGGAGGTGACCGCCAAAAGAGCCATTGTCGAGCGGTGAGAGGGGCCAGTCAAGGAAGACTGGGGGCTCAAGATCGCCCCAAAACCCACAAACTGCCGATCCCTCCTAGACCCTGGTGGAATCGGTAATCTGCGTTGGAAAGGGGGGCAGAAGAGCAGCGAACCGAGATTTTTTTTCGGCCAAACAAGCCCGGGAATCGCCCGGTGAGGGGCTCTCCAACGGCCGTGAATCCCCTCTTTGGAGTGAGTTTCGTCAGGAGCCGCGGGACACTCGGCTCCCGATCCGCTCCCCTGCGATCGCCCGGACGATGTTCCCCTCCCGGCGGTAGTTGAACACCAGGATCGGCATGTCGTGCTCCATGCACTGGGAGATCGCCGTCACATCCATGACCCGAAGGTTCTGGTCGCGGATCTGCTGGTAGGAGAGGTCGCGGTAGAGAATGGCGTGGGGATTCTTCTCCGGATCGTCGGAATAGACGCCGTCGACCCGGGTCGCCTTCATGAGAACATCCGCCTCGAGCTCCAGGGCCCGTTGGGCGGCGGCGGTGTCGGTGGTCACAAACGGGCTCCCGGTGCCCGCCGCGAGGATCACGATCCGCCCCTTCTCGAGATGACGGCGGGCGCGACGGCGGATGTAGGGCTCGGCGACACCATCCATGCGGATCGCCGTCATCAGCCGCGTCTGGGCCCCCAGGCTCTCGAGGGCATCCTGGAGCGCCAAGCCGTTGATGACGGTGGCGAGCATCCCCATCGAATGGGCCGTCGCCTCGTGAACACCGGAGTTCCCCGCGGTGAACGACGCCCCGCGGAGGATGTTGCCGCCGCCGATCACGATCGCCAGTTCGACCCCCCGGGAAGCCGCCAGGAAGACCTGCCGGGCGACGAGAAGGACTTCGTCCATCGAGATCCCGCGCTCGCCGGGGCGAACGAAGCTCTCCCCCGAGAGCTTCAGGAGCACGCGCCGGTAGACCACTCCAGCCCCCTCAACGGCACCGTTTGCCTGGCCCGGGGATCCGGCCGGCCCGTCGTCCGGTCTCTTCACGCCACGCTGTCTGGCATCCATCGGAAGAGTCTCCCGCACGGGCGGCTGTCAGCCGCCGAGCTTCCAGTTCTCGACGCGCTTCACCTCGAGCCCGGCCGACTTGGCCAGTTGGCCGACGGTCTGCTTGTCATCCTTCACGAACGGCTGCTCGAGGAGGACACACTGGCCGAAGAAGTTACGCAGCCGCCCCTCGATCATCTTGGCGATGATGTTCTCCGGCTTCCCTTCGCCGCGGGCCGCCTCGGTGAGGATCTCACGTTCCTTCGCCACCGCCTCGGGATCGAGGTCTTCCTTCGTGATCGCCTGCGGCGCGAGGGCGACAACGTGCATCGAGATATCCTTGGCGACGGTCGCCGCGTCGGGGCCGGTCGTCTTCCCTGCGATCTCGACAATCGCCGCCTTCGTTCCGTCGTGGTGGGCATAGCCGCCGCAGGGGGCATCGATCCGGCAGATCCGCGCCAGGTCGAACACCTCGCGCATCCGGTTGAAGAGATCGTCCTTGATCTCCGCCAGGGTCTTGTCGGGGTGGGCGTGGCTTTTCTGGGCAAGGAGATCGGCGGGGGTCTTCGCGCCGGGCCCGAGGGCGAGCGTCGTGGCGATGTCCTCGGCGAGGGCCTTGAAGTCGGGGCTGTTGGCCACCGGGGCGCTCTCGCACTTCAGCTCGATGATCGTGCCGACGTTCTTTGCGGGATCGGCGTAGACCGCCAGACGCCCCATCGAGGTTTCACGGTCGGCGCGCATCGCCTGCGTCTTGACGCCCTGCTTGCGAAGCCATTCCACCGCCTGCTCCGTGTTGCCGCCGCACTCAAGAAGGGCCTTCTTGCATTCCATCATCGGCAGGCCGGTCTTGTCCCGGAGTGCCATGACCGCTGCTGCCGTGATCTCTGCCATGGAAAAAGCTCCTTCCAAAAATAGACATGGAAAATGAGGTGATTCCTGGCCGGTTCAAGAGCCCACAGCCCCGCACCGGACCAGAACGAGACAACCGGCGCAGCGCCCTGATCGAGGGGCGCTCCTGCCGGCCGTCGAAGGACTCGAGACAGGGAAAGCCGCCATCCCCCGCGCCATGCCGGGGAGGCGGCCCGCGGCCGATCAGGTCTTCGGCGGACGGGGCGCTGCCCGCTTGGCGACATTCGATCGGGCCTTCGGCGCCGGCTTGCCGTCGACATCGGCGCCCTCGGCGGCAGCCTGAGCGTCGGACGAGGTGTTCACCTTCCCCTCGAGGATCGCATCGGCGAGCCGGGAGGCGACCAGCTCGATCGAGCGGATCGAGTCGTCGTTGCCCGGAATCGGCAGATCGACCAGATCGGGGTCGCAGTCGGTGTCGATCAGGGCGACCGTCGTGATCCCCATCTTCCGGGCTTCGCTGATGGCGTTCTTCTCCTTCTTCGGATCGAACACCACGAGGCACTCAGGGAGCCGCGACAGGGTGCGGATGCCGCCGAGATTCCGCTCCATTTTGCGGAACTCACGCCGCAGCGACGACTGCATCTTCTTGGAGTAGGCGCCGAACTCGTCGGAGGGCATCAGTTTTTCGAGTTGCTCCAGCCGCGCCAGCCGGTTGCGGATCGTGCGGAAATTGGTGAGCGTCCCGCCGAGCCAGCGGTCGGAGACGTAGGGCATACCGCAGCGCAACGCCTCGCGGGCGACCGCCTCGGCACCCTGCCGCTTCGTGCCGACGAACAAGATGAGGCTGCCGGTCGACGCGACCTGCTTGAGATACTTCCGGGCCCGGAGCAGGCCGCGGATCGTCTCGCGGACGTCGATGATGTGGATGAG
Organism: Pirellulales bacterium; assembly: GCA_040397545.1. Lineage (GTDB taxonomy): Bacteria > Planctomycetota > Planctomycetia > Pirellulales > UBA1268 > QWOP01. The sequence continues at coordinate 13,015 of JBBAVV010000027.1, forward strand.
ATTCCGGCGCCCATGGATATAGGGCCGCATCTTCGGGTTCCAGCGGCTGGCACGATGGCCAAAGTGCACGCCGGCTTCGATCAGTTCCTGGGCCAGGACGTTCGACACGCTCGTCACTCGTGGGGTGGGGAGAAAGGGAGCCGGCGGAAGGTGCCTTGACAGACCGCCGCGATCGCGGGGGCAGTCCCGCAAACTATTCGTATTTTCCGCCCCATGTCAACGCTTCCCTGCCAGGACCGGCCGTGACGGGGCATCCCCAGGGGCACCGCTTGAATCATCCCGGCGGGCCGAACTACACTCCGGAAAGGTGCTGGATGCCGTTTTCGGCCGGTTTTCGCCGTTTCCCCAGTGGCCAAGGCAGTGGGGACGGGCGTGTCGCAGGTCGGGGTGCCCCCCGGCCCGGCCGGTGTTTTTCCCGTCGGCATCCCTTCCCTGGCTCCAGACTGCGTCCGCCCTCCCCCCCGAAACGGCCCCGCTTTCCCGATCATCAGTCCTCGGCTCCGGTCTCGCTTCCCCTCCTTCCTCCGGTCTCCCCCATGCGCCACGTCCTTTCGGCCACCGTCCAGAACGTTCCTGGCGTGCTGGCTCATGTCTCGGGCATGCTCGCCTCCCGGGGCTACAACATCGACAGCCTCGCCGTTGGCGAGACGGAGGACCGGCGTTTCTCCCGGATGACCTTCGTGCTCCGCGGTGACGACCGGGTCCTCGACCAGGTCCGCCGCCAACTCGAGAAGATCGTCACGGTCGTCCGCGTCGACGACATCAGCTCGCGCAACTACGTCGAGCGCGACTTGATGCTCATCAAGATCGCTGCCACGGCCGGGGCCACGCGGACGGAAGTCAAGGAGCTCGCCGAGGTGTTCCGCGGGCGGGTGGTCGACGTCGCCGCCGACAGTGTCGTCGTCGAGATCTCCGGAACCGAAAAGAAGATCGAGGGCTTCATCGAGCTGATGCGCCCCCTCGGGATCCTGGAGCTCGTTCGCACCGGCCGGATCGCGATGGTGAGGGGGAGCCCTCCGACCCGCGAGCTCACCGAGGCGGCCGACGGCGCCCGCCCCGCCGACGAGGCGTCGGTCCGCGAATCGCTCGCCTGAACAGCCCTCCTCATCGGTGTGGGGCCCGCCACACGCCGGACACCCCCCCTTCCCCCTTCCCCCTTCACCTCCCCTCCCCTTTCCTTCAGCCCGATCCGAGGAGTGATCCCTTGCCCGCCACGATCTATTACGACGCCGATGCCGATCTCAAGGCCCTCGATGGGAAGACCATCGCCATCATCGGCTACGGCAGCCAGGGGCACGCGCAGGCCCAAAATCTTCGGGACAGCGGGCTGAAGGTCGTCGTCGCCCAGCGGCCGGGTGGGCCGAACTACGATCTCGCCAAGAAGCACGGCTTCGAGCCGATGAGCGTCGAGGATGCCGTCAAGCAGGCCGACCTGATCAACATCCTCCTCCCCGACGAGCTCGCCGCCGACGTCTACAAAGCGTCGATCCAGCCGAATCTCAAAAAAGGCGCCGTGCTGATGGCCAGCCACGGCTTCAACTTCCACTTCGGGCAGATCGAGCCCCCCGCCGGTCACGACGTGATGCTCGTCGCTCCGAAGGGCCCGGGGCATCTCGTCCGCAGTGAGTACGTGAAGGGAGGAGGCGTTCCTTGCCTGATCGCGCTCGGTGCCGGGGCTTCTCCGGCAACCAAAAAGCTCGGCCTCGCCTACGCCAAGGGCATCGGTGGCACGCGGGGCGGCGTCATCGAGACGACGATCGCGGAGGAGACCGAGACCGACCTCTTCGGCGAGCAGGTCGTCCTCTGCGGCGGTGTCTCGGAGCTCATCAAGGCGGGCTTCGACACGCTCGTCGACGCCGGCTACCAGCCGGAGATGGCCTATTTCGAGTGTCTCCACGAGATGAAGCTCATCGTCGACCTCCTCTACCAGGGCGGGCTCGAATACATGCGCTACAGCATCTCGAACACCGCCGAATACGGTGACTACACCCGCGGCAAGCGGATCATCACCGACGAGACCCGTGCGGAGATGAAGAAGATCCTCGAGGAGATCCGCTCTGGAGAGTTCGCCCGTGACTGGATCCTCGAGAACCGCGGCGGCGCGGCGATGTTCAAGAGCACCCGCCGCCGCGAGCGCGAGCACAAGCTCACCGCGACCGGCCGCAATCTCCGCAAGATGATGAAGTGGATCGAGGCGAAGGAAGTCTGACCGGACGGCCGGCAGGGCCGACGTTGGCTCCTGCCGGCGGATCGCGTCGTGTGGTCCGCTGCGTTTCGTGGCGGAATGGAATCTGGAGAGCCGAGATGACGCCCGAAGAACACCAGTCGCGGACGCTCTATGAGCAGCTCACCCCGGGGGACCGGGTTGAGGTGATCCATGGCGTTCAGGTCGGGTCGACCGCCACCTGGAGCACGACGACGGTAGGGAAGGTGTTGCGGCGCGAGCGCCGTCGCCACGGCCTCCACTTCCGTCGCAATCCCGACGACAAGGTCTTCAGCGACGTTCTGATCCTCTCCCGCGACGACGGCGAGCTCACCACGGTGACGATCGACGAGTACACGCAGCTTCGGAAGCTGTAGGAGCAAGGCTCAGGGCCGGAGGCCCGG
>JBBAVV010000027.1:15721-63343 GCA_040397545.1 Pirellulales bacterium
GTGCCAGCGGGCGGACGCCCGCCAAGCGAACACGAGCCGGACGCTCGTGGTTGGCGTGGAGCTCCCGAGTACACGCAGCTTCGGAAGCTGTAGGAGCAAGGCTCAGGGCCGGAGGCCCGGGTGACGTGCCAGCGGGCGGACGCCCGCCAAGCGAACACGAGCCGGACGCTCGTGGTTGGCCTGCAGCGGCGTGCCTCAGGCCACGCGGGCGATGACGCACTTGAGGTATTCACCCTCGAGGCAGCTGGCGCTGACGGGGTGATCGGGGGCGGCGCCGCGGCATTCGAGCATCGCGATCTGGCGACCGCTTCGCTGGGCCACCGCGGAGAGCATCTCGAGGAAGTCGTCGCGCGAGACGCTCCCCGAGCAGGAACAGGTGACGAGGATCCCCCCCGGCTCGAGGAGATCGATGCCGACGCGATTGATACGGTGGTAGGCGCGGAGGGCTTCTTCAATGGCGCCGCGGCTGCGGGCGAACTTCGGCGGATCGAGGATCACCATCCCGAACTTCTCGCCGGCGGCGGCCAGGCTGTCGATCCGCCCGAAGGCGTCAGCCGTCTCCACCGTGACGTTTGCCGCGCCGTTGAAGTCGGCGTTGGCCCGGGCGAGCGCCGTCGCCTTGGCGCTGCCGTCGACGGCGAGCACGCTGCTGGCCGAGCCGGTGACGGCGCAGGCGACGGCGAAGCCGCCGGAGTAGCAGAAGAGATCGAGGACACGGCGGTCGCGGGCCAGGAGCGCGGCGGCACGCCGATTCTCACGCTGGTCGAGGTAGAAGCCGGTCTTCTGCCCCTCCGTCAGATCGACGCCCCAGGAGAGGTTGCCCTCACGGATGAAGACCGGCCCTTCCGGCGCGGTGCCACGGATGACCCGGTCGGGGAGATGGAGCCCCTCCAGCTTCGAGAGGCCCCGGTCGGCGCCCCGCAGAAGGATCCCGGCCGGTTTCACCGCCGCTTCGAGAGCGTCGCAGATTGCGTCGAGGCGACCCGCCATGGCCAGGCTCGTCACCTGAACGGCGAGATGGTCGCCATAGCGATCGACGATCAGCCCGGAGAGATCGTCGCCTTCGCTGTTGATCAGCCGCGCGGCGCCGGAGCGGTCGTCGAGCCCGAGCGTCCTGCGGAGGGCGACGGCAGCATCGATCCGCGATCGCCAGAAGGGGGCGTCGAGCGGCACGTCGGCTTCAAAGGCGTAGAGCCTGACGCGGAGCCGGCTCGAGGCATTCCAGATCCCGCGGGCGATGAACCGCCCCTCGTGCGTGGCCAGATCGACGACATCGCCGTCGGCGGGGGTGCCCTCGACGCGTTCGATGGCAGTGTCGAGGACCCAGGGATGGCGCCCGAAGAACGGTCGCGCCCGCTTCGCTTTCACCAGCACGGTCGCCGTGGGAAGGCCGGGCTCGTCGCGGGCGCGGGCCGCCGGCGGTGGGGGCGGCTCCACGGAAGGCCGGTCATCGCGACGGCGGCCTTCGGGGGCGGAGTCACTCCGATGGCGCTGATCTTTGGCATCGTGCCGTGGGCCCGATCCCGGCTTCCTACCGGGGCGGCGCCTGCCTTCAGGCATGCACGACCTGCTTCGATTGACCGGGGAGGACATGGGGGGGGGGAAGTTCATCGCTCCCCGCATCCTCCTTCACGGTCGTCCGGCCGTTGCGCCGTGCCTTGTTGCGCTCGATCCGCAGCACGCTCCAACTGAAGACGGCTCCCAGGGGGCCGGAGAGGAGGGCCGGCATGAGGACGAGGTTGCCGACCAAGGCGATCGTCAGCATCGCGAGCATCATGTAGCCGAAACGCTGCGTCGGGCCGAACGGCGAGAGCGAGAACACCGACAGGCCGATGCCGATCACACCCCAGCTCTGGTACATCGCCCGCGCACAGCCCTTGTAGGCGAGCATCGTCGCCTGTTTGCGGTCGAGCCCGTCGGCGATCCCGCGGCGGAACCAGAGCATGAAGTGGACGACGTCGTCGACGGTCACGCCGAGCGCCACACTCGGCGCCATCACGGTGCCGATGTCAATGAGGAGGTGGCCGTCGGCATAGGCCTTGAGAAGGTGGTTGCCCCAGCCCATCGCCCCGAACACCATCACGGCCGGGAAGGCGGCGGGGAGGAGGAGGACAAGGCCCGCCGACGTCGCCCGGCAGAGGAGGATCATGACCGCGACGATGATCGCGAAATCCCAGATGAAGCCGATTTTGAGACCGTCGAGGAGCGAGTGCTGGGCCTTGTAGACCAGCGGCACCAGCCCGGTGTAATCGACCGACACGCCATCGATCCCCTTCTCGGTCATCCTGGCGAGGATCGGGTCGATCTTCGTCTGGAGATCGGCCTTGAAGTCGGCGTAGTCGACCTCCTTGACGGCGCTGACGCGGGCGCTGATCCGCCACAGTTCCTGCTCGCGGCCGTCGTCGAGGACGGCGTCACGGAGGTAGTCGCCGGCGAGGAAGTCCTCACGGTGGGCCAAGAGCCGCCGGTTCAGAACGTTGCGCTTCGTACGGGCGCCGAGGCCGAAGGCCCGGGCTGCCGCCCCGCCGATCCCCTCGCCGCCGTCGCCGGTTTCGAGGCTGCGGCCGAAGGTGACGGTGGAGAGCGAGCTCCCCACCTCGGCGAGCCCGCCGATCTCCGCCTGGATCTCGCCGACGAGCTCCATCCGCTCGAGGAAATTGAGCGGGCAGGTCTTCTGGTCGATGCGGACGAGGATCTCCATCGGCACCAGCGGTCCGAGATGGGACTCGAGCCAGCGGTAGTCCGCGCGGATCCGCGCGTTGGGGGAGAACAACCGCATCAGCTGAACGCTGCTCTCCACCTTCGTCATTCCGTAGCCGACGCCGGCCATCACGAGGAGGCAGGCGGTGGCAACAAGCCCGTTGTTGCGCGTGACCCACTCGCCGGCACGCCACCAGCGGCTGTTCTCCATCGAGCCGAGATCGATCCCCGTGCCTTCGTCGGTCGAATGGCCAACGAGCTTGGGGGGAAAGAGCTCGAGGGCGGCGGGCATGAAGGAGACGAGGATCAGAAAGCTCACCACCACGCCGACGGCCGAGAAGATGCCGAACATCCGGATCGGCACCAGCTCGCTGACGGCCAGCGTGGCCAGGCCGATGGCCGTCGTGCCGGTGGCCAACGACAGCGGCAGGAGGGCGTGATGGACCGACCGTCCGGCGGCCCCCTCCTGGATGCCGGTTTCGGCGATCTGATCGCGGTAGTAGTTGGCCAGATGGATCGCCCCGCTCGTGGTGGCGACGTACACCAGCGACGGCATCGTGAGGAGGATCGCATCGACGGGGTAGCCTGAATACCAGACCACCGCGAGGCTCGCGAACATGCTGTAGACGCCGGAGGCGAGCACGAGGCCGACCAGCAGTTTGCTCTTCAGACTCCACCAGCTGACGAAGAACCCGACGACGAGTGACAGGCCGAAGAGGATCGTGACGCTCGTCTGGCCGGCCTTGTCGATCGAAACGTTGTCGACCGGCGGTCCACCCATGTGGAGGGTCGCGGCCGGGATGCCGCATTCCTTCGTCGCCACTTCCTGAATGGTGTCGATGGCGCCGTGGAGATTGGCGCGAGCGGTGTCGGAGAGCGTGAGAACGAGGCAGGTCTGGCGTTGCTCGGGATCGTCGGGGAGCGGCTCACCCGTGGCCGACTTCGGCGGCGCACCGATGATCGCCCCGGTGAGGCGCTCGATCGCCTCCTCACGGTCGAGATTGAGCGGTTCGGCCATCATCAAGTCGACGGCCCGCGGACCGGTCTGGGCCGACTTGTAATAGAGCGGTCGATCGATCCGCGAGGCTTCCTCCGGCGGGGGGAGGAGTTTCTTCGCCAGCAACTCGAGCCTGGGGTCGGCCATCGTGCAGCCGTCCCAGGAGACGAGGATGAACTCCTCGCCGGCGAAATTGCGCCGGAAGAACCGGTAGACCTTCGTCTCCGGGTATTCCAGCGGCAGCCAACCTTTGACGTCGTTGCGGTTGTTCCCTTTCGCCTTCACCGCCCCCACTAACACCAGTGGCAGCAGGAACAGCAGGACCGCCATGATCGCGACGCTGTACCGCTGATAGAAGTTGTTGCGGGAGTGCGTCATCACGCCGTTGGTGCTCGGGGCCGAGGGACGGGCGGAAGCTCAGGGTGCGCTGTCCGAACTCGCAACCGTACAGGGCAAAGGCGCGCCAGTCCATATCGCCTACCCCCGCCGAATCGAGGTGCCTCTCCCATCGACCGAGCGCAAGTGATTCGGAGCGAAGAACTTCCGTCGCACGCAGGGTCTTCCCATCCGGCAGAGTCAGCGTGTCTTGCCAGCGAAAAAATGGGAAAAACCGGCCTTTTTACCCTTCTTTCAAGGGGGTTGTTCGTGTTCATGCCGGGACCCGGCCGGGGTCTGGTCCGCGCTCGGCACGTCCGGGGCGGAGGGAGAGGGAGCGATCTCCCGGGCCGTCAACGAGCCTTTGTGAGCCCCGTCGCAGAAAGGCTTTCGGCCGGAGTGGCCACAGCGGCACAGGGCCAGCGGTCGGCCGGCGGGGAGGGGGTGCTCCCGCCCTTCGTGGTCGGTCACCCGGAGGCCGAGGCCGAGATCGGCACAGTCGGGGGAGAGTTCCACGACGAGCGGGCCGTCGATCCGGCAGCGGATCGTCACGCTCCGGGGTGGGAGCGGCCGCTTCGGGGGGCGGGGAGCGTCGGCGTGGCTCATGGCGCCGGCGGGGGCTGGGGAAGGCCGTCGACGGTCTCGGCGTTGGTGTCGGCCGCGGTCCCCTCCTCGGCGCCGAAGCCCGGTCCCAATTCGTTCGGGGAGGGGGGACGGAACCCGACCGGGGCCGGTGGCGGCGGGGCGGCTGGCCGGCGCGCCGCCAAGGCGACGTTCACCGCGACGGCGAAGACGACACCGGCCAGAAGGGCGGCGGCAAAGCCTCCCCACAGCCAGCCGGAGGGGGGAGGCTGGGTGATGCCGCCGAGGTCCTCGCGGGCCTCGGCCACTTCCTCGGCAACCCGGTCCGATTCGAGGCGCCTCCATTCGACGTCGACGGCCAATTCGTCGGCGTTTGACGCGGCGGCGGGCGTTCCCGGCGGGGTGGAGCGCTGGTTCATGGCGGGACCTGGGGCGAGAACTTGAGCGAGAACTTGGGGAACCCCGCTGCAGCGACGGGTGGGAGGAGTCTGCCTGCCGGGATGACGTCCGTCAAAGCCGCCCCCCGGCACCGATTCCTCCCGGGCCATCGGGGGTGCCGTCCCAGGGGTGCCGCGGCGATTGCCGGCCGATCCACCACCACAGCCCCCCGGCGAGGGCGAGGAGGATGAGCGACACGACCTGGGAAATCGAGAATGGCGTGCCGAGGGCGGGAGCCTCGTCGATCCGGATCATCTCGAGGAGAAAGCGCGAGATCGGGTGGAGCGTGAGCACGAGGGCGAACACGGCACCGTCACGTTTCGCCCGCGGGGTGAAGGCAACCGCCAGCCAGGCGAGGATCGCGGCGTCGACCGTCGCGTAGAGTTGGGCCGGATGGATGGGGAGGCTCCAGGGGCGGGCTCCCGCCGGCACCGGCGGGATCAGCCCCCGCGCCGCCTGATCGAGCCAGGGAGGGCTGTCCGGGGGGAAGCGGACGGCCCAAGGAAGATCGCAGGGGCCTCCAAAGCAGCAGCCATTGAGAAAACAGCCGATCCGGCCGATGGCCAGGCCGAGGAGCAGGCCTGGCGCGATGCAGTCGGCCAGGCGGGGCAGCGACAGGCCACGCCGCACCGAGAATCGCCACGCCGCCAGCGCGGCGGTGGGGATCGACCCGAACACCGTCAGCCCTCCCGCGGCGACATTGAGCACGCCGGGGACCCCTGCCAGCAGGCTCCGCCCCGGCGGGAAGAACTGATCGTGGTATTCGATCACATGGAACAACCGGGCGCCGACGATGCCCCACAGGAAGACCTCGAGCCCGAGGGCGAGGATCGTGTCGGCATCGTAGCCGGCACGGCGACCGCGAAGGATTGACAGCCACGTTCCCGCTGCCACCGCCAGGAGGAGCATCACGCCGTAGCCGCGCACCGGCACCCCCGCACCGTCGTCCAGCGCGGGGAGCAACCACAGGATCATCGCGCCGGCCAGCGCCAACGGGAGCCCGAGCCCCAGGAGCGCCTCGCGGGCGCCGGTCCTTCGCCAGGCGATGGCCAGCCCGACCAGACCGGCCACGGCCCAGACGGCCAGGAGCAGGCCGCGGCCGAAGACCGGCAGGCCGCCGAGACTCGCGGGGAGATGGAAGAGGGTGGAGTGCACGACGGAAGGAATCCTGGACGGGCGGCGGACGCCGCAGGGAACGGGAACGCTTCAGGGGCGCGGCGGCAGGAGAAGGTTGTCGAGGAGGCGGGTGGTGCCGACGCGGCCGGCGACGAGGGCGACGGCGGCGGCGCCCGGCCGGGGGGGAACGAGCGACTCCGGATCGACCACCCGCGCGTAATCGACCGCGACGTCACGGGCGCGGAGGGCGGCGTCGATCGCCTCCTCGACGAGCGCGACGTCATCGCCTGCCTGCCAGCGCCGAGCCGCCCGCTCGAGCCCTTCGTGGAGCGCCACCGCCCGACGGCGCTCGTCGGGAGAGAGGTAGGCATTGCGCGAGCTCTTCGCCAGGCCGTCAGGCTCGCGGACGGTGGGGCAGACCTCGATGGCGATCGGGATGGCGAGGTCGGCGACCATCCGCCGGATGACGACGGTCTGCTGCCAGTCCTTCGCGCCGAAGTAGGCGGCATCGGCGGGGACGACGTTGAACAGCCAGCAGACGACTGTGGCCACACCGGCGAAGTGCCCCGGACGAATCGCCCCTTCGAAGTCGGCCGCGGGGGCGGCGACGACGACGCTCGTGGCATGGCCGGCCGGGTAAGCAGTCGCTGCCTCCGGCACGAACACCCACCGCGCCCCGCTGGCCCCCAGCAGCGCCAGGTCGGCAGGAAGCGTCCGCGGGTAGCGGGCCAAGTCCTCCCGGGGGCCGAACTGCTTCGGATTGACGAAGATCGAGACGACGACATCGTCGCACTCCGCGGCGGCGCGCTCGACGAGGCTGGCGTGGCCGGCGTGGAGCGCGCCCATCGTCGGCACGAAGCCGACCCGTCGGCCGGCGCGGCGCGCGGCGACGATCGTGTCGCGCATCAGGCGGGGCTCGGCCACGACGAGCGGTGTCGGCGCGGAGGGGGGGGTCATCCCGTCGCCTCCACCGCCGCGATCGCCTCGTCGATGGCCCGGCCCAGGTCGTCCGCCCCGACGACGACGACGGCGAGCGGTCCGTCGGCACCGCGCGTCCCGCACCGGAGGCGCGCCAAGAGTCGCTCTTGGAGGCGCACCAGACCGGCGGTCGGATCGCTCCCCGTGCTCCCCAGCTCGGCGTAGATGTTCGTGGCCTCCTCGTGGCCGGCGGCGTGGAAGGCGACCCGTTCGGCGAGGGCTTCCGGCGAAGCCCGCAGCAGGATCGCGATATGGGGTGCCACCGTCCTGGCCGATGCCGCGTCATGGTCGGCCTGGAATCGCTCCAGGGCCGACGGGGCGAGTGCGTCCTCGGCGGCCACCAGGAGCGTTCCGAGCCAGTAGTCGGTGACGGTGCCGTGCGGATCTTCGGGCCAGCTGGCAGTCTCCAGCGCCGCGGCGCAGGCCGAGAGCGCGTCGCTCCACGGCTCGGTGGCGGCGACGCCGGGGTGGGAGGGCTTCCAGGGGAGCGCCCGTGGGGCGTGGACGAGGCGCGCCAGCGTGGCATCGGCAATGGCGCCGGCCACCTCGACCGCACCCGCCCCCGGCACGCCGACGACGGCCACGTGGAGATGCGGGTGCGAGATGTTGTCGAGGAGCTCACGGAGGCTGCCGCCGGAGAGAGGGTGCCGGAGATCCGGGGCTATCTCGACGGCAGGCTCGAGCACGAACCGGCGCGTCGTCATCCGCGGGTGGGGGATCGTCAAAGCGGTGCCGGCGACGATGCTGTCTTCGAGCACGAGTTGGTCGTAAAGAAGGATGTCGAGATCGAGCGTCCGCGGGCCCCAGCGTTCCGTCCGGTCGCGGTGGAGCGTGTTCTCGACCGCGGCGAGCACGCCGAGGAGCTCGTGCGGGCCGAGCTCCGTCTCGATCAGGCAGGCACCGTTGAGAAACGGGGCCTGATCGGGAGGGCCGCCGATCGGCCTGGTCTCGCGGTGTCGGCTCACCGCCCGCATCGTGATGCCGGGCATCACGCCGAGGAGCTCGATGGCGCGATCGAGTTGCTCGCGCCGGGCCCCCTGGTTGGAACCGCATCCGATCACGCAGCAGGCCATGTCGCACTCCCTGCAGGTCCGGCGGGCGGTTCCCCGCCGCGGCCGGCCGGGGAGGTCATCGATGGCGATCGCCTTCGGCCGCTGGAGGAGATTGTTCCCCGCCTGGTGGCCCGCCGGCAAGCGCTGCCGCAGGGATCGGATCTCCCCCGCCGCCGCTGCGGGGCCCTAGCTACCCGTGGAAAAAGTCATCCTTGACCGAGCCGGCTGCGGGGCAGCCGGGAGATCCGGTCGACTTGGAAAACCGCAGGCTTTTTCGAGTGCTGGGCACTCACGACCACTTCATGCGGTCGGGCCGGTAGTTCGCTCGAGCCGGGTAGCGGCACCCCGGAGCCCTGCTTCGGAGCGATGAAATGAGAAACGTGGGGGGGACATCCAGGCCACGACCAAGGTCGTCGACATTCGCTCCCTCGTGTCGTCGCCCCCCAAGCTCTTTTCCCATCGCACGGCGATCCGGACGGCCGTCCGATTGCCACCGCATCCAATCTTCAAGTCTTCAAGCGATCCATCGTGCTCCTGATTCGCGGAGCTCGGGCATCGTTCGAGACCCCATCGGGGCAACGACACGAAGGCGAAGTCTTCAGCGGACCAGTGCCGTTCCATCGGCGGATCGAGCGTGATGCCGTGCGGTAAATCTCTTTTCCGAAAGGCATCACGACCGACGCTGGGCCGTGTCGAATCCCACGACCATTGATCCAACGCGATGCGAATCAACGGCCGCTGATTCGTCAACGCGGCGTCATTCTTGTGGGATGCGCTGGGTTGTCAAGCAGGAAGCTTGGGAGCCGCGCCATACGCGAAAAAACCGCGGAGCGTGTGCGGCACCGAAGCGCGCGGAGCGTTGCTGGCATGGGTTGACAGCAGCGCCAGCATCGCCGCGCTTTGCGGCAGCAGCGGCGCGGGGCTCTTGCCAGTCCGCCCGTGGGCGGCCACAACTGACGACCATGCCCGGCGGGAGGTGATCGATCGCGCTTCACGACCGGTTCGATCGAGGTCGCCGGTCGTCCGCAGGTGATCGTGGCAAAGGCTCGGGGTGTCGTCGATGGCTCCACGTGACGACGGTGAACTCGACCGGCGCGATTCGGCGGCGGAGGCCGACGAGGCGCTCGACAGCCTGCTGCGCGAGGTCGATGCCGATCTCCACGGCCCTCGATCCGATCCTGCACCCCCGGCCGACGACGTCGGCGCCGAGGCGGCCCCCGCCGACAGCTACTGGTCGCTGTCGCGGATGCCGCTGACGAGCCTCGTCTTCATTCTCCCGCTCGTGCTCGCTTACGAAGGGGGCGTGTTGTTGCTGGGTCGGAGTTCCCCGCGCAACGGCGCCGACGTCTGGCTGCGGCACCTCCTCGATGGGCTCGGATTCGGCGAGTATTTCCTCCTCCCGGTGCTGACGATCCTCGGCTTGCTCGCCTGGCAGCATGTCGAATACGACCGCTGGCGCTTCAGTCCGTGGGTGCTTGTCGGAATGGTGGCGGAGTGTTGCCTGTTGGCCGTCGTGCTCGTGGGGGTGGCGCGGCTGCAGAACCGCCTCTGGCCGCTCCTCCTCGAGCCTGGCCTGGAGGGGATCTTCGCGCGGTTCATAGGATTTTGCGGGGCGGGGCTGTACGAGGAGGTGCTCTTCCGCCTCCTCATGCTCCCAGCCGTGGCCTGGGGGCTGGGGCGGATCGGTACGCCGCCGGGCCCGTCGATTGCCTGGTCGGCGATCCTCACGAGCCTCCTCTTCAGTGCCGCCCACTATGTCGGGCCGTTGGGCGACAGCTTCCAGCTCTACAGCTTCACCTTCCGCACCGTTGCCGGGCTGTTCTTCGCACTCCTCTTCATCGTGCGCGGGTTCGGGATCGCAGCGGGGACGCACGCCGCCTACGACATGCTCGTCGCGCTCCTCCCATGACGATCCGCGGAAAAAATGCAAGGAGATTTTTTTGCAGGCGGCCGCGGTGGAGTTGGCTACCGATCGGCCGATTCGGGGAACCGGGTTGGTGGCCGCGACGGGGAATTTTATAATCCAGTCCTCGGTGGCGGCGTGCGCTGGCCGGCGGGCGGAGGTCGACGGGCACGGTAGTCACGAACCGCTCAGAGGAGAATCCCCCGCGTGCTGTCGGCCCGTCCCAAAGTCACCGACCTCGTCTTCCAACTCTACGGGCGCGTTCTGCATCCGGAGCTGTTCGAGATCCATGCCACGCGCTCGATCGAACGGGGCGGCTACTCGGCGAGCGTTTCGATCACCAGCGCCGGCCATGTCATCTGCTGGCGCAAGGATGGCCTCGTGCTCTCGGAGGTGGCAACGGCGGCGACCGCGCCGCTGCCCCAGAAGCGCAGGCTCTTCTCCTACCGCCTGTGCGGAGAGCGGAGTGACCGGATGGAATGCCGCGGTGGGGCCTGCTACCAGATGTGCTTCCAATTGGAGACGGTGGCGCCGGAGCTGTTCTGGACCTTCCAGCAGGAGCTGTGCGCCGATGGGGGGCGCAACGGACTGCTCCACCGCTTCGAGGCAGGGAGCCGGATGGCGCTGGGCGCCATCAGTTGGATCAGCCTCGAGACCCGTTCGAAGAGCCTCCACGTGCAGGCCTTTCACACCTTCCCCGACGACCTGGCGATCGTGAAGAGCCAGACACTGTTCGAGACGCCGTAGCCCTGGCGGCTCCCCCGACGAGGACCGAGACCATGAGTCGATCCGCCGCTGATCCCGAGTCCCCGCGCCGCAGCCGTGTGCTGATCGCCGACGACAACGAGCCCAACCGCGAGCTCCTCGAGGTCTATCTCGCCGACATCGATTGCGACATCGCCACCGCGGTCGACGGCAAGGACACCCTCGAAAAGGTGGCGAAGTTCCACCCCGACGTCATTCTCCTCGACGTCATGATGCCGAAGCTCTCCGGCTTCGAGGTCTGTCAGCGGCTCAAAGCTGACCCGGCGACGAGCCCGATCATGGTCCTGATGGTGACGGCCCTCGGTGAGCTCGGCGACATCGAGCGGGCCGTCGAGTCGGGGACCGACGATTTCCTTTCCAAGCCGGTCAACCGGGTGGAGCTCGTGAAGCGCGTCGAGAACATGCTCAAGCTGCGGCATGTCACCGACGAGCTCGAGCGGCTGCGGAGCTACATCAGCAGCATGGACGACGACCAGCCGCCGCGCTGACTCGACGGGGCAAAGCCATCCATGGCTATCTGGCCGGGGGCGGCCGGTGGATCCAGTGCCACGGTTCTTATACGGACGGACGCATCCGGCGGCGGGGCGCTGGGCGCCGTGCTCATGCCCGGCCGCCGCCGATGCCAACGGCCTCGAGGACGCGCGTCGTCGCCGGGGATTTGTTGAGGACGTAGAAGTGGATCCCGGGGACGCCGGCGGCCACGAGCTCCTCGACCTGCTTGGCGGCAAACTCGACCCCCGCCTCGAATTGGGCGGTCTCATCGTCGCCGGCGGCCTCGAAGGCGCGCGTGAACGATTCGGGGAGCCGGGCCGCGCAGAGCGTGGCGATCCGGCGGATCTGGGCGAAGTTGGTGACGGGCATGACGCCCGGCACGACCGGCGCCTGGATGCCGAGGCGGCGGCAGGCGTCGCGGAAGCGGAGGAAGTCGGCGTTGTCGTAGAACAGCTGCGTGACGATGACGTCGCCGCCGCTTTCCACCTTCCGCTTCAGATTTTCGAGGTCGGCCTGCGGGGAGACGGCTTCCTGGTGGGTCTCGGGGTAGCCGGCCACGAGGATCCCGAAGCGGGGGAACTCGGCGCGAATCAGCGCCACGAGTTCGGAGGCATAGGAGAGCCCGCCGTCGACGGCCTGGAACCCCGTCTCGCCCTTGGGGGGATCGCCACGAAGGGCGACGATCGCCGTCACGCCGAGGGCCTCGGCCTCGCGGAGGTAGCCGCGCAGTTCGTCGACGGTGCTGCCGACGCAGGTGAGGTGGCTGGCGACGGCGACGCCGTGCCGCTGCCGCAGGCCGGCGAGGATCTCGAGGGTCTTGCCGCGGGTCGAGCCACCGGCGCCGTAGGTGCAGGTGATGAGGGCCGGCTCCCAGGCGACGAGGTCATCGACGGTCTGCCACATCGCGGCTTCCGACTCGGCCGACTTCGGGGGAAAGAGTTCGAAGGAGAGGCCGAGCCGGCCGGGGGGATAGCTGTGGAGGATCGACACGGTGGCAGATCTCTGGGTGGGGTTAACCGGAAGTCAGCAGGAGGGAACGCTGCACCGCGGAATCCTTCCGGCCGGCCAATTGTAGCGCCCTCCCGCTCCGGATGCAGCGCCGGGCCGGGGGGAGGAGTCGAAACGGGTGGAAGCGGAGGAGTCGGAGGGGGCGGAGGGGGCGGAGGGGGCGGAGGGGGCGGAGGACGCCGCTCGGGCCACGGGCGGGGGCGCCGCGACGGAGGCTGGCGTCGAGAGTCGGGAATCCGTAGGCTTCTGGGGCGTTGACGCGCCCTCGAGCCGGAGTGGCGAAATGGCAGACGCGGCGGACTCAAAATCCGTTGCCAGCAATGGCGTGTGGGTTCAAGTCCCACCTCCGGCACTGCAGGATTCATCGGGTAGACGAGCGCGGGGCCTGCGACGCGCGGCCCCCCAACAGGGCATCTGTTCGCAAAGCTGTTGGCAAAACGACCGGGCCGACGCACCCTGATCTTCACGCTCGGTGCCGGCGGGATGACCCGCTCGTCGTGTCGTCGGAGGTGCTCTCCCTGCATCGAGATCACGGTCTCCTCCGAGGGCGCCGTGTCGATCAAGACCACGGGCTTCACGGGCTCGTCATGCCGCGACGCCACCAAGGCCATCGAGGAGGCCATGGGCGTCGCGAGCAAGGAGGCGCCTGCTGCCGGAGTTCCACCAGCCGCGCGCCCAGCAGCACCGGCTTTCGCGGGGTCGCTAGCCGACACGCGATCCAAGCGCCACTTCATCACGACCGGGCAGCCGCGGCGTTCGAGGGCCAAGCGTCCTCCGTCGTCGGCTGCCCGGTCTTCTTCATTTCCAGGGAGACCAACCGCCATGACCACCCCTGCCCCCTCCGTCGAGCAGCTCATCGCCGACATGCAGCGGGCCGAGGAGCGTGAACGCCGCCAGACGACCGCCCGGCTCCGTGATCAGATCATCCCCCAGTTCCACGCGCTCGGGGTCGGCAGCGTCGAGATCGCGTACAGCGGCTACGGCGACTCGGGAGCCATCGACGGCGTGCAGTACCGCGATCCGACTGGCATCCGCGTCGACCGGGCCGCCATTCCCGCGCAGCTCGTCGAGGACCTGGAGCGCTGCGCGTACTCGTTCCTTCCGGCGGGCTTCGAGATCGCTGAAGGAGCCCAGGGCACGCTCACCATCGACATCCAGCTGGCGAAGGTCACGATCCAGCATCAGGAGAACTACACCGAGAGCCGTGACAGCACCCGGGAGTTCACGCTCTGATGGCACACCCGATCCACCATGCCGAGAGCTCAGCCCGGAAGTTCGGCGGCGAGGCCCACGAGTACCTCCAGCTGCATCAGTTTCTGGACGGCAGCAAGGAGCACATGGCGAACTTCAGGCATCGGGCCCTGCGGCACCACTCCGAGGGCATCTTCATGCTGGAGAAGATCTTCGGCACGACGATCACGCTCTCGACCGGCAGGGTTCTCCCGGTCAGGTTCGTCGGCGAGCAGCACGTCCTCGAAGACCTCGGCCGGATCCCCACGGTCCAGGACTGGCTCCTGAAGATCCAGCCGGAGCCGTGGATGCTCGGCCGCAGCCAGGAGCGCCTCGGGTAGCGCCCTCTCGCGAAAAAAAAGAGAAGTCCCGTCAGTGCCCGGTGGTGAAGAGTGACAGGTGACCAACCACGAGGGCCGCTCAAGTGTCAGTTGTCGGGGCGTGAAGAGTCAGTGTCTGGCGTCCGCCCACGACGCGCATGGATCCGGCCCGATATGTTTTCAACCCCTCGGCCCGGCGCCGGGGTCTGGCACTCGCCCGGGACTTCTCAGTCGATGTCCGCCTGCCAGTTCGTGGACTGGATGGCGGCGTTGATTTCTCGAAGTTGCTTCGCGAGGTCGTCACTCTGCTTCTGGAGCTTCGCAACCTCAAGCGTGGCAACCCACTTGATCTCCTTCATGCTGTATCGGTCAGGCTCTTTTCGGGAAGCCGCGATGGCCGACAGAAGCAACGAGTGGTGTTGGGCCAATGTATCCCGATGTGCCACGGCTGTCGCCAACGCCCTTCCGTCGGCGAGTTTTGTCGACTGGTTAGCGCGATCGATCCGCAGACCGATGTCCTCCAGCTCCCCGAGGACCCCGACCGCCTCCTTGATCAGCTTGGTCGGGTCCTCATGCGGCTTCTCCTTCTCCTGAACAAGCGCATTGGCGCCGATCCGTTCCCGGAGCGAGGCGAGTTTCTTCTTGAGGTCAGCTCGAAGCAGCAACGCTTCCGCGATCTTCACGGCCTCACTCCTTCCACGCATCGCCGAACGCGGGATCTCTCCGTTCCGGCACCAGCGATCAGTTGCCAACCTGCGGCTGGACTCCTGCCACCGCCCGCCTCATTCGGGCTCATCGTAACCCACCACCCCTATCCCTTTCACGCGGAAATCCCATGCCCGAACCTATGCGGCACGATTCGTCCATCGCCCCCATGCCCACCTCCACCCCACCCTCGCTCACCACCCGCCTCTCCGAGCTCGTCGCCGCCTGCTTCACCGGCCTCTGGATCGAGACCCACGAGCCCGACGAGGCCATCCGCGAGATCACGACGCTCGCCCGCTCCGAACACTGGCGCTTGGCGACCTGGGACTGCGACGCCGGGCTGACGTTCCCCGTGGCCGACACCCCAGCTCCCGTCCCGCAAGACACGACGGACCCGCTCGCGGTGATCCGTGCGGCCAGCCAGCTCTCACAGGGTTCGACGACAACGCTCCTCGTGCTCTGGAACTTCCACCGGTTCCTGGCCAGCACCGAGATCATTCAAGCCATCGAACGGCAGGTCTCGCAAGGCAAACACACGCGGACGTTCCTCGTGGTGCTCGCTCCCGTCACCCAGCTTCCGGCCGAACTCGAGAAGCTCTTCACGGTCATCGAGCACGAACTGCCCGATCATGCCCAGCTCGAAGGCATAGCACGCGGAGTCACCACCCAGGACGGCGAACTTCCCGAGGGCGACGAACTTGGCCGGGTGATCGACGCCGCCAAGGGCCTCACCCGCAGCGAAGCCGAGAATGCGTTCAGCTTGTCCCTGGTTCGCTACGGGAGCCTGGAGCCCGAGACGCTCTGGGAGATCAAGGGCCAACAGCTAAAGAAAAGCGGGCTCGTCTCGTTGCACCGCGGCACCGAGAACTTCGACCAGCTCGGCGGCCTGGAGAACCTGAAGGCGTTCTGCCTGCGGGCCATGCGTCGCCAAGGTGAGCCCCAGCCCGGCAAGCGTCCCCGGGGAGTCTTGCTCTTATCTCCCCCGGGCTGCGGCAAGAGTCAGTTCGCGAAGGCCTTGGGCAACGAGACCGGCAGGCCCACGGTGATCCTCGACATCGGGAATCTTTTGGGCTCTCTGGTCGGCCAGTCGGAGAGCAACATCCGGCAGGCCCTCAAGCTCGCCGACGCCATGGCACCCTGCGTGCTCTTCTGCGACGAGATCGAGAAGGGGCTGGCCGGTGCTTCGAGCTCGGGCCAGACCGACTCCGGCGTCACCGCTCGCGGCTTCGGCTCGCTGCTCACGTGGCTCAACGACCACGAGAGTGACGTCTTCTTCGTCGGCACCTGCAACGACGCCTCGAAGCTGCCGCCGGAGTTCGCCAGGGCCGAGCGCTTCGACGCCGTGTTCGTCGTGGACTTGCCTGGGCGCGAGCAGAAGGACGCGATCTGGGGCATCTACACGCGGCACTACAGCCTCGATCCCCGGCAGCCCAGGCCCGACGATTCCCAGTGGACCGGTGCCGAGATCAAGTCGTGCTGTCGGCTCGCGGCCCTGCTCGACGTGCCGCTCGTTCAAGCGGCGCAGAACGTCGTGCCTGTGGCTGTCACTACGGGGGACAAGATCGAGAGCCTGCGGCAGTGGGCTTCGGGTCGGTGCCTGTCGGCGGATCGGGCGGGCGTGTACTCGCGGGCGGAAGTCGGTGGAGGGAGAGGGCGGCGGGTGATGCGTGAGCCGGGGGTGAATTGAGCGGAGGTGTTGCGGGCACCAAAAGACACCGGGCTGGGCACCTTGCGATGCCCAGCCCGGTTGTGAACGTGACTGTGAATCTCCACCCGCGGGAGGCGTTGCCGATCAGGCCGGTAGCGTAAGCCTGGCTGGGGGAGGATCTGCTCGACGATTCGGTCATCGCATAATCCCCCCGTTGAGACACCGACTTCCCGCCGGCAGTCAAAGGCGCGAGGCAGGCTCTCGCGCCCCTGCCTCACCGGGGTCCCTCCGGCTCGTGGCCGAGAACGAAGCCGGCGTCCGCCCAGTCGGCGAAGTCCTCCCGGCTGCCGTCGCCGCCGTCGGTCGTGATCAGACTGATGCGTCGCGCGTCGGCGGGGATGTCGACGGAGAATCGCCACGCGGGCGACTGGATGCGCATCACCGGGCTGGCGGCCACTTCCTGCCCGTCGATGAGGACCTTGAAGGAGACGCTCGGATACCGTGCCAGATTGGATCCGTTGCTGCGGTCGAGGAGGTACTCGTCGACCCCCGCCAGCGCCACGAATCGCTTGGAGCCCGGTTCGATCGCGTAGTCCAACGCACTCGGGGCGTGGACGCCGATCCCCCGATCGTAGGATCGCCGGTTGATACGGATCGGCCCGCCGCGGTTGGACGTGTCCTCTTGGGCGGGCTGTGCATCGCCCGCGTAGCGCACGACGCCTCCATGGGTGTGGCCGAATCCGACGCTCCGCGTCGGCACCAGATCGCCGAGATGCACATCGGGGGCCTCCGGCATCGACCCCAAACGGACGAAGGTGCCGACCGATTCGCGGCTCACCTGCTGACCGCGGAGGAATGCTGCCGATCTGAGACGTGTCGAGGCGGCGAAGTGAAGGGGAGAGGAATACCGCGGCGATGACGTGTCGGGCGCCGAGCCGTCCAAGGTGTAGTGGATCCCGGCATCCGATTGGAGCGGGGCGCTGAGGGTCACGACGACATCCTCCTCGAAAAGATGGGGACGCTGGTCGGTTCCCCAGGGCGCGATGCGCACGGGGTCGCCGATGAAGTCGGCTTTCCAGATCCCGAGTTTCCCGACCTCGTTCTGGAGATGAATGGTGGGGGCGAGATACTTCTCGAAGTGCTCCACCACCTGCTCCGTATTGAGGTCGGGGGTGAACCCGCGGGCGGGGTCGTACCCGGGATGGGCATCGGTCATGTCGCGGGCAAGGACGCATTGCAGCCCGGCGCTCTTCATCGCTCTGAGGCCCATCGGCTTGCCCAAGAGGCAGACCTGCGTGTGGAACCCGACGTAAATCAGGTGCGTCAGCCGGCGTTCCCGGCAGATGGCATACACCTCGGCCCGGGTGTCGGGCATCCAGTCGTCTGGCCCGATGCACAAGTCGGGATGCATTCCATCCCAGCCGTAGTTTCCCGCGCATCGCTCCCGCCCGCAGGCGCATCCGCCGGCGTCCGGAACCGGCGGGCAGGTGACGGCGATGGTGTCCGGCACCTCGACTGAGGGGAGCGAGAGAACACGCTCCCGCTGCGGCTGACCCACGTACAGATCGACCACGTCGCTTGGGCAGAGCATCACGGTCATCCCGAGCGATCGGGCCGCCGCGAGCGCCTCGTTGATGCGGGGAACGAACGCGTCGACCCTCATCGTCGCCGTCTTGCACCAATGCCAGTTCCACACATCGACCGCGATCACGCCGACACGGGAAGGGTCGACCCGCTCCCGCGTCGTGCGGATGACGCCCGACTCTGGATCTCGCGTCTGCAACTCCAACTCGATCATCTGCCCGGAAGGCGTCTGTTGCGCGGGCAGCGGTACGGCGATCAGCAGCAGGGAGGCGGCGAACAACGCTCCGCCCGTCATGCGGCGCCCCGGCGATCCCCGGCGGTCAGATGTCGGCGGCATGATGCATCTCCAGGGACTGGCGCCGCAACGATGCCGCGGCGGGATGAGGGTCGAAATGCTTTTTTCTCAGACGTGATCCGGAATCCGGTAGCGGTCGCGGTAGGGGAGCCGCTGCATCGCGTTCGCTTCGTCACTGTTGGTGAACAGTTCGTTGGCAGCGTCGAATTGGAGCTGTTTCTGTCCGACGCGGTACGACGTGTTGGCGAGATGCACGAGGCAGGCGCTTGCATGGCAGCTGGCAAGATCGGCCTTGGGGCGTTTCCGGGTGCGCATGCTCTCGATGAAGTCGGGACGATGCCATTTGTCGGGGAAGTGTCCCTTGTCCTGCTCGAGCACCGCGCCACCGAGGTCGACCACCTGCCAGCCGCAACCATGACGGCCCAGGTACATCAGCGCTTCGGTCCCGTAGATCTCGATCCGTGTGGCGCTGGTGGGCCAGTGGGGCCACTGCGTGCCGTAGCGCACTTCCGGTGGGAACTTGGCCATGTATTTGAAAGCGTTGCCGTTCTCGCAGGTCATCGTGAAGTCGCCGTAGTCGTAGGAGATGCACTGGAATTCAGGCACCTCACGCTCCGACTGGAAGGCGTGGTTCCCCCCGAAACACACCACGCTCCGCGGGTGGGCCGGATCGCCGAGAACCATCCTCGCCAGATCGAGCTGATGGCTTGCATCGTCGGCGAGCGAGCCCCCCTTGTAGTCCCACCAAGGGTGCCAATCGAGATGACGACTGGCCGTGTAGGGGTGCCAACTCGCCGGTCCCAGCCAGGCATCCCAGTCGAAACCAGGGGGAATCTGTCCGTCGGGTAAGCGCTGCCAACGGCTGCCCCCGAGGAGGTTGTAGACTTTGACGTGCACGATGCGCCCAAGCTTCCCTGCCTGTAGATACGCGCGGGCACTCTCGGCGTAGGGCCCGCTTCGATTCTGGAAGCCGACCTGGACGATCCGGCCGTACTTCTCGGCGGCCTCGATCATCTTCCGACCTTCCCAGATCGTCATCGACGGATTCTTCTCGACGTAGACGTCCTTTCCGGCCTGGCAGGCCCAGACCGTGGCGAGGGCATGCCAGTGCTCGGGCGTCGCGATGATCACGCCGTCGACGTCCCGGTCGTCAAATACCTCCCGCATGTCGCTGCATGCCTGCGGGGCCACCCCCTGGATGCCGGCGAGCTCCCCGATCAGGCCCTGACAGCGGGACTCCATGACGTCGCAGATGTACTTGAAGCGGACCAGTGGCATCCCGGCCATCGATTTGGCATGGTCGGCTCCGCGGCCTCCGGCGCCGATGAGCGCCAGCGTGATCGGCTCATTCGCGGAATCGCGCTCGTCCGCCACGGCCGACGAGAGTGCCAGCGGCGCTACCGCCGCGGCATGGAGAAACCCCCGACGCGTTGTCGAATGCATGACCGGTCTCCCCGAACACCGAATCGATCGCCGTCCACCCAGAGCGATGAACATACCCGAGCGATGGTTCCACGGCGACCGTGCAACCCGGTCAACTGGCCTGCTGCGAATGCGTCCCACCCGGGAGAGAGAGGAAAGCGTTTGCACGCGGTGCTGATTCGGGCGACGCATGGATGAAGTGCCCGGCCCCGAGGCTTGGAGTCGACGTCTGGGCCGCTTCTCGACAGGGGTGCTTGGGTCGACGTCGGGGCATCTTCGTTCGGTCGGGAAACGACGAGGGGAGCAGGCCCCCATGGAGCCTGCTCCCCTTGCGGGTGAGTCTCGAATCGTCAGCTTGGGTCAGGCCGCCTTCGCCTTCAGCCGACGACGCTCAAGCAGGCCGAGGGCGCCGGTGACGAGAGCGAGGACGGAGCCCATGCCAGTGGGGTCGATCTCGGGGACGGAGGCGACCTCGACGACCCCATGAATGGGGTCGAATTGCCCGAAGACTGAGCCGGGGCTAGCCAGGTCGTTCCAGAAGCCGGGAGCCACGCCAAAGCCATTGCCGGTACGCAGCATGTGAACGTAGTCCTCGCCGGGGGCGTTGTCCGGCTGCCCGGGAAGCCTATTCGTGTAAGTCACGACCTCACCGCCGACCCAGACAAAATTTCCCTCCGAGGCGGCATCGTTCAGGCCGATCCAGAGGCTGCGATCGACACCGCCGTAAGAGCCGAACGTGGTGAAGACCCATCCCTGTTCGGCGGCATCGTTGATCGTCACGAGATTGCCGCCGAGTGAGACGGCCTCGGCCTGGGCATCTTGCCACGAGGATTGGGTTAAGAGGAAGTATTCGTGACCGTTGGTGGGGCTGATGATCGGCCCGCTGATCAGCCCCCCCGACGCCTCGGTCCAAACGAGAGCCGGAACTGAAGTGACGCACACGGCCCATGCCATGCGCACGAGGGCGCAACGCATCGACCGACTGACCGGTCTCTTCCTAGATCCCATGAATCGCCTCCTTCTTACAGTTGTCTAGAAGTATAGTGCCCCCCCAAAAAGACTTATCCCTATAAGTTGCACGCCGACCAAAAAACCGGCCGCGAAATTTTTCACCCCCAGTTTTCGGCCGCAAAAACGGGCCTCGGCCCGGCGCCAGGGCTGGCCCGGGGTTCGCGTGCCCCGGGATAGCCCGACGGTCGCCGTAGTAGCTGATCGGGCTTCACAGCGCCCGAAAACCGTCGCCATCCAGGGGCTTTTTCTGATCGTGCCGCCACCCGGGTGCGCGGCCGGTCCTTCCCATTCACTTTTCACAGGAGATCCCACGTACCCATGTCCACTGCCACCACCACCAACACCGGCCAGATCAACTCTCGCCGGACGACAACCCCACCCGCCACCACCCCCTCCACCCAGACCGAACGCTCCGCCGCCAACAGGCTCCGCTCCACTTTTGTCCGCCGTCAGGCTCGCCTTCACGTGGCTGGGCGTCCGCAAGACCCTGGCCCCCCAGCAGCGGACCACGGCGGCCAGAGCGTTTCAGGCAGATCGGGAGCACCTCTCGGCCACGAAGCTCATCCTCGACACCAAGCACCCGAGCTTCCGCAACGTCGCACGAGTGCGCAGCGAGGCGTCGGGCTACTGGCGGACTGAAACCCTCCCCTTTCCAGAGCCGGGCGTCAGGTTGCTCCCCCAGAACAAGCTCACGGGCTTCGACGCACGGATGAGCCAGTTCCGCCAAGAGCTGCTCGATGCCGCCCGTGAACTCTCCGGCCAATACGACCAGATCAAGAGCGAAGCCCAGCGACGACTCGGCTCGCTCTTCAACCCAGCTGACTACCCCACCACGTTCGACGGGATTTTCGACCTGGAAGTCTCCTACCCGCCGATCGAGCCGCCGCACTATCTTGTAGCCCTGAACCCTGGCGTCTTCGAAGCTGAACAAGCCCGGGTCGGTGAGCGCTTCGAGAGTGCCGTCGAGTTGGCCGAGCAAGCCTTCGCCACGGAACTCCAGCGGCTCGTCACGCATCTGGCCGAACGCCTCACGGGGCTCCAGGACGGCCAGCCAAAGGTCTTCAGGGATACAGCGATCACGAACTTCACGGAGTTCTTCGACAGGTTCCGGCGGCTGAACGTGCGCAGCAACCCCGAGCTGGACGTCCTGGTCGATCAGGCCCGGCAGGTCATCACCGGCATCGAGCCCCAGCAGCTTCGGGACTCCGTCAGGCTCAGGCAGATGGTGGCCAACGACTTCACGCGGATCGAGCAGGCCGTCGGGGATCTCCTCGTCGATCGGCCCCGGCGGAACATCCTTCGTCGCGGTCAGACGGGAGCGGGAGCATGAACGAGCCGACCGAGATGGAGTTAGTCGTCGGCGTGAATGGAGGCGTTCGGTGCATCTACGACGAGAGCTTGGACCTGCGGGCACTCGGGAAGTTGCAGATCACCAGGGCGAGCCACGTGGAGCCGGACAGAGACGGCAACTGGTGGGCCGACATGGGGCCTGTTGGTGGGCCTGTCTTGGGGCCCTTCGGGACGCGGGGGGAGGCGTTGGCTGCGGAGAGGGGGTGGTTAATCGTGAAGGGATGAAGAGGCGGGTATTGCCACCGATGTTCGCCGTCTGCGGCTGCGTCTGGTTCGGCGTCTGGGCTGCATGCCTCTGCGACGATCGCCTGACGACGGATCGCCCCGATTGGGGACAGCTCGTACACGCCGCGGCGGTCCGGGAGTACCCGGGCGTAGTCGAAGAACAGAGCCCCGGCCTGAACCACTACATCCAGCCGCAACACCAGCCGATCCGGGGGCGATACCGCCGGCGCTAAACTCCTGCCGCGGCCACACCGAATGCGTACCGTCGCCCAAAGCCAAGTGGGAGTGCCACTCGTAGCGCCGAGACTCCGCCTCAGCGCGCACGAACGGAGCTAACTCGTCCACCGGCTCGTTGTGCTCAGCCAACACCGCGCAGCTTCGCAGCTCCCACGCTGCCGGCTCATCGCACGTCGCGTCACGGTAAGGCACAGTAGGCCACGAAACCTAGTTTCATATCAACTGACCATACGAGAAGCTGCCCGTAGACGAACGGCACAAATAGAGAGCACCGAACGCTTCCGTGCGCATCGCCTTGCCGTTAAGTGATCCTGAGCACAATCACTATCGTTCCAATTACACAATATTACACGGATGAACACAGATCGACAAGATAGACCCAGATTCTTCAGGCTCGCGTTGATGTTGCTTCACGACAAATCGATTCTCAATGGTTCGGATCGCGAACGCCCGCCCGATGCCCTGACAGACACGCATGATGAACTGCGCACTTACGCGCAATCGCACTCCAAAGGATAAGGGCTTGTTATTGTAGTGCTCGTCGGAATATCCCCCCTGCCACGCCTCAAAGAATGCAACCCTCTCTTCGCCTGCGAATACTGCCAAGCCATCTAGCCGAAGATTGTGCTCTCGAATGATCCTAGATGACAGATTAGCAATTGAATGGAACCCAAGGAACCCGACATGCCGGTGGCAATACGACACGAAAGGCACGCAGCCCTCGACTCCATCAGGCTCGCGAAGGTGGCCACTGATTAATGCCTCGCGAAACTGTTGCCAAGTCAGATTCTCAGCAGGATGATGCGTGCACACCTTCTCACCCCAACAGTCGTGACTGAACGATTCGATGTCTTTAACTCCTTCCGGAGCGACAAGAGCAGACCGCACATGAGTCTGCATAACAAACGAACGCTGGTGGGGGCTATCGTGCGCTAGCTCTCTATACTCGAACGCGGAAATCCATTTCCCAGTGAACGAATCCGCTATAACTACGCTGGATTTCCGCTTTTCGTCAGCAATCCAATCGATCCTCGATCTCACCAGGAGTGGCCTGATGTCTCTCGGCATGGGGGACAGTTTGGTAAAAGAGTACTCTGGGTCGACTGGTTGAATAACTCTCCAGACGGCCTCCACATGTTGCGGCTGATACCGCCGCTTCACAAGCAACTCATCGATCGTCTGGTAGAGCAGACCGCTGATCTGGACATGGAAGTCGGATACAAACCCCAGCATCGGCCATCCCTGCGGATGTGCGAACGCACTGTACATAGACCGAGCGTTGTCCTTCTCCCTTTCAAGTGTCGTACCCGTCTCAAGTAGCCTCCGCTCAAGGTGGGCCATTGCTGAATCCAGATCAACCTGAAGTACGTCACACAGAGCTTCCAACTGTCGATGAAATGGGGCTTGAGCCGCATTTCTGATCAACCAGACGAATTCCACAGACGGCATTGCTCTCGCAATCGTGAAGCCGCGATATGAAAA
Organism: Pirellulales bacterium; assembly: GCA_040397545.1. Taxonomy (GTDB): domain Bacteria; phylum Planctomycetota; class Planctomycetia; order Pirellulales; family UBA1268; genus QWOP01. The sequence goes on from JBBAVV010000027.1 coordinate 39,637, forward strand.
CGTGGATGAGTAGCGAGAGCGGATTTGCTCGATTGCTTGTTCCACGTCGTCGGGGATTAATTCCGCGCCTGCGAACGCGCGATGGATCGCTCGCGACGCGACAAGCACCACGAGTGAATCGTCCCGCTCGAGTAGGGGCAACAGGCAATGGCACAACTCTCGACACATAAGCGGACGGCTATGTGATAAACGGGAAACAACCTGCAGAAGTCGCCAAAACCGCAAGCCGTTTGCCGAAGCCAGTCGCTCTTCGAGAACAGAAGTGAACTTCTCTCCACGATTCTCCGCTAGCAGACAGATGGAATACACCAACCGGCTGGAACTCTCGGCCGAATGTGAGCCTAGTCGGTCAATGAGCAGATGGATGATCTGTACATCTTCGTCGCAATCGACATTGCCCCAATTGCGAAGCGCGTCGAAAGATCGGTCGTTTGGCCACTGCGCGAACAGTTCCTGACAGTGGTGCAGAAAGTTATCGAACACCGCCTCGAGAGCATCGCCTTTCCCGAGCAGGTCAAAGAGATTGGCGGCGACGATCGGTGCATTTACACCCTCATACGCCGAACCCTGAAGTCTCTCGGCGAGGTTTCGCACGACAACGCCTTCGGCACGCTCGCGGTCGTAGTCTATCAGCGTGGTCAGCGAGTTCGACATCGGAGCCTCGCGGATCGCCCGTTCAACACAATCCAGTCCGCTCACCACGTCGCCCAGAGACAAATATTTGCGTCCGACCTGCTCCCAGTATGTTGCTTCCCGCCAACCTCCGATTTCTTTAACAAAGGACTCGATTAGATTTAGCTCGCCAACCTCTAGCACGTTATCGATATGAGTCCCCAAAGCGGATAACAAATCGTAGTCAGGTACGTAGTCGTTCTCCTCCTTGAGCAGTCCTATCGTGTCAACCATACTGTCGAACGACCTGTGGCACAGTTGCTTTGCTTCGTCCAGCGTAATTTCCTGCCCTTTGAATGTGTACTTCTTCTCGTCCGCGTCATCACGGATTGACTCTTCAAAGCCGTTATCTCGAACCGGACGATCATGAGGCTGAGAAATCTTGTCCGACAATTCGCCCGGCCAATGCCTGGGATTGATCATCGTTGCGACGTAGTCTGATAACCGAGTGGCCCATGGCTCGGAGGTAACAATCGCAGTAGATGAAGCGACGGATTGAACGTGCTGACGCGGAGCGAGCGACTCGTTGGGATTAAGCAAGCCACAGAGTGCCCAAAGAAACTCTGGATCGCCATCTTTGCGCTTCAGAATGTAAATTGCGACACTTTCGTCAGCTTGCCACGGAGCGAACTGTTCGTAGTAGGTGCGCAGCAAGTCGAGAGCCGCGGCTCGATTGTGAGTAACAACCGTCGGGAAGAGATGTTGTGCGAAATGCTTCGTGCTTCTCCCGTCGGTAGCGTTATCGACCCATTTGATCATTTCAAGAATCGCGGCAGCGCCTGGAAGCACTTTTTCAGGACGATGCTTGCCAAGACGAGTCAAGACGTCGGTCAGTGTTTCAAGCGTGACATCCTTTGTATATCCGTAGGCGAGACTCGTCTCGATTCCGCGATTTAACCATAGCGTGGAGTCGGTTCTAAAGCCACACCGTGCTGCGATTGCCGCCAGCGTCAGAAAGTGGTGCCCTCGCAGACCACCTTTAAGACTGAGCGCCTCACCATACGACTTGGCGCAGTCAACGAATACCGGACGAAGGTTGCCCCTCAGACTGGGTATGTCTGCTTGATTCCCCAAGATACGAAGCTCAAAAGAGTAATTCGTCTCGGCTTCACCAAAGCCGTAGTGCCGAGTCCAAATGAAGGAACTACGCAATCTCTTCAGGAGTGCGGCCCATTCGGCGACTCTCCCGCGGCACCGTTCTACGATTACGTCGCCCAGCCAACGCAGCGATCTGTCGAGAATGAACCTGGCCGCGTCAAGGGCGTCGGGTGTACGTTCCCCCGCTGCGTCGCCAGCGACCTCCAATGCCTCAATCGCTTCGGTGGCTCGGCCAAACCAATCGATTTCACGATCCGCGAAGTGACTGCCCAGCACCTCACCGACCTTTAACAAATGTGCTTGCGTGCACGCCCACACCGCCTCCGATCCGCCAATGCGAAACCAAAGTTGTTGAGCGATAGCGGAATTTTGATCGTAACCGAAAACAACGGCCCAGTAGGCAAACCGCAGAATGTGTCCTTTTAAGTCTGTAACAAGCGTATTATGAGTTGCAGCGGCCGGTGGATAGTCGAACCGTCCCGCAAGGCGATTAACGATCCCTTGTGAGATACCTGCCTTAGCAGCATAGAAGGCCAGTTCCAAGTTAGTATCGCTCGAATAAGTAGCGATATACTCTTCCACTTCAGTGCGAAGATCCTCTCGCGTTTTCCACTTTGCAACCGCGCGAATGAGGAGTTGCCGTATCAGCTGATTCGTAAATGGCCTGTTTAGCTTTTTAATCCTAGTCAACACACTGCCTCGTCCGCTTCGCACCAGACCTTCAAGGTATGCCGCGAGATGTGGCGCGTATTCAACGGATAGCTCTTCTGGTTCAAGGATTTCTCGCTGTATCGTTAAACGGGCGAGCCACTTCAATACCTTTATCGGCCGCGTCTTGAGCATCCCAAAACAAATGGCCTGTATTGCGTGTCCGTGAACACCGAGGCTGCTACCGCCCCGGAATGCCGTCCTGTAGACATTAAAGAGCGTTGTGGCGAGATCTTCCCTGCCAAGGTCGAGGAGCGTCAACATAATACGAAGCGTATATGCCTCGCCCGCGATTATGCTGCGGGACTCGTCGGAGTAGACTGAGTCGACGACTTGATCGACGCGTCCTCCGTGAAGGAGTACGTCGGCAAGAACTTCCCAGGGTATCGTGTGCTCTAGTCGCTCGTGAGTGCGGAACTTGAGCGAACCCAATCGGCACAGGGCGACCAGATCGGAAGTTGCTTCTGCGGCCTCTATCGCGCAGTCTATCCAGGAAGTTATCTCCTCCGTTGAGCGAAACCGCTCGATTGCGGCATCAACGAAAGTACGGGTCACGCGGGAACATACGTAATGATAGTCGCGGGCTTCCAGTCCATACCAACAGGCATGCTTAAACCACCGCGGACTCTCCAATTCCTCCTGCCTCAATCGTGACAGAATGTCGGAGGCGATACTATCGCGGGTAGCTCGAGGGGTGTTCTCTAACACAAACTCCCGAAAGCTGTTGTGAAACACCGAGACGAGTGAGTTCTCCGTTCGGAGAAAATGTCGGACGTGACGATACGCTGCATCGAATCGCGGTGCATCCGGAATGCCGGTCTGAAATGCCATGAGTTCGTCTTCGTGAACGCTGAATCGTAGGCTGGCGAGCACAGAACTTAGGTACCTGGCATCAGTACGGCCGTCTGCATCAAAGGCACTCCACAACGTCCCGTAATAGCTACGTACATCACCGTCGACAGAGTCCGGCATCTTTTCGAGCGCGTCGGTCGGATCGTCAGCCGAAGCAAGAATTTCGGAGAGATACCGTAGGTGTAGTGGCAGTCCGGCGCTTTTCACGAAGACCTGCCTCACTGTTTTTTCGGGAACCGCAAGACCACATCGAGTGACAATGTATTCGCTTGTTTCATCCCATGAGAACAGTGGCATCTTGATGTGCCGGTGATCGCGTCCCAATTTGAGGGCGAGTGGCGTCCAGCGATGCAGTTCTTGCGTGCCAATCAGAAACACAACATTGACAGGAAGGGCGGCAGGCAGTGCCGTTATAACGCTATCACGAACCTCTTCGTGTCGTTCCACATGATCCAGCCCATCGAGCAGAATGACCAGTTTTTTCTTTTGTTGTCCGCAATGACGGCCGACCGCCTCTAGGGCTTCATGGAAACGGTGTTCGCTGAAATCGAATTGCCTGCTGCTAAGCACCTGCGGAAAACGCTGCTGTAGTGCCGTCAGCAAGTTTGTACGGAGGCTCTGTGCTTCCACCCTAAGGCGCTGATGGTTGTCGTTCACGCGGCAAAAGCAATAGTATCTTACGACGACGAATCGGGCGGGCGAGCCCGATTCAATGGCATCGCAGTACTCAGTAAGGGCGGTGGACTTGCCGCTTCCAGGAGGTCCAGTGACGACAATGTAGCCTGCGTCCGCCGTGCTAAGGTGCTCGTTAATCTGTTCGTCAAGCGTGGGTGGCTTTACGAACCGCCCCTTGTCGACGAAGAATGACTGCGGAAGAAGATATCGGGTTTGAGTTTCCCGAAGGAGTGTATCGATGACCTGCGGCGTGATGGGGTCCGCTGTCTCGATCGCATGGCGTTCTACGAGCCGCTTTAAGACGGCGAACACCCGGCGGTCCGAAACGCCGAGCTTGTGATCAAGCAAGTTGGCTTGAATGTGTTCTTCAAGTTGCAGCCAGGAAGGGTGCTTAAGATCGAAGCGGAAAGATTGCAGGAACTGCCGAAACTCATCTTCGGACAATGCCGTTGATTTAAATATCGCCGCTCGAAGCCGGCCTTTGTCCTTCCTGTAACGATTATTGCGAAAGTTCTCGTCGAACAAGCCTTCATTAGTTACGACTTCGGCAAGCGGTGCATCTAACGCGCGATTCGAACGCAAGTGGAGCCTGATCTGGCGACTTGGAAACGCGTTCGACAGTTTCTTCCAACTCGCCGCAAATTTTTCGAGGAAGACAACGCTGTCCGTGTTAGTGAAATCATCTGCGGCATAGACAGCGTGATCGCTTACAGCATGCTTGACTTGATAGCCGGTGACAGCGTCCGGTGTCATGAGGACAACATCGTCGAGTGATCCCGCCCTCTCGTACTCCACGAACAGCTTGAAGTCGCAAGCGCTAACGTAGGCTTCCAGGGCCAACTGCAGTGCAGTCAGGTCTTGATACTCGTCCCCTTTGCGGCGTGAACTGCTGGTTTTGGTTGTTCTTGCCATCGTGTGTTTCTTGACTTAGGGCGTTATCGCAAGCCGTCGTACGAGGTGACCGTGCGACCGGGCTCTAGTGCGAGCGCGTTAAGCCGTAAGGTAAATCGGAGAGGTTATGCGCGATGAACGAAAGGCACGTGTTTATTCGATTGGTCCAATCACGGAGATCTGCGTATTGATGCACGTTGTGGCGCGGGCACTCCGGCCACAAACGGCGTCGTGGTAGCGAAGTGTTGCTGCGATTCTTGCTCCCGGACATCTTTGCTTTGGCAGGAACGTTGTGGAGTGTACCCATTACTGCCTTTCCTGCCGCAAGTGCGGGAGCAGGCCGGCTTCAACCTCCTGCCGCTGACGTGGCTTCAAGAGGCCCCGTCGGCCACCGCCCTATACGGCCGGCCAGACTTCCCCGCTCAACTCCGCCTCCGTCCTGCGGCCCAACCCCTCCCTGCTGGCGGTTTTTCGTTCCTCGGTCCGCCTGTCTGGCTGGCCCCTCTCTCTCTCGGCTCGCTGCGTTGGCGGCCGGTGTTCCCCAGTCCGTGCCCCTGTCTGTCTCGGTGTCCGTTCCCAGATTCCCACTTTCCCAGGAGATCGCCCCCATGTCCGACCGCGACCTGTTTGACGCCGTGGCCCGCAAGACCGGCGAAGATTCCCACGAGATCGCCCGCCGTGGTTTCGTTCTCACCGGCCCCGAGGACTCTGGCACGAGCCCTGAGCCGGAGTGCCTGCTCGACGTGATGCTGGTCGACCTCCCGGAGACGGGCACGGTCGACTGGGACGCGCTCGGGTTCGGCTGCCGGGAGCCGTTTTTCAAGAGCGAGCTGAAGGCCCGCCGCCGGAAGGCCAAGTCCAGCTCGAAGAAGCAGGTGGCCCGAGCGGCGTGACCTGCTGCTGGCCCCGGCTAGTTTCCCGCGACCCCATGAAGCGACGGGCGTGCGGTGTGGTGGAGGTGCCCAAGCCTCCCTGCACCCACGCCCGTCGCTTTTCTATTTCCAGCAAATTCAACGGGCTGGACGGCGGCGGTGAATTCGACGCCGCCATCCTCCTCCCCGAAATCCAACCCCAGAAAGCCCCAATCCCCATGCTCAAGCTCCACGCCGGCGTCTCCAAGAAGATCGGCCTGCCCGGTTTCTCCAGTGCGTCAGCCTCCTGCACGATCGAGGCCGAACTCGACAGCTCCCTGCTCAACGACGGCGATGGCTTCCAGGTCGTCGTGAAGCGTGCCTACCAGTCCTGCGAGAAGGCCGTCCAGGACCAGATCGCCAGGCTCACGGGTACCGGCACAGACAACAGCGAGCCCGGGATCCGCGAGTCCCAGACCCAGCCGGTCGCCCACGAGATCATCGAGGTCCAGACGAGCCCGGCCATCCGCGGGTCTGCCGTCTCGCGTGTCCTGGCTCCCCGCAATCAGCCCCAGAGCCAGCCCAGTCCCCGTCCCGCCACGACTTCCCAGGTGAAGGCCATCCGGGCAATCGCTTCCCGTCGGCGGATCGACCTCGTGGCCCTGCTCCGGGAACGCTTCGGGCTCCAGACGGCCGACTCGCTGGGCATCCGGCAGGCTTCGGAACTGATCGATGAGCTGAAGAGCGACGACCAGGACGGGACAAGCTCGAACGGCCACACGAACGGCACCTACGCGACGAATGGGGGTGCTCGATGATCGCCGGGGCCGAACTCTTGCCCGCCATCACGCCCACCAGCACCAACCCCGCCAACGAGGTCGCCCGAAGCCTCACCGGCCGGGACTACATCTCGTGGTCCTCTATCTCCACGTTCAGGTCGTGCCCGCTCAAGTACTGGTTCAGGTACGTCGCCGGTCTGCCCGAGGAGAGCGTGTCCAGTGCCCTCGTCTTCGGCACCGGCATCCACGCGGCGATCGAGGACTTCTACCGGGCGGAATTGGCTGGCGAGGCGAAGCCCGACGTCGAGCAGCTCATGTTCGCCTACCGGAGTGCTTGGCTGCCGCACGACCCGGAGGCGATCCAGTTCGGGAGTTCAGAGACGCGGAGCAGCTTGGACATGCTGGCAACCAAGATGCTCTCGGCGTTCCTGAACAGCCCTACGGCGAGCGTGCAGGGAACGGTGTTGGGCGTCGAGGAAGAGATTCGGGGCACGCTGGTCGAGGGTGTGCCGGATCTCTACGGCCGGATCGATCTGGTCACGGAGGACTCGGATTCGCTCGTGCTCACCGACTTCAAGACGTCGCGAGGAAAGTGGAGCACCGAGCAGGCCGAGGATGCCAGCGAGCAACTGGTCCTCTACTCGAAGCTGGCTGGCGACTTGGCCCCGGGGAAAAAGCTCGTCACGCGGTTTCTGGTCCTCACGAAGACCAAGGAGCCGGTCATCGAGGAGCACCTGGGTGAAGTCCGGCCCGATCGAGTGGCCCGCACCGTGACCAGCGTCGAGCGGGTCTGGCGGGCTATCTCGGCGGGCAACTTCTACCCGGCACCGTCTGTCGTCGGCTGCGCTTCGTGCGGCTACAGACGAGCGTGCGAGGGGTGGAGGGGCTGACGCTGGCTCGGACGGAAAAGAGCGGCATGGGTGAAAACCTATGCCGCTCTTTTTTTTGCTATCAGCAGTCGGGAGGTGGACGACAGGCCAAGGCATCTCACCTAACCCCCTATCTCTAAGAATAGAAGAGAAGGAAGGAATAAAAGAAGAAATGGAACCGGTTCGGCAATTCCGCGGAGGCACGTCAGCATCTTTGCCGAACTACCTCAGCAAAAATGCGGATGTCTCGATCGGTGTGGCCCGCAGCCCTTTGGTCAAAAGCGCCAATATGGCGGAAGTCGTTTCCGCGACGCCGCCGAAGGCCCCCTGCCGGGCTCCCAGGGCGAGGTTCGGCCGTGGCGGTATTCCCAAGCGTGAAGGTCTCAACGCCCTGACCGCCAAGGGGCCGAGCATTCCATCCGCGAACCGAGGCCGGGAATCCACGGAGACCGGCGCCGCGAGAGGTTATCGACTGGGAGAAGTGACTCAGCTGGTGAGATCTGGATTGGGACTAACCCTAGCGCGGGCGAAAACCCGGTTTTGCGCCGTTTAACTCGTCCGATCACCGCGACCCCACACACCACCCCGCTCGTCGCCGCGGCCTTCAAAGGCGGTTATGCGGCGCGACCGAACGGACCACCCGATCATCGACTTGCGCGCGGCCATGCTCGCGCTACGCTTGGAGGATGAGCAACAACCACCTTCCACGGGGCGACGTCAGGCGGGGCGGTCGGGGTGCCGGCCGCGGGGTCTCCAGGCTGACGGAATCGAGGCAGCCGATCTCGTGCTCGCTTCGAACCCATGCCCGGGCCCTCGCGGCCGCCCCCATGGGAAGCTCTCCAGCCATCGGGCCCACGACGCCCCAAGCCCGCGCCGGCTGGGTCGACTTCAAGGCCACGCTGGCCGACCTCCGCCGCCGATGTCCCGCCGCGCTGCCCGTCGTCGTCCGGATGGCCGGGCTGGCGGACACGATCCTCGGAGAGTGCGTCCGCCGGCGGAAGCGCTTCGTCGTCCGACTCAACAGCAACATGGGGGAGAACCAGGCCATCGATGTGCTGCTCCACGAATGGGGGCACGCGCTGGCCTGGAACTACTCCCTCGACCGGCTCTCGCGGACACCCGGCATCGACCCGGCGGAGTTCGAGCAGGCGAGCCACGACGAGGCTTGGGGATGTGCCTACGCCCGTGTCTGGAGGGCCCACCTGGAGGCCTTGCGGGAGGCGGAGTGAGAGGGCAGTGCGACGGCTCCGAATCTGTTAGCCAAACTGTTAGCAAAACGCCTTCCGGCGCCAAAATCCTGCGCCAGACGACACGCGCCGTCCCCGAGGAAATTGCATGACCGTGAGGCGACCGCAGCACGAAACCCCTTGTTTTACGCACTCAAAATCCGTTGCCAGCAATGGCGTGTGGGTTCAAGTCCCACCTCCGGTAGTCTTGAAATGCAGGGGTTCGCAAGCGCGACGGCGCGGCGAGTGAGGGGGCGAAAAGGACGAGCGTCACTTGAAGTGCTTTTCGACCAGCGACGGCAGCTCGTCCGCGTCATACGCCTTGGCGACGATCTTGCCGGAGGCGTCGAGCAGCCAATACGCCGGCACCGACGAAACCCCGGCATCCGCCGGATTCTCCACCCGCCCCTGCGGCCACGGCAGCGCGAGTGTGGCGAGGCCCTCCTGCCACGCGACCGCATCCTCATCGAGCGACAGCCCGACGACATCCATCCCGGCGGTCGTCTCGCGGAGCCGCGCCACGGCCGGCAGCTGCCGCTTGCAAGGGGCGCACCAGCTCGCCCAGAAATGGACCAGCGACGGCTTGCCGCGGATGTCCGCCAGCGTGGCCGCCGAGCCGTCGGCCTTGAGGAACGCCAGCGTCGGGGTCGTGCCCACCTCTGGGACCGGCCGCACGTCCGCCGTCACGTCAGGCAGCGAGACCTCGCCGCGCTCCACGTCGGCCTCGGAGACGCTCACGCGGACGACCGCCTGAGCCAGCGGGTCGGTCAGGCAGCCGGTCGGCTTGGCGTACACGCTCACCGCCAGGTCGTACTCGCCGGCCGGGACGCCGCTGACGCGAAACGAACCGTCGGGGGCGAGCTTCACGAACCACTGTGGCACCGTCATCAGGTAGCCCTGCCCCTCGGGGGTCGCGATCCAGGACGCGCGGTAGCCCTGCCGGATGTCGAACCCCGCCCCCCCCGGCGGCGCAGGCACGGCCGACTCGCGGTGGTACAGATTGTTGAGCGAATAGGCACAGTCGAGCTCCGCCGGCCTCGGCCCGGTCAGCACGACCCGCCCGGTGACCGTCGCCCCGGCGTGGCCGAGATCGACCTCGGCCCGCTGGCCCGGCGTGAGGTCGAGAGGGACCGCCGGGCCAGGGCGGTAGCCGGGGTCCTCCCACGGGCCGAGGCTCACCCTCACGGACACCGGCCCCGGCGGGACACAGGCAAACGAAAACCGACCCTCGGCGTCCGCCTGCGTCTTCATCGCCTCGTTCACCGTCGGCCCGACACGGTCCTCGACTCGGATCGGGAAGAGGAGGATCCGCGCCCCGGCGACCGGCTTGCCCCCGTCGCTGAACCGGCCGGTCACGCCGGCCCAGGGTCGTAACGTGAGCTCGGTCGCTTGGCCGTCACCGCGGGCGAAGCCGACGTCACTGCGGGCGATCAGCGTGAACGGCTCACCCGGGTCGGCGAACCGGAAACGGCCGTCCGCGTCGGTCGTCGTCTTGAGATTCTGCCAGTCGCTCTCGAGGCTGGCCTGCTCCGTCGGGGTCGCCATCAGCACCTCGGCGTTCGGCACCGGCTGCCCGTTGGCGTCGATCACCCGGCCGGCGACCGGCGCGGCCGGCTCAAGGACGAAGTCCTGCACTCGGGCGTCGACGTCGCGCTTGAACTCGCGGCCGATCACGGTGCGGTAACCCATCGCCTCGACGCGGAGCCGTTGGGGGTAGTCGTCGCGCCTGACGAGGATCTTCAGGGCCCCGTCGCGCCCGGTCTCGGCATTGGCCCGCTCGCCGCGGAGAAAGTCCCTGCGGAAGACGTTGACCGGAACGACCGTGAACGCGGGAATCGGGTGGCCCGTCCGGGCGTCGGTGACGCGGCCGGTGACGACGTGCGGCCCCTTGAGCACGACTGTCTGTTCCAGTTCGCCGCCGGCGGCCACGACCGCCACGGACGACCCGCCCCCCTGCACCGAGAACTTCACGGGTGACTGGGGTGCCCAGCCCCATTCGTAAACGCCGTTGTCGTCGGCCCGGTTGGGTACTCGGGTGTCGTGGACGCTCGGATGCTTTTTATTGTGGAGGGCATTCCTCCCCTGCCACTCGGCGACGCCGACGTACGCCTTCGGCACTGGTTTGCCGGCCTCGTCCACGACACGGAGCCGGATCGGCTTGCCGGGGGCGAGCCGGATGTCCTGCGGAGCCATTCCGGGCCGGACGTCGAGCGACCGCTCCTGCGGCGCCCAGCCGGGGGCGATCACCGTCAGCGTCGTTCCGTGCGGGGCCAGGGCCGGCAGGCGGAAGAGGCCGTCGGCGTCGGTCAGGAAGTCCATCCGCGCGTTCACCGCGTAGGGGTCTTCACCGTGGATGACGACCGCATCCCTGACAGGCTTGCCGTCGGGATCGGTAACTCGGCCGGTGACGACCACGCCCGACTCGAGTGTCAGCGTCGCCGAGCCGTCGCGGTATTGGCTCATGAGCGGGCCGCCCTGCGACGCGTCGCGCCAGGCCGTGTCGCCGACGTAGTCCGGGTGCGACAACAGCACCGAAAGCTCGACCTCGGGGTGGTCGGGCACGGTGTTGATTTCCCACCGGCCCGCCGCGTCGGTGACGGCAGCGGTATCGTCGAGGGCCAGCCAGGTGTTGTACCGCACCCGCCCGTCGCCGCTGGATGGCCGCGGGTCGTTGGCCAGCCGGACTTCGACCTTCGCCCCGTCGATCGGCCGGCCCTCCACGTCCACCACCCGGCCACCGGCCCGGGTCGGGCGTTCGAGTTTGACCGTGTACTCCGCCGGGAACTCCTGCAGCGTCGACAGCTCGGACTGCTCCCAGTGGACGAACATGGTCACAAATGGGTCTTTACCCGCCCACAGCCGCAGGATAGTGAACGTCTTCGGCAACTCGACGCGGGCAGCGCCGTCGGCCTCGGTGAGCCGGTCCCGGGATCCCGCGAAGTCCTTCTCGTCGGTCCAGAGGCCGGATGTGACGTTCGCGCCGGGTAACGGCTGGCCGTCGGGATCGAGAACGACGACGCGAAGCTCGCGGCCCGTCTCGGCGGCCGCAGCACAAGCCATCACCAGCAGGGCCGCGGCGATCATGCGGATAGGCATGGAAGTGACTCCCAGTTTGGTGCCCGGGTAACGCATGACGACGGTTTCAGGCTCATCGTGCCGTGGCCAGGCCGCAATCACCGGCTACGCCTCCTCGGTGGCTAATCGCCAGTCCTTGGCGCCGAAAACCGTCGCCAGCCAGGGGCGTTTCCCGATCGTGCCGTCGCATGTCCGCGCGGCCGGTCCTTCCCATTCACGTCTCCCAGGAGACCCCACGTACCTATGTCCACCGCCACCACCACCGACACCGGCCAGACCGCCTCTCACCGGACCAATACCCCTCGATCTACCACCCCCGCCACCCAGACCGAACGCTCCGCCGCCAATCGCCTCCGCTCCACTTTTGTCGCCGTCAGGCTCGCGTTCACGTGGCTCGGCGTCCGCAAGACGCTGGCCCCCGAACAACGGACCCCGGCGGCCAGGGCATTCCAGGCCGACCGGGAACTCCTCTCGGCCCGGACGACGCCCAGTGGACCGGTGCCGAGATCAAGTCGTGCTGCAGGCTCGAGGCCCTGCTCGAAGTGCCGCTGGTCGAGGCCGCCCAGACCGTCGTGCCCGTGGCTGTCACAGCGGGCGACAAGATTGAGGGCCTGCGGCATTGGGCCTCGGGAAGATGTTTGTCGGCGGACCGGGCGGGCGTGTATTCGCAGACGGTGAGCGGTGGGCGGTGCGGGCTGATTGACTGGATCCGAGGCCTGTGACCTTTGGTCCGATGCCTCCACTGTGGCGGCGCGGCGTCCCGGATTCGCGTCAGCCCCACTACGTCCAGAAGCCGGTCGTGATCACGCAGCCGCTCAACAGCGCATCAGTCGTCGCGCGGGCCGCGGCGCTGGAGTCGGAGTTTGGATTCACCGCGGCTCGTGGCTCAGGGGGCCTCGTCTGTTCCTCGGTGGCGTGCCGCGTCGGGATCAGGGCGTCCAAGGCTGCCTTGGCAGCGGTGCCTTCAGCTGCCAGTAGGACGTGGCCAGATCCTCGATTTCCTGCTGCGGACTCTTCATCGCCTCGACGAGGCTCTCGAGCGTTCGCCTCGGCCTATCCCAGCGCGGATCGAGCGCGGCGGCGTTTTCCAGTGCCGAACGGGCCTGCGCCACGAGCCCCAGGCCGTGCAGGGCGATCCCGAGGAGCTCATGCACGAGCGCGCGCGACGGATCGAGCCGGATCGACGCGACCGCAAGGTCATGCGCCCGCTGCCAGTTGCCTCTGGCGACGTGGCAGCGGGCGAGGCGATAGAGCACCCAGGCATCCGCAGGCGTCTCGGCGGCGAGCGCCTCGAACATCGCTTCGGCCGCGGCCCAGTCGCGGACGAAGATCCGCACGTTCGCCAACTGCCGGCGGTGGTGTGGATAGGCTGTGATCGTCGGCGCTGCCTGGTCAAGGAGCGCCCGCGCCTTCTCGGGCCTGCCGAGCAGGGCCTCCAGTTCGGCCGCCCGGAGCAGCGCGACCGGATCGCTGCCATGGTTGGGATTGATCGCCGTAGAGGCCGAGTCGAGCGCGTCGTCGAGCCGCCCGAGCCCTTGGAGGCAGTCGGCAAGGAGGAGATGAGACCGTTGGTTGTAGGGCAGGAGGCGGGCCTGCGCCTCCAGGAGCGGAAGCGCGGCGTGTGCCTCCCCCCTGGCCATGAGCGACCGGGAGAGGATCGAAATCGCGTGGAGATGCCAGAGGTCTTCCGCCGTCAACGAGCGGCCGGGCAAACGGAGCGCAACCGGGTCGTACGCCAGCAGCCGTTCCGTGTCGAAGACGCAGTGCTCCGGATGGGGCCGCCACTCGGCCTTCGGATCCCGCAGCGGAACATCCCGGCTGAGGATCGACGGTATCCGGCCCGCCACCATCCCCACCGGCCGAAGGCCGCAGGCTCCGCACACGATGGCAGCGAGCTCCGGAATCCCCACCGACCGGGGCAGGCCCGCCGGATCGAAGGCGGGGCCCGAGACGAGCACCATCCCCCCCTGCTCCGGCGTCTCCGCATGCGGGATGCCGGCGATCACGATGCTCGTGTCGGCCGGGATCACCGCGAGGATCGCCGCGAGGAAGGCGTTGAGGAGTTCCATGCCCCGCTCGCCAAGCCCCTCGAGCAGACCGTCGGCCATCGGCTCGCTCGCCCGCTCCAGGCTCGCCAACTCTCCCGGCAGGCTGAGGAGCAGCGTGGCACAGCCCCACGCCCCCCATTCCTCGCTCGCGAGGAGTGCCAGAAAGGTGGTCAGGCGGGAGAAGTTCTCAGCGACCACTTCGCCGAGGAATACCGGCCGGGCGTCGATCGCCGGATCGACCGCCTGCCAGTCGGGCATCAGCCCCTCGATCGCGGCGATGCCGATATTTTCGGGGCGGACGATGCAGTCAGCGAGCGCCTCTTGGAGGGACGCGGGGTGAAGGAACTGGCCGAGATCCACCGGATCACCGGGAACGCCCGCGCGGCCAAACCCCGCCGCGACGATGGCCGCATGCGCGGTCTGACCTGTGATCGCCACCGGCCAGCCGACGGAGATCGAGCCGATGCCTTCCGCGTCGAGCCGCTCCCAGACGGCGGGCCGGACCCGGTCGGCGGCGGTGGTGGTGCGAAACGTGCGGGTGGCGAGATCCTCCGTTTCGGCGAGGAGGATCCCGTGTTCGTCCGGCCAAGTGCCCGTCATCGCCGACACCACCATCGTCAGACGGGCATCGGCGATAGGAAACTCGAGATCGGCGCGGGCAGCGCTTGTGGCGATCGCATCGAGCGCCGGAAGCGCGCCGCGATCGAGGGCCGCGCGGAAGGTGGGGGCCGTCAATCCTTCGAGGGCGAGGAAGAGAGTTTTCATGGGGTCGCCCGTGGGGCGGCGGCCGCGGGGGGGCTCGACGCGGGGGGGCTCGACGCGGGCCGGGCCGGGGGACGCAGCGCCGCCGGCGTCCAGCCTTCGCCGTCGGCGCGCGTCAGCGGGTAGCCGAACGCCTTCATCATTCGGCCACAAGCCTGCTGCGCCTGCAGTACCTGCCGGTCGTCGAGATGCTCCCGCCAGCCGCCCCAGTGACCGCGGAAGATGTGATGGGGCTGCTTCTTCCGCATCTCCCCGAGGGCATGGCTGGCGGCCACGCGGTCGAGGGCCTCGTCCGCGACGTCGAGACCGAGATGCCGCGCCATCCGGCCGAGCTCGCCCGGCGTGTCGGCGACGAGTTGCTCGTAGAAGACCAGATGCAGCGTGGGATCGGCCGGGGCCTCCTCGAGCCAGCTGCGATGATGGATATTCCACTCCTGCGCCCTGATCGGCAGATCACTGCGGAGGAGGGCGTCGGGAGACTGGTGGACAGTGGGACGATGGAGCCGATTGAACGGCGTGAAGATCCATCGCGACCACGACACGGCCACGTCGCGGGGATCACGGACGATCAACACCCGATGGCTGAAGGCCCGGACAAAGGGATCGATCGCCGGCTGCCACGGCGAATGGGAGTGGGCCATGCTCGTGGCCGCGGCGTAGGCGTGGATGTCGGGGATCGCCCAGCTGAAGACCATCGGGATGTCTTGGTAGGCCCGCAGCGGATCAAAGCGCACCTGATCCTGCCGGGCCTGATCGCGGATCCCCAGATCCATGGTTTCGAGAGCCGGCGCGATCGGATGGGCCTCCATCACCTGGCGGAAGTCGACTCCCCCGGCGCGGAGCAGGTCGGCCATGAGCGCGCGGAGCCAGACATTCCCACACTTCGGGTAGCCGAGCACGAGCACGTGGGGATCGGGAGGCATGGAGCGGCTCCGGAGAACGCGAGAAAGAAGCGGAGCCCGCAGGGAATCCCTGCGGGCTCCGCAGAAGCGAGGCATCGAGGCCGCAGTCGCGGGATCAGGCGACGGCGCTACCCGTGGGTACGACGCGGCGCCGACGGCGCTGCTCGACCATCGCAAGCACACCGGCGACGAGTGACGCAGCGCTGCCGGCGGAGGCCGGATCGATCTCGGGGACCGGCGCAACTGCGCCGGCCAAGATACCCAGATTGATAGTCTTTTCCCACGGAGGCCAAGCCGAAGGTGAGCCCGGTCGGCGTTAAGGTCACGTCCACCCAGCCGTAGTTGTAGTCCGAACCGCCAGCCCAAAATCGGACGCCCCAGTAGCCAGTATATCCTGGGCTAACGGGGTTTGCGAGAAACCAGGTTGATGTATCAGAACTAATCAGGGCGTTGAGTGCGAAGGGGCTCGCCAGGCCGACAACTTCGGAACGTGCACCTGAAGCATTGGAAAGGCTTATGAGGGCCCCCGTTAAACCTTCTTTCCCAACCCCATAAAACGTTCCCTTGATACCGTCAGCCGAAATCAAAGTCCCGATCGTCCCCACCGAATAGGTGAAATAAATATCATTGCCTTGCGTGGCTGTGCTGTTGAGGTTTGCCGTCACGATCTCGGCGCTGGCATCGTTGCCCATGCCACCGGCTGCCCCGGCAACGGCGGCGAGCGAGAGCTTGAGAGCCCGCGAGGAGCGAGCCTTCTTTGAACGGGTCTGCTTTGAAAGAGGCGATGAACTCATGAGCATGGGTGCTTACCTTTCCTGTTGTGCATGCCAGGGTGCGTGTTGCTGAACCAGACGCACACCAGCATCCGTATTTTTGTCAAAAGCCCTGGCGACACACACCAGTGCCCATCGATGCTTCGGTCGGTCCCAACCGGCTGCCGCGGAAGTACCACGGCTTGCTGAGGAGCAGGATCTGCCCTCCCAAACACGTTGCCCGTCAGGGTATATCCCGAAGGGGAAATTGCAAGCCTGGGTGGGGGAACCCTGGATTGCCCGAGCGGATGGAGCGAAAAAAAAGGGGCGTAAAATCGACGATTTCGGGTGATTTACCCCCGCTCCGTGTCAAGTCTTATTTTTCCGCAAGGTTTTGTTCGGCCCCTTTTCACGGCACGGTGGAGCGCCCTAGGGAAGAGGATCGGGTCGTGGCGCGAGTCGCGGATCAGAAAGAGGAAGAGGCGATCGGCCCGGAATACGACCGGCTGCGGCGGCGGGGGCCCGGGGGCATTGGCGATCACCGCGGCCGCCTCCGCCCCCCCCACTCGTCGACGATGACAAACGCCTTGTGGAGGACGCGCGACACCGAGAGTCGCTCGGTGGTCGTCATCACGGTGAGGTCGGCCGTGCCGGGGCGGGAGAGATCGGTGAGCCCGAGCCCTTCGAGTTGGCTCACCGGATCGAAGCCGTTGTCGCGGCGGAAGCGCGGCAGCCAGAGATCGACGTCGACACGCTCCGCCCCCCGGCTTCGAATGCCGGTGCTCTTTCTGCTCCGCCACGGGTGCGGTGTGTTCCAACGGCCGGCCAGTGTCCGCGGCAGGATTCGAACCTGCAACCTGCTCCTTAGGAGGGAGCCGCTCTGTCCAATTGAGCTACGCGGACCAGTCTTCTGCGCAGTGCATCCGGCAGGGATCGAACCTGCGCCCTCCGGCTAGGAATGCCGGTGCTCTATCCGCTGAGCTACGAATGCCCGTGATCGCCCGCCGATCTGGCGGGCGCATGCAGCGATCAGGCTGGGGAGCCGAGGAGTCGAACCTGGAGCACCGTGATTCAGAATCGAGCGTGCTGCCGGTTGCACCACTCCCCAGTGAACGCCGGGGGAAAGCCCTCTGGAGCCGTGCGCTTCCGCGGAATACCGCACGGAGCCCCGGAAACGCGAAAGGCCCCGCCGGAACAGGTCCGACGGGGCCTCGTTGAGCGGTGGCTGCGGGAATCCTATTCCCGAGAGATGCCCGCGAAGGCCCGGCCGGACAAGAGATGACGTCGCCTACGCTGGACGAAAATGTCCGCGGGCAGCGTGATTCCGGCGGTGATGGAGAAGACGTTCATGGAGCTCATAACAGTAACCTACCGCCGAATACGTTCATGGGCAAGAGATGGATCGGTCGGCTCCTGCAGCCACGACGAGGCTGGGGGTGCGCCTACCCCCGCGCGGAGCGTCGTGCGGGAGCCGGGGGGGAGTTGATCGCGTGTTTCGCAGGCACCAAAACCCACCGGGTCTGAGCACCTTGCGATGCCCAGCCCGGTTGTGAACGTGAGGGCGAATCTCTACCCGCGCTCTACCCGCGGGAAGCGTTGGCTATCAGGCCGCTTTCAGGCGACGACGCTCAAGCAGCCCCAGCGACCCCAGCACGAGGGCCAGAACGCTCCCCAGGCTCTTTGGATCGATCTCGGGGACCGAACCGTAGGTCAGATCATCGATGGCAAAGTAGGCGGGCGTGTTCAGTCCGTAGAGCCCCGTATCCGAGCCCGTGAAGGCGAAGGACACCCTATCGACGGTTCCAAGCCCGGTAAGGTCAAACCAGGCCCACCCCGCCAGGATCCCCGCCGAGGAGAGAGTCCTAAAATCGGCGAGATAGAAATCGGCCGAACCTGTGGAATTGCCCTGCAGAAACCCGGTCGCGGTGACAATTAGATAGCCCTGGGCGTTGGCGAGGGGGGCCGTGAAGCCATACGGATCACCATTGGCCATCGCCAGATAGGCGTAGGTCGAATTCGCGATCTCAAATCCCGACACCATTCCGGCGGCCGGCAACGTGAAACTCGCTCCGTCGGCGTAGGCGATGGCATAGGTCGACGACTGATAGCCGCCTCCCGGATAGCTGGCGTACTGATTCGTGAAATCCGGATCGGTGGTATCGATGACGTTTGAGGCGGCGAACCCCGTCCAATACGTGTACGAGCCGTCAGGGGCCACGCTGAAGGTGTTCGAGAAGGCGACGCCTCCCGAGACGATCGGATTCGATACCGACTGCCCGTTCGGCAGGTTTCCAGGATCGCCATTGAAATAAGAATTCGGAGCGAGGCTAAGATCCTCGAAGGTCACGGTGTCACCTCTGGCAACACCCCCTGCGACGACAAGCAGCAGCAGGGAGCCGCAGATGCGCAAGGAGCGGCCGCCGCCCCCGCTGCCAAGCCTCCGCCGGCAGACGTTGACCGGACTGCAAACCGCGGCCATCTGTTCACCTGCTTTCATCTCTTCCCTTTCGTTTGAAAAACCAGTGTCGACGCTCGTCCTTTTCCTTTGCTGCGATGGATGGTGGTTATTCCGCGGACCACGGCGCCGCCGGTGATTCCCCCTTGGCTCTAGTCATCGCCGCGGCCAAGATGCGCTTGTCGATACTCTCGGCGACGAATTGCACCGAGCCGTCACCGGCCAGCGCTTGGGCTCCTGCCGGATGCCTGCTCCGCATCTCGTCTTCCCAGAACGGCATTTTGACGTTCAGCGCGTAGGCCTGGTCGAACAGATTTCGGCCATTGATCCACTGACCGTCTGCCCATGGCTCCCGCGCGCATTCTGCGATCAGGATGGTTTTCGAAAGCCCGTCCTGGATATCCTTGATCGCATAGCTGGTGTCGGTGCAGATCACGCCCTTCTCCGGACTATTCGGGCTGATGATCCGCTCGCCAGCGACACCCCCATAGTCGCAGCCACCCATTCCGAACACGAGCGTGCTCGTGCGGCCCGCAGACGGGCAGAGGTACGTCGAAATGACCGCGGCGGCTGCCGCCGCGTTGGCAGGGTGGTCGTAGGGAATCTTGAAGTTCACTCGGTCGCCCGCAATCTGTTCTTCCAACCAGGGCAGGATGAACGCGCTCCAGGCAAGGCAGCGCTTGGTGCCGCCAGTGCTGGCCTTCCATTCAACGCAGCCGATCGGAAACCTTCCCTTGGCGAGCAGATGCCCATGCAGTGCACAGCCGACCTGGCGGAGATTGTTGGCGCATTGAAGCCGGCGGGCCTGCTCGCGTACCGACTGCACTGCCGGCAGCAAGAGCGCGATGAGAACCGTTACGATCGTCACGACGACGAGCAGTTCGACGATCGTCATGCCGACACGTCGATCGAGCGAGGCGCGGTGCAAAGTCATGGGAAACCGATGCGGTTCAGTGACGGGGCAATGCATGAGCGCAGCAGCCGCCTCAGCTCCGCACAGACTCCTCCCGATCGCCGGAAGATCCGCGCGCAGCGGCACTGCGACATGCCCGACGCTTCATAAGAAATCTCTCAACGGCCGGTTTCACGACCGTGCAGGCCGCCCCGCCCTCGCAGGTTGGCATGCTCCTGAACACTGGTAGGTCTTCTGACTCCCGGGCTCAGCCGACTGCATGCCTTCTCGCGATGGCCGCGGTATTCCGCGGATCGCAATGGCAGAGAAGCAGCCGACCTTAACGCCCGGATACAGCGGCGGGGCCGTCCCGGAATCACACCGGAGTTCCCTGTTTACCCGCCGTCGACGGCTGTCGAGGCGAGTCACCAGAATCCGCGGCAGCGTACAGACGTAAAGCTCGGCCTGTCAACGGCACTCCGCCACGGGATCTCGCCTCCGTCCAGACGACTGCCTCTGGAAAACAGCCCGCTCCCTTTTCTGGAGGCGTCCGGCTGACAAGTGGGGGCCCGCAAGACGATCGCGATAGGCCTGCGACGCTCCCACGTCGGTCTGCGACCATGGCTGACGAGATCATCTCCAGGCAGGGTTCACCCGATCGCGAACGCTGGTTTCTGCCCCCCGCGACCCTGTTTTTTCTTCCCCCTGCGGTTTCATGCGCCGGGTTGCCACTCAGCTTCCGCGGTAGGTGGAATACCCGAATGGGTTGACCAACACGGGAACGTGGTAGTGTTCGTCGGTGTTCTTGATTTCAAACACGACCTCAATGGTCGGGTAGAAGGTCGAGACACCCTGGCCGTTGAAATACTCCTTGGTGCCAAAGACCATCCGATAGATTCCTGCCGTCATCGACGTGTCTGGCGGGGAGAGGTTTGCCACTCGCCCCTGCTCGTCCGTCCGCCACCGCCCCAACGTCTCCCAAGTCTCGTCGTTGAGGCGCTGGAGCGAAACGGCCACCCCTGCGGCAGGTTTTCCGGTGCTCGTATTGAGCATGTGGGTGCTGATGGCACTCTGACGGGCGGGTGCAGTTGCCTTCGGTTCTGCAGCGGTGCACACCGCAGTGGGCAACCATGTCAGACCGACGAGGATGAAGCACAGACACTGGCTGATTCGCATAACGTCGCCTCCACATCACTCTTGAACGGCGGCGAACGACGTGTCGCAGCCCTGGATTACCAGACCTTTGGCGGGTGCCTTGAGTCCATCGTATCGCGTCCGAAGAGATCACCGTGAGCCGCCCCCGTCGCGCTCGTTCAGTCTGCCCATAACGTCGTGCCCGTGGACGAAACCGCTGGCGACTGAGGTGGACCCCATTCTTTGGACAAAGTCGGGCCCGACGACCGTGGCGAGCGGCGCGTCAATCCGCTCCCCGATCTTCCCGGCTCGTTGCCGCGCAGCGGCTGAGTGATGCCAGCTTGGCGGCGAACCCCCAGTCGCCGCTACGCTCGCGCCCTCTCTGCGAGCGCCTCGAAGGCGAAGCCAGCGGCGTTGGCAACCTGCCAGGCAATGAGGGCCGCTGCGGTGCCGATCCCGGAGGCGAGCCCTCCCCGATCGATCAGGTGGCGTGCGGCCCGGCGAGGCAGCGTCGTGTGAAAGCCGAGGTCCGCGTGCATCGTGCCTGACTTTCGCTGCCGGCGAATGGATTGGTAGCGATGGGCGCCACGGCCGTAGCGAAAATGAAGGTCGAGAAACGTCCGCAGCGATTGCGAATGCCGATGCTCGACGCGAGCCGCTTGCTGCCACACGATCGGCCAATCGAGCATGCGCCAGCGGTCGCACAAGTCACGATCCTCGCCCCCTGCCCGCGGGTAGCTTTCGTCGAATCCCCCCACGGAGAGAAACCGCTCGCGGGTGCAGATGATGTTGTTGCTGGCCAGGAAATAGGCATGGTCCGGGACAGCGTTGAAGTGTTCATAGACGAGGTCGACGATCAGTTGGCTCGTGGAGGCGAAGAGCTCGTCGGTGAGACCGTTGAAGGTCGTGCCGCCGAAGAGGGCTCCCGGCCGCTCCCGGACGGCGCTCACCAGGGTACCAAGCCACCCGGGCTCGGGACGGCAGTCGTCATCGGTGAACGCCACGAATTCGCCCCGGCACTCGCGCACCCCCCGGTTGCGGGCCGTGGCAGGTCCGGCGTTCTCTTGGCGGATAACCCGCAGCGCACATCGATCGGCGGCCGGCATGTCAGAGGCAGTGAACGGCTGGGGGCTGCCGTCATCCACGACGACCACCTCCCAGGGCTCGGGAAAGGTCTGCGCGGCGAGCGCCTCCAGGCAGCTCCGCAGCTGCTGCGGACGGCGGAAGGTGGGGACGACGACGGTGACGATGATGTCGTGGCCGTTCATGCTAACCCTGACTGCCTGGATCGCATCCCCGCAGACCGCTGCCAAGCGGCTCGGCGTTGTTCGGGGCGACCGCTTCGAGGGAACGAGTTCCCCCCGGCTGAAGCCCGCGCGTGCGGAGGAGGTGCACTGCTGCTCCGATCCATACCAAGGCCCTGGCCTCCTCTGCGAACGGGACAAGGCCGAAGAGCCGTTCGGGGGCGAACAGCGATATGGCTGTGGCCAAGGCAACGAGAGCATCGAGTCGCTGGCGCCGTGCCAAAGCCTGCTCCAGGGTCGCCAGGAGCAGCGGCCAGAGCATGACGTGGTCATAGTTGCGGTGGTAGATGGTGAACATGCAGAGGACTGGAATCACGGCGGCCGCCAGCAGGCGGTCGATGTTGCCGCGCCGCGATGCGTGCCGGTGCAGCCACAGTGCTCCCGCGGCGATCGTCGCCAATCCGATGCCGACCAGAAGCCGCTGGTTCAGGCTCACCCACCGCGCGTAGAGCGCCGGGAGGCCTCCGTCGGCGTTGAAATGCAGTCGCGACCTGAAAAGCCATTCATCAACGAGCGCGGCAGGGTAGACCTCGGTCCAGGCACACGCCCCCAACGACAGAGCCAGCAGGGTCCCGATGCCTGCCAGCAGCCCCACCACACCCTCTCCGAGGAGGAAAAGGGGGGCGAAGGCGACGGCAATCTGAGGTTTGATCATGGCCAGGGCCCAGCAGATGCCTGCCGCGACGGGGTGTCCCCGCTCCAGCAGGATCAACTGCATGGCCACAAGCCCCATGCAGATGATGGAAAACTGCCCGAGCGCGAAGCAATTGCTGTTGCCCGCGATCGCCCCTCCGGACACCGCGGCGATGGCGGCCACGGGAATCCCCCAGGGGCGGAATCTCCGCCAGCCCCACGCCCCCATGACGACGAGGGACAGGGCCGACAGCATCTCGATCATCACCCTGCCCTGAAGCTTCCCGCCTGGCTCAAAAAAAGGAATGAACTGCGGCAGCGCATACGGGGGATAGACGGTGAACCGTCGGCTCCGCGTCGGCGGGGGCAAGTCAATCCGTGGGTTCGGATAGATGCCGTCGCGGAAGAGCTGGTATTCGAAGACACGGGCCTGCATGTCCGTGTCACCGTCATGCAGCCAGGCATGACCGCAGCCTTTGATGAAACCGGCTCCAGCGTAGGCGGCGAGGATTCCGGCCACCACGAGGACGATCCTCGATGCCCTCGCATTCAGGCCCGATCGCCGGACGACACCAGCGAAGGGATGATTGGTTGACGGTACCAAGGAAGGTGTCTGCCCTGGATGCTGTGCATAAAGTGCCCGACGCCGGAGGCCGTCGTGATTTGATTTTACCGGCTGACGCGCAGCCGGTTCGGTCAGGGATGACTGTTTCCGCGGACAGCGAAGAGTTTCGTCTTTGACAGGGCGACGACCGTGCCGAAGGTGAGAGAAGAGTAAACATAGAAAAGCGAGTGCAGAGCAAAGGCCGTCAATCCGAAGATGGCCCCCCTGCGGCGGAAGCAGAGCCAATAGAAGTCGAGGTGCATCCAGGCCAACGCGCCTTGCAGCACGAGTGCCAGGATGAACGCGGCGCGCATCGCACCGCCACCGACGGCGATGCCGAGCGGGACGACGACCAGAGCCAAGACCGCCGCGGCCCCGGAGATCCGGTTGACCCAGTCCAAGTTGAGCGTTGTGGGGATTTCCCCCTGTTTCAGGATCAGCTGCGTCCAGGGGACCGCACGGTGGAGAACGTCGGTCTTGACCATCGAAAGCAGGGTCCACGACTTGTGGTGCTTGCAGCGCAGG
>JBBAVV010000028.1:0-60935 GCA_040397545.1 Pirellulales bacterium
TCCACCCTCAGAGCTCCACCTTATCAGCGCGCCCGAAAATCGGGGTCCTCCTCAAGCCATAAAGGTTGTTGAGAATTGCTACTAGGGTTCCCCTGCCACGCAGTACGGCGTGCTGCCCTAAACACTCGTCCGAAAGTCCTCCTCTGATCTCCGCTCCTAATAGCCTCGCGCTCGAATCCGTCATGAGCTGATATCGTCGACGCTGGCGATACTTTGTTATTCTCGCGTGAAACAGAAAACGATTATCAGGCCCTGGAAGATCCGGTGCAAGTGGCGGGGTGGAGCAGGCGGGAAGGCTACATTCTATCGGTAAATCCGGAGGTCGCGAAGGCGGGCGGGGGGGCAGGCAAACCGCAGGCTCCCGACAGCCAATCCAAGGCTTTGAGCCCTCCCGCCCCGAGTCGACCCCCTCCCCCGATGTCGACCTATACTTTGATCCAGGGGACCATCCGCGGGGAGGCGAGCGACGTGACGACCAGCGAACGACGACAGACTGACCGGGCGACGCGGCCGTGGGGGCTACGGGGAACGCGGGCCGGCGTTTGGCTGGCCGGCCTCCTCGTCGTTCTCGTCGTCTTCGTCGTCGGCGGATGCAGCGACTCCGACGAAAAACTGCCGCCGCGGAAGGCTCTCAAGCGAGCCGACAAGGGGGCCGGGGCGAGCGGGGCACAGGCCGCCGCCGTGCCTGACCCGCAGCCGCTCCCGGCCGATGTTCCCCCCCGGCCGGTGTTCGCGCCGGCGGGGATCACCGACGTCGCCAAGCGTCAGACGCGGCTCCGCGACGAATGCTTCGAGGTCGCCGAGACGCTCCTGGCAGACTTCCCCGCTGATCCGGCCGGCTGGACGCTCCTCGGGGCGGTCTATCGCCACTTCGGCGACGAAGCCGGGGCCGAAAAGCTTTTGTCTAAGGCCCTCGCCATCGCCCCCGATTTCCCCGATGCCCACCGGCACCTGGGAGATGCGGCCCTGGAGCGTGGCGACCTCGATGGGGCCGAAGCCCACTATCGGCTGGCGTTCGAGGCCGATCCGGAAGCGCTGGTCGTCATCGACAGCCTCGTCGAGACGCTCCTGGCCAAGGGGGACACGGCCGCCGCCACCGAGATCCTCCTCGGATTCCTTGACCGTCACCCCGGCGTGGTCGAGGGGTGGTGTCTCCTCGGCAAGACACGGCTGGTGGAGGGGGATTTCGGCGCCGCGCGCGAGACGTTTGAAAAGGCGCTCGAGGTCGAGCCGACCTCCCGCGATGCCAGCCACGGGATGGCGGAGGCTCTCGGTAACCTCGGCCGGGAGACGCCGCTGCCGGTGACGCTCGACCTCGACCGGCGCCTCCGCGATCGACGCGAGCAGGGGCGGCCGGGGCGACTGCTCGAAGCGCTCGAAGCCCTCGATGGAATCGGCCCCGTCCCGTGGACGGCAACGGTCAACTACTGGGCAGCGGTGGCCCATGCCCGGCTGGGGGATGCGACGCGGGCGGCGATCGGATGGCGGCGGGCGATCGAGCTCGACCCCGACGACCACGACAGCCGCGAGGCCCTGGCAACGCTCTATGCCGAAACAGGGCGGACCCGTGAGGCGATGAAACTCCGCCAGGAATGGTGCGACCGGGATCCCGCCAACCCGGCGGCCTGGTTCGGGATCGGCAAGCTCGCCCTCTCCCTCGAACTCCCCGAGGAGGCCGCAAAGGCGCTGGAAAAAGTGGTCGCCCTGGCGCCCCAGCGGGCCGAGGGGCATGCGCTCCTGGCCCGGGCCGAGGCGACGCTCGATCCGGCCGCGGCGCTCGAGGCAGCCCGGCGGGCGGCCGACCTCGATCCGACCGCCCTCCACCTCACGATCCTCGGCGACACGCTCCTGCGGGGCGGCCTGCGCGATGAGGCCCGGGCCGCCTACGAAAAAGCGCTCGCCCTCGATCCGGCCGACGACCGGGCGCGCGAGGCGCTCGAGCGCCTCGACTCCGCCCGCTGAACAGGCCGCGGCCTATTCAGCCCGCGGCGGGCTCGATCCGGATCGTGTGGTCGACCGGCACCAGCCGCTTCCGGGCCGCCTGATCGAGCGCTTCCCAACGCTTCAAAAGCTTGCCGGAGAGCACCTTGGCGGCGGCCTGAGCCTCCTCATCGGTACTGATGTCGGGGATGAGCCGGAAGTCGGTAACGATCTGCTTGATCATGAAGGTTTCGAAGTTTTGCTTTTCGGCGATGGCCGCCTGAAAGTGGGCAAAAGGCTCGTCAAACGGCGTGCGCGGGAACTCCGCGGCGAGGTTCACGCCGGCGGCGAGCTGGTCCTTCGTGAAGGTCTTTGTCTCGCTCCCCCACGTCACCTCGGCCGCCGGGGTCTGGAGGCCGGTGACCCGGAGCTGGTAGCGATTGAGATCGTCGTTGAAGGGGACGAACGGGAGGATGCTGCGGGTGCCGTTGCTGGAGCTCGAGTCCCCCTCGAAGCAAAACGGCCAGCGCGTGCTCGACAGCGCGACGGTCGCCACGGAGCCCTCCTTCGTGATCCCCGTCACCTCCTGCCCCGGCGTCGCTGTGGCGGTGCCGGCGGCGAGATCGACGCTGATGTCGCCAATCGAGCCGTCGACCCCAAGCCCCTTCAGAAAGGCATAGGCCATGAGAAGCTGGCCGTTGGGGCCGGGATGGAAGCCGTCGCCCCCGCAGACGTCGTACTTCGCCCCCAGCGAGCCATTGGCCTTCGTCATGGCGTCGACCATCGCGGCGTGAACGTCGGCGAACCGCTGCCCTTTCTCCGTGGCCAGAGCCCGGTCGATGTCGCGGAGATGAGCGAGATTGTCGTTGTAGGCGACGTGGGCCGGCTTGTCGGCCATCGTCTGGCCCGGGCGGAAGAAGTTGGTGTCGACCGCGCCGGGGGAGCCGACGACCACCGACTTGACGCCGAGGGCGTCGAGCCGGTCGAGGACCCGGCGCATGTTCGCTTCGTAGGCCGTGCCGATCTCACTGCGCCAGGGCTGGTAGCCGCCGTCGTTCATCCCGTAGCAGAGGGTGACGATATCGGGATCGAAGACCGCCAGATCGTTGTCGGCCCGGTTGGCGAAGCCGCCGGCGGTCTCCCCGCCCCAGCCAAACTGCATGACGCGGACATCAGGGACCCCGGAGCAGGCTAGCAGCCAGCATTCGACATACTTGCTGTAGAGCTTTTGCTCGGTGATCGAGTCGCCGACGATCGCCACGCGCGCCTTCGGGAGGAGGGCCGACTCCTCGGCGCCGGCAGTGCCGAGCAGGGCCACGGAGATCATCGCTGCGGCGCGCAGCGGGGCAGAGAGGGAATGTCGCACGTCTGGGGCTCCGGTGAAGGGTGACAAGGATCGGATTATCGGTCCCCCGCGCCCCTCCGCGTCAACCCGTGCCCTTCGCTTTCCGGGCGGAAGACTCGAGCCAGCCCCACAGATAGCGGCAGGCATGGCTGCGCCACGGGCGCCAGCGCTCGGCGATCGCCCCGATCCGCGCTTCGTAGTCCCCCGGCGGCACACCGTAGAGCTCGCACACGGCCCGCCGCAGCCCAGCGTCACCGACGCTGAAGACGTCGTCGCGGCCGAGGGCGAAGATCAGAAACATCTCCACTGACCAGGGGCCGAAGCCCTTGATGCCGCGCAGGGCTTCCGCAGCGGCGGCGTCGTCGCCCCGGCGGATGCGCCGGAAGTTGAGGTCGCCAGACTCAGTCCGGGTGGCGAGCTCGTGGATGAACGTTGCCTTACTCCGGCTCAAGCCGAGCGTGCGGAGCCGATCGGCGGCCAAGCCCGCCACGTCGGCCGGCTGCCAACGGGGTGCCGCCCCCCGCACCCGCCCCCAGATCGTCGTGGCGGCGGCGTAGGAGAGTTGTTGGCCGACGATGATCCGACAGGCGGTCTCGAAATCGGTCCGCTCGCGGTAGTAGGCCGGCTGCGGGCCGACCGCGTCGATGACGCGGCGCATGACCGGATCTTTCCGGAGGGCAAGATCGTAGGGAGAGCGCGTCATGGGAGGCGAAGGGGCTTCAGCGGGGGCGGATGCGGGCGAGCCGATCCATGGCCAGCCATTCCCCTTGGAGGATGAGGCGCTCGAAGGCGATCTCGGCATCGAGCCCCTCGCTCCGCGCATCAGCGAGGACGGCGCTGACCTCCTCGGGGTCGAGCTCGATGCGGGTGTCGGTGCGGATCACTGCGACCAGCGCCGCGGCAACGTCGGGGCTGGGGTCGGTCGCCAGCCAAGCCGCCACGGCGGCCAAGGGCGCAAGCCGATCCAGCGGCACGGCCAGCCCTCCCTCGGCGGCGAGGGTGACCACGGCGCCCCGGCCTTGGGGGGAGCTGGGAGCAGACGGGAACGGTCGTCCCTTGAGGTCGTCTCGTCCTGGCAGTCCTGAACGTCCTGGCAGTTTTGTCATCGGATCCTCCCTGAAGTCCACGCCTGAAGCCGACGCCCAGACCGGGCCACGGCCTCCCGGGGCGAACCAGCCTCTGCCCCGCTATTGAGCCGGCGAACTCTATGCCCCGATCCCCCCCGCTGGCAAATCGGCCGCCCCGTGCAGTCACGGCGCGGGAGGCGGAAAAAGCTCCCCGAGCCGGGTGACGGTGTGGTCGACGAGCACCTGCCCGGCCTCCGCCCCGACTTCGTTGCTCTCCGCGATGGCGCTATAGCCCCCGCCACGGGCCGCCCGGGCGCTGGGGAGGTAGGTGCCGGGGCCGGCGAGTTGGATGACGAACGTCTGCAGGGCCGGGCTGCGGGCCTTCATCGCCACGCCGAAGTCGGTATAGAGCTCGAACTGATTGGTGGCGATGGCGATGTCGCCGAGGCGGATGACGTGGACCTCGGTCGTGAACGGAGTTTCGTCCCCCGACTGCTGGCGCTGGTAGCGTTGCACGACGCCCCCGTGCCACCAGAGGAGCGTCTGATTCCCCTGGTCGGTCGACAGCTCGCGGATCTTTTCCTCGGCGAGGTCATACTCCCGCTGCGACACCATCCTGCGGGGAAGCTCGATCCGCTCGACGCGGTGATCGAGGGGGACGTCGGTGAGTTTCTCCTGCTCGGCGCCCGCGAGCGCCTCCTCCCAGCCGGCGACAACCCGCCGCGCGATCTCGTCAAGCCGGGAGAGGCCCCGCAATCGGCGCATTCGTTCTTCGGCGGCCTTGCGGAACATCAGATGGGGCGACTGGTCGCCGGCAGCGCCGGTCCAGGCGAGGACATGGAGCCCCGCACCATGCTCCTTCCGCAGCCGCTCGCGGACCGGATGCCAGAAGTCGGCGTCGACCTGGCCGTTCCCCTCCACCTCCTGGGCCGGACAGGCGACGTCGATCGCCGTCGCCAACAGGGCGCCGTCGGCCTTCCAGACAAACAGCGCGTCGACGGCATGGTCTTCATAGCCCTCCAGCATCCGGAACGTCGGCCGATCGGTGGCGCCATACATGACGGCGTTGTTGTCGGCATAGACGCTGCGCCGGTTGTGGGCGACGACCGCATGCCCCATGCCCCAGCCGACGGTGCACGGCGAGCGCGTCTTCCATGCCTCCTCGATCCCCGCGGCGATCCGGGCGGCGAAGAAGTCGACATACTCCGGCGGCGGCATGACACCGGCGGGAAGGTTGTAGACGCCGTCGACGAGGACCGGGGCGGTGTGGGTGTGGGTGGCGCTGGCGACGACCCGTTCCACCGGGAAGTCGGGGATCCGGGTTGCCACCTTGGCGCGGATCGCTGCCAGAGCCTCGTCGGGAATGGCGACAACGTCGCAGGCAACGAAGGTCGTTGTCCCCAGCGACCGCTCCCCGTCGACGCTCTCCAGCAGCAGCACCGTGGCCGTGACCGGGCTGGCGACGCCGGCGGAGACGCGCGTGTGCATCTGTCCCCACAGGGCGACCGGTTGGTCGGGGGTGACGCTGACGGTGGCAGCGCCGGCGCGCAGCCCGGCCGACCAACCGGTCGCCGGGGCAGAGGCAGCGGCGACGAGGATCAACAGGACAAGGCCGCGGCTGGCGCGGCTCGATCGGCTGGCGACGAGCGGGAAGAGTGGAAGGAGCCAGCGAACCATCGGGGATTCTCCGGAGGATCGGCGTGCTGGACTCGGAAGTGCGGCCACCCCCACGCCCGGCTGCCGCCCATCCCGACACGATACGACGGCGGCCGTTCCCCCCACAACGCGCCCCCGACTGGGGACTTGGCAGCGGGCGTCGATCGCCCTTGCCGCCCGTTCCGTTCCCGCCGTAATCTGCGCAGCTTGGCGAATCTTGTTTTGATCGAGGTGGTTGGTGCCGGGGTCGGCCCGCACGTGTCCCTGGAGCATCGCACGTTGACCGAGTTCGGGGCAGGAGAGACGCCGGGCCGGGGCGATTCGACAGGCCCTGTGCCGCTCGAGCGGCGGCCGCGTCACCCCCTCCGCTGGCTCGCGCTGGTGTCGATGCTCGTCGGCAGCGCCTGGGGCGCGGTCCGGTTTGGCCTGGTGACCCTGCCGGGCAGCCGGGCGAACCCCGCCGGAACTGCGTCTGAAGCCGGTGCGGACCCTGCGGCTCTCAAGGCGGGTAAGGCAGGCAAGGCGGCCAAGGCAGACGAGGCGGTCGTGGTCACCGTGGTCAGCGCCATGACCCGGCCGGTCGAGCGCCGGGTGCGGACGGTCGGCACCCTCCACGGCTTCGAGGAGATCGAGGTCTCGTCGCTGGTCGACGGCCGGGTCGCCCGGGTGGCCCACGACGTTGGCGACATCGTCGCGCCGGGGGAGACGCTCCTGGAGATCGACGACGCCGACTTCCTCCTCGCGGTCCAGGAGGTGGAACGCTCCCTCGAGCTGGAGCTCGCGGCGCTGGGCCTCTCCACCATTCCCGATCCTTCCTTCGACATCACCCGTCTCCCCTCGGTGGAGCGTGCCGAGCTCGTCGAGCGCAGCGCCGCCGACACCATGGAGCGCTATCGCGAGCTGGTGGATCGCAATGCGATCACGAAAGACGACATCCAAAAGGCCGAGCTCGCGCTCGACACCGCCCGGCTCGACCGCAAGCAGCGGCTCCTCGAGGCCGAGCAGGCCCTCGCCGCGGTCCGGCACCGCGAGGCGGTCCTCGAGACGGCCCGGAAGCGGCTCGGCGACACGCGCGTCGTCGCCCCGGCGATCGAGGTCCGCACGTTTCGCCGGCCCGGTGAAGCAAGCGTCGATGAGCTCAGCAGCGTGGCCCACACCTACATCGTCGCCGCCCGCCACGTCACCGAAGGGGAGGTCATCCGCTCGATGCCCGCGGAGATCCTCTTCCGTCTCGTCGTCGAAGACGTCCTCAAGCTCAAGGCCGCGGTGCCGGAGCGCCATGCGGCGACGATCGCGGTGGGGCAGGAAGTCGACCTCGCGGTCGAGAGTCTCCCCGGCGTGCCGTTGAGCGGGCATGTCGTTCGCGTTCATCCCACGATCGACACAGCGAGCCGGACGTTCGACGTCGAGGTGCAGGTTCCCAACGGCGACCATCGCCTCAAGCCCGGTGCCTTCGCCAAGGCGTCGATCCTCCTCGATCGTCGCGCCGACGCCGTCACCGTGCCGGAGGAGGCGCTCGTCCGCTTCGCTGGGGTCACGAAGCTTTTTTTGGCCGTCGACGGGCAGGCCGTGGCGGTGCCGGTGGAGCCGGGAGTTCGGCTCGACGTCACGGATGACACTGGCGTCGTCCGCCGGTGGATCGAGATCCCTGCCGGGGTGACGGCCGGGGCCGGCGTGATCACCTCCGGTCTGGCCCTCCTTACCGACGGCACGTCGGTCCGTGTGCGGGCCGCCGGCGGTGTGGCGACGGTGCCATGACGATCTGGGATGTGTGCATCCGTCGGCCGGTGTTCACGGCGATGCTCGTCATTGCCCCGATCGTCCTCGGGCTGTCGGCCTATCCGCGCCTCGGGGTCGATCTGTTTCCCAACGTCGACTTGCCACTGGTGACCGTCACCACGACGCTCCGCGGCGCGAGCGTCGAGGAGATGGAGACGGGGGTCACCAAGCCGATCGAGGAGATCGTCAACACCGTCTCCGGGATCGAGCAGCTCCGCTCGACGACCAAGGAGGGGATGTCGCAGGTGGCGATCGAGTTCGTCCTGGAGAAGAGCGGCGCCGTCGCCGCCCAGGAGATCGACGCCAAGGTGCGAACGATCCTCGGCCAGCTCCCCGAGGGGACCGACGCACCGATCATCGACAAGTTCGCCCTCGACGCCGCGCCGGTGCTCACGCTCGCCATCTCCGGCCGCCGCGACGCCCGCGAGATCACCGAGATCGCCCGGAAGCGGATCAAGGAGGATCTCGAGAGTCTCTCGGGCGTCGGGGCGGTGATCCTCGTCGGCGGGCGGCAGCGGGCGATCCAGATCTCGATCGACACCGACCGGCTCCAGAAATATCACAACCTCACGATCGAGGATGTCCGACAGGCGATCACGAGGGAGAACCAGGAGCAGCCCGGCGGGCGGATCGACCAGGGGCCGAAGGAAGTCGTGCTCCGGACGATGGGGCGGATCCGCGCGCCGTCCGACTTCGCGCAGCTGATCGTGGCCAACCGGCACGGCCAGCCGATCCGGATCCAGGACATCGGCACCGTCACCGACTCGATCGAGGAGCCGCGCGGCTTGAGCCGGCTGTGGACGACGCTCTCGGCCTCCCCGGGGCCGGGGGATCAGGCGGTCAGCCTCATCGTCCAGAAGCAGTCGGGCACCAACACCGTCGCGGTTGTCGAGGCGGTCAAGCATCGCCTCGAGGAGATCCGGGCGGTGCTTCCGGACGACGTCGAGGTGCAGATCATCCGCGACCAGTCGCGCTTCATCGAGAACTCGATCCACGAGGTGCAGGTCCATCTCCTCCTCGCCGCGGTCCTTGTCAGCCTGACGATCCTCCTCTTCATGCGCGACTGGCGAACGACGCTGATTGCCACGCTCTCGATCCCGACGTCAATGATCGCCACCTTCGCCTTCATGGAGCTGATGGGCTTCACGATCAACAACATCACGATGCTGGGATTGATCCTGGCGATCGGGATCGTCGTCGACGATGCGGTGGTCGTCCACGAAAACATCTTCCGCCACATGGAGGAGTATGGGCTGTCGGCCCGCGAGGCGGCCGCCTCGGCGACCGCGGAGATCGCCCTGGCGGTCGTCGCCACCACCCTCTCGCTCCTGGTGATCTTCATTCCGGTGATCTTCATGGGGGGGAGAGTGGGGCGATTCTTCGTCTCCTTCGGCTACGTCGTCGCCTTCTCGATCCTCATGAGCATGATGATCTCGTTCACGATGACGCCGGCGCTCTGCTCGCGCTTTCTCAAGGCGGAGGATGGCCACGCCGCCACGAAAGGGGGGCCGGTGTGGCGGCTGGTGGAGGGCCTTTACATGGCCGCGTTGCGGTTTTCGCTCGCGCACCGCTGGCTGATCGTGCTCGTGTCGGTCGGTGTGTTTGCCTCGACCCCGACGCTCATGAAGATCGTCGGCAAGGATTTTGTCCCGCGCGACGACACGAGCGAGTTCGAGGTTGTCGTCACGCTCCCGGAAGGGACGTCGCTGGAGCGCGCCGACGAGGTCCTCGCCGAGGTCGAGCAGCGGCTGCGGAGTGTGCGCGGCGTGACGAAGACGTTCACGACGATCGGCGACACCAGCGGCCGCACCGCCCGGGGGCAAGGGGAGGTGACGCGCGCCGGCATCTACTGCCGGCTGATCGACCTCGGAGAGCGGGACTACAGCCAGTTCGAAGTCATGCAAGACGCCCGGCGGATCCTCGTCGACTATCCCGACCTGCGGGCGGCGGTCCAAGACGTGGCAGCGATTTCAGGCTCCGGCTTCCGGCAGGTGATGATCGATCTCAATCTGCGTGGCCCCGACATGGAGAAGCTCCAGCTCTATTCGCAGACGATCACCGACTGGATGCGGGCCCAGGGGCCGTATGTCGACGTCGACACGAGCCTGTCGTTTCGCAAGCCGGAGATGCGGATCGTCCCCAACCGGGAACGGGCCAGCGAGCTCGGTGTCTCGATCCAGGCGATCTCGGCAACAACCAACGTCCTCGTCGGCGGCTTCCCGGTCAGCACCTACAAGGAGGCCGACCAGCAGTACGACGTCTGGCTCCGCGCCGACCAGGGTTTCCGCGACGACCCGGCCGACATCGCCCGGCTCACTGTCCCCTCGTCGAAGCCGGGCATCGGGGTGGTCGAGCTGGGGAATGTTGCCGACTTCGAGGAGGCCCAGGGGCCGAGCACGATCGAGCGCTTCTCGCGGCAGCGGCAGGTGGTGGTGTCGGCGAACCTCGAGGGGAAAGCGCTCGGCGAGGGGGTCGACGATCTCGCCGCGTTCGTCAAGACGCTCGACCTGCCGGCCGACTACCGCTGGGAGTTCATCGGGCAGGCGAAGAATCTCAATGACACGATGGCCAACTTCGTCATCGCTTTCGCGCTCGCTTTCCTGTTCATGTACATGATCCTCGCGGCCCAGTTCGAGAGCCTCGTTCACCCGATCACGATCCTCCTCGCCCTCCCCCTCACGATTCCCTTTGCGATCCTCTCGCTCATCCTCCTCCGGACGAATCTCGACATCTACGCGATGTTCGGGCTGTTCATGCTCTTCGGGATCGTGAAGAAAAACGGCATCCTCCAGGTCGACTACACCAACGTCCTCCGCAGCCGGGGCGTGCCACGCGATCGGGCGATCCTCGAGGCCAATGCCGTCCGCCTCCGGCCGATCTTGATGACGACGGTGATGCTCGTGGCGGCGATGATTCCGATGGCGATGGGGGAAGGGCCGGGGGCCGCCTCACGGGCGGGGATGGCGAAGGTGATCCTCGGCGGGCAGGTGCTCTCCCTCCTCCTCACGCTCCTGCTGACGCCGGTGGCCTACTCGCTGTGGGACGACCTGACCGTGGTCTTCCTGCGGATGACCGGCCGCACCGCCGCGGCGTCACCGGCCGTGGCAGGTCAGCCGTGACGGGATTGGCACGGCCGTCACGCGATCGAGGCCCGCGGCGTTGGCGGGGTCAGAATCGGGGCAGTGTCGGTGACTGTGCGGAAAGCGACGAGGGCTTGCTGGAGTCCCTGGGAACGCCACCGTTCCAGCCAGGTGCGGTAGTGCTCACGGCCCGTCCGCATCGTAGCCTCATGCTCCGCCAGTTGGCGTTCGATGAGCGCTCGGTAGCGGTCGGCCGCCCCCGGGAGGCACTCGTTGAGGCCGGTGTGGATTTCCTCGAGGAGTTGCAACGCGTTGAAACTGTCGTTGACGGCCCCGAGCGTCTCTTGCAGCGCAGCGAGCGCGGGTTCGACGGCTTCTGACACCAGCCCGCCGAAACAAGGCTGGACGAGCTCGAGGGCATACCGCAACCGCTTCCCCGCAATCCGCACCTCATGAAGGTGGGCCCAGTCGCCATCTCCCCTGCCGCAGAGGTCTTGAAAGTCTGCGAGCATCTTGGAAACCACCGGGCGGACAAGGGTCCCGAACGTGGCCCGCTCCGGCCCGCGAACCGCCACCATCGTCCGGGCCATGAGGCGGTCAAAGCCGAACGGATAGTCGCTGGTCGCTTTTTCGAGCCTTTTTTGGGCCGGCACCCGGCGAGCCAGGGCATACCCTGTCAACATGTCGATCGCCGGCTCATCCGACTTCGACGCTCCGTCGAGGCGCTGGCCCAATTGGGAAAGCACGACGTCCCAATCGCGGGCGGTGCCCACCGTGCGGCGCAGCCCGCGGAGATGATCGCGCAGTTGCCGGTGAACCTTCCTCGGCAGGCAGGTGGCGAAGAGATCGGCGGCGGCAGCGGCTCTGCGGGTCGCGACTCGGAGGGCATGGATATGGCGGCGCCGGTTGCGGGCGTCTGCCAGG
This sequence comes from Pirellulales bacterium, assembly GCA_040397545.1. GTDB lineage: Bacteria > Planctomycetota > Planctomycetia > Pirellulales > UBA1268 > QWOP01. Next base: position 11,772 of record JBBAVV010000028.1, read on the forward strand.
GTGTCGCCGATCCTGTCGCGCACCGCCTCCAGCCGTACCGCGAGAACCCGTCTGGCCGCATCCGCGACCGGCGTGTTCTCGTCGACGTCTGCAATTCGCTTCGACATCTTGATTCTCCTCTGAGCCGCGCTGCCTGGTGACTGTCACGCCGCCTTGGATATCCCCGCTGCACCGAGGACGAGCTCACGGAGCGATGCATGGGAGATCCGTTCTGCGGCCTTGTGGGGGCGAAGCCATTCCCGCTGCCGCCGCCGGCGCTCGGGCCAATCCCGCTTCACGTCGCTGACGTGCATCCGGAAGACCACGACCTCATGGCGGACGCCCATTTTCGTGAACTCATACTGCCCGAGCGGGCGGCTTGTCACGCGGCCGATGATTCCCGCTTCTTCCCAAGCCTCTCGCGCGGCGGTTTCACGGAGATCGCATCCGCGTTGGAGATTTCCCTTCGGCACCAGCCACCGCTTCCCGCTGCTCGACGTGATCAAGCAGACCCGTCCGCTCCTGATCGCCACGACGGCCGCTTGGGAAACGCATTTGTTCTTGGAACCCACGGTGCTCCTCCTTGGGAGGTCGGGCGGACAGATCACAACCCAAACTCTCATCGGCGTCCGGGCAGCGACGATTTCATGGAAAATGAATGGAGCTTCAGGGGCTCCCCGCCGACGAACCGATTCGTTGCCTTCGGGCCCGTCCCCGTTGATGATGATACTGCCGGGCCCAGGATGGCACCGGACTGCCTCCCTTCTTCGAGACTCCGTCATGCCAGAAGCCACACCGCGGAAACGAGTCCCTTGCGAGGGTTGGTGGGAGCAGGTGTTTCACGGCCGTCAGCCGATGGAGAGCCTCCGCGTGGCCGTCGAGGGGCGGCTGGTTGCCGGCGAGGGGACCGACATCATCGGCCCCTTCACGCTCGACGGGGAGATCAGCGACGACGGCCGGGTGTCGCTCCTCAAGGATTACCTCGGTCGCCACTCGGTCCGTTACGAGGGGCAGCATGACGGTGAGGGAAGGATGTGGGGGGTGTGGAGCCTGCCCGGCTTCAACGGCCGATGGATGATCGCCTTCCGCCGCGAGCCGCGCGGCGACCTCGACGACCTCCGCCAGATCGGTCCGCGGCGCTGACAAAGCCGCTGTCTCCGCGCCGGGCGAGCGCTTCTTAGGGCGCGGTCGGTTGTCCCAAGTCGTTGACGGCACGAGGTTTGCAGAAGCCTGCGGCGGGCCGGCGAACTTGCCCCGCTGCCTCCCGGTGAGCTACAGTCTTCGCGGGTGAACGGCTTTTTTTGGCGGTTTCTGGGCGGCTCTCCGGCCGCCGAGCAGGCCGTGGGGAGGTGCGATGGCGAGACTCGTTTCTGGGGCGCGGGGGAATCGGCGCGGATTTCTCGCCGGCGGCTTGGCCGGACTGTCGGTCGCCGGGGCCCTCGGGCCGACCAGGCTGCTGGCGAACACCGGCCATGCCGCCAGCGACGTCTCCTGCATCTTCATCTGGACGCAGGGGGGAACGAGCCACCACGACACCTTCGACCCCAAGCCGCAGGCCTCCGACGGCGTCCGTGGCCCCTTGAATGCGATCTCGACGGCGGTGCCGGGGGTGTTCTTCACCGAGCTCTGCGGGCGGATGGCCCGGGAGCTGGGCCGCTACTCGCTCCTCCGCAGCTGGAATCCACGCAACGCCGGCCACGGCGTCGCCGACCACTGGTGCATGTCGGGGCGGAACGTCAATCCGACGCTCGTTTACCCCTGTGTCGGATCGGTCGTCTCCCACCAGCACGGCTTCAAGTCGGCCCTCCCCCCGTTCATCCAGCTCGGGGCCCACGTCGATCGGACCAACAACGGCGGCATGCCGGGGATCCTCGGTTTGCCCCACGGTCCTTTCGAGATCCATGCCGATGCCAATGCCGAGAAGTTCTCCGTCCGCGACATCACCCCGCCGCTCGACATGGAGATGGCGCGGATCGACCGCCGCCGCGCGGTCCTCGCCCGCATCGATCGGCTCCAGCGCCTCGCCGATCGACAGCCGACCGCCTTCGATGCCCTCGACGAGCATTACAAGACTGCCTTCACGATGATCACGGCGCCGGAGACGAAGCGGGCCTTCGACATCGCCACTGAGCCTGCTGCGCTCCGCGATGACTACGGGCGGACGTCCTTCGGCCAGCGGCTCCTCCTCGCCCGCCGGCTCGTCCAGTCGGGCGTCCGCTTCGTGACCGTCAGCGACCCCGGCTGGGACCACCACACCGACTGCTTCAACGGACTGAAAGGCCGGATGCCGGCGATCGACCAGGCGATTCCGGCGCTGCTGATCGACCTCGAACAGCAGGGGCTGCTCGACAAGACGCTCGTCGTTTGGATGACCGACTTCGGCCGGACTCCGAAGATCAACCCGGCCATCGGTCGCGATCACTGGGCGAGCGCGGGATTCGTCGTCATGGCCGGAGCGGGCGTCCCTGGCGGCCTGGTCCTCGGCGAGACCGACGCCGAAGGAGGCCTCCCGAAGACGCACGAGACGTTCACGGAGAACGTCGTCGCGACGATCTACCACAAGCTTGGGCTGCCCGTCGATCTCACCGTCACCGCGGCCGACGGCCGGCCGATCCGGCTCATCGAAGGGGAACCGGTGCGCGAATGGATCTGACGTCCGCGAACCGCTCCGCGTTGTGGCCCCGGGCTGTCGGCATGATCTTGGTTGTGGCGTGCCTGGCCGCCGGAGGGATGGCCGCCCAGGCCGCTGCCCCCGCGATCGCGGTTCATCCCCACCAGGTGACGCTCGATGGCGGATTCGAACGCTGTCAGGTGCTCGTTCGGCCCGCGACGCCAGACGGCACCGACGCCGAGACCATCGATGACCTGACAGGCGCCGCCCGCTTCTCGAGCGCGAGCCCCGACGTGGCCACCGTCTCCGTCACCGGCGTCGTCTCGGCCGTGGGCAATGGCTCGGCCCGGATTGAGGTCTCGGTCGGTGACGCAACCGCGACGGTGGAGGTCGTGGTGAGCGGCGTGGTGGCGCCGACACGGGCCGACTTCGAGCGGGACGTTCTTCCCGTTCTCACTCGGGCCGGCTGTAACGCCGGCACCTGCCATGCCAGCCAGTATGGCAAAGGGGGATTTGTCCTCTCGGTGATGGCTTTCGATCCGGAGGTCGATTTCAACTCGATCGCCATCGCCTCGCGGGGCCGCCGCATCTGCCCGACAAACCCCGACGGCAGCCTCCTCCTCGGCAAGGCGAGCAACCGGATTCCGCACGGCGGCGGGACGCGGCTCGCGAAGGACTCGGCCGACTACGCGCTGCTCGCCACGTGGATCGCGGCCGGTGCCCCGGGCCCTGCGGGCTCTTCGGTGGCCGTGACGGGGCTCGAGGTCGAGCCTGCCAAGCGTGTGGCCGCTTCTGGCGCCACCCAGCAAATCAGAGTCGTGGCGACCTATGCCGACGGCCGGCGACGCGATGTCACGGGCTGGGCCCGGTTTGACGCGATGGACGAGGGGGTCGTGAAGGTCTCCCCGACCGGCGTGGCGACGACCGTTGGGAAGGGCCAGGGGGCCGTCATGGCCCGGTTCGGAGGGGAGGCCACGATCGCGACGTTCGTCGTCCCGTTCGCCGCCGCCGCCGACCTCTCCGGCTGGACGAGCCCTCATCCGCTCGATGTCGTGGCCGGGCAGAAGTTCGCCGAGATCGGCCTGACGCCGTCCGGCCTCTGCGACGACGCCACCTTCCTTCGTCGCGCCTTCCTCGATTCGATAGGCGGGCTGCCGACCGCCGACGAGGCCCGCGCCTTCCACGCCTCCACCGCCGCCGACAAGCGAGAGCGGCTCGTCGACGAACTGCTCGGCCTCACCGGCGACCCGGCCCGCGACCGCCATGTCGATCGCTACGCCGCTTGGTGGAGCCTGAAGTGGGCCGACCTGATCCGCAACAACTCGGCCGTCCTCGGCGAGAGCGGGATGTGGGCCCTCCACAATTGGCTGCGGGAGAGCTTCCGGACGAACAAACCCTTCGATCGGTTCGTGACCGAGCTGATCACCGCCAGGGGATCGATCTTCGCCAGCGGCCCGGCCAACTATTTCCGCATCGCCAACAATCCCGCCGATCTCGCTGAGTCGACGGCGCAGCTGTTCTTGGGGACGCGGCTCCAATGCGCCAAGTGCCATCACCATCCCTACGAACGGATCTCGCAGGCCGACTACTACGGCTTCGCGGCCTTCTTCGCCCGCGTCGCCTCGAAGAACAGTGCCGAGTTCGGGATCTTCGGCGGCGAGACGATCGTCGTCGTCAATCCATCCGGTGAGGTTTCGCATCCCCGGTCGGGCGCGGTCATGAAGCCGACGCCGCTCGAGGGTGAGCCGATGGAAAACGCCGAGGACCGCCGGATCGCCCTGGCCGGCTGGCTCACCACCCCCGAAAACGGCTGGTTCGCCCGGAACATCGTCAACCGCTATGTCGCCTATCTCCTCGGCCGCGGGCTCGTCGAGCCGATCGATGACATCCGGTCAACGAATCCCCCGTCAAATCCCGCGATGATGGATCTCCTCGTGGCCGAGTTCCGTGGCAGTGGCTTCGACGTTCGCCGGCTGATGCGGTTCATCATGACTTCACGGCTCTATCAGCTCGAGTCGCAGCCGACCGCCGGCAACGCCGCCGACGAACGGTTCTACAGCCACTACCGCGTCAAGCGCCTCGGGGCCGAGTCGCTCCTTGACGGCATTGACGAGGCAACAGGGGTGCGAACGAAACACCCGAGCCTTCCCCTTGGGACGCGGGCGATCGAGCTTCCCGACGCCGCCGCCGCCAACACCAACTCGTTCCTCGTGACCTTCGGGAAACCGAAGCGGGCGAGCGTCTGCGAGTGCGAGCGGACCCCGGACGAGAATCTCGCCCAGGCGCTCCACACCCTCAACGGCGACATCGTCGCCACGAAGGTCGCCGACGCGTCCGGCCGGGTGGCGAAGCTCGTCGCCGCCGGCACCCCGGTGGCGGCCTGTGTCGAGGAGCTCTATCTCGCGACGCTCTCCCGTCCGCCGTCGCCGCTCGAGGCAGCGGACGGGGCGGAGATCGTCGCCGCTTCTCCATCGCCCACCGAGGGGCTCCAAGACCTACTGTGGGCGCTGATCAATTCCAAGCACTTTCTTTTCGTGCGGTGACCATGCGCTTCCCTCGGCTGGCTTGTCTCTTCGGGATCGTCTTCCTTGCTGGCACGGCGGGGGCGCAGACGAGCAACAGCTATCCGATGCTCATGAGCCTCCGCCCCACGGCGGCAGTCGTGGGAGCGACGACCGAGCACGAACTCTCGGCCCGCTACAACCTCGCCGGGGCCGGGGCGGTGATCGTCTCCGGAGGAGGCGTCCATGCCGAGGTCGTCCCCCTCGACACCGAGAAGCCTGAGGATCGGGACAAGAACGACGTCTCGGCCTCGAAGACACGGCTGCGGATCCGCTGCGATGCCGACGCCGTTCCCGGAATCCGCGACTTCCGCGTCATCACCCCCCACGGAGCGAGCACCGTCGGGCAGCTCGTCGTGGCCCGTGAAGCCATCGTGGCGGAGCAGGCTGATAACGACACGATTGAGAAGGCGCAGCCTGTCACCCTTCCGGCGACGCTCTGTGGGGCGCTCGAGAAGGGAGAGGACGTCGACCTGTGGCGGATCCGCGTCGAGGCCGCCGGCCCGTGGGTCTTCCATCTGGCCGCGCAGCGCCTTCAGAACCGGCTCCACGACATGCAGAGCCGGGTCGATCCATTGCTCACGCTGCGGATGCTCTCCGGCCAGACGATCGCCGCCAGTGACAACGTCCTCGCCGGCGACCCGCTCCTCGCAGTCGAATCACTCGAAGCGGGTGAGTATCTCCTCGAGGTTCGGGATGTCCGCTATCAGGGGAATGCCGACTGGACGTACTCGATCGAGGCTTCTCCGCGCCCCTTCGTGAGGTCGGTCCATCCGCTGGCAGTCGCTCCCGGTGCCACCGTGCCCCTCTGCCTGTTCACGGGCGGGCCCCTGCCGCTTGGCCCCACGCCGGTGTCGATTCCGGCGGACACGCTGCCAGGGGTGGTTCGGGTGGCGCCGCAGTTCGAGGGGCGTTCGCTTGGCGGGGTGGGCGTGCTTGTCACCGCCGGGCCAATCCTCTTCGAGCCCGCGACGTCGCCGTCGGTGGCGCAGGCCGCTGATGGGTCGGCGGCGCCGGCCACCGCGGCCACGATGGCGATCGGCAGCCCGTCGGTTGTCTGTGGCGATCTCGACAGCCCAGGCCAAGCCGACCGCTTCACGCTCACCGCCAAGGCGGGTGAGGCGTTTGCCTTCGAGGTCTTCTCCCGCCGCCTCGGCTCGAATCTCGATGCCAAGCTGCGGATCCTCAAAGGTGACGGGACGCCTCTCGCCGAGGCCGACGACGCCACCTACCAGCGCGTCCTCTCCGCCGATCCCTTCCTCGAACGCTTTGCCGCTCCGGCGGATGGCGAATACACCATCGAGATCCGCGACCTCCATGGCCGCGGCGGGGCGGGCTATCCCTACGCACTGCGCGTCGGCCCCGCTTCGCCCGGCTTCGTGCTCGAGGTCGACACCGACAAGACCCTCCTTGCCCCGGGGCTTGCCGCGCCGATCTACGTTCGCGCCCTGAGGCGGAACGGCTTCGCGGGCGACATCGACTTACACGTCGACGGCCTTCCCGCCGGGGTGACGGCCGTCTCCGGGCGGATCCTTGCCACCGGCAACGACGGCTGCATCTGGCTCCAGGCCGCCGCCGACGCCCCGGCCGGATGGGGGAACATCACGATCACGGGGAGCGCCAAGGTGTCCGGGGCTGACGGATCGAGCCTCGCGATCCACGGCCGGGCCGATCCCCTCCAGGAGATCTACATGCCGGGAGGAGGGCGGGGACATTATCCGGTCGATCTCCACACCGTCTCGGTGGCCAAGCCGATGGACGTCCGTGGGATCACGGTGAGCAGCACCGAGGTGGTGCTCAAGCCCGGGGAGTCGCAGCGGCTCGACATCACCGTGGAGCGGGCCCCCGACTACAAGGGCAACATCACCCTCGACATGTGTCTCCAGCACCTCGAGACGCCCTACGGAAACCCGCTTCCCAAGGGGGTGAAGATCGACGGTGCCCGCAGCAAGACACTCCTCACCGCCGGCGAGTCGGTCGGTCACATCACGCTCACGGCGGCTGCCGACGCCCCGGCCGTGGAGCGGCAGCTCGTGCCGGTGACCGTCCATGCGACGATCAACTTCGTCATGAAGCACACCTTCGCCAGTGCCCCGGTTCGCGTCTCCGTCACCCGCCCCTGACCTGGCGAGGATCCGACCGCATGGCCCCCTTCGACCACCGCTATCCCGCCGTCGACGATCTGCGGCAGGCGGCCCGGGCTCGGATCCCCGGCTTCGTGTTCGACTTCCTCGACGGCGGCTGCCACGACAACGTCAACCTGGCGAGCAACACCGCCGATCTCCGCGACGTCAAGCTCCATCCGTTTTATCTCGCCGATCATGGACCGGTGTCGCTCGAGACCGAGCTCTTCGGGCGGTCGTGGGCAGCGCCGCTGGGCGTCTGTCCGGTGGGGCTCCAGGGGCTGATCTGGCCCGGGGCCTGCGAGGCCCTCGCCCGGGCGGCAACGGCCCGGCGGCTCCCCTTCATCCTCAGCACCTGCACGACGGCGAGCCTGGAGACGATCGGCCGGATCACGGCGGGGGCGTTTTGGTTTCAGCTCTACAATCCGGTCGACCCGGCCATCCGGGAGGATCTCCTCGCCCGGGCCGAGCGAGCGGGATGCGAGGTCCTCGTCGTGCTCGCCGATGTTCCCACCTTCGGCTACCGCCCCCACGACATCCGCAACCAGTTCGCCGTGCCGCCACGGCTGACGCCGCGGACGATCCTCCAGATGATCCTCCGGCCGGTGTGGGGAATGACGATGCTCTGGCGCGGCAAGCCGACGCTCGCATCCCTCACCCCCTACATGCCGGCGAACATGGATCTCCGCCAGCTTGCCGACTTCATGGATCGGACCTTCACCGGCCGGCTCACCGGCGACGACCTCGCCCGGCTCCGCGACCGCTGGAAGGGGAAGATGGTGCTCAAGGGGGTGGCGACGGTGGAGGATGCCGAGATCGCGGTGGCACGCGGGCTCGACGGGATCATCGTCTCCAATCATGGCGGCCGGCAACTCGACGCCGGACTGTCGTCGATCCGGGCGCTGGGGCCGATCGTCGAGGCGGTGGGGCGACGGACGACCGTGATGATCGACAGTGGGATCCGCTCCGGGCCCGACATCGCCCGGGCCCTGGCCAGCGGTGCCCGGTTCACGTTCCTCGGCCGGGCGTTCATGTATGCCGCGGCGGCCCTCGGCGACCGGGGCGGGGATCACGCCGCGGAGATCCTCTCCCGGCAGCTTCTCCAGGTGATGGAGCAGCTCGGCTGCGACCGGGTCGCCGACCTCCCCCGCCACCTCGTCCGTCAGTGAGCCGGCAGACGATCGTGGCCATCAGGAGCCACTCAGGCCACGATCCCGCGGATGACAGCGCCGGAGACGTCGGTGAGCCGGAAGTCGCGCCCGTTGAAGCGGTGTGTCAGGCGCGTATGGTCGAGGCCGAGAAGGTGGAGGATCGTGGCGTGGAGGTCGTTGACGCTGACCCGATTCTCGACTGCTTTGAAGCCGAATTCGTCGCTCGCACCATGCGTCACGCCCCCCTTCACGCCTCCTCCTGCCAGCCACATCGTGAAGGCGTGCGGGTTGTGGTCGCGGCCGGGCTGATCCCCCTTCTGCGCGATCGGGAGGCGGCCGAACTCCCCTCCCCAGACAACGAGCGTCTCGTCGAGGAGCCCGCGCCGGTCGAGGTCCTCCAGGAGCGCCGCGATCGGGCGGTCGGTCTCGGCGGCGAAGCCGGCATGGTTGCCGCGGATGTCGGCATGGCCGTCCCAGCTCTGCTGGTTCTCCTCACCACCGGAATAGATCTGCACGAATCTCACGCCGCGCTCCACGAGGCGCCGGGCGGTCAGGCACTGCCGGGCGAAATGGCCGCAGGTGGGGTCGTCGAGGCCGTAGAGATCGAGCGTCTCGCGGGTTTCGGTGGCGAGATCGAGGGCCTCCGGGGCGGTCATCTGCATCCGGTAGGCGAGCTCGTAGCTCTCGATCCGGGCCTCGAGCTCGCCATCGGTGCCGGTCAGGTCGCGGTGGCGGGCATTGAGCCGCGCGGCGAGGTCGAACTGGGCCCGCTGCTCGTGGTCGGTCATCGCCGCGCGGCGGGCGAGGTTGGCGATCGGCGGGCCAGCAGTGTCGAGGCCCGTTCCCTGGAACGCGCCCGGGAGAAAGCCAGCCGACCAGTTCTGCGCATAGCCCTTGGGGAGCCCCCTCCCCTTCGTGTCGACCATGACGACGAAGCCGGGAAGATCGCGGTTTTCACTTCCCAGGCCGTAGGTCACCCAGCTGCCAGTGCAGGGGGAGCCGACGCGCGTATTGCCGGTATTCAGACGGAGGAGCGCGGGGGCATGATTGTTTGAATCGGTCCAGCAGCTCTTTACGAACGCCATCCGGTCGACATGGCCGGCGAGTCGGGGAAAGATCTCCGACACCCAGGCGCCGCTCTCCCCGTGCTGGCGAAAGGTGAACGGGCTCTTCATCAGCCCACCGACCGATGCGGCGAAAAACCCGGTGTTGGCATCGAAGCCGGCGAGGGGCTCGCCGTCGCGCTTCGCCAGCTCCGGCTTGTAGTCGAAGGTGTCGACCTGGCTCGGGCCGCCGTTGATGAACAGCCAGATCACGCGCTTCGCCTTCGGGGCGAAATGGGGCGATCCGCCGGTGCTCGTCTGTGCGCCGGTCCCTTCCTCGGCCAGGAGGCGATCGAGGGCGAGAAGGCCGAATCCCGCGCCGCAACGCGCCAGCAGCGTCCGCCGGGGGAGCGACAGCGGAGGCCGGGGATAAAGCAGTGGCGGCATGGGGGTTCACTCGACGTGGAGGGTTTCGTTGAGCCCGAGGAGCACCTGGCAGAAGTCGGCCAAGCTCGTGGCGGTGGGATCGGCCTGCCCCGCGGCGGCGTACGCTGCGGTTTGGCCGGCGAGGAAGGCGACCGCTGCGGCCAGCTCATCGTCGGTCGGGGCCCGGCCGAGCGCCAGGGCATAGGCGGTGTCGATCGGCGCGGTTTCGTCGCTCACCTCGTCGCGGAAGCGGTGCGGCTCGGCCACGACCCGCGCGGCGAACGCCTCGGCCCAGCGGCGGACCGCCGGGCCATTCATGAGGAGGAGGACCTGCGGCGCGGTGGTCGTGACGGCCCGCTTCCCCATCCCCGTCACCCGGTCGGGGGCGTCGAAAGCCCGCAGGAAGGGGGACGGCCGGCTCCGCTTGACGTCGAGGTAGAGGCTCCGCCGTGGCGACGCGTCGTCGGGGCCCGCGCGCCCGCCGAGCGACGGATCGAGGGCCCCGGAGATCGCCAAGAGGGCATCACGGACCCCCTCGGCGTCGAGGCGCCGGCGACCGAAGTGGGAGAGGAGACGGTTGCGCGGATCCTCGACGAGGGCGCGCGGCGCGGCCGTCGACGATTGGCGGTAGGTGGCACTGGTGACGATCAGCCGATGGATCGGCTGGAGACGCCAGCCGCCACGGACAAGCTCACCGGCGAGCCACTCGAGGAGCTCCGGGTGGGAGGGGGGATCGGACTGAGCGCCGAAGTCGCTTGGGGTCGCCACCAAGCCGGTGCCGAAATACTGCTGCCAGATCCGGTTGACGATGACGCGGGCCGCGAGGCTTCCCGCTCCGGCTTCGGGATCGGTGATCCAGCGGGCCAGGGCCGCGCGGCGCCCCGCGCCGGCACTCTCCTGCCCCGCACCCTGACGCCACGTTTCCTCAGGCGCTCGGGAGAGGACCTGGAGAAACCCCGCCGTGGCGACCCCTTCGCGCTGGCGGACGTCGCCGCGGCGGAGAAACCAGGTCTCGGGATAGGCGTGCGGATAGCCGCGGCCATCGGCATGATGGGGAATGGGCGTGAGATGGTCGCCGGCAACGAGCGCCGTGACGGTCTCCGGCTTCGGCCGCGCCCCTTCGCATGTGCGGACGACAGCATCGGCGGCCCGCCAGCCCTCGTCGGAGCCGGCCTGGAGTCGGCGGAGCTCGGCAGATTCAGCGGCGGTTCGGTCCGACCTCGCCACCAAGTGACTGATCAGCCAGGCATCGCTCCGGGCCCGATCGACCGGATCAGCTTCTGGCGTGACCGGAATCGGGGCGAACCCGGCGACGGTGGCGGCAGCGATTCTCGGCCGCCCGATCGCATGGTGGGGGCTGGTGCGGAAGTCGAGGGTCACCATCAGCCGGCAGCCGCCGGGGAACCCGACCGGCTCGGCGAAATCGAAGATGGCCACGTGCGATTGTCCGACATGGGGATCGATTGCCCACCCACTGGTCGGGCTATCGTCGATGGCGTGGCTGACGTCGAGGCCCGGCTGTGAGAAGTCGGCCCGTGGGGCGCCGAGCTTCACCGGGCTGAAGACCGGCTCGGCCCCGGCGGCGGGAATCGGCGCGGCGGCCACGGTGAGGTTGGAGAGGGCGAAGTTGCCATGGGCGACGCGCCCCGGGCCCCCGCGCGGCAGCGACGGATCGGCCAGGGCGTCGATGCGCAGGCTGACGAGGGGCTCGGAGGGGAAGTCGAGCGTGAAGGTGTAGGTGTCGTCGTTGGCAGGCGCCCCCGCGGCGAGGAACGATCCGTCGGCCTGCGCCGTCAGCGGCGTGCCGGCCCGGCTGGTCACTGCGACGATTCGGCCGGGCCGCCAGTCGGGGGCGGAGCCCGCCTCGGCCGGCTGCCAGGCCGCGATCCAGGCGTCGAAGCGGGCCGGGAGCTCCTCCGCCTCGATCCGCCGGCGGGCGGCAACGGCTCGGTCGAGCTCCGCCTGCCAGGCGGCGACGGCCAGCGCATGGCGCTCGGGGGCGATGGCGATCTCGGCGTTCGACCGGACGGTGGCCGTGAAGGTGGCGGCCAGACGGTAGTAGTCGGCCTGCGGCAGCGGATCGAACTTGTGGTCGTGGCAGCGGGCGCATCCCACGGTCAACCCGAGCATCGCGGTGCCGATCGTCGACACGATGTCGTCGAGCTCGCCGCTCCGCGCGCTCTCGAACTCCTTCTCGGTCAGCTGGGTCGGGAACGCGCCGGCCGCGAGGAATCCGGTGGCGATCCGCGCCGCGGGGATGTCGGGGGCGAGCTCGTCGCCGGCGATCTGCCAGCGGAGGAAGGTGTCGAAAGGGAGGTCATCATGGAAGGCGGAGACGACGAAGTCGCGGTAGGTATGGGCGTGGGGGCGGTCGTAGTCCTGCTCGTAGCCGAAGCTCTCGGCATACCGGGCGATGTCGAGCCAGTGCTGGGCCTGGCGCTCGCCAAACGTTGGCCGGGAGAGAAGATCGTCGACCACCTCCGCGACGGCGTCCTCCCGCTGGTCGTCGAGGAAGGCCCGGATCTCTGTCGGCGTCGCCGGCAGGCCCGTCAGATCGGCGGCGAGTCGGCGGCGGAGCGTGCGGCGGTCGGCCATCGGCGCCGGTGCGAGGCCGGCCTGCCGGAGCCGGGCGAGGATGAAGCGGTCGATCGGCGTGCGGCACCAGCCATCGGGATCGGCGGCGGGCGGCACGGCGACGGCGGCAAGCGGCGTGAACGGCCAAGAACGGCGCACGCGCGGATCGATCGTCCGCTCGGTCCAGGGGCCGCGGTCGCCCGCCTCGATCAGCGGGCGGTCGTAGGGGGCACCCCGATCGATCCATTCCGCCAGCCGGGCCAAGACGTCGGCCGGGAGCGGATCCCCCTCCTCCGGCATGTGCGGCTCTTCGAGCTTCGCGGCGAGTCGGTAGAGAAGGCTCTCCGCGGCCCTCCCCGGAACGACCGCCGGACCGCGCCCGCCGCCGGCGAGGAGCGTGTCGCGCGTGGAGAGATCGAGGCCGCCTTCGTGGCTCGTGCTGCCGGCGCCATGGCATCCGGCGCAGCGGTGGACGAGAACGTCACGGAGGCCCATGAAGAGCTCGAGGCCACGCTCATCGGCGCTGGGCTCGGCGGCGCTGGCGATCGGCGCCATTCCCGGTGCGCTATTGATCAGCGCCGTTCCTAGTGCGCTGTTGATCAGCGCCATTCCTAGTGCGCTGTTGATCAGCGCCATTCCTAGTGCGCTGTTGATCAGCGCCCTTCCTAGCGCGGACCACACCATGAGCACGACGCCGACCAGCGCCGTCGGCAGTTTCAGGCAGTGCCGAAGGAATGAAATCGGGGACATGCGCGGTGCTCATGGGGAGGGATGGACACAAACGGCCGCCACGGTGGGGAGCGTTCACCGCTTTCCGGTCACGTCACAGATGAAGTCGACCTCGTCCTGACGGAACGGATCGAACGACCCGGCCTGGAACATCTCGAGTTGGTTGACGGCGGTGCCATGCATCCCCGTCGCATCACTTCCTCCGTCGTTTCGAGACCGCTTGGCGGCGTCCGTCGGAAACTCCCCGGAACACCGGACGACCGACATCGTCCCCCTCCGCGCCCAGCTCGAGCGCCTCGAGGGCCGACTCGACATCGTCGTATTCCGCCATCCTCACAATGTCGGCCAACGGGATCCAGTACCGGCGGGCAGGGGCCGCAGGGGCACCGGCAGGATCGGCAACCCCTTCCGGGAGGGTGCCGGTGAGGAAAAAGACGTTGCCGAGGCGACGGATCCGCGCCCCGGCGAGGGCCCAGGGGGGGGCGGGAAGGAGGTCGTCCTCGTACTCGAGCGTGAACACAACGATCGCATCCTCGAAGTCGTGCTCGCCCCCCTCCGGCGGCCGCTCGGCCGCCGTGGCCTGCAGCCCGTGCAGGGCCAGCGCGAGGAAGACGGCGATCCGGAACGACGGCATGATGGCAGGGATCCCCGGGACCAGTGAGCTCAGAGGGGAGCCCTCATTCTAGCTTCCCCTGGAAAAAGAAATCCCTGACCGAACCGGCTGCGGGGCAGCAGGGAGAACCGGTCCCCTTGGAAAACCGCCGGTTTTCACCAGTGTTGACCCCTCACGACCGCCCGATGTGGGGGTCGGCGCTGGTCCACTGGATGCTGCCCGCCGGCCATGGAAGAATGCCCCCGACTCGAACGTGGCAGAGGGATCCATCGAATGAAGCGGGGCTTGCTGATCACTGCCGCGATCCTCGTCTCGGCGGCGATCGTCGCGGCGGTGGTGTTCATCGCCCGCCACGACTGGGCCGTCGAGGAATTGATGGGGGACGTCCACGAGGGCCCCGCCTCGCCGTTTGCCCGGCTCACGGCCCAGACCCCCGCCGCCGCTCCGGAGTGGTCGAAGCTCGAGCTCATCCTCCCCCCGCTCGACGAGATGTGCCGGGCCCTACTCGCCGCCAACGACGCGCGGATCCGGGAGTCGTCCGGGGGCTACGTCGACGCTGTGGGGCACCTGCGGCGGGCGATCACCGATCGTGATCAACCGGCGCTTCAGGCTGCGTCGCAGAGCCTGCAGAAGTCGTGCGCGGATTGCCATTTCGCGGGGGGCGTCGGCGGGGATCTGCCCGCGCGCTGATCGCCGCAGGGGTAAGGACGCGCCGGCGGGGGCCCCGCAGCCGCAGGAGACGGGGTGCGGATGGATTCCGTCGGCCGCGGCGTCGATAACCTTCTTTTCCCTTCCCGGCGCCTCCGCTCCATGAATGCCAACTCCATCCGCCTTGCCGACCGCTGGCTCGGGCTCCCCGCCTGCGCGGTGCTAACGCTCTTCCGCCGGCTCTTCGATTGGCGTCAGCCGACCGGGCCGGTGAAGCGGATCCTGTTCCTGAAACTCGTCGAGCAGGGGGCCACCGTCCTCGCCTACCCGGCCCTCCGGGCGGCCGTCGAAAAGGTCGGTCGGGAGAACGTCTTCTTCATGGTGCTGGCTGAGAACCGGCCGATCCTCGATCTCCTCGCCGTCATCCCTGCGGAGAACGTCATCGTCGTGCCCACCGGCGGGCTCGTGCCGACGCTCCGCGGCATGCTCGGGGCGATGGGAAAGATCCGCGCGGCCCGGATCGATGCGGTCATCGACTACGAGCTCTTCTCGCGGGCCTCGGCCGTGCTCGCCTACCTCAGCGGCGCCCAGCGGCGGATCGGCTACCACAGCTACCACGGCGATGGCCCGTGGCGCGGCGATCTCCTCACCCACCGCCTCGTCTGCAATCCCCATCTCCACATGCAGACGGTGATGTCGCTGATGGTCGAGGCGGTAGGGCGGGATCCGCACGATCTCCCTGCGCTCGACATCGACCTCCCCAGCCTCGACACCGAGCTGAAGCGGTTCGTGCCATCGGCCACGGAGGCCGGCGAGGTCCGCGCCATCATCGCCAAGGCTTCTGGGGCTTTCCCGGGGGGGCCGCTGATCCTCCTCAACGCCAACGCGAGCGATCTGTTGCCGCTGCGCAAGTGGGACAGCAACCGCTACGTCGATCTGGCCCGCCGGCTCCTCCCCACGAATCCCGACCTGCGGATCGCCTTCACCGGCGCGCCGTCGGAGGCCGCGGCCGCCAAGGCGCTGGTGAGAAAAGTCGCCGATCCGCGCTGCTTCTCGCTCGCCGGGGAGACGACGATGCGGCAGTTGATCGTCCTCTACACCCTCGCTGATCTGCTCGTTACCAACGACAGCGGGCCGGCCCACTTCGCCTCGCTCACCGGGATCGACGTGATCACCCTCTTCGGCCCCGAGACGCCGGCGGTGTTCGGGGTCCGTGGCCCCTTGAGCCACATCCTCCACGCCGGGCTCCCCTGCTCCCCCTGCGTGAACGCGGCGAACAACCGTCTCTCCGCCTGCCGCAACAATCTCTGCATGCAAGCGATCACCGTCGACCGGGTCGAGGCCACGGCCCGGCGGGTGCTCGCCGAGCGCCACGACCGCCTTGCCAGGGTGGAATGACGCCCTGGCCGCCGGGCGTGTTTCGCCCCCGCGGCTAGGCGGAGAGCGTCTTCCAGTAGGCGGCGATCCCCTCCTCGAGCGTCACCATCGGCTTCGTCCAGCCGGCGCCCCGCAGCCGGGTGGTGTCGGCGCAGGTGTAGGCCTGATACTGGCCGCGCAGGTCGTCCGGGAAGGGGATCGTGACCGGCGGGGGGCTGCCGGTCACTGCAGACACGATCCGCCCCATGTCGGCGAACGATCGGGGCGCGCCGGTGCCGACGTTTACGACCGTGCGCTGGACGCGGCCGGCGAGGCCCGCGTCGAGGAAGAAGAGGTTGACGTCGGCCACGTCAGACACGGCGATGAAGTCGCGGAGGAAGCCGTCGCTCCCCGCGAACAGCCGCGGCGCCTCCCCGCGCTTCACGGCCTGGAAGCAGTGCCAGGCCACGCTCGCCATCCGTCCTTTGTGCCCCTCGCCGGGGCCGTAGACGTTGAAATAGCGCAGCCCGACGACTGGCACGGTGGGAACGCGCTGCGCGGAGTGGACATGCTGGTCGAAGGCCCACTTCGAGAACGCGTACGGCGTCCGGGCATCTTCGCAGGCGGGCTCCTCGCGGAATCCGTGGCGACCGTCACCGTAGACGGCCGCAGAGCTGGCGTAGAGAAACGGGCAGCGGTGGGCCTCGGCGAGGGCGAGAAGTCGCTTGGAGTAGGTGTAGTTGAGCCGCATCACCGCGCGGCCGTCCCGGGCGGTCGTGTCGACACAGGCCCCCTGATGGAGGATGGCGGTCAGCGGGGGGAGGCGATCGAGCGAGGCGAGCAGTTCGTCGCCGTCGAGGTAGTCGGCGAACGACTTCCCGGCCAGGTTCGCACACTTCACTCCCTCGGTGAGATCGTCGACGGCGAGGATGTCGGTCTGCCCGCGGGCATTGAGCGCGGCGAGGATGTTCGAGCCGATGAATCCGGCGGCACCGGTGAGGAGGATCATGGGGAGGGCTTCCGCGACGCGAGGATGTGGTCGACGAGGTTCGTGGTGGAGACGTTGGCCACGAACAGCGGGGTCGCCACGCGGCCACCGCGGGCGAGCACGAGATCGGCCCCGACGACGTCGGCGGCCTTGTAGTCGGCCCCCTTGATGAGAACATCGGGCTCGAGGGTCCGGATCAGCTCCAGCGGCGTGTCGCCATCGAACTCACACACCCAGGCGACGCTCGACAGGGCCGCCAGCACCGCTTGGCGGGCCGCGGAGGTGACGTACGGCCGGGGCGCTCCCTTGAGCCGCGTCACCGACGCGTCGGAATTGACGCCGACGACGAGGAGATCGCACTCCCGCGCGGCCGCCTCGAGGAGCGCGACATGGCCGTGGTGGAGGATGTCGAAGCAGCCGTTGGTGAATCCGATCCTCTTCCCCTCGCCCCGCGCCCGGCGGACGGCGGCCCCGAGGGCCTCGGGCCCGAGGACCTTCCCCCGGTCGATGGTGGACTGGGCGTCGATGGCGGCGCACACTTCGCTGCGCGAGATCCGCGCCGCGCCGATCCGGGAAACCTGGATGCCGGCGGCAGCATTGGCGAGCACACAGGCCTCCTCGAGGGGTGTCCCCTCGGCCAGCGAAACCGCCAGCATGGCCACCGCCGTATCACCGGCGCCGGTAACGTCAAACACCCCCTTGGCCTGGGTCGGAATCACCGCCACGCGACCGTCGGAGACGACGACCATCCCCTGCTCGCCGAGGGTCACGACCACCGCCGCGATGGTGTACCGGGCGCGGATCGACTCCGCCGCGCGGATGGCGTCGTCGCTGTCGCGGATCGGGAATCCGCACACGGCCGCCGCCTCGCTCCGGTTCGGCGTGATCACTGCCGCGCCGGCGTAGCGACTGAAATCGGCCCCCTTGGGGTCGACGATTGTGGGGATCCCGGCCCGGGCAGCCCCCTCGATGACCGCCCGGCAGATGGCCGTGTCGCAGACCCCTTTGGCGTAGTCGGAGAGAATCGCGACCCGGGCCGCGGGGAGGTGGGCTGCCACGCGCTCGAGGATCGCGCCCCGTGCCGTCGCGTCGGTGAGCGGCGACTCCTCGTCGAACCGGGCGATCTGGGAGTGTCCGGCGAGCAGGCGCGTCTTCGTCGTCGTGGGGATCGTGGCGGTGTCGACGATCGAGGCGGTGTCGACGTCAGCCTCGGCGAGCACCCCCCGGAGCCGATCGGCACTCGCATCACGCCCGACGGCGCCAATCAGGAGCGGTCTCCCCCCCATCGCAGCCACATTTCCGGCGACGTTGCCGGCACCGCCGGCGCGTTCGAACGTCCGGCGGACATGGAGCACCGGGACGGGGGCCTCGGGGGAGATCCGTTCCACCGGCCCGTCCAGGTAGCGATCGAGCATCAGGTCGCCGACGATCAGGATCGGCAGGCCGGGGGAGTCTCCCGCATGGGAGGAGCGCTCCGCTGTCATGATGCCCTCGCGCTCGGCTCAGTGGATGGTGGCGGTGGGGAGGCTTCGCCGGGGGGAAGACAAGGCCGAAACGACCCATGGCGATCATACCTCAATCGCCCCAGGGGGAGGATCGACCCTCCTCTTGCCGCACCGTGGCTCCGATCCGGATCGACGGGCTTCCCTGCACCCGCTGCCGGGAGCGAGACCGGCCGTCGCTTGCCGCGAGCAGCCGTCACTGCCCGTGCTGACGCATCGCGCCGATGACCCCATCGGCGATCTCCTTGGAGATCCGGCCCTGCTGGGTGATGTCGTTGATCCCGGTCGCGGTCGCCGCCGCGCGGCCGATCATCACGGTCGGATTGAAGCCGGCCACGGCGCCCATCGGCAGCGCCCCCGGGGTCATCCGTCCCTTGTCGGAGGTGTCGAGGACGAAGAACGCCTGCCCGCCGGCGAGCTGCGGATCACAGAGGACGACGTCAACGCCGACCTTCTTGTTGCCGGCGCCGAAGCCGACGAGGCTTCGTGCCGCAGCGCTGCCGTCGTCGAGGGTCACGACCTCCCCCCGCAGGTGCCAGCCGTCGGCCGGCGGCGGATCGGGCCGGTTCCAGAAGATGACCGGGAGCCCGGCGCCGGCGAGGGCATTGGCCACCTGCTGGGCGATCGACCAACCGGCCGGAGCCTGACGGTCGAAGCCGGTCACCATGTCGGAGACGCGCGGCCGGTCGGCCATCATCCGCCGCAGCGGCCCCTGGGGGAGGCCTGTGGAAGCCGCCTGCTCGAGTTGCTGCTGCAGGCCCGGCTCCATCGGAAAGGGGACGACGTAGATCCGCGCCGGCGGCCGGGCCGGCCAGGGGATCGGCGTTGCGACGGGCGTGGAGGAGGTGGGACCGAGCGAAAAACCCTGGGCGGGGCAGACGCGGCCGGTGCCGAGCGAGGCGGCGAGAAGACCGACAGTCGCGCTGCGGCAGAGGATCGCAATCAGCCGCGGACGGAGCGGAAGGGAGGGCATGGGCATCTCGCTCGGGGTGTTCAGAGCCGAAACACGTGTGACGGCTCGATGACGACCGGACATCCACGGTGATTCTCGTGCTCTCCCGGCGGCGTCGGCAAGGTCAACTTGGGGGGCGGCGCCGAGTGGGAGTGGGG
The DNA here is from genome assembly GCA_040397545.1 of Pirellulales bacterium. Taxonomy (GTDB): domain Bacteria; phylum Planctomycetota; class Planctomycetia; order Pirellulales; family UBA1268; genus QWOP01. The sequence continues at coordinate 31,186 of JBBAVV010000028.1, forward strand.
CGGCGGCGCGGCCGGCAGCGGTTCGCGTCCATCCCGGTCATGAGTACAATCTTTTTCGAGAATCCCTAACACCCTCAGCGCCAAGCCATGAAAGTCTTCCGCCACAGCGAGGACGTGCTTCCGGTCCTTTGCATCGTCACGCTCTCGCTCCTCGACCTGCTCGTTTTTTTCGAGGCCCGGAGCGTGTGGGTGCTGGCCGCCTGGCTCGTGCTCGTGATCGGGCCGAAGGCCTGCATCTGCTCCTGGAACCATCACCACCAGCATCTCTTCACCTTCCACCAGGCGGTCCTGAACCGGCTCCTCGAGATCTCCTACGCCTTTCACACCGGGGTCACCACGAATGCCTGGGTGCTCCACCATGTCGTTGGGCACCATGTGAACTACCTCGATCAGACGAAGGACGAATCGGCCTGGAAGCGGCCCGACGGCTCGACGATGGGGGAGCTGGAGTACACCGCGGTCACCGCGCTGACCGGCTATCTGCGGGCGTTCCGCGTGTCGTGGCGCTATCCACGCTACCAGCCGGGCTTCTTCGGAATGGGGCTGCTCGTCTTCGCGCTCCTTGTGGGGGCTTTCGTCCACAACCCGCTCAACGCCCTGTTCGTGTTCGCGATCCCGATGGTGGCGGGCTACGTCATCACCGCCTGGCATACCTACTGCCACCATGCCGGCCTCGATACGGCGAACCACTACGAGGCCTCCCACAACATCATGCACCGCAGCTACAACATCCTCACCGGAAACCTCGGCTACCACACGGCGCACCATGTGAAGCCGAAGCTCCATTGGTCGAAGCTGCCGGAGTTTCACGCCACGATCGCCGACCGGATCCCCGACCATCTTTACATCGAGCCGTTCTTCCCGATGAACCTGCTCCCGGCAGGTGACGCCCGGATCCCACGGCGGGAAGCATCGACCACCTGACGCGGTGGGGCGTCGGACCTGAGCCGGCGGCCGGTGGAGCCGAGTCGGTCAGGGAGCCTCGAGCGGCGCCGGTCGCATGGTCACGGTCTCGTCGCCGCGGCTGCCAGCGGGCGAAGCGACATCTCGATCGATGTGCGGGTTCCCTTCGTCGTCGATCTTCAGGGGGAGCGTGTCCCAGGCGACCATGCCGCGCGGGTCGACCCGGAGACGGAGAATCCATCCCTGCCGCGACGGCCCGGGATCGAATCCGTCGAACACGCAGTTCCCCACGCTGTAGACGATCAGCTTCCCTTGGTGGTACTCCACCTCCTGGGTGACGTGTGGATGCCCGCCGACGACAACATCGGCCCCGCTCTCGATCATCAGCCGCGCCAGCGCCTTCTGGCGATCGTTGGCGGGCTCGTATTCCCAGCCCCAGTGGACGACGGGGATGACAACGTCGGCCCGGTGCTCCGACCGGGCGGCCTTGATGTCGGCGGAAACCTGCTCGTCGACCGCCCAGGCGACCCCAGGCCAGGTTGGCCCTGCCTCGAACTGGCGTGGCTTGAAGTCGTTGTAGCCGAGCAGCGCGATCCTTACGCCATGCCGGTCGATGATCAGTGGCAGGCGGGCTTCGCGGCAATCGCGCCCTCCCCCGAAGCGGGCGATGCCTTTCTTGTCGAGCCGATCGAGTTGCTCGAGGAAGGCGGCGTGGCCGAAATCACCGGTGTGGTTGTTAGCGAGCGAGACGACGCTGAAGTGCCCGGCGAGCAGCACGTCGAGGACCCGGGGGTGGGCCCGGAACGTGTAGGGCTTGTCGATCGGTTCGCCAACCGTGGCCACGACGCATTCGAGATTCGCGACCGCGATGTCGACGGAGTCAAAAATATCGGTGAAATCGGCGAGCGGATCCCTCCCCGCCGCGATCGTCTCGCCAGGAAGGCCGTCGAGCATGACGTCTCCGGCGAAGGCGAGCGTCAACTCAGCGGCCGCGAGGCTTTGCAACGGCATGGAAACCGCGGCCATCAGCATGATCAGGCGCAGAGACAAGCGTGGGCGCCGCGATGACATGATCGTGATCCTCGTTCTTGTGTCTGGTCGAATCGAATCGGTGCGATCGCATTCACTTCGACAGGTATTTTATCGTTGCCGGGGGAGGATCGATGAGGGGCGCGGCCGCGGGGAGCCCGACGGCCGAGCAGGTTTCGGCGTCCCACTGAATCGGCTCCTGCATCCGCAGGGCAAGCACGCCGAGCATGCCGAGCTCGGTGATCCGGGCGCCGACCTCGAATGGCGAATAGGTCTTCGTGCTTCCGGTGCAGGCAAGCACCCACTCGAACATGTGCGAATTGTTCACCTTGCTCCAGCGTGGCCGCTCTCCCTTTGCCACCCGCCCCGGATCCCACTTGAGGGCTTCGGTGTCGATCCGTGGCTCGGTCCGGGCGATTGCGGCTACCGCCGGCTGATCGGCCCCGCTGAAAGTCTCCGCTCCCTTCAGTCGCACTTGGCAGTCGGTGTTCCACAGCCCGGCCGACAGAGTGCCTTCGCTCCCCACCAGGAGGCACCCGGTGGTGCCGACCGGGCCGCGGGTGACGTCGACGGGGGGGAGGTTGTCATTCCCGGAGTGGAAGAACACCGTCACCGGTCCGCGCTCCCCCGAGGCGGCGAAATCGAAGCGGATCGTGCAGCGGGTGGGGAATGATTCATGGCCGAGATCGTCCCCGGTCGCCTCGATCCGCGTCGGGGCGCCCAGGGCGAGGGCGCGGAAGGCGAGCTGGAAACCGTGGCAGCAGAAGTCGGCGATCGATCCGCCGCCGAAGTCGTACCAGCCCCGCCAGCTGCCGGGATGGTAAAGCCCAGTCTTGTAGGGGCGTGGCGGAGCGGGGCCGAGCCAGAAGTCCCAGTCGAGGCCGGCGGGAATCGGATCGCTCCCGGCGGGGCGATCGACGCCGTGGGGCCAGCCATGGGCCGGATGCCAGACATGGACCTCCCGGATCGGTCCGAGGAGCCCCGATCGCAGCACCTCGAAACTGCGCCGGAAACCCTCCGTCGAGCAGCCCTGGTTGCCGGTCTGGGTGGCGAGCGCGGGATGATCGAGGGCGAGTCGTTCCAGGGCCCGGCACTCGGCGACCGAATGCGCCAACGGCTTCTCGCAATAGACATGCTTGCCATGCTCGAGTGCCGCTCGGCAGATCGGCACGTGCCAGTGATCCGGGGTGGCGATGATCACGCCATCGACCCCCGTCTCCGCCGCGAGCAGTTCCCGATAGTCGGTATAGACCCGTGCCTCGGCCAGCTCCTTGATCTTGCCGGCGGTCTCCAGCTGCTGCCGGTCGACGTCGCAGATCGCGACGACCCGTTGATCGAGCTTGGCGAGCTCCGGGAGGAGGTAGCCGCGCATCTGCCCCCCCATGCCGATGCAGGCGAAGGTGAGCGGCTTGTCGTCTCCCGGCTCGGCTCCGAGTGCCCGCGTCAGGCCGATCCCCGATCGCAGCCCAGTAGGGATGGTTGTCGAGGTGGCCGCCGCGGTCCCGACGACACCGTGACGAAGCAGGCTGCGGCGGGAGAGCGACCGGCGGGTGGGCTCGAGCTTCGACATGGTGGGAGTCCAACGAGGGGCGAACGAGGGACCGGGCCGTCCGGTGCGGAGGCCCATTCTAAACAGGCGCGGCCAGCGCCCCGTGGCCTTGGAGGTGAAGGATCGTGACGAGGAAGTCGACGGTAATGCCTGTCGGGAAGGCAGCCACACCCCGGTGCGGGGCCCCGTCGGCGACAGCGTCAGAGCCCTTCGGCAGTGAGCTTCGCCTCGACCATGGCGGCCATTTCGTCGGCTTGATCCTCGAGCTCCCGGAGCAGTTCGTCGTCGTCATCGTCGCTGGCCCGGCGGGCGAGCAAGAGGAGATACTGGGCCTCATTCCGCCAGGCTTTGAGCCAGTCCGGGCGCGTCGAGACCGGGCGATGGAGGAGGCCCTGGAGCCGGTCGAAGGGGTCGGAGGACGATTCCATTCGGTCAGTCTAGCCCTTGAACGGACACCGCTCTACGACAAGGCAAGGTATTCTTTCCCCCATGAAAACCAACTCGCCACTGGCTCTCCTCATCGCTGCGTTCCTCCCCCTCCTCCTCCCCGTCGCTGCTGCCGACGGCCCGGCCTCCGAGCCGGTCGGGCGCGGCGCCGAGGGCCGGACGATCACGCCGGTCAATCAAGTGCTCACGCCGATGGGCCGGCAAGTCGAGCTCCCCGGCCTCCGTCCCCAGGCCATCGCCCTCTCGCCCGATGGGCAGCTGGCCGTCACCTCGGGGAAGACCAATGAGATCGTCGTCGTCGATCCGGCCTCGGGCGCCGTCCGGCAGCGCGTCCAGCCGGCCGCCGCGGAGATCACGCAGCCCGCTGACACCGACCGTAACCTCAAGCCCGACACAAAGGCGATCGAGAGCTTCACCGGCCTCCGCTTCGCTCCCGATGGCCGGCGGATCTACATGAGCAATGTCCACGGGTCGGTGAAAGTGTTCGCCGTGGCCGACGGCATCGTCGCCCCGTCCCACGCAATCCCGCTCCCGCCGGCCAACGCGCCGCAGCGGAAAGAAGAGATCCCGTCCGGGCTGACCGTCAGCGCCGACGGCTCGCGCCTCTACGTCTGCGGCAATCTCTCGAACCGGCTCCACGAGATCGATGCCGGCTCCGGGGAGGTGCTGCGATCCTTCGATGTCGGCGTGGCGCCGTTCGATGTCGTCCTCGCCGCTGGCAAGGCCTTCGTCAGCAACTGGGGCGGACGGCGCCCCGGCCCGGACGATCCGGTCGGCCCCGCGGGCAAGGGAACGACGGTTCGGGTCGATCCCGTCCGGCATGTCGCCAGCGAGGGGAGTGTGAGCATCGTCGAACTCGCCTCCGGGGCTGGCACCGAGGTCGTCGTCGGTCAGCATGCAGCAGCTCTGGCCGTCAGCCCCGACGGCCGGCATGTCGTCTGCGCCAGCGCCGGAGCCGACACCGTCTCGATCCTCGACGTGGCGACCGGCACGCTCGTGGGCACGGTGTGGACGAAGTCGACTCCGGCGGACTTGTTCGGCGCCCAGCCCGGCGCGCTCGCCTTCGGCGCCGACGGCACGCGGCTGTATGTCTGCAACGGGGCGCAGAACGCCGTCGCGGTCATCGATTGGGATCCGGACGACAAGGGGGAGACGCGGCTCGTCGGCCTGATCCCTGTGGGGTGGTATCCCTCCGGGGTCGCCTTCGACGCCGGTCGCGGGCAACTCGTCGTGGCCAACATGAAGGGGCTCCCCGAGACGCCAAAGAAGCATCGCGGGAGCGAGGGATTCAACTCCCATCACTACCACGGGAGCCTGTCGCTGGTGCCACTGCCCGACGACTCGACGCTCGCCGACTGGTCGGAGATCGCGGCGGTGAACATGCGCTCGGCGGCGATTGCCGAGGCCTTCCTTCCCCCCCGCGCCGACACGCCCCCCCGGGCGGTGCCCGAGCGGATCGGGGAGCCGAGCCTCATCGAGCATGTCGTCTACATCATCAAGGAGAACCGCACCTACGATCAGGTGCTTGGCGACCTGCCGGAGGGGAACGGCCGCCCCGAATTGTGCGTGTTCGGTGGCGATGTCACCCCCAATCACCATGCCATCGCCAGCCGGTTCGTCCTCCTCGACAACGCCTACTGCTGTGGCATCCTCTCCGCCGACGGCCATAACTGGAGCACCTCGGCGGTGGCCAGCGACTACATCGAGCGCAGCTTCGCTGGATTCCCGCGGAGCTATCCCGATGGCATGGGGGATGGCGAGTCCGACGCCCTGGCCTGGTCCCCCGCCGGCTTCATCTGGGATCGGGCCCTCGAGCACGGAAAGACGATCCGCAATTACGGCGAGTTCATGAAGCCACGCGTGCGGTGGAAGGATCCGAAACGGGCCGGACAGCCCGACTTCACCGCCTGCTTCCGGGCCTGGCGCGATGGGATCGACCAGGGCGACGTGATCTTCGCGTCCGAGCCGGCGATCGAATCGATCCGACCATTCTCCCCACCCGGGGCGGTCGGTTGGGAGATGAGTGTCCCCGACCAGTTCCGCGCCGATTTTGTCATCCGGGAGTTGGCGGAGTACGAGGCTCGTGGGGAATACCCGAATCTCGTCATCATCTGCCTGCCGAACGACCACACCAGCGGCACTGCGGCCAACTGCCCCACACCCGAGGCCTGCATGGCCGACAACGACCTCGCCTTCGGCCGGATCGTCGAGGCGCTGTCGCACAGCCGGTTCTGGCCGAAGATGGCGATCTTCGCCATCGAGGACGATCCCCAGGCGGGCTGGGACCATGTCAGCGGCTACCGCACGACCTGCTACGTGGCGAGCCCCTACGCCCGGCGCGGAGCCGTCGTCGGCACCCAATACAACACGACGAGCCTGCTGCGGACGATGCACCAGATCCTCGGGATGCGCCCGATGAACCAGTTCGACGCCTCGGCCACGCCGATGTTCGACTGCTTCACCGACACCGCCGACGCAGCGCCCTACGACTGCCTCGAGGTCGCCATCCCCCTCGACCGGATGAACGCCCCGCCACAGTCGATCCTCGATCCGCTCCTGCGGGAAGGGGCCGTGGCGAGCGCCGGGATGAACTTCGAGGAGGTCGACCGGGCACCGGAGGATGTTCTCAACAAGATCCTCTGGCATGCCCGCAAGGGAAGCGGCAGCCCGTATCCGGAATGGGCCGTGGGATCGGGCGGGGACGACGAGGACGACGACAACTGACCGCCCCTTCCGGCCACGCGTCATCGGGCAGCCCCGTGGCCCGATCCGGCGCGTGGGCCGCCGCCGGGAAGCCGTCGCGGGAGCCGGTTGATACCCGCGCCTTCCGGCAGGAGATGGCGCTGCCTCATCTTCCCCCCTGCGGATATCATGGCGGGCATGGCGTGGGGAGTGATTCGACGATCGACCGCGGGGCAGCCTGCCAGGGCCTGCGCCCCGCTCGCTCGTCGCCGACATCTGCGGAGGGCTGTCATGGCTGGCCGAAGGGGACGGTGGACGGAGAGGCGTTCCGGCAGGCGTTGTGCCGGCTTCCACATCGAAGTGCTCGAGCAACGCTATGCCCTCGACGGGACGGGGCCGCGGCCATTTATCGACCTCGGGGCCAGTGACAACGTCGCGCTCGACCAACCGCGCGTGACCGTCGAGCTCGGTGATGCCACCGGGCGATCGATCGGCCCCGCCATCTTCAACAGCTGGCTCCTCGACACGGGGGCCAACACGATCCTCGCTTTCAAGACCGCCATCGACGACATGAACGAGTCGCCCCCCCCGTACCAGGTGGAGGGGGTGTTTGAAGAGCTCGGTATCGGTGGATCGCAGGCGTTCGACATCTCGATTCCGTACCAGCTCGACTTCGCCGGCACCAGTGGCGCCCGGCAGACGCTCGTCGACGCCCGGATCATCTCCGACGCCACCCGCGATGTCAGCATGTTCGGGCCGTTCGGGATCGTCGGCATGCCGGCGATGACCGGACGGGTCACAACCCTCGATTTCACCCCCTGGCTCACCTTCGGCGACGGCAACTTCCTGATGGCCACCGAGTTCGCGGCCGAGCTCCCCGCGCCGGCTGGCCCGCGCTATTCGATCACGGTCGACAACCGCGTCTCCTTCGCGCCCGAGGGGCAGGTGATCGAGGGGGATCATTCGCCCGTCTGGGCCGACATCCCCTTCTTCTCCGCCGAGGTTCACCACGGCGGAAAGACGGTGGCGGGCAACTTCATGTTCGACACTGGCGCTCAAGTGACGATCATCTCGACGGCGACGGCGCTGGGCTTGGGGCTCGATTCCAACGGCGATGGCCTGCTCGATGCCACCGACACCGGGTACACGCGGGCCGAGTCGGTCGGCGGCGTGGGTGGCTCGCGCGAAGCGTTGGTGTTCATGATCGACGCGGTCCACGTTCCTACCGACCAGGGAATCGATCTGACATGGAGCGATCTCCAGTGGCTCGTGGCTGACATCGCGCCGGGGATCGACGGTGTCTTCGGCTTCGACAACATGACCAGCGGCTGGATCGACGCCGTCTTCAGCTCGGGGGGCGCAGGCTCCATCCTCCAATCGCAACTCGACTTTCGCGGCTGGGACGAGACCGGTTTCGGGAAAATCTATTTCGATCTCAATCCGGATCTCGTCGCCGTCCAGAATCCGACCGGGGCCGGGGGGGTGATCGTCGAGCCTGGCGGGACGACCACGGTGAGCGAGTCTGGTGGAGCAGACACCTATTCCATCGCGCTGCGGCAACGCCCCACCGCAGAGGTGTTGGTCGATCTTGTTGTCCGCCCGCAGCAGCTCTCCGCCCATCCGGCCTCCGCCCCGCAGACCACGACCCTCCGGTTCACCCCCGACACCTGGAACATCCCCCAATCGGTCGTCGTCGATGCCGTCGACGACTCCATCGAGCAAAGCCTCCATCGCTCGTCGGTCCGGCACGTGGTTCGGAGTGCCGATCCCGCCTATGACGGCGTCGGCTTTCCGTCGGTGCTCGTGAACATCGTCGACAACGACTTTCCCGCGGTCATGATCCTTCCCACCGCCGGCGAGACCGACGTCGCCGAGGGAGGAGGAGCCGATACGTACGCCCTCGTTCTCATGCGTCAGCCCACCGGTGAGGTGACGGTCACGCCGCAGCCGGCCGATGGGCAGGTGCGCGCCGTGAATGCCGCCGATGGCTCCGCGGGGCTCGTCTTCACCCCGGCGAATTGGAATCAGCCGCAGGGGGTCCGAGTGACGGCCGTCGACGACAGCGTGATCGAGGGACCGCACCGGACGTTCATCAACCATCAGATCAGCACCACCGATCCCGGGTACTCCGAGGCCTACGTTCTCCCCGAAATCGTCTTCATCACCGACAACGACCTGCCCGCCCCCACGCCGCCGACGATCACGGCCAGCCGCGCCTCGGTCTCCGGGAACGTCGGTGGGGCGATCACGGCCAGCGGTGGCTGGGGATCGACCGATTCCGGCACGACGGTCGGCCTCTCGGCTTCGATCGGCACCGTCACCCGTCTTGCCGGGGGAGCGTGGACGTGGTCACTCTCCCCCCAGGCGCCGCTCGGTCGGGAGCCGGTCACGATCACGGCCACCGACGACCGCGGGCTGACGGCGACCGTGACGTTCACCGTGACCGCCAGAGGGGCCCCCTCCGGCGTCTCGGCCGTCGCTGGCGACCGCCTCGCGACGGTCACCTGGAAGGGGCCTGCCGCCCCGCAAGCGCTTCCGACGACCGGCTATTCCCTCGAGCAGTCGGTCGATGACGGCGTCACCTGGCAGGGGCTCCCGGCCGCGGCCAGCGCCGACACGAGTCTGGTTGTGGCCGGGCTGGTCAACGGTACCGCGTATCGCTTCCGCGTCGCGGCCGGCGACGCCGACGGCATCGGCCCCTGGTCCGAGCCAACGGCCATGGTCGTGCCGGTCGGCGCTCCCGCCGCCGCCACGAGTCTTGCGGCCACCCCGGGGAACGGCACGGTGAGGCTGGCTTGGCTTGCGCCCGCCGACACCGGCGGCCTGCCGATCGCCGATTATGTCGTCGAATCGAGCACGGACGGCGGAGCCCGTTGGAAGACGGTTGCCGATGGGGCCTCCGCGGCGACGGCCGCCACGATCAGCGGCCTCGCCAATGGCACGTCGTACGCCTTCCGTATCGCGGCGGTGAACGCGGCCGGCCGGGGGGCCTTCACGCCCGCTTCTCCCGCGGCGATCCCGGCGCTGCCGGCCGGCCTGCCGACCGCCCTCAAGGCGACGCGTGGCAATGGTACGGCGACCCTCGCCTGGAAGGCGCCGTCGCTGACCGGCGGCAGCCCGATCACCGACTACGTTCTCCAGTCGAGCAGCGATGCCGGCCGAACCTGGAAGCCGATCGAGCGGCCGGCATCGCCCGCCACCACCGCCATCGTCAGCGGCCTCGTCAACGGCACGCCCTACGTCTTCCGGGTCGCGGCGGTGAACTCGGTCGGGCCAGCTCCGTTCACGGTCAAGACGCTCCCCGTCGTGCCGGCCACGACGGCCGGTGTCGCGACCGTCCCGGTGGCGGTACGGCGCAGCGGTCAGGTCACTCTGTCGTGGTCGGCGCCTCCCTCCACCGGTGGCCTGGCGATCAGCGACTATCTTGTTCAGTCGAGTCGCGACGGGGGCCGAACGTGGACGCTGTTCCCCCACAAGGCGTCGGCGGCGACGGCGGCAACGGTTACCGGTCTCGCCAACGGCACGCCCTACGTCTTTCGCGTCGCCGCCGTGAACGGCGTCGGGGTCGGAGCGTTCACCGGGAGCACCGCGGCGGTGGTGCCGGCGACACTGGCCGGGGTGCCGACAGCCCTCAAGGCGATCCGCGGCAACAGCGAGGTGCAACTCACCTGGAAGGCGCCGGCCACCGACGGCGGTGCCTCGATCCTTTCGTATCTCCTCCAGTCGAGTAGCGACGGTGGAAGAACCTGGGCTACGCCGAACCGAGGGGCCTCGACCGCGACATTCGCCGTGATTGCCGGGCTTGTGAATGGCACGTCCTACGTCTTCCGGGTTGCGGCCGTAAACGACGTCGGCACCGGTCCGTACACCCCGAAGACCGCAGCGATCGTTCCTGCCACGCTCCCCGGCGTGCCGACCGGCCTCGTGGTCGCCCGTCTCCCCTCTGGGGTGACGCTCACCTGGATCGCGCCGCTCTCAGCGGGGGGGAGCGCGCTGGTTGACTATGCTGTCGACTTCAGCAGCGACGGTGGCGTTCGCTGGAAGAGGTTCGCGCACAAGCCCTCGACGAAACCGACGGCGACGATCACGGGGCTCCCGAATGGCATCTCCCTCGCCTTCCGCGTCGCGGCGGTCAATGCGATCGGGACAGGCGCCCCCGCCGGGGTGACACTCGAGCCGAAGTGATGTTTCAAGCCGGGGCTGACGTCGTGTCGAGGCCCCCCCGCCCCCTGTGGTGGATCGACGCACCCGGAAGCCAATCGCTGTGAACGTTCATCTCGTGCAGCTTGACATCGCCTGGGAGGATCCACCGGCCAATCGGAAACGGATCACCGAGCTTGTGGAGCAGGCTCGGATCCGGGCAGGCGATCTGGTCGTTCTTCCCGAGATGGCGTTCACCGGATTCAGTCTCGACGTCGCCCGGACGGCGGCCGATGCCGACGCGGGCGCGGCGTGTCTTCGCGACCTGGCCCGGAGGCTCGGGTGCACCGTGGTCGGCGGGCTGGTAGCGCTGACCACCGGCCGGGCGACCAACCAGGCGCTGGCGTTCGACCCCGCAGGATCGCTCCTCGCCCGCTACAGCAAACTCCAACCCTTTGGCCTCGGCGGTGAGGCGGCGGTCCACGCGGCCGGGGAGGCGATCGTGTCGTTTCCATGGGCGGGGCTGCGCGTCGCCCCGTTCATCTGCTACGACCTGCGCTTCCCCGAGCATTTCCGATCGGCGGCAGGGGAAGGCGCTGACCTGTTCGTCGTCATCGCCAACTGGCCGGTGGCCCGAATCCACCATTGGCTCACGCTCCTCCAGGCCCGTGCGATCGAGAACCAGGCGGCGGTGGTGGGGGTGAACCGCTGCGGCAGCGACCCGAGGTTCACCTACAACGGCCGCAGCGTCGTCGTCAGCCCGCACGGCCACATCGTCGCCGATGCCGGCGAGCGGGAGCATATCGTGACGGCGACGATCGATCCCGGGGAGATCCGGGCATGGCGGCGCGAGTTCCCGGCGCTGGCTGACATCCGCCCCGTTCCATCCGGCCCGGGAACCGCTCCCAGGTGACGCGGCTCACCGTGCCGCGACGGCGCCGGTCGGCGGCCGGAGGAGGGCAATCGTCCGTGGGGCCACAGGGGCCGAGCGCGGGGAGAAGGCGCCGGTTCCGGCGCTGTTGACCGCCGCGACGCGGAACACGTATCTCCGCCCTGCCACGAGGCCGCCGACGACGGCGGTAGGCGCTGCCGACACGCCGTCGTCGAGCATTCTCCACGTCTTCCCCTGCGTGTCGCTGACCTGAAGCAGATAATCGTTGACCGTCGACCCGGGCGTCATCACTGGCGGCTTCCACGTCAGGGAGACCAAGCCACCCGCGGTCGTGCCGATCAAGCCCGACGGCGCAGGAGGGGGCCGGTCGCGAGGGAGGACGTTGACGGTGATCGTGCCGGAGGCGGCACCTCCGTGCGCGTTGCGGATCGTGAAGGGGAGCGACTCCCGGCCGGCGAAGCCTGCCGCGGGGATGTAGCGGGACGTGCCGTCGCCGTTGTCGACGAGTCGACCGTGAGCCGGCTTCCCCCGGAACGTCACCGTGAGGGGATCGGCGAGGAGATCGACGAACCCGGACCGGGGATCGAGCGCGACCGGCGTGCCGGCCGCCGTCGGCACGGAGGTCGACGGAGCGACCGCCTCGAGCGGCGACCACACCGGTAAGCGGGCGACCTGCTCGAGGGCCTCCCGGCTCGGGTCAAACCCCCACGCCTGGAAGAACGGGCCGAGGTTGCGACCGACGATGAGCGAGAACCGCGTCACCCACTGGTCACGCTTCTCTTGATCGTTCGTCGGTCGGGGGGCGCTGTCGCCCTGTGCCTGCCGGAAGAACTGCCGGAACGGCTCCCAGCCGAAGGCGGCCCGCAGTTGGGCGTAGGTCGTGAGCGAATCGGCCGCGTCGCGGGCACGGTCACGTCCATGCTCGATGAACGATGCGACGTGCGCTGCCCGGCCCGCTGAAGTCCACATCGCAGCCCAGCCGTCGGTGGGTCTGGCATGGATCGCATCGAAGGAGCGCATCGAGAAGATATTCGCGGTCACCTCCACCTCGGTGCCGAAGGTCCAATCCGCCGACTGGTGGTTGTGCCCGAACTCGTGGACGAATCCCCAGTCGTCCCCGGCGTCGGAGTCGACCATGTTCGCCAGGTTGCGGCCGTAGGCCATGACCGGATAGCCGGCGTGCATCCACCCGGCACTGATCTGGAGGTCGTCGTTGATCCGCTCGGGTCTGGTCCTCGGCGCCGGTGCCTTGGCGAGGTCATCCGCCGCGTTCATCCTCGTCACCCAGGATCGCATCACGGCGGCCGGGTTGGCGAGGGTGCGGATGTCGTCGGCGTGGAGGGTGATGATGACGCTCCCGGAGACGAGCTCCGCATACGGGGCGGGCTTCCTCCGGCTCACGGCCCACTGCGCGGCGGTTGTCTGCCCGAGGACGAACGTCGGGGCCTCGAGGGCGTGCGCGAACGACACGGTATGGGTGGCCCCGGCCGTGGTCGCCGGTTTGACGAGATAGATCAATCCCCCGTAGACACTTCCGATCTCGATGGTGGTCGAGTCGATGGGGAAGTCGCGGCTGATCCCGAACGGCATCCGCGCGTAGCGAGCGCTTGCCGAGATGTCGTCGGTGTGGCTCCCCACCTTCAGCGACCAGCCGCGGTTGACGAGCCCCGCGGGAAGCGTGACGGTGACGACCTCGCCCGGTGCCGCATAGAGCCCGGTGCCGAGCCACTGCGCTTCGGCGTTCCGCGACGAGACCACAAACGAGCGCGCCCGGGTGACGCGGGGAGCGCTCGGAGAAATCTCCCCCCAACGGTCCGCCGTGCGGTGGGCGAAAAGCTCGTCCGGCGGCAAGGCCTGCAGCACCGCGGCCTCGATCCGCAGGCGCGACTTCTCAGTCGCGTCGTCGACGGGCGTGTCGGGGGTCGGCACGGCCGTGGAGACATTCTCCAGGACGTTTCTCCGCACCGTCGTGACAAAGTGGTTGTCGGCGGGCACGCTCGCGAACGTGGCCTCGACGGCGACGGTCACCTCGGCGATCGCGTTGGCCGTGTGATTCGCTGGTGCCGCCGCGATGGTGCCGGCCAAGAGTGCGTTGCCGGCGGGGGTCCCCCGGAGAATTGTCCCGTCGAAGTCCCAGGAGATGTCGTCGGTCCAGCTCAAGCCAAACCTCCGCAGCACCGCGTTGCCCCCGGAGGTCAGAGGCGTCAGCCCGGCATACCCGAAGGCCCAGCCGTTGTAGCCGACGAACATCCCCCCGCCGCGCGCGAGGAAGTCCCCCACCGCGTGCTGCTCCGCCGGCGTCGCCCCGATCAGGTATGTGATCAGCACGTCCGACTCGTCGAGCGCGTTTACCCAGTCCGATCGGCGCGAGACTTTGGAAAAGCCCTCCCCGATCAGCCACGATTCCGCCCCGACATTGTCGGTCACGATCCTGGCGTCCTTCCCGGCCCTGTGTGACACCCAGTCGATCACGTTCCGGTAGAAGTTCGCCGTGCCCGCCGTGCCGGCGTTGGCGAAGTCAGCGAATTCGGTCTTCCCCGCGGCGACGACGCGTCCTCTGCCGACGTCCGCAGCGGCGACGACCGTTTGCTTGTTGGAGTCCTCGAGAATGCTGACGGCATCGTCGCCGAACACGGCGACGGTTCCCTCCACGCCCATGTCGGCGATCGACGACACACCCTCGAGAAGGGTCGCGCGGAGGGCGTCCTGGGCGGCCGGATCGTGGGCCAGCCCGGCAAACATCCGGCGTGGTTCGAGGGGCTCGGGGCCGGGGGCCAATCGGCCTCGGACCGGGTCACGGCGACGGCGGAAGATCATGGCGCTGACTCCTGGGGCCATCGGGCTCGGAGGCCGACCGATTCCACCCGTCTCCTCGGCAGGATGGAGCATAGCCTCTTCGTCAGTCGGGGCGACGGCGGCGGCGAGACGTCACGCCCGAAGTCGCCGACCTCGTCCTCTTCCTGGCGTCGCCGGCATCGAACTTCCTCTGCGGCCAGATTCTGCGGCTCGATGGCGGTCTATCGGCAGTCTCGTGATTCACCGTAGCCATCGGTGGAGGTTCAGCAGGGAATCCATTCCCGACCGAGCGGGTAGGCTTTCGTGCCGCGGTGGGGGGCACGGAACGAACGGAGGACTCTCGGATGAAGCTCGTGATCGTGGGTGGCGTGGCGGGGGGGACGTCCGCACGCCGGAGGAGTTTTCCCAGGGGCGTGTGCCCGGGGCGATGAACATCCCTGTCGACGAGCTTCGTGACAGACTCGGTGAGATTCCCGCCGGTGCCCGGGTTCTGTGCTCCTGCCAGGTCGGCCAGCGGGGCTACCTCGCGACTCGGATCCTCCTCCAGCGTGGTGTTGACGCCGTCAATCTCGGCGGCGGCTGGAAGACGTATCGCCTTCATCGGCCTCAGCTGCCCGCGGAAAAAGTCATCCCTGACCTCGTTCCGACCGGACCCGTCATCCCAGTGAGGCCGTTTTTCTCGGGGCGAACGCCGCACGAAGCGGCGCACCCTTTATCCTTGGCCTGCCCACGGTCGTTCCCTGACATTTCCCCCTCGTCCATTGAGCGACGTGGGCCTTGCATCGACGGCCGGTTCGATCTGGCCGTTTCACTTCCGGAGGATCCATGATGCAGCGCGATGCCCGCGACGACTGGCGGGGATACGCAGCCGGTTCAATTCCGAGCAAGGTCTCGACGCCGCAGCTCGACCGGTTCCTGGCAGAGATCCGGGGGCTCCCGGCAGCGCGCCCGCTGACGCTGCTCGATGTGGGCTGCGGCACGGGGCGGCTCGGCAGACGGCTGTTCGACGAGGGATTCTCGGTGGTGGGGGTCGACATCAATCCCGAAGCCATCGGCATTGCTCGGGAACTGGCCATTTCCGCCGCAGAGTCAGGGCGCTCATTGCGGTTTGAGGAAGCCGATTTTGCCACTCCCACGGCTCTTCCGATCGACGGCGGGCCGTTCGACATCGTCGTCTGCCAGCTCGTGGTTTCGATCATCGGCCATGCTGCCCAGCGGCTCAATCTCCTCCGTCATGTCCGCGACAACCTCCGGCCGGGCGGCTGGTTCTATCTCTCCGCCTCGGGCGTGTCGGACACGATCAACGCCGGGTACGCCCGCCTCTATGCCGACGACGTTGGGTTGACCGGCGAGGCCCACAGCTACTTCTCGCGCGACCATCAAGGCAAGATCCTCTACACCACCCACCACTTCACGCCGGAAGAGCTCGTGGCGATGCTCGACAGCGCGGGCTTCGAGCAGGTTCGCCTCTCGACACAACAGGAGGCGAGCAGCCGCAGGGCGGAGGAGGCGGCTTTTTTCCACTTCGTGACGTGCCGACGCGGGTGATCCCGAGCCTCCAGGCCGCCGAAAGTCCGGGGAGAAAGCCATCCTTGGCGTTCCCCCGCCTGCTAGGCTGGCGGCAGACAGCGGCTGCTGCGCCCTCTGTCTGCCCGCGGAAAGTCATCCCTGAACGAACCGGCTGTCTCGCAGCGCGATGATTCTCCCCGGAGCCGATGAAAGCGCCGACAGGCGTGAGGAATCGTCGCTGCGAATTGGGGCTGTGGATTCCGCAGCGAGGGATTAGGCTAATGGGAGTAGCCGTCGGTTGAGGCGCCCGAGCGCGCCGCAGGGCCGACGTCTGAAACCACTCACGGAGCGAAAACAGTTGCCAGAATTACGGCCGGTTGACCATCCGCAGGACCACGACATCGCGACGCCCGAACACTACAGGGAGGCGATCCGGCGAGTGGTTCAGGATCGCCGAATGACGCGGGAGAAGACCGACAAGGTTCTCGCCGTCCTCAGCTCGTGGGTGAAGTTGCCCAGCCACTCTGGCACGGCCCAGCAGATCGGGGCCTCGAGCCAGATCTCCCCGAGTCAGGTGCAGTTGATCGTAGCGGGGTTCGGAGGGCTGATCGCCGAGAAACTCACCGCGATCAACGGTTATTGTCATGGTGTTCACCCTTGTGGAGAAGCGTTTCCGTGGAGCACCACGGGCTTCGCCACCAAGCTCGATGGCGAGAAGGGCCCTTCGACGTGGACCATGCGACGAAACTTCCTTGCCGGCCTACGGTTGCTGAATGGGTGGCTGCCCAAGGAGAGTGTGGAAGGCGCCTGAAGCCACCGTGGAACGGCGCCCTCCGGATGGACCCAGCCAGGACGAATGGACAGTCATTGCTCCCCCACGGAGTTGATGATGTCCGTGCGCGATGCGACACGAGATGAGCCACGGAGTTGAGCGCCACACCGTAGGACGGCAGCCATTCGCGTCGCGGCGACCGGGTGAGCGAAACAGTTTGCCCGCCGGCCTTCACTGGCAGGAGGTTGGTTCGAACGCCAGCCGACGGAGCCGAGTGATTGCGGGAGGCTCTGGGAGGCCGAGTCACTGCGCCGGTCGGGGGCCGCCTCGGCGTGTCCACGTGAGCTTCAATGCCTCCGGCTCACGCCCCCTCGATCCCGAAGCCCTTGCGGCTCTCCCGCCCCAGGAAGGCATCGGCCTGCGGATCGCCGATGACCCGCCGTGCCGCCGGATCCCAGGAGATCTCCCGGCCAAGCCGCATGGCGATGTTGGAGAGATGGCAGATTTCCAGCATCCGGTTGTGCGACCAGACGTCGGAGATCGGCTGCTTTCTCGACCGCATCGCCGCGACGAAGTTGGCCGTGTGGTTCTCCGCGACCGGCCCTCCGTACACCTCCTCGATGGCGTTCTCCGGCAGCGGGCGGTCTTTCAGGTCGTCGACCGGGGTGCCGGTGATCTTGCCCCGGTTGACGAAAAACCGCCCCTTCGTCCCCTCGAAGAGGATGCCGTTGTCGCCGGCGCTGGTGATGATCATCTCCACGGCGTCAGGCATGGCAACGCGGATCGTGAACTCGGTGGCAGCGTTGTACTGGTCGGCGACCGTCGGGTGTCCGTCGCGGTAGGGGACCGGCAGCGTGTATTCCACCGGAGTCACCAAGCTCGGTCCGGTGTCGGTCGCGCCGAGCGCCCAGCAGGCGATGTCGACGTGATGGGCGCCCCAGTCGGTGAGTTTGCCGCCGGAGTACTCGTGCCAGTTGCGGAAGGAGTAGTGGCAATTGCTGTAGAGCGGGACTCCGCCACCATAGCCTTCGCGCAACTCCGGCAGGGCCCGGTAGGCAACGGCGGGAGCGGGGCCGAGCCAGGTGTCCCAATCGAGCCCGGCCGGCACTGCCGCCTCCGGGATCGCCGGCGAGGGTTCCATGCCGTTGATGCCGCAGGTCACCTTCGTCACCTTGCCGATCCGTCCGTGGCGGACCAGTGCCACTGCGAGGAGAAACCGGCCGTCCGACTCCGTGCGCTGCATCGTGCCCACCTGGAACACCCGTCCGGTCTCCTTGACAACCCGCTCGATGAGCTTCCCCTCGTCGATGGTCAGCGTCAGCGGCTTCTCGCAGTAGACGTCCTTGCCGGCCCGCATCGCCTCGACGGCGATCTTGGTGTGCCAGTGATCGGGGGTCGCGATCATGACCGCGTCGACATCCTTCCGGTCGAGGATCTTCCGGTAGTCGGCGTAGCCTTCGGGGGCGCGCCCCTGCCCCTTCGCGACGTTGGCGACGTTCGTGGCAAGCACTCCGGCATCGACGTCGGCGAGCGCGGCGAAGTCGGCGAACTTGAGCGACTTCTCGGTGATCGACCATCCCTGGTTCCGCAGGCCGATCGTCGCGAACACCGGTCGGTCGCTTTGCGACTCCTGCCCGGCGGCCTGCCTGACCACCGGCAGCGCTGCGGCGGCGGCGGTGTGGGAGAGAAAGCGACGGCGAGAGAAGCTCGATGGGGTCATGTCGGAAGGTCTCCAATCGGGGAGCGAGGCGATGGCGATTGCGGCAGTACGAGGGCGGGCGTCCCGGCAGGATAGGCCCCCCAGGCGGCGCCCCGCAAGTCGCCTCCATCGGGGGCAGTGCCATCGGGTAGAATAAAAAAACGATCCGCTTCCCCAGGGGTGATGACTCGTGATGGAACGCCATTGGCGCCGCGTCGGGAACGGCTTGTTGCTTGGGCACAGCGCCTCTCGGGGGCGCCCGGCGACACCATGAACACCTCCCCCTGCCCGGCACCCGAGGGCGCGATCCTCCACCTCGGTCGGCACCTGCGGCTCGATGACAATCCGCTCCTCGCCTCGGCGGCCGCCACCCGCCCGCGGCTCCTGCCGGTTTTCGTGCTCGATCCGTCGGTCGGTCGGGGTACCCACCAGGAAGCCTTTCTCCTCGCGGCACTCGCCGACCTGCAGGCGTCGCTCCGCGCCCGCGGCTCCGATCTCCTCCTCCTGGCCGAGCCCCCCCCCGCTGCCGTCGGCGAGGTGTACGACTCCCCTCGGCGGATGATCGACGAGGCCGATCTGCCGTTCGATCCACCGGCGATGCCCCGCACCTACACTCCCTTCCGCCAGAAGGTCGAGGCCGGGGGTGTCCGCTTCAGCCAGCCGATCGCGGCGCCGGAGCGTCTGCCCCCCCTTCCCGAAGGTGTCATCTGCCCGACGATCGTCGTCCCCGATCTCCCGCTGGTCGCAGCCGGGGGAGAGTCGGCCGGGCGGGAGCACTGGCAACGCTACCGCGATCGGCGGCTGCCCGACAGCTACAAACGGACGCGGAACGAGCTCCTCGGTTGGGACCTCTCGAGCAAGCTCTCTCCCTGGCTCGCCTGGGGCTGCCTCTCGCCGCGACGCCTCGCCGCCGATCTTTCCCGCTACGAGGCGGAGCACGGGGCCAACGAGGGGACCTACTGGCTGTGGTTTGAATTTCTCTGGCGGGATTTTTTCTCGGGGCGCGGCGACCATCGCGCCAGCGGCGCGTTGTCGGTCGACCCGGCCGATCCGCGCTGGCTCATGCTCGCTGGCGCCCGGCTCGGGCATCCGCTGGTCGACGCCGGCTTCCGCGAGCTCAACGCGACCGGCTTCCTCGGCAACCGGATGCGGCAGATCACTGCCAGCTTCTGCTGCCATGAGCTCGGATGGCCGTGGGAGATCGGAGCGGCATACTTCGCCCACCAGCTCATCGACCACGATCCAGCCTCGAACATCGGCAATTGGCGATACATCGCCGGGCAGGGAGCCGATCCCCGCGGAGGCCGACGATTCGATGTCGAGAAGCAGCGGGAGATGTACGATCCCGGCGACACGTACGTCCGGTTTTGGGGAGCGCGGTGAGGGGGCTCGTCGACATCAGCCCTCTGTCCGCTCAGGGTGTGATCTCCTCATTTTCCAGGCTCCGCCGTCGCGCCGCCGCATGCCGCAGGCTGTCGATGCCGAAGAGGACGAGTGCCCCCCAGACGATCATGAACCCGACCAGACGCGCGCTGTCGAACGGCTCGCCGTAGATCAGCGCCCCGACGAGGAATTGCAGCGTCGGACCGATGTACTGGAGCAGGCCGACCGTCGACAGCGGGATCCGCCTCACGGCGACGGTGAAACACAACAGCGGCGCGACCGTCGCCGGACCGGCCGCCGCGAGGAGCAGGTCGGTCGCGGCACCATGGCTGCCGAATCCACCGCGCTGTGCAGCGTGCTCCGTGGCGAGATAGCCGATCGCCGGCAGGAGGAGGAGAATGGTTTCGAGGGCCAGCGACGGCAGGGGGTCGAGGGCCCCCTTCTTCTTCACCAGCCCATAGCCGCTAAAGGTGGCGGCAAGAAAGATCGCGATCCAGGGGAACTCGTGGTATCCGGCTGCGATCCATGTGACCCCCACCGTCGCGATGCCGACGGCCACCCACTGTGCGGGCCGGAGTCGCTCCCCCAGCACCGTGACCCCGAGAAGGACACTGGCCAGGGGGGTGAGGTAATAGCCCAGGCTGCACTCGATCATCCGGCCGTGGGTCACGCCCCAGACGAAGCCGAGCCAGTTGGCGGCCACGAGCATCGCCGCGGCGAGATGCCGCGTGAGCACGCCGGGGCGCTCGAGCGCCCTGCCGATCTGCCGCCATCCCCCCCACCACCACAGCAGCGGCACGAACGTCAGGCTCGACCAGACGACGCGATGGGCGACCAATTGGAGGCTCGGGATCGCATCGAGTTGCTTCCAGTAAATCGGCAGCAATCCCCACATGACGAAGGCCGCAATACCGCACAGATGGCCGATGTCCACGCGAGCGGCCCTGCGGATCGAGAGATGGGGAAAGCCTGCGGCTCCACCGCGACAGGCCGAGCTACCCCGGGATGGGACGGCCTGGAAACGGTCGAGTATGCCCCATCCCGCCGGGTTGGTCCACGCGGGTGAAAAACCACGGTCCCCAGCTGTTTGAGATGGACCTCGATTTTCGAGCGCGCTGATACGGTGGAGGCCTGAGGGTGGGAGGGACCCTTTGGCGAGTACGCAGCTGGGCGGACAACGACGGGGTTGCTGTGCGGCCAACACAATTGCCGATTTCCCCCTGGCCCGCCTACGCTCTAAGCGTGGAGCGGCAACTTGCGCCGTCACGCCCATGCAAAGCCGTTCAGCAAAGCGACCCGAGGACACGTCGGATGAACCAAGATCAAGACCACACGCAGCCCCCGAGTACGGCGACGTGGCGCCCTTTGAGGATCTGGATCCCGATCGTGCTTTTGCCGCTGATGGGGTTCATGCGATTCGTCCCGGAACTTGTCCCCAACGGCCCCTCGATGATCTGGATGGTGAGCTCCTTCGGGCCGTTTTTGATCGGCTTGCTGGTCGTGCTGTGGTGGCTGCTGGCCAGCCGAGCCCGCTGGTTTGAGCGGATCCTCGGCGTCCTGGGGCTCGTCGCTGTTGTCGGGATCGAGCAGATGATCTGCCATCCGTCGATGCGCGGGCCGCTGCCGATCGTGCTGACAATCCCGTTGGCAATCGCGGCGTTTGCGATTGGCGCGATGCTCCTCGGCAACACGCTCTCCATCCGGCGCACGGGGCTCGCCCTGGGGCTTGCCGTTCTGGCAACGGCCTACTCGGCCCTCGTCCGCACCGACGGCGTGTGGGGGGATTTCTCTTTCCGGTTCGACTGGCGCTGGAAGCCAACCGCGGAACAGTTGGCGACCGAAGAGATCCGCCGGGCCGGAAACGTCGCAGTCGACGGTGCGGTCGATACCGAGGCGCTGATCGCGGCCCTCGGATCGGCGCCCTGGCCTCATTTCCGCGGGCCGCGCGGCGACAGCTCCCAGACCGGCCTCCGGTTCAGCGACGATTGGGTCGCCCATCCGCCGCGCGAGGTGTGGCGTAAACGGATCGGTCCGGCTTGGAGCTCGTTTGCCATCGGCGCCGATCGGCTGTTCACGCAGGAGCAACGCCTCGAAGACGAAGTCGTGTCGTGCTACGACGCGAAGACCGGCCAGCCGATCTGGTCGTACGCGACCCCGTCGCGGTTCTTCGAATCGCTCGGTGGGCTCGGGCCGCGCGGCACGCCGACGCTTGCCGACGGGTCGGTCTATGCGCTCGGGGCCGAAGGGATCCTCGTGCGCGTGAGCGCCGTCGACGGGGCGCTGGTGTGGAAGGCCGACCTCAAGGCGGCGGCAGGGCGCACGGAGCCGCCGATGTGGGGCTTTTCCTGTTCTCCGTGCGTCGACAGCGGCGTCGTCGTCGTCCATGGCGGTGGCAAGGGCGATAAGGGGATCGTCGCCTTCAAGGTCGACGACGGCCAGGTGGCCTGGACGGCCCCGGCCGGCGAGATGTCTTATGCCTCCGTGCAGAAGATCACGCTTCTGGAGCGGGATTATCTCTGCCTGCTCTCCAACTCCGGAGCGCACTTCCTCGAGCCGGCGACAGGCAAGGCGGTCTACGACTACCCCTTCGCCCACCAGGGCTACCGGGCCTGCCAAGCGCAGGTCATCGACGGCAACAAGCTGCTTGTCCCCGCCGGGATGGGAACCGGCACGAGACTCGTCGAGTTTTCATCCACTGATTTCGGCCTCGAGGCGAAGGAGCTATGGACGAGCCTCGACATGAAGCCCGACTACAACGACATCCTCATCCACGAGGGCAACATCTACGGCTTCGACAGCGCGATCTTCGCCTGCATCGGCCTCGAGGATGGCAAGCGGAAATGGAAGGGGGGAAGGTATGCCAAGGGGCAGGCGTTGCTGCTGGCCGATTCCGGACTGATCGTGGTGGTGAGCGAGAAAGGCGAGCTCGTGCTTTTGCGGGCGACTGCGGAGAAGCACGAGGAGCTGGGGAAGATCGAGGCCCTCAGCGACAAGACGTGGAATCATCCGGTGGTGGTCGGCGACCGGCTCTATCTCCGCAACGCCGATGAGATCGTGTGCTACGAGCTGGCCCCTGCGAGCTGACCGCGCCCAGCGCTAGGGGCCCGTTCTTGCCGCCGGAGCGGCAGGCCTTCGCCGCTGCTTTCCGGGCAGGCCAAGCGCCGCCGTCTCGCGGGCGATCCACGAGTCGGGGTCTGCGGCCAGCCAGCCCACGTGGTCGCGGGTGGCGAGCAGGGGCTGGATCGGCCCGGTGCAGACGACGGCGCCTTTGCGGCTGGTGTTCGACGATGCGTAAGGATCCTCATACGGCGAAATGCCGGGGGGCGGGGGGACGCGCGAAACCCCCACCGGCCGAGTATGATGAAGACCCTCCTTAGTGACCCTCCAACCATCCGCACCATCGACGCCGTCCATGAGCCGCGCTCTCTCCGATCAGCGATTCCTCGCCGTCCGCAGCCTCGTCGTGGAGCTCTCGGCGGCTTTCGACCGTGTGGAGCGGCATGCGGCGGAGGAGTCGGTCGATCTGAATGAGGATATTCGCTGGCGTCTGCTCGCGGAGGCCGTGGCGCGGCTGGCTGCAGGGCCCGACCGCGTCGAGGCGGTGCAGGAGCTGTTCTCCGACGCCTACGACCCGGCGTGGCGGCAAACCGGCGGGCCGGAGCTGTCCGGATCGCCCGGATGCTGCGGACGCTAGGAGGTGCCCCATGAACTACGTCGATCCCCACATCCACATGGTCTCGCGGGTCACCGACGACTACGAGGCCCTCGCGCGAATGGGTTGCGTGGCCGTCAGCGAGCCGGCCTTCTGGGCCGGCTTCGACCGGCGGAGCGCCGACGGCTTCCGCGACTACTTCCGGCAGATCACCGAGGTGGAGCCGCGGCGGGCCGCGGGCTACGGGATCGCCCACTATTCCTGGCTGTGCATCAACGCCAAGGAAGCCGAAGACGTGAAGCTCGCCCGCGAGGTGATCGCGGCGATCCCAGAGTTCCTCTCCGCGTCCAACGTGCTGGGTATCGGCGAGATCGGCCTCAACAAGAACACGCGGAACGAAGCGACCGTGTTTCTCGAGCAGGTCGAACTGGCCGTGCGGCACGACGAGACGATCCTCATCCACACGCCGCACCTCGCCGACAAGCTGCGCGGCACGCGGATGATCCTCGACATGCTCGCCGACTTTCCCGCGCTCGACCGCGGCCGGGTCGTGATCGATCATGTCGAGGAGCACACGATCCGCCCCGCGCTCGACGCCGGCTACTGGGCCGGCATGACGCTCTACCCGGTGACGAAGTGCTCGCCGGAGCGGGCCTGCGACCTGGTCGAGCGCTACGGCACGGAGCGGCTGCTGGTCAACTCCGCCGGCGACTGGGGCCCGTCGCGGCCGGCCGCAGTCCCCGATTTCATCGTGGCGATGCGGGCCCGCGGGCATGCCGAGGAGCTGATCGAGCGGATGGTGCTCCACAATCCGCTGCAGCTGTTCTCTCGCTGCCGGCGGTACGTGCCGCCGCCACGGATCGGCACCCCGCTGCTGCGGAAGACCTCGTCATAAAACCCGACCGGGAAGATCCCCTCGCGGATGTTCACAGCGGCGGAAGCGAGTGGCTGAGCCCCTGGACGAAACTGCCCTCGGGTGTCGTCCGGGCGAAAACCATACCAGAACTGCTCCCAGTCCTCGTGCGCTCCCCAGGAACAGCCCTCGTTGAAGAGGTGGAGCGCATGGAACCTCGACGTGCCGCTGGTGCAGATGAATGCCCTGATGGGATTCGTGGCGACGGCGCTCACCGCGACGATCCTCTCGCTCGGCCTCGAGCGGGACACCGAGACGCGCACAGTTCTCGCCTTCGAGAAGTTGCTCTGGATCCAAAACGACTTCATCTCGCGTCACTACCAAGCCTGACGACATGAAAGCCTATCCGGGGCGGATGGGAGCCAAGGAGCCGTCTCCCCCGCGCAAGGCCATGCCAGCGATCCTCTGGTCGTGGCTCGGCTCGGCTCGCCCGCGGCGATCTACGCGAGTCGGCGCGGTGACCCCATTTGTGGCCGAGCGTCTCGGTCTCGAGCGGGGATGAGGCAATCGGTGCCTTGGCCGGTTTTGAGCGCCGACTGACAGGAGGCGGAGCGGATGAAGGGACGGGTGCCGGCCAACCTGGCTCCCCTCCCACGCTGCTCGCCGGTACCGCTCGGCTTGCTGGTTGGGGGGCAGATTCGGCAACGGCTTGGCGTTGGCCCCACCAGCCAGTCGATTCTTTCGGAATTGCAAGCTTCGTCAGTTGGGAGCCATGCGAGCCAGAAAGGCTCAAAAACAAGCTCGAAACGAGGTGCCCCGGAAAAAACTTCGGTTGGTGCGAAGCGGTCGCTGTAAGGTTTCGCCCCCGGGACGGCTACTTACCTGTAGAGACCGGTGTGTTCGGTTTTCCCGTCCGTCGAGCTGCCTCCCCTGCGGAGGCCTCGGAGGTGCGGGCCGGCTGAGTGCCAAGGTTTCGTTTCCAGCAGCCTTCCCTCTCAGGACCCATCGAATGTTCGCATCGAATCGAGTCAGGTGCCTTGCTTACGGCATCGCCATCGTCGTTTTTGGATCACTGTCAACAGCCCATGCAGGGACTGTCTTGGCAACGCCTGCCGGCCTCAACCCCGGCGACCAGTTCCGGTTTCTCTTCCTGACCAGCGGCACGCAAGCGGCAACGTCCACCGACATCGGCGGTTACAACACGTTCGTCAACAGCCAGGCTTCTGGCGCCACCTATCAAGGCAGCGTCGTCAGCTGGAATGTGGTCGGATCGACGGCGACGGTGAATGCCCGCGACAACGTCGGCGGATTCGGGACGAACGTGCCCGTCTATCTCACCAATGGCACCCTCCTCGCGGGCGATCTTACCACCAGTTCGTCGAACAAAGGCCTGTGGTCGGGCACGCTTTTCACGGCCCCCACCATCGGGATCGACGGGAATGGCGTCACCTCGAGTTTTGCCTATACGGGCTCGAACGCCGACGGCACAGGGCTTACCGACAGGCAACTGGGTGCTGCTTCCTTCGTCCAATACGGGGATCCGACGGTCAATATCGGTACTTTTGGCAGGTATTTCTCAATTAACGCCATGCCAAACTCGATCGCCACGTACTACTACGGCGTTTCGTCCGAGCTGACGGTTCCCAATGGGGTCCCCGAGATCGATCCGGCGGGCATGGGCTCGGTGCTGGCCCTCGTCTCAGGGACGCTCGGCCTGCTCGAGCGGAAACGCAGCCGCGCACGAGGCTGACGAAGCCCCTCCTCGAGGAGCCTTGAGGTCTTCGCCGCCATGTTTCCCGGGCCGGGCATCGCCAGGTGCCCGGCCCGGCGTCTTCCCTGGCACGGACCATCATCCGGCCCGGATCGACAGACTGGCCGTGCTTGCCGCTCCTGTGGCGCTCGGGCGGGCGGACCCCAAGGCCGAAGCAGGTGGCAAGTGACAATGACGACGACCCCTCGAACCCCAAGGTCGACGTTCGATCCAAGGCGAAGCAGTCAGGAGCCGCAAAGGCTCGTACTGACTCGCCAGCCCAACGCGACAACCCCTGAATTGTCGATAGAAATGAACCCCGGCGACTCGACGCGACGACCCAAACGGATGGGGTGGGATTTGAACCCACGAGACGCTTTCACGTCTGCCGGTTTTCAAGGTCGGCGACGCCCCTCGGCGACTCCCAGCGGGAACAACTTGGAAAACAAGTGCGAAACGCTCCCGGGCCCTCGGCGACGGCACCGTTGGCCTTCAACCAGGACGAAGCAACCGAGCCAAACCGAGACACAACACGCCAAATCGAGACCACTCACCAGACAAGTCAGCGACAAGTCGCGACTTGTCTGTCTCGAATTGGCTCGAAATAGCCGAGAATGGAAGTCCCCCCTGCCCTCCCCGATCCATGCAGCCTCGGGCACGGCCTTGGCGCGTGACATTCAACTCGGCCTCACGCAGCTTGAGGATGAGCTGATCAGCGTGCTGTCGATTCCCTCGTGGAACTGATTGCCCTCCCAAAGGTTCGTCCGCTCTGGATGCCCAATTCAGAGGTTGACCGGTCTCAGGAGGGCAGGCCATCCACAGGCTCCCGCTGCCTCGGCCGGCGGCGCGCGGAGTGGAGCTGCGTTTCCTCCCGTCGTCACGCCCCAGTCGGAGCCTGTGCCGGGGGGTGATCAGGTGCCCAACAGCGCCGGCGGCTACGTCTGGGCCGTCGACGATTGGACCTGCCTCCGTCGCTTCCTCGTCCTTGGCACCGAACGGGGAAGTTACTACGCCTCCGAGGCCACGCTCACGGCGGAAAACGCCGCCGCCACGATCCGGTGCATCGCCAGCGACGGCAAGCGGGTGGTCGACGAGATCGTCGCCATCTCCGAGTCGGGCCGCGCAGCGAGAAACGATCCGGCCCTCTTCGCGCTCGCCCTCGCGGCCTCCCGGGGGGATCCCGCGGTCCGACGACACGCGCTCACTGCGCTCCCGAAGGTGGCCCGGATCGGCACCCACCTCTTCCACTTCGCCGCCTACGTCAACAGCCTGCGGGGATGGGGCCGTGGCCTCCGGGAGGCGATGGCCGCCTGGTACAACGAGCGCCCGGCGGGCGAAGCGGTGTATCAGGCAATCAAATATCAACAGCGTGACGGGTGGTCGCATCGTGACCTGCTCCGTCTCGCCCATCCGAAGGCGCCGGGCGAGGCGCATGCCGCCCTTTATCATTGGATCTGCCACGGCTGGCCGGGGGTGGGAGCGGATCCGCACCCCGACGAGGCCCTGCGGCCGATCTGGGCGCTGGAAAATCTCAAAGCGACGACCGATCCGGTCCGGGCCGCGGCCCTCATCCGGAACCATCGCCTTCCGCGCGAAGCCGTCCCCACGCCGCTTCTCAACGCCGTTCCCGTCTGGGAGGCGCTCCTCGAGGAGATGCCGATGACGGCCCTCATCCGTAATCTCGCCAAGCTCACGAGCCTCGGCATCGTCGCGCCGCTGTCGAAGACCACCCAGCAGGTGTGCGATCAAATCGTGGACCCCGAGCGGATCCGGAAGGCGCGCCTCCATCCCGTGGCGATCCTCTCCGCGCTGCGGACCTACGCGCAGGGCCACGGCGAGAGGGGGCATCTCCGCTGGTCGCCGGTTCCCAAGGTCATCGACGCCCTTGACCTGGCCTTTTACGAGGCCTTCCGGGGGATCGAGCCCACGAATAAGCGCTGGCTTTTGGCCCTCGACGTTTCGGGCTCGATGGCGTGCTCCCAGATCGCGGGTGTCCCCGGCCTGACGCCGCGTGACGCTAGCGGTGCGATGGCGCTGGTCACCGCCGCCCGGGAGCCGAATCACCACGTCATGGCGTTCGGGGACAGCTTTGTCCCCCTCGACATCAGTCCGCGTCAGAGGCTCGATGCCGTCATCAAGTCGATCAGCGGTCTTCCGTTCGGCGCTACCGATTGTGCCCTTCCCATGGTCTGGGCCGAACGCAACAGGGTCCCGGTCGACGTGTTCGTCGTCTACACCGACAGCGAGACCTGGTGCGGGGAGATCCATCCCTTCCAGGCGCTGCGGTCGTACCGGGAGAAGATGGGCATCCCGGCCCGTCTTGCCGTGGTGGGGATGGTCGCCAATCGGTTCTCGATCGCCGATCCGTCCGACCGGGGAATGCTCGACGTCGTCGGCTTCGATACCGCCACGCCCGGCCTGATGAGGGATTTCGCGCTCGGTGAGGTGTGAGGCCGTGCCGGGAGAGGATCGCCCCGGCTGAGTCGTGCTCCCCACCTATCCTGGCCTCGCCGTCAGGGTTTTGTGAACGCCGGCCGAAAAATGCAGCGGACGGCGGCCGGCGTGGTCTCCCCGAGCGGGTGGCAAGTCGTGTCGAGGCCGAGGGTTCCTTGAATCGCCCCGGCTGGCCGTGACACCTGTCGCGCTGCGTCGCCTGAGCAAGAGGATCGACCATTCACGAGGAGCGGAACCATGAAACGCCACCTGCCCACCATCGCGTCGCTGCTCGTCCTGCTCGTCGCCTCCGGTGGATGTGCCGCTCCGGTGCCGCCGAACATCGAGAAGGGGATGTTCGGCGGCGAGAAGACGTTCGTCGTGCAGCGAGCGTGCGTCGAAGTGATCGTCGAGACGGAGGGCGAGGGGACCTACGAGATCGTGCAGCAACCCTACACGCACCCGATGTCACCCCCCGGGGACACCGAGATCACCATCACGATGCCGGCGGGGACGTTCGTCATCGAGAACCACGGTCTCATGCCATACGACAAGGTCCGCGTCAACGGAACGGTGCACGAATTTCCCGATCAGGAGTTCGTGTGGCCCTCCTTCGGGCGCCGTAGACTGCGGATCGCGAAGGATGGCAGCGTGACGGCCACGGTCGACGAAATTCGCCCGCAGCCGTAGCCCGCGGTTGTCGATGGCCGCCAGCGTCCCTGACCTGCCCCCCTTAAACGGGTCGTCATCTCACTCGCGTGTCAGTCGGCGCCCAAAACCGGCCAGTGATCGGCGCGCGACGCTCGGAATCCTCACCGTGCCGCCTCGTCGCCGTCCTCGGAGAGCAGCTCCTCCAATGGACGGCTGCGGCCGGCGGCGATGTCGGCCCGGGCCTCATCGACGAGGTGGTCGAGGCGACCGGCCGCGGCGTCAGCCTTGATCTGCCGATCCCAGTCGTCATCGACGGACGGATGGAGCATCGCCATCAGCTCGGCGTAGTCGCGCGGCGAGAGTTTCTCGATCGCCGCCTTAATTTCCGGAAGCGTGGTTATGCCTCGATCCTGTCCCCCGCCCCCGGCGAAGGGCAAGATTCCTGGGCCTGGACGGAGCTGCTGTCAAGAAAAGCCTTGCGTTCCCCCCCCGGGGGCCCGCCTTGGGGGAAGCAGATGTGCACGCGGACCACCGGTCTAAGCTGCCACGAACAACTCATCCGTCGATCAGTCGGCGGAGGGTCGCAATCTCCTCGGCGAGCTCTTCCGCC
>JBBAVV010000029.1:0-58494 GCA_040397545.1 Pirellulales bacterium
CGCGTCAGGCCCGAACCACCAACCGACCCCATTTCGCGCCCACCGCCGCGGCGGGCCCGAACCACCAACCGACCCCATTTCGCGCCCACCGCCGCGGCGGGTCCGCGGCCTCATACTGCGCGCGCCAAGATTCGAACTTGGGACCTCTACCTTATCAGGGTAGCGCTCTAACCAACTGAGCTACGCGCGCTCGCGGCGACCACGACGCTCTGAAAACGTCGTCGCAACCAACGTGCAAAGTATCGGCCGTCGCGGCCGGATTGCAACCCTCGACTCCGATGCGGGGGGATGGGGAGGGTGAGGGGCTGGCGGGGCTTCGGACCAGCGCGCCGCTGCGCCGGCAAAGTCGACCTATCTTGTCCTCTTTTCGGTCTTGTGGGGCGGGGCTGGGGGGATCGGGGGAATCGACGTTCGGGGGGGGAAAATGGGGGTGGCGCCGGGGCCGGTTCCCGCTACGTTCCTCGTCGCATCCGCCCATCGAGGAATCCATTCCATGATCTCCATGCAGCTCTCCCACTCCCCCCTACCCTGCTTCCGCACCGCAGTGGCGTCTCTCGTCGCCGTGGCGGCTCTGATTGCCGCGCCCTTCGCGGCGGCGGCACAGCCGACGGTCGAGTACGCCCTGGGGCTCGCACCGTTCCAGAAGAATATCGATTACGACAAGCTCACCCCCGATCAGGCGAAGGGAGCGACCCTCAAGATGGAGAAGGAGGGGGGGCTCAATGCGTGGGTGGTGCGCGGGTCGCGCGGGGAGGTGCTCCGCAGTTTCGCCGACACCAACGGCGACAAGGTCGTCGACCGCTGGAGCTACTTCAAAGATGGCATCGAGGTCTACCGCGACATTGACGCCGATTTCAACTCCAAGGCCGACCAGGCGCGGTGGGTGAATATGGGCGGCACTCGCTGGGGGATGGACGAAGATGAAAACGGCACGCTCGATGCCTGGAAGAGCCTTTCGGCCGAAGAGGCGACCGCGGAGATCGTGGCAGCACTGAAGACCCGTGATCCGGCGATCTTCGCCCGCCTCCTGCCGACGAAGGACGATCTCGTCACGGCCGGATTCGCCGAACCGCTCCTCTCCGAGCTCCTCGGGCGGGCCGAGAAAGCCGGCGAGGATTTTGTTGGCTTGGCCAAGGCCCAGCAGCAGATCGGCGCCGAAGCCCAGTGGAACAACATGCTTGCCGCCCTGCCTGGCCTCCTTCCGGCCGGCACGCCCGGTGTGGCGAAGGATGTCCTCGCCTACGACAACGTCGTCGCGCTCATCGATGCCGGCGCCAAGGGCTCGACGGGGCAGGTTTATGTCGGGTCGCTCCTGCGGTGCGGGGACGTCTGGCGGCCGATCGACGCCCCGCAGGTTCCCGGCGCGCAGGGGGAGATCGCGGAGACGCTCGGGTTTTTCACGCCGCGGATGTCGGCGGGAACGGCCAATGGCGAGGTGCCGGCCGAGAACGAGGCCCTCAAGCCGCTCCTCACGAAGCTCCGCGAGATCGAGGGGACGCTCCGCAGCGCCACCGGGAAGGCCCGCGCCGCGGCCGCCGCCGAGCAGGTCGAGGTCCTCGAGCAGGTGGTGGCGGCGGCGGAGGCCGATCAGACGTCGTTCTGGACACGCCAGCTCGCCGAGACCGTCGCCGCGCTGGTCCAGGAGGGCTCCCTTGCCGGTGGTACCGAGAAGCTCGAGGCCCTCGTGGCGGCCAGCGCCGATGACGAGCCGCTCCAGGCCTTTACCGCTTTCCGTCTCGCGTCGGCCCGTTACGCCGCGGCGATGCAGGCTGCCGGCGCCGATGTGGGGAAGGTGCAGACTGCCTGGCTCGAGGAATTGGCCGGGTTCGTCAAGGACCATCCGACGGCGCCGGACACCGCCGAAGCGCTCCTCCAGATGGGGATCGCCGACGAGTTCGGCGGCAACGAGGAAGACGCCCTCTCCCGGTACGAGGCGATCGTCAAGGATTTTCCCGACTCCGGCTCGGCGAAAAAGGCCCGCGGAGCCTCCCGCCGGCTCCAGAGTGTCGGCAAAACGCTGGCTCTCGCCGGGACGGCCGTCGACGGCAGCAGTGTGTCGCTGGAGTCGCTCAAAGGGGTACCGGTGCTCGTCCACTACTGGGCGACCTGGTGCGAGCCCTGCAAGGTCGACATCGCGCAGATCAAAGAGCTCTACACGAAATACGGGCCGAAGAAGTTTGCCGTCGTCGGGATCGCGCTCGACACCGACAAGGCCCAGCTCGCCAAGTATCTGGGCCAGAAGCCGATCCCGTGGCCGCAGCTCCACGAAGCGGGCGGGCTCGATGGCCGGTTGGCCGAGGAGCTGGGGGTCCTCACGCTGCCGACGATGTTCCTCCTCGATGCCGACGGGAAGGTGGTCGATCGCAACCTCGTCATCGCCGACCTCGAGAAGAAGCTCGAGGAGATGGTCGGGCCGTGACGGGATCGGATGACGGCAGCGCGATGGTTTGCCGGCGGCGACATCTCCCCCCCGGCCCGCGCCGGACATGGTGGGGAGCTCATGGAGGAGGATGACGATGCCTGTGGCTGCATGGCCGGTGAGTCCGGTGGTCGTCGTGTTGGGAGGAATCCAGGTGTTCGGGCTGGTCGCTGCGGCGGGGGCCCGATTGGCCCAGGGCACACGCTATGAATCGGCCTGCCAGTGGGGTTGTGTCGCGGCGCTGGCGGTGGTCGGGGGGCTGTGTGGCTCGAGCATCCAGATCGGGCCGCATGCCGCCGCCACCTCGGCGGTGACGCTCCTGATGATGACGATGATCGCCGTCGTCGATCTCCGCCAGCGCTGCTGAAGCTCCGCGCGCGTGTCCTGGTTTTCGCGCTGGGGTCGACCCTGCCCCGCGCTGACGGCGCGCCGGTTCGCCTCGGCTTGCCCCTCCAGCCGGCACCGAAGGTTTTTTCGTGCAAACCGGAAAAAGACTCCCGCTCGGTGCGACCGACAGCCGAAATACAGGGCAGGAGCATCCACGCATGCCCCGACCGGTCGGACCGTGGGTCACGACAGTCCGGGCCATGCTGCCGAGCCAAGGAGTCATTCATGTCCATTTCGAGGTCCACGTTCCTGGTCGCGGTGGTCGTGGCGTCCGCGGTGACGTCCGCCGCCGGTGCCGATGATCTAGCGTCCGCCGTGGCCGGCAAGCTCACTGCGAGTGAGGCAGTAAAGGGACACAAGGTGAACGTGCGGGCCAAGGCCGGCACGGTGTTCCTCGAAGGTCAAGTCGGCAGTGCCGGCCAGATCGCCGCGGCCGAGGCTGCTGCCAAGTCGACCGACGGGGTCGAGTTGGTGGTCAACCGTCTGACGGTCGCGGCGTCCGCCTCGGGCGGATTGCTCAACAGCTTCTCCATCCCGTCGTCGATCCGTTCGGCGGTCGGGTTCGGTGCCAAGCCGAAGGCCGACGCGCCGCCGGCCGAAGCGCCGCCGGCCGACGAGCCGGGCAAGGTGCAACTGACCCAGGCGGTCGGCACCCCGCGCGGCGGAGCGTCGTCGGGCCCCCGTCCGCTCGGGGCCCCGCAGGCCCGGCCGATGCAGCCCCACGCCGCCCAGCGTGGCCCGGTCGGCCAGCAGACGGTCGCCCTCCGGCAGCCGATGGATATCCCTGGCCCGGGGGCCTACGAAGGCGCCGTCAACGGTGCAATGGGGGGCGTTCCGGGGGGGCTGCGTGACGGCCAAGTCGTTCCCGGTTCGGTCCGCTACAGCGAAGGGGGCCCTGGTGGCCCGGCCCAGTATGGTGGAGGGGCCCCGTATGTGGGGGCTCCCGGTATGGCGCCCACCGGTCCCGGCATGGCCGGTCCTGGTGGCGGCCTGGGGGCTCCGATGCCGGCCCGGGGAATGGGAGTCGGAGCTGGTGCGGTGCCGATGCGGGGCGACGGGCCGAACATGCCCAACTACGCTTGGCCGAGCTACGCCGCTTCCCCGAACTACGCCGCCGTCCAGTATCCCTCGCAGTATTCCCCGACCGCGTGGCCTTACATCGGGCCGTTCTATCCATACCCGCAGGTGCCGCTCGGCTGGCGGCGGGTGTCGCTGGAATGGGATGACGGTTGGTGGTGGCTCGATTTCGACGACCGGCACATTCACAGCCACCATCGTTAAGCGAGCGAAAAACTCAGGCCTCTGGCGACGAGATTCCGCCGAACGACCCATCCCCGCACCGCGGGGGTGGGTCGCGGCTTTTGGTGGGCATCGCTCGCGCTGCCCGGGGGCCCCGCCGTGGCCTCCCGTTCTTCCCCGCCGGCCTGGCCGGCACGGCCGGTTTTTTTCCCCCGGTCGGAGAAATCCGCAAGTCCGGCGCCGGCATGGTCGATACAACCCGTAGGCCCTTCGCCACTCGACCGCCTTTCCAGACAGTTCGAGGAGTCTTTCATGATGGTTTCCGCCCGCTCCCTCCTGCTTGCCCTGCTGATTGCCGCGGGCACCATCACGCAGAGCGGCTGCTTCTGGATCACCCAGCAGGGCCCGAATATCGGCCCCCTTGCCTTCCCGATCCCCGTGCCTGTCGGGATCCAGAAGAACAAGGAGGACCAATTCTGGAACTACGAACGCTACGAGCGGACGCCGGTCCTCGGGGCGCTTCAGCCCGGTGGCCCGTGCGAGGCCCTCGACGAGCCGAGCGATGACGAGGTGATGCGGGGCCTCGAGAAGGCCCGCCCCGTCCAGGGCAACTGGCCTTTCCTCTACGAGATCCAGCGGAATCATGTCCGGATCTCGAAGTGCAAGATCGCCGACTACATCGATCCGCCCCGCCATCTGCCGCTCGTCGGCCCGACGCAGCTCCACCATGCCCACTACAAGTGCACGGTCTACTTCCAAGAGGTGAAGCGTGTCGGTTGGCCGGTGCCCCACACGCTCGTCGACGACGACACCCAGGAAGTGATCTACATCGATCATGACCACCTCCACATGGTCGGCGACGTCGATCCCGGCTGCGACGCGAACTTCTGATCGGGACGGTCAAGGTGGCCGGTCCTGGGGCTAACGGGCCCAGGACCGGCCACCGACCCCCGGTCGGAAGCCGGGAGTGGCTGGTCTGCAATCTTCGCCCCCACGACCGCTGGCCCCTGGCCAGCGGTTTTTTTGTTTCCCCCGGGTGTCCGGCCTGGGGAGCCGGGCGCCGCCGATGGCGGATTTCGCCGGGGATCGTCGCCGACTTGCGGTCCGGCAAGTTGACCCCCACCCCCCCGGGATTAGACTTCAGGGAGCAGGTTTCACCCCGGCTCCCACGGAAGGTTTCAGGTACCCGCCATGTTCGCGATGTTTGGCGTCGGCCCGGTCGAGATGATCGTGCTGGCCGCGGTGATTCTCCTCGTTTTCGGCAATCGTCTCCCCAAGGTGATGCGGTCGCTGGGGCAGGGAATTGTGGAGTTCAAGCGCGGAGTGCAGGGGATCGAGGACGACGGCACGGGCGGCCGTGGCGACGGCGCTACCTGATCTTTCTCGCCGGCCGCTCGGGCCGGAATGGCTCGAGGGGGCCTTGGCTGTGGGGTTGGGCCCGGGCGGAGAGGGGCCCTGTTGTGCTTGAAAACCTGCGGCCGATGCCGTGGCGGGTGGGATGTCTCCGACGGAGCGATCGATGTTCGGCCTTGGCCCCCTTGAAATCGTCGTCATCGGCGCTCTCGCGGTGATGCTCTACGGCAAGCGCTTGCCTGATGTGGGGCGTTCGGTGGGGCAGAGCATCGGGGAGCTACGGAAGCAGTTCACGACGCTCCAGCGGGAGATGGATATCTCCTCCCACCTCGATCCCAAGGCCAGCTCGTCGCGTCGGCCGGCCTCGCGCCGCCTGGACGCCGCCGGGGCGGGCCCGACGACCCAGGCTCCCCGGTTTGATCCTCCCCCGGCCGCGGCTGATCAAGCCTGACCTCCTCTTCGGCCGATCATCCCCTCGGCGACTTCGGCCTTCACGCCGCGAAATGCCTTGGCTGCGGCCGTGCGATCGATCTGCCGCGTGGCCCGTGACGAGCCACGGCGTGGATGCTAGGATTCTGCACGGGGCCGGTTCTTCGGGCCCGAGCCGGGCGGCTAGCTCAGTTGGTTAGAGCGCTACGTTCACACCGTAGAGGTCGAGGGTTCGAATCCCCCGCCGCCCACTTTTTGCCGGGGGTTTCTTCGGAAACAAAAGCCGGCGCGATGCACGCGGAAACCCGCGGCCACTCTTTCTGTGGGCCGCGGGTTTTCTGCTTTCCGGGGCGTCGGCTGCGAGGGCCCTGGCGAGGCATCGCCAGACCCTGCCGCCCGGTAAGGGTGAGGCCGATCAGCGTACGGACGCCGATCGACAAGGCCCGACGCGCTCTCGGCTAACGCGCCACGCCTCCGATCGGCGCGACGTTGCGCCGGGCGCGTCGCATCCAACGGCTCCGGAAAGGCCGGAAAAATCGTCGTGATCGGCTTCGGCCGGAGCCTTTTTCAGGGGCGTTTGCTGCGCCGGCAGCCCCGCCCGCAGCCCCGCCGGCAGCGGCCGAGAGCGCGCCGCCGACGCCCGACCCCTTCCGAAGCTGATGCGCGAACTGTCGTCGCCAGTGCGCGAAGTGTCGTCGGCGGTGGGCATTTCGTGCCGCCAGACGACCGATTCGTTCCCTTCGGATGAGATGCGCTTGTGCGATTGCTAGGCTCCTCCCCTATGGAGGCTGGCTCCACTGACCCCGGTTCTCTTCCCTTGGATCTTCCGATGCGACATCTGCGTCCTCGAGATTGTTCCCTGATCGCCGCCGCTGATCATCAGCCGGTGTCGTGCGGAGATCCTCTGTCGTTCCCCTCGTCAACCATCACTACCGTCTCGGCTTCCGGCCGAAGCACGGGCTTCCACCAGGCACCACCCATGAAAACATCCAGATTCCAACGGATTCGATCGGGATTGAATCGATTCGCCATCTTCCCCGCCGTCTGCGCAACGGCCGCGGCGATGTTGATCGCCTCCACGGCCAGCGCCCAGCTCTACACGAGCGGGACATTCGCCAATACGACGAATTGGGATGTGAGCCGCTGGAATACGTCCAACAGCCCTACGTTCAACAATGCGTGGGTGTCGGGCTCGAATACGAGTTTCGCCTCGGCTACCGTTTACAACATTGCCAACTTGACGGCTGGCTCTGGTACCACGACCCTCGGAAACCTCGAAACCACGACCTCCAACACGGTCGCCATCACGAATCAGCTTGCCGGGAGTGCGAAGTCCCTGAGCTTTGTGAACACAGGTACGATCACGACTGCCGCGAACAGTCTCGTCAACTTTGGTTTTTCGTCGATTGCGGGGACCAACTCGATCCGCAAGGAAGGGGCGGGAACCTTGGCACTGGTAGGGGGCGGCACAGGCAACGTACCTACCTATACCGGGGGCCTGACGATCAACGGAGGCACGGTCATCGCCACCTCCACCAACGCGCTTGGGAATGGGACCGTGACGATCGGGAGTGGCGGTGGAACGATTGGCTCCGGAAGACCGAGTTCTGCTGGTACCACTACGTTGAAGGACTTCTCAACGCGTGTTACCAGTCTGGTACTCGACGGCGATCTCACGCTCGGTGCCGCCGGATCGCTGGCGTTCAACAGTGACGCCGCCTCGATGACTTTCGGAAATGTGGCCCTCGGGGGGAGCGGTGAGCGAACGCTCACGATCGGCAGCAGTGGTACCCAGACCATCAACGGTGCCATTACAGGGTCAAACGTCCTCAAGCTCGAGTCCACCGGGGCGGGGACAAGCGGTCTGCTGGCGCTTTCGGGCACCAGCACCTACTCGGGGGGTACGAAGATCGGCGACGTCGTGGTGCAGGCCTCCGGCGCCGGAGTGGTGAACGTGCTGGGAACGGGGACCGTTTCGATGACAGGTGCGGCAACGCCGACCCTGCGACTCACCGACGGCCTGACGCTCCCCAATGCCTTCGACATCGGCAACACCACCGGCGTCAAAACGATCTCCTCGACCGGTGATGCGGCCATCAGTGGTCCTATCGCCCTTGCGGAAACGGGTTCGGGGGAGTTCATCCTCGGTGCTATTTCGACGAAGACCTTGACTGTTTCCGGAAATATCACCGGGGCTGGTACGCTTCAAGTCGGGGGCTCAGGCTTGGACGGTGCGGTGCTCTTGACTGGCAGCAACTCGTTTCTTGGGGCTGTTGTCGTGGACACTGGCACACTCAAGCTCGGCTCTGCCAATGCCATCCCCAGCGGTGTTGGCTCGACCAACACGGTGACCTTGAGCAACAACGGCACGCTCGATCTCAATGGCTTCTCCACGACGCTCAAGGAGGTGACTGGTGCGGCGGGGACGATCGTTGCCAGTGCAGCGGGCTCCACCCTCACGCTTGGCGCCGATAACACTTCGAGCACACTTTCGGCTGCTTTTGGTGACGGCACTGCAAATCTGAACCTCGCCAAGATCGGCACAGGAACGGTGACGGTCGGCAGCAGCCTCAATACGACCGGCACGACGTCCGTGAACGGAGGTATGCTCCTCGTGACCAATCAGGGCAACGCGGGAAGCGTGGCCGTGAATGCCGGTGGTACCTTGAAAGGCAGTGATAGCCTCGCGGGCGATCTGACCGTCAGCGGAGCGGGCAGCACCTTGGACCTTGCCGGGGTGGGCGGCACGCCCGATTCGATGGTGGCCAATGCCGTCACGCTCGGCTCCACGGCGGCGACCAAGATGGAAATCTTCGATAGCTCGACGTATTCGACTGTTCTGGCGAACAACATCGCGTACGGCGGCACCTTGAATCTGAACTACGACGCTCCGTCTACGCTTCCGATCGGTACGGGCTTTTCACTTTTCACTGGGGCGACGTCCGGGAACTTCGCTTCGATCACGACCTCCGGCACGGGGGAGTTTTCGGGGGTGACGTTTTCGTACAACACCGGTGCCCAAAAGTGGTTCTCGACCAACCCGACCGGGAGCGATAAGTATCTTGCCTTCACCCCCTCCAGCGGTCAGCTCGTGATCGTGCCGGAGCCCTCCACCTGGGCGATGACGCTTGCGAGCGTTGGCTTCGCCGGCTGGATGGCCCGCCGGAAGAAGCTCGCCAGCAAGAAGCAACTGGCGGCCTGATCGCAGGGTCTTGGCTGGCGGCGGCCGGCCGACGATGGGAATCACTCGAGGGAGCGGGCTTCGGCCCGCTCCCTCCTGTGTTTGACGGGGGCTGCCATTCCGCTAGCCTCCGCCTCGGCATGTTCCCTCGGGCCCGCTCCCGACCCGCGCTGTGGTCGGTTTCTCGCAACACCCGGCCTGGTTGGTGGGCGCGGGAGGCGGCAAGGCTTGCGGTGTTGCAAGCAAGACCACTTGTTCGGGGGGGGATTGACGGGAAAGATGGAGAGGTTTTTCTTCTCCTACCTTGAGCCGGCTTCTCGTGTCGCGCTTTCTGCCGATCGCCGTTTGTGTTTCGTTCCTCGGTATTGGAGGGATGCTCGGCGGCTGCAGCACCGCTGGGCCAAGTGGCTTCGTCGGCAGCTGGGAGGAGGGGCGTGCGTCGCTTGTTGTGCACGCCAACGGCTTGGCCGAAGGGGAGCTTTTCGCGGCCACGGCGCCACAGTCTTTCACCTGGCGCGTTGAAGGACCTGCGATCCGGCTGACGTGCGGTCGGATCGCCAGCGACACCGTCGAGTATCGGGGCACACTCGACGACCAGGGGCGGTTCGTGGTCGAAAGCGATCGGGGGCGATGCGTCCTCGTGCGATCGAGAGCCAGCGCCGGTCGGTAGGGGCCCCGCGCGGCCATGCTGGTGCCGGCTCGACCCTGGGCCCGATGGCGCTGCGATTGCCCAGCGGCGCGGACCGGTCCTCGAGGCGGAGGAACGGGGGGCAAAGGCCCGTCATCTTGGCCTCTGGATCGACACCGATCCGGTCGCCCCCTGGGAATGGCAGGCCGCGGAAGACCAGCGGAGGAACAGCCGGAAACCAGCGGTAGATTCCACCCAATGAGGGGGGTGGTGAGGGGGGGCGAAAAAAAAAATCCCCCTGGACGCCCTTGACACCACGGGCGGAGTTGTCCCTGGATCGCTGAAATGCTAAAACCTTCAAGGTACGACTGACTTTCGTCCGCACATCGAGTCCGATCGGGAACTGCGGTGCGTGCTTCGGCGATGGTCGACAAGTCGATGTGATTCCAGGTACCAGTTCCCGAGTCCTAGAGGTTGTTTTTATGTCCCGGAAGATTTACGTGGGGAACCTGCCTTGGTCCACCACGTCCTCCGATCTGGAGCAGATGTTTTCAGCGCACGGTGCCGTGCGCTCCGCCGAGGTGATCTCCGACCGTGAAACCGGTCGGTCGCGTGGCTTCGGTTTCGTCGAGATGGAGACCGACGACGGGCTCCAAGCCGCGATTGCGGCCCTCAATGGCCATGAGCTCAACGGTCGTCCGCTGACCGTCAACGAGGCTCGTGAGCGCACCCCGCGTCCGGGTGGCGGTGGTGGTGGCGGCGGTCGTCCGGGCGGCGGCGGCGGCGGTGGCCGCGGCTACGGCGGCGGCGGCGGTGGTGGCGGCTACGGCGGCGGTGGCGGTGGCGGCGGTGGCCGCGGCTACGGCGGCGGCGATCGCTACTAGTCTTTCGGTTTTTTCATCGGCATCCGCCGTGCGGAGGCTGGGGCGGCCCGGCCTCCGCCGGCCTTGCCGGTCAGGAATCCGATCCCTTCGCCATCGACGTGGAGCCTTCCACGTCGATGGTTTTTTGGTCGATGGTCCTTTCTTGCCCCGGTGCCAGGGTCGGGTCTGGCCACTTTTCCCCCCTGAAAGTTCGCCCTGTAGGATGTTTCTGTCAGGGGGCGTATGATGTTTGGCTTCGCGGGCGGGGGCGTGAGCGTCCCGGGCCCGTGCCGTTTGCCGGATCGGCATTTTCGTTTTTTTCCCGATCCGTTTTCTTCGGTTCCGTTTCCACACGAGCACACGATGCCCCCTGTCAATCCGAAGTTCGGTAAGTTCGCCAAGAAGAAGGCCAAGCCCCGCGCCAAGGTCAAGCGGCGCGATCCGATCTACATCGACGGCGCCCGCCCGCGTCCGATGTATGTCGATTACAAGGATCTCGAGCTCCTTGGGAAGCTCGTCAACCGACAGGCCAAGATCCTCGGTCGGCGCAAGAGCGGCTGTACCGCCGCCAGCCAGCACGCCGTTACGTCGGCCATCAAGCGGGCTCGTTTCATGGCCCTCCTGCCGTACGTCGGCGAGTAACCGACCGCACGCCATCTCCCCCGGGCCCGCCGTCGAACAGCGGCCCCGGGGGAGTGATGTGACTGCGGGATCTCCTGTCGGAACGATCGCGGGATCCCTAGGCGCCTCGCACGATTCGCTCCCGCCCTGCCTCTGGCGAGGCTCCCCCGGTGACGCTTCCCGATGAATGAAGCCCGCGGAGCTTTCCTGACCGACGCATTGCAGCCCCCCTTCGTCGTCCGTCGGCGCGTGGAATTCCGCGATACCGATGCCGCCGCTATCGCCCATTTTTCGACGTTTTTCGTCTGGATGGAATCGGCGGAGCACGAGCTTCTCCGGCACGCCGGTGTGCCGCTGGTCGACGTCGTGGAGGCGTCGGGGCCCGCTGCCGACGGGGGCGAGAGGGAACTGCCGGGCACCTACAGTTGGCCGCGTGTGAGCGCCAGCTGCGATTACAAATCGGCCGTCCGGTTCAACGACGAGCTCGACATCGTCGTGGGGCTCGAGGCGCTCGGCCGGTCGAGCCTGACCTGGGCGTTCCGTTTCGAGCAGGGGGGGCGCTGGATCGCCCAGGGGCGGGTGGTGGCGGTCCGTTGCCTGCTGCGGCCCGGGCTCCCGCCGGCGGCCGTGCCGATCCCCGCGGGGGTCCACGCGCGGCTCGAGCGATACCTCACCCCCTCCCCCGCTGGCACCCCGCGGTGACGACGCGGCGCCTCACGAATCCTGCCCACGGAGGTTGACATGCTCGACGTCGACCAGGTCACGAAGGCCTACCCCTCGCCGACCGGGCCGGTGCCGGTGCTCCGCTCGATCGACCTGCGCCTCGCGCCGGGAGAGCGGGCGACGGTGATGGGGCCGAGCGGCTCGGGGAAGAGCACGCTCCTCTCGATCCTCGGCGCCCTCGACGAACCGACCTCGGGGCTGGTCCGCCTCGATGGCGTCGACCCATTCGCGGGCGGCCCGGCCGAGCGGGCGTCGTTCCGCAACCGCCGGATCGGATTCGTGTTTCAGGAGCATCATCTCCTCGACGGCTGCACGGCGCTCGACAACGTCGTCCTCCCCGCGCTCGCCTCCGGGGCCGTGACCGGCGCCGTGGAGGACCGGGCCAGACGGTTGCTGGCCCGTGTCGGCCTCGCGGCCCGGGAACGGCATTTTCCCGGCGAGCTCTCCGGCGGGGAACGGCAGCGGGTCGCCGTCGCGCGGGCGCTGATCCTCGAACCGCGTCTGCTGCTGGCCGATGAACCGACCGGCCAGCTCGACGCCCATGCCGCCGGGGCGATCGCCGATCTCCTCGTCGAGCTCGCCGCCGAAGTCGCCGGAATGCTCGTCGTCGTCACCCACGCCGACTCGATCGCGGCCCGGGTGGGGGGCATCCACCACCTCGTCGACGGACGGCTCGTCGCCGCTGGGGGGAGAGGATGAGCCCGAGCGTCTTCGATCCGCCGGAGGGGAAGGAGCGCGGCGCCGGCGGTGCGGCCCGATCGATCCCGGCGCTCGCTTGGTCGCTCGCCCGCCAATGGGTTTTCCAACTCGCCGCGCTGACCGCCGCCTGCGCCGTGGTGGCAGCGACGATCGCCGGGGCGCTCGGCGTCGGCGATGCCCTCCAGGGGGGCCTCCGGGCCCTGGCGCTGGAGCGTCTCGGCGGCATCGTCGCCACCGTCGTGGGGGATGATTTCTTCAGGGCCGAACTGGCCCGTGAAGTCAGCAGGGCCGAATTGGCCCGTGAAGTCTTCAGGGCCGAATTGGCCCGTGAAGTCAGCAGGGCCGAATTGGCCCGTGAAGTCAGCAGGGCCGAACTGGCCCGTGAAGTCAGCAGGGCCGAACTGGCCCGTGAAGTCAGCCGGGCCGAATTGGCGCCGGCCAGCGATTCCGGGGCAGGGAGTGCGGTCGTGCCGGCGCTGGTGCTCGAGGTGGCCTTCGACGCCCCGGGGGGCCCCGGGCGCGAGCCGCGTTCGGCGCGGGCGACGCTCCTGGCCTGCGACGATCCGGTTCCCCTCCGCTTTGATCCGGAAGCCCCCGCGGTCGGCCGCGACGAGGTCGCCCTCAATGAAGTCCTCGCCAGGGATCTCGGCATCGCCGTCGGGGAGACGGTTGTCCTGCGGATCGCCAAGCGTTCAGACGTGCCGGCCGACAGCCCACTGGGGCGCCGCACGATGGAGTCGCTCGGGCGCCGGTTGCGGGTCACGGCGCTTCTTCCCCCCCGCGGCCTCGGCCGCTTCTCCCTCCGCCCCGCCCAGGTCACCGCGGGGATGGCGCTGGTGTCGCTTGCCACCGCCCAAGAGGTGCTCCGCCGCGGCGATGTCGCCAACGCGGCTTTTGCGATCGGCGATGTCAACGCCGACGCGCTCCGGCGGGCGCTCCATCCGACTCTCGAGGATTTCGGCCTGCGGCTCGAAGACGTGGCCGGCGGAGACACCGAGGCGCTGCGGCTGTCGAGCCGTCGGCTCCTCCTTCCGGCGGAGATCGACCGGGCCGCCGCGGAGGTCCTGGGGCCGCTCGGCGGGAAGCGGACGCTCGCCTTCCTCGTCAACGAGATCTCCGTGACGGCGTCGGAGGGGCGGCCAGCAGCCGCGATC
Organism: Pirellulales bacterium; assembly: GCA_040397545.1. Taxonomy (GTDB): domain Bacteria; phylum Planctomycetota; class Planctomycetia; order Pirellulales; family UBA1268; genus QWOP01. Next base: position 13,697 of record JBBAVV010000029.1, read on the forward strand.
CCCTACTCGACGGTCTTGGCCCTCGGCGACACGTCGCTGCCCGTGGGAGGGCTCGTCGATGACCAGGGCCTGACGCTCCCGCTGCCGGACGACGAGGGGATCGTCATCGACCAGTGGATGGCCGACGATTTTGCCGCCCAGGGGCACCCGGTGGCGCCGGGGGACGTCGTCGACGTCCGTCTCTTCCGCTCCGAGACGCTCCACGGCCGTGTCGAGGAGGAGAGCCACCGCCTGCGGATCACCGCTGTCGCGCGGATGGAGGGGGCCGCGGTGGCTCGGAACCTCGTGCCGGAGGTCGAAGGGATCACCGACGAGAAGTCGATTGCCGACTGGGATCCCCCCTTCCCCTTCGATCGTTCGACAGTCCGCACCGTGCCACCCCACGACGAGGACGACCGCTACTGGAAGGCCCACGGGGCGACCCCGAAGGCGTTCGTGTCGCTCGCCTGCGGCGAGCGCCTTGCCGGGAGCCGGTTTGGCGCCACGACCGCCTGGTTCGTGCCGGCATCGGACCGCCGCGCGGAGATCGCCGCAGCCCTCGCCGCGGCCATCGTGCCGGAGCGCGTCGGCCTGCGGGTCGAGGCATCGCGCGCCGACGCGCTGGCCGCCGCCAGGGGATCGACGCCCTTCGGCAGCCTGTTCCTCGCCCTCTCGAGCTTCGTCGTGGTCGCCGGGCTGCTCCTGGAATGGCTCCTTTTTGCTCTCCTCGTTGCCGCGCGGCGACGCGATATCGGCGTCCTCGCCGCGATCGGCTGGCCCGCGCCGCGGATCGGGCGGCTGCTCGTGCTTGTTGGCGCCCTCGCCGCCGCCCTCGGTGGCATCGTCGGCACGGCCGTCGGACCGGCGTGGGCGCGGCTCCTCCTCGGGGCGCTCTCGTCGTCGTGGAACGCCTCGGTCGCGGCCGGGTCGAGCTCGGCGTTCGGGGATGGGGCGATCCGCTGGGCGAGCCTCTGGCCCGGCGCCGTGGCCGGCTTTCTCCTCTCGATGGCGGCGATCGCATCGGCGGCGCGGAGCGCGGCCCGGCAACACCCCCTCGCGCTCCTCCGGGGGGGGGGAGACCTGGCCGGTGCCGATCGGCCCCGCGCCGGGCGCCGGGCGCTGGTGGTGGCGATCCTCGCGCTGGTCGGGGCGCTGGCCGTCGCGGCCGGGGCGGGGAAGTTTGAGGCCCAGGCGGCGGTGGGGATGTTCTTTCTCTCCGGGATCCTGGCCTTGGTGGGGCTCCTGGCGCTCGTCCGCCTCCTCTTGGCCCGTGGCCCGGCGCGTCGGGCCGGGCTGCGGTCGCTCGTCGGGCTGGCGTGGCGCGGGCTCGCCCATCGTCCGTCGAGGGCGTTCTCGATCGCGGCGATCGTCGCGGTGGCGGAGTTTCTCATCGTGGCGGTGTCGGCGTTTTCGCTCGGCCCCCCCGCCCGCCCGCGGGAACGTTCCGGCCCTACCGGCGGCTGGACCGCGATCGCCACCTTCGCCGCCCCGACGAGCGTCGATCCGACTGATCCTCTCGTCGCCGCCGACCTCGGGCTCTCCGATGCCGCCCGGCAGACGCTCGCCGGCGTGACACTCGAACCGATCCGTGCCAGCGCCGGTGACGATGCCAGTTGCACGAATCTCTATGCCCCGGCCCGTCCGATCGTCCTCGGCGTCGGCCCCGGCTTCGTCGGCCGCGGCGGCTTCCGTTTCACCGGCCACGCCCCCCTTCCCGTCTCGACCGACGCCAATCCCTGGCAGCTCCTCGGGCGCCGGGGAGACGGGCCGATCCCGGCGATCCTCGACGACGCCACCGCGCGCTGGGCCCTCAAGCTCGGCGGCGTCGGCGCCCGCTTCACGCTCCCCGACGACGAAGGGACGCCGGTCCCCTACGAAATCGTCGGGCTCCTCGAGCCGGGGATCCTCCAGGGATGGGTGATCGTCGCCGAAACCGATTTTCAAGCGGTGTTCCCGAGCCGCTCGGGGGCTGCGATGGCGTTGGTCGACGGCGGCGAAGAGCCGCCGGGCGACGTCGACCGGGCCGTTCGGCGGCTGTGGGTCGACGCCGGCGTCACCCTGCAACCGACCCTCGAACGGCTGCGGAGCCTGTCGGCGGTCCAAAACACCTTCCTCGCCGCCTTCCAGGCGCTCGGCACCCTGGGGCTCCTCCTGGGGACCGCCGGCGTCGCCGCCGCGCAGGTCCAGGGGGTGCTCGAGCGGATCGGCACGTTCGGCCTTCTCGGCGCGATCGGTTTTCCGCCGGGCCGGCTGCGGGCCATCGTCCTCCTCGAGACCTGCTTCATGGTCGGGCTGGGGCTGGCGGCCGGCGCCCTGGCCGGCGCGGCGACCCTCCCGGCCCATGTCGCCGGAGGGCGGGCGGAAGTTCCCATCGTCTGGATCGCCGCCACCTGTGGCCTCACGCTCCTGGTGGCGCTCCTGGCCGGGCTCGTCGCCACGCGCGCCGTGGCACGCTTGTCCCCGCGCGACGCCCTCGCCGCCCGCGGCTGACGGAGAACCGCCGCGGAGGCCGCTCGGGGGGGAGAATTGCCTTTGAACGGGGGCCGGGCCGCCGGGTAGGGTACCGCTCATGGACATTCTCGTGATCCTCCCCCGCTGGGTCGGCGACCTCGTCATGACGACCCCGATGCTCCGAGCCCTGCGCGCCCATGTCGGCCCCGGCGCCCGGATCACCGGCGTCGTGAAGCCGCACTTCGCCGAGATCCTCGCCGGCACCGGCTGGCTCGACGCCATCGTCCCCTACGATCGGCGTGGCCGCTCCCCGGCCGTCCGTTTCCCGGGCGTGGTCCGTACCCTCCGGACCCGCCGCTTCGACACGGCGCTGGTCGTGCCGAACTCGCTCTCGAGCGCGGGCTTGGCGTGGGCGGCCGGGGCCCGGCGGCGCGTCGGGTTTGCCGGTCACTGGCGGCGCCTCCTCCTCACCGACGTCCTCCTCCCGCCGCGCCGCGCCGGCCGGGTCGATCTCCAATCGCCGACCCGCTCCGCGATGGCCATCGCCGAACGGATCGGCGTGCCGGCGGGGTCGCTCAAGCCGGAGTTGGCGACGACCCCCGCCGACGAGCAACTCGCAAGCGACGTGCTTGCCCGGCTCTTTCCCGGCCGCCCCACCGGGCCGCTTGCCGTCTTCAATGACAACGGCGCCTTCGGCCCGTCGAAGAGCTGGGGAGCGGAGAAGTTTGCGGCGCTCGCCCGCCTGCTTCTCGACAAGCATCCCGACGCCCGCGTCGTGATTCACTGCGGCCCGGGGGACCGCGACGAGGCGCGAAGACTCGTCGCCGGGGCGGCCCACACGTCGGTGGTGAGCCTCGCCGATGAGCCTGCCCTCCCCTTTGGACTCGCCAAAGCGCTCATCCGCCGGGCCGACGTCGTCGTCTCCACCGACAGCGGCCCGCGCCACTTTGCCGCCGCCTTCAACACCCCCACCATCGTCATCCACGGCCCGATGGACATTCGCCTGGGGTGGTCTGATCACCCCAACCTCGAGGAGATGCGCCTCGATCTCCCCTGTTCCCCGTGCGGGAAGCGTGTCTGTCCGCTCGGCCACCACGATTGCATGCGGCTCCTGACCGTCGACGCGGTGGGGGGTATGATGCTGTCGCTCCTCGACCGGCACGCAGGCCGATCGATCGGGGCAGCCGACGCCGGCCATCGAGTCGCCTGACGTCGCCATCCGCCGCGGCACCAGCCGTGGCCCGTTCCCTTCCCTGCCCTCTTGCCCGTCCGGAGTCTTCCGATGCTGCAGTTTGTGAGCATGCTGGCCGCGATCGCCCTGACCGCCTTCTGTTGGGGGGTCTACGGGCCGGTGCTCCACATCGGCAGCGGCCAACTCGGCTCCGCCCTGCGCGCGTTCATGTGTGTGGGCATGGCCTACTTCGGGATTGCGATCGTCGTCCCCCTGGCGATCCTGTGGAAATCGGGCGAGAAGGGATCGTGGACGAAGACGGGCGTGCTCTGGAGCCTCCTGGCCGGCGCGGCTGGCGCCCTCGGGGCCCTCGGCGTGATCCTCGCCGTTCGCGTCTTCGGCGGGCAGCCGATCTATGTCATGCCGCTGGTCTTCGGTGGCGCCCCGGTCGTCAACACGCTTTTGAATGCGACGATGACGAAGTCGTTCGGGCAGCTCAAGGCACCGTTCATCGCCGGGCTGATCCTCGTCATCACCGGCGCCGCCACCGTGCTGATCTTCAAGCCGGTCGCCCCCCACTCCGCTCCGAAGGCTGTCGCCACGGCGACCGCTGCCGACGCGCCGGCTGTCGACGCGCCGGCTGCCAAGCCCGCTCCGCAGGGGCTCGTGCCGAAGGTCGAGCAGCGGGCCGAAAAGTTTTTGGGCGTGCTCCTCGCTGCGGCGATGGCGATGCTCAGCTGGGGGGCCTACGGCCCGGTGCTCCACAAGGGGCAGACAGCGATGGGGGGGAGCCGGCTGCGGCCGCTGATCTGCATCGGCGTCTCCTACTTCCTGATCGCGGTGCTCGTGCCGCTGGCGCTCTTGGGGCCGACCGGCGACAAGGGGACGTGGGACACCACCGGGCTGCTGTGGAGCCTCGGCGCCGGCTCGCTCGGGGCCCTTGGCGCCCTCGGCACGATCCTCGCCTTCGCCAATGGCGGCAAGCCGTTCACGGTGATGCCGGTGGTCTTCGGATGCGCCCCGGTGATCAACACCTTCACGACCCTCGCCCTGGCGGAGACGGCTCCGGAAACGGTCCGCCCGATCTTCCTCGCCGGGCTGATGGTTGTGGCGGCAGGTGCTGCGACTGTCCTCGCCTTCGGGCCCCGCGGCCATGCCCCCGGAAAGCCCCATGGCCCGGGCGCCCCAGCGGCGACGTGAAACCGTTTCGTTTGGGCGGCGAGTATGCTTGATAGATCAAGCGACGGCGGGCTTTGCACCACGGCCCGATCTGGCGGAGGGAGCACCATGGTCACGATGCCCGGCGATCTGCTCACGCGGCACCGTTTGACCGTGGACCACTACCATCGGATGGTCGAGTTGGGCATTCTCGGGCCCGACGACCGGGTGGAGCTCGTGTGCGGGGAGGTCCTCGACATGTCGCCGATCGGCAGTCTTCACGCGGCGATCGTGCGGGCGCTGGCTCGATGGATGGCTGGGAGCGTGGGAGATCGGGCGATCGTGTCGGTGCAGAATCCCGTCCTCCTCGATGACGCGAGCGAGCCCCAGCCCGATATCGCGATTCTGCTGCCGCGCGTCGACTGCTATGCCGCCGCTCATCCCGGTCCGGGCGATGTGTTGTTGGTGGTCGAGGTCGCTGAAACGAGCCTGGCTTACGACCTGGGAGTGAAAGTGCCCCTCTACGCCCGGCACGGGATCGCGGAGGTGTGGGTGATCGATGCCGCCACCCGCACAACGCACCGCTTCCGCCGCCCGACGCCCGCGGGATACCTCGACCGCGATCAGATTCCTCCCGCCGGTCTGCTGCAATGTGATGCGATGTCGACCGAAGCGACGAGTCTCACGTCGCTCCTACCGTGGTCGCCCGCCGGCGGTGAGGGACGCGAACCGGGTGCCGCCCGCTGAAGCTGGGCAGATCCACTTTCTTGGCCCCCTTTCGGTCGCTCAATGGACGTTCCATAAACACGGGAATGCGCCGCCCCAGATGAAGACGACTGTCGACCTCCCCGACGATCTGGTCATGGCAGCCAATTCAGCGGGCGGCTGAATTGCGACAGCCCCTGCCGGCACTCATCGAGCGCGGACTTCGGGCCGAGATTGGCCGCTCGGCCGTTGCGGCGGGCGGGGCGAAGCCCGTTGCCATCCGCTGGGTGACCGTTCCTGGCGGACTTCCTGCCGGGGTCGATCTATCCGATCGGTCTGCCATGCACGATTGACCTGCGAAGCCGCGCCTGGCCTGGAGGGCTCGGCGCCGGGCGAGCAAGCGACTCCTGAGTCACGTGCCGCGGCGGTTGCCATACCAGGCGATGTGGTGCCGGGGGGCGAGGCGGAGCCCTTCGCTGGCACAGGCCGCGGCGAGCCAGGCGGTCGTTTCTTGCAGGGCTGTCGGGGCGGTTCCCTGCGGCATCACAAACACCCTTCCCCGCGGCAGCCGCCCCGGGCCGAGGGCCGCTTCGAGATCGTCGAGCCAGGCGAGCACCTCGTCGAGATCGGCCCGCGACCCGACGACAAACTTCAACTGCCAGCGCGGCGCGCGGAGCATGGCCACGAGGATGTCATCGCGGCGCCGGGCCGCGGCGTGCCGGCCGTGCCAGCCGGCGGGGGTGTCGGGCGGCGGCGCGGAGGAGGCGAGCTTGGGGCTGATCGAGAGGAGGTCGGCGAGGGTCTCGGCGGCGGCCGCTGGTGGCAGGATCGTGCCGGCCGTCTCGATCGTGAGGTGTCGCCCCCCTTCCCGCAGTGCCGCGCAGAGATCGGCGGCGTCGGAGGGGAGCAGCGGCTCGCCGCCGGTGAGGACGACGTGCGGCACGCCAAGGGCTTCGACGGCCGTGCGGACACGGTCGATCGACCATGCCTCCCCCACCGGCTTCCAGGAGGTGAAGGGGGTGTCGCACCAGTGGCAGCGGAGATTGCAGCCGCTGGTCCGCACGAAGGTGCTCGGCGTGCCGGCGAGCAGCCCTTCTCCCTGCAGCGACGCGTAGAGCTCGGCAATCCGCACGTTGTCGGTCAGCTCCCCGCCACGCGCGGATCGACGATGCCCACAGCTGCGAAGCCGGCGGCGCGGAGCCGGCAGGAATCGCAGTGGCCACAGGGGCGGCCTGATTCGTCGGGGTCGTAGCAGCTCGTCGTCAGCCCCTGATCGAGGCCGAGCTCCACACCCAAGGCGACGATCTCGGCCTTCGTGAGGTCGACCAGCGGCGCCACGATCTCGGGGGCATGCCCCTCGACCCCCGCCTTCGTGGCCAGCGCCGCGAGGTGCCGAAAGGCGTCGAGGAACTCGGGTCGGCAGTCGGGATACCCGCTGTAATCGATCGCATTGACGCCGACGCCGATCGCCGTCGCCCCCCGGGCTTCGGCGAGGGCCAGCGCCAGGGCGAGGAAGACGGTGTTCCGGGCCGGGACGTAAGTCGTGGGGATCTCGGCTGCCAGGGCTTCGTCGGGGCGGTCGCGAGGAACGGGGATCGCGGCATCGGTCAGGGCGCTGCCGCCGAACGCCGCCAGGTCGACCCGGAGCACGACATGGTCGGCGAGGCCGAGGTGGGAGGCGAGGGCCTTTGCGGCGTCGAGCTCGCAGCGGTGACGCTGGCCGTAGTCGATCGACAGCCCGATCACCTCAAAGCCCCGCGCCCGGGCCCAGGCGGCCACCGTGGCCGAATCGAGCCCTCCCGAGAGGAGGACGACCATCCTCCCCCGGGATCTGTCCGGCGGGGAGGGCAGGACCGCTTTCGGAAGCGGCGCGTTCATGGCACACTCTCTTGCATGACAAACCCCACGCACGTCTCCCCTTCCCGCTCGCAACTCGAGGTCTTCGAGAACCGCTTCCCGGGGCGGGACTATCTCATCGAGATCATCTGTCCGGAGTTCACCTCGGTCTGCCCGAAGACGGGGCAGCCAGACTTCGGCACGCTCACCTTCCGCTACATTCCCGACCGGGTGTGCGTGGAGCTCAAGAGCCTCAAAGTGTATCTCCAGGCCTTTCGCAACGAAGGGATCTTCTACGAGAACGTGACCAACTGCATCCTCGACGACCTCGTGGCGGTCGTCGCGCCGCGGCGGATGACCCTCGTGGCCCACTTCACGCCCCGCGGGGGGATCTCCTCCCGGATCGTCGTCTCGCATCCCTCCGGGGCCGATCTCCCCCCGTCCGTCTGACGCCGGCGCGTCGGCCCGGGCGCTGCGGCCGACCTCCGTCGTCGACAGGCTTCCTCGATCGCCCCCCTCCCCCGGGAATCCCCGCCATGGCCCAAGCCTGCCCCGTTCTCCTCTCGGCCCTCGCCGACGAATCGGCCTTCGAACTGACGGCCGTCGAGCAGTTCACGGCGCTCGCGGCGATCGGCTTGGAGTATTACTCCCTGCGGTTCATCGACGTCGGCAAGGGGGTCAAGAACGTCATGAAGTTGACGGTGTCGGAGATCCAAAAGATCCGGCACCTCGAGGATCGCTACGGGCTCAACGTCGCCTCGATCGCCTCCCCGATCGGCAAGATCAAGCTCGACGACGTCGACGACGGCACGAAGAATGCCTACGTCCCCTTCAAGACGTACCTCGCCAAGGATGTGGCCCGGGCCTGTGATCTGGCCCATGCCTTCGAGACCAAGCTCATCCGCGGGTTCTCGTTTTATCCTCCCAAGGGGGCCCGCCCCGAGGAGTATCTGGAGGAGGCCGTCGACAGGATCGGCCGGATCGCCGAGGCCTGCCATCGCTCCGACCTGACTTTCGGGCTCGAGGTCGAGGCGAATCTCGTCGGCCGCGACGGGCACCTCCTCGCCGAGATCCACCGCCGGGTCAATCATCCCGGCCTCGTCCTCGTCTTCGATGCCGCCAATCTCGTCGTTCAGGGGTTCTCGACGGCGGAGATCTTCAAGCAGTGGGAAGCGATGAAGCCGGGCCTCGGGTGGGTGCACATCAAGGATTATCGCAAGGTGGCCGGCAGCGCCCGCGGCCGGCATGTCGACGAGGGGGGGCTGTTGAACTTCGTCCCCGCCGACCGCGGGGTCGGTGGGCACGAACGGATCCTCACCGATCTCAAGTCGTTCCTCCCCGCCCTCACCAAACGCCTCGATCGCCGGGGCATCCCCGGAGTGTTTCTCGATCTCGAGCCCCACGTCCGCGGCGGCGGCCAATTCGGTGGCACGAGCGGCCCCGATGGGATGGGGATCGCCCTGCGCGGCCTGTGCCGGCTCCTCGATGGCGCCAAGATTGCCTACCACCTCCGCGACTTCGACGACCTCCTTGCCGTCCGCGGCCCCTCCTGACGCTCCTCACTGTCCGTGGAAAAAAATCATCCAGGACTTTTTTCACTTGTTTCCGCTTGGTTCCAATTGGGACGCCCCTGGAAAAGCCTGATTTTTTGGGGGAGTCGGCCGCCGCAGCCAGCAGCGGATACGTTGTTCACCGCCTGCCAAGGGCCATCCATCGATGAGCGAATCGACCGAACCGGGCAGTTACTTCATCGCCAACTACCCCCCTTTCTCCGCCTGGACGGCCGCCGCGGTCCCGGCGGTCCTCGAGGCTTTCGCCGCCCCCCCCACCGGCGCGGGCTTGGGCCTCTATCTCCACGTGCCGTTCTGCCGGAAACGCTGCAAGTTTTGCTACTTCCGCGTCTACACCGACACCTCGGCCAGCGACGTCGAACGCTATTCGCAGGGGCTCGCGCGCGAGGCGGAGCTCGTCGCCATGCAGCCCGCCGTCGCCGGCCGCAAGCTCCGCTACGTCTATTTCGGCGGTGGCACGCCCTCATTCCTCTCGGTGAAGCAACTCGAGAGGCTCGTCGCCGGCCTCCACCGGAGCTTCGGTTGGAATGACGCCGAGGAGGTGACGTTCGAGTGCGAGCCGGGGACGCTTTCGGAGCCGAAGGTGAAAGCGCTCCGCGAGCTGGGGGTGACGCGGCTTTCGCTCGGCGTCGAGAACTTCGACGATGCAATTCTCGAGGCCAACGGCCGGGCCCATCTCTCCGCCGAGATCCTCCGCTGCTGGGATTGGATCAAGGCTGCCGGGTTCCCGAACACGAATGTCGATCTGATCTCGGGCATGGTCGGCGAGACGTCGGAGAGCTGGGATCGGACGATCGAGCGGACGCTGGCCCTCGAGCCCGACAGTCTGACGATCTACCAACTCGAGCTCCCTCTCAACACGACGTTCGTCCATGACGCCCGTGAGACCGGGGCACCGACGCCGGTCGCCGACTGGCGCACCAAGCGGGAGTGGGTCGGAAGGGCGTTCGACCGGTTCGTGGCGGCAGGGTACACGGTGTCGAGCGGCTACACGCTTGTCCGCGATCCCACGCGGGTCCATTTCCGCTACCGCGACATGCTCTGGGAGGGAAGCGATCTCCTCGCCCTCGGCGTGGCGAGCTTCGGTCATCTCTCCGGCCGGCACTACCAAAACGCCCCCCACTGGGACGACTACTTGGGGGCGCTCGAGGGGGGGCGGTTGCCGATCGCTCGGGGGCTCGTCCCCTCCCCGCGTGAGCTTTTCATCCGCGAGACCGTTCTCGGCCTCAAGAAGGGGGCCCTCGACGTCGAGCGGTTGCGCGGAAAATTCGGCGTCGATCCCCTCGAGGCCTTCGCTCCGCAGTGGCGGAGCCTCGAAGAGGAAGGCTGCCTGGAGCGGGATCGCCCCGCCCCCGTCCTCACGCGCCGGGGGCTGCTCATGGTCGACGCCCTGCTCCCCCGCTTCTTCGACGCCGCCTCGTGACGGTCCGGGGAAAACGTCTTCCATGACCGGCCCCGGCTGCCGGGGTAACCGGCGCCCGATTCGAGGGAAAACGGGGTTAACTCCCGCCGTGCCATCCGGTTTACTGGGGGTGAGGAGCGTGGCACGCGGGGCCGACCAGGTCCGCTGCTCTCCTGCGTTTTTTGGGAAAGGTGGCTGTTTTCGTGCCCAATCCCCCCTCTCTCGAGCTTCCCGGGATCCCCGTCGATCGCCCCGCGTCGGTCGGGTATCCGTTGCCTCGCTCCGCACCTCTCGACGGGGGGCGGGGAACGATGAGTTGTCCTGGCGAGAAGCCGCTCCGCGATCGGCTCCGGGCGATGGCCGCCGACCTCGTTGCGTCGTGGCGGTCGGGGGGCATGCCCGCCGGGGTCCGTTCGGCAGCTGGGTTGCGAGCGCATGCCGAGTTGCTCTGTCAGCGGGCCGGGGCGGGAGCGGGTCACGTCGGCTGGATGATGGTCACGATCGTCTCCGAACACTGGCGCGACAGGCTTTCGGCTGGTTCGAGCGGGCGGCGTCTCCTTCTCCTCCCCGATTGCCCGGTCGCTCCCCGCCTCGTGGCCGATGCCGACCCCGCCCGCCCGCCACGGGTCTGTGGCCCGGGGTGCGTGATCGGAACCCTGTGGGGAGCCGCGCGGGAGCAGGGATGGGTGGTGGAGGCGACGCCGCGGGCCGTGGCCGGGATCGGCGGCCTCCTCACCGGCCAATATGACGGCATTCTCGGTGTCGCGCGTCTGGAGCATCTCGAAAAGGCCTTCGCGATGCTGCCGGCCTTCGCCCTGCCCATTGCCGCGGTCCCGTTCGATCCCTCAGAGCTGCCGCTGGTCGCCCCTTCCGCGGGCGGGGGAAGTGCCGCCTGTGCCGAGGCGGCTGCCCGATCGGGGCTCGACGCCGAGTGGGTCCTCGGTCTCCTCGGGGTGGCGGGCGGGCAGACGGCCCCGGTCGCCGATCATCTCCCGCTCCTCCGGGAGGCCGCCGAGCTCTTCCTGCCGGCGGCTCTTCGCTCGGTTGCAGCGGATGCTGGCGTGCCCGACGCCCTCGACTGGCTGGAGGGGCGGCCGGAACCGCTCGTGGCCACGGCCCGCTTCGCGGCCGACTTTCTCGGTCGGGGGGGGAAATTCCTTCGTCCGTTCATCACCTTGGCCTCCTTCGAAGCCCTTGCCGGGGCCGAACCAGGCGCACGACAGGCGGCCTGCCCTCCCGACCGCGTGCCCGTCCGCGCCGCGGCGGTGGCGGTCGAGGTGTTCCACAAAGCCTCGTTGATCCACGACGATATTGAGGATGCTGACGCCATGCGCTACGGCCGGTCGGCGCTCCACGAAGAGGTCGGGATCCCGGTCGCCCTGAACACTGGCGACCACCTTGTCGGCCTCGGCTACCGGATCATCGCCACGCTCCCGCAGGTCGACGCGGCGGCCCGCGCCGACCTCGTGGCGATGCTCTCCGATGCCCACGTGCGCCTGGCCCGCGGGCAGGGGGCCGAGTTGTGGTGGCGCGTCGGCCGCGACACGCCGCTGTCGGTGCCGGAGGCGCTGTCGATCTATGCCCTCAAGACCTCGCCGGCTTTCGAGGTCGCGCTGTCGATCGGGATCCGACTGGCTGGCGTTCTTCCCGGGAATGCCGGGGCGGTCGAACGCTATGCCCGGCATGTCGGCGTCGGCTTCCAAGTGCTCAATGATCTGAAGGACTGGCACGGTGACCCGGAGAACGCCCGGCAAGCTGCCGGCGACCTCCTCGGAGGGAGACCGACGGTGATGTGGGCCCTTGCCCGGGAACGGGTCGCGGCCGACGAACTGCGGCGGCTCTCCCGCCTCGCCGACGAGGCCCGACAGACCGGCGGCCCCTCCGCCGCCGAGGTCATTGCCGAGGCGCGGCGGCTGTATGGCGCGGCCGACGTCTTCACGCGGGCTGCGAGTATCGTCGATGCAGAGCGAGCCGGAGCCCTCGCCGCGGCGGCCACCTGCCGGCAGCCGAGGCTCCGCGAGGTGTTCGAGTTTCTCCTCGACCTCGCCGTCCCCGAGGGGGCAGCGGCCCATCTCGTCGGCTGAAGGATCACTGTGCCGCGGGGATGGTTGCGTCGTTCCGATCCGGGGGCGTAATCTTTTCCTCGCGGCGGCCGGAGGGTTGCCGGGCCCACCGTCTCGGCGGTGGTCGACCATCCTGCCACGGCCCCGGTGGAGGCGACTCTTGTCCGACCATCCAATCGCCCCCTCCTTGGCGTCGCAACCCGTCGTCACGGCCCCCGGTTCAGCGGGGACCGGCAGCCTGGATGGTGTTACGCGGGCAGAGGAACTGGTCCGCTTGTTTGCTGAACCGGGCCCGGGCTTCGCGACCTTCAGGAATGTCGATCGGGCGGAGGTGCCGGAGCCTGCCTGCACGCTGCTCGATCACACCAGCCACATGACCGTGGCGATGGAGGGGCTTCACGGGGCTCCCTTGGGCCTCCGCATCGTCGCCCGCGCCCGAGATACGGGCACAGCGGCGGATCAGGCCCCATGGTACGCCCGGGAGATTCTCCTCCTCTCGCCGCAGGGTGCGCTCGTTCAATACGGGATCGTGCGGATCAACCTCGACCGTGTCGATCGAACGACGGCTGCGGCGATCCGGGCAGGGAGGATTCCGCTCGGCCGGGTGCTGATCAACGCCGGTCTTCTTCGGGAGGTCCACGACGTCAGTCTCCTCGAGGTTCGCCCCGGCCCCCGGTTGGCGTCGTTGTTCGGGAAATTGCCGCAGCCGGGGGTACCCTCCCCGCCCACGTTCGGCCGCGTCGCCGAGATCTCGCTCGGTGGCCATCCCGCCGTGGAACTGCTCGAAGTGGTGGTGCCCCCGGCGGCCGGCTGATGCCCCGGCGCTCCTCCAGCTGCTGATCGGGACTCGGAACCGAGTCTGGCCCTGCGCTGCGACAGGGAACGATGACGTTTCGCGGCGGTGGGCGACGTGGGGGGAACGCGGCAAAGGAGGCGGCCATCGGGGGCTGGAGGAGTGAAAAAAGGATTCGGGCTGTTTGCCCAAGGTGTTGCGAGAACAGTGTTTACGCTGACTGCATCGATCTTGACTCAATGCGCAAGATGGCGTTAGAGTTAGCGACAGGTAAGGACGGTAAGCAGGGAGGATGTCGCGGGAAATGGATTTCCCCCCGATCTTCCCCCCCTGCCCCGGAACGTCAGACCGGGAGTCCCTCAGGGTTCTCCAGTCGACCGGAACGGGTGATTCGTGGACCGGTCTTCCGGTAGCGGCACCGGTCAGAGGCGGGGTTCGGCACGCGTTGATGTGGCAACGCGTTGATCAGGCAACAAGGAGGCCTAGGCGACCGGGGTGGCCTTTGTGGAAAAGGCGTTTCCCGGGAAGCCGTTTCGACTAGCTGCACCACGGCTAGGGAGAGGGTGGTAAAGCACATGCAGAAGACTGTCTACACGACCGGTGAAGCTGCCAAGATCTGCAAGGTCAGCCAGCAGACGATCATCCGTTGTTTCGACTCGGGTCAGCTCAAGGGTTTCCGGGTGCCGGGCAGCCGGTTCCGGAGGATTCCCAGGGATCAGTTGTTCATGTTCATGCGGGACAACGGGATTCCGACCGATGCCCTCGAAAGCGGCCGGCGCAAGATTCTCGTCGTCGACGACGACCAGGATCTCGTCGAACTGATCACCGACGTCCTCGAGCGGGACGGCCGCTTCGAGACGCGGAGTGTCAACAATGGCTTCGATGCCGGCATGATGGTCAAGGACTACCGTCCCGACCTGATCGTGCTCGACGTCATGCTCCCGGACATCAACGGCAAGGAAGTTTGCCAGCGGGTCCGGAGTGATTCCACGATGGACGAGGTGCGGATCATCTGCATTTCGGGCATGTGTGAGACTGACAAGATCGAGGAGTTGAAGGCGTCCGGTGCCAACGAGTTTCTCCAGAAGCCGTTCGAGGCAGAGGTTCTCGTCGACCGCATCTGCACGCTCCTCGATATTGAGTCGGTGGCTACCGGGTCCTGATCGCAATTCCCCCGGTGCCCATGCCCCGATCCCGGGGCGGTGCCAGCGGTGGGGAGGGGGCAGCCGTGTCGCAGGATGGTTTGTCCGGCGTCCGACTGCTCGTTCGTCCCGGGCCTCCGGCCTGGATCGCGTTGCCGGTTCCGCGCCAGGCCTGTTCAGGCCTGGCGCGGGCCGTGCTCGCGGCCGCCTCGGCGTTGTCGGCGGCCCGTGAATCGCCGGCCGCGGAGGGGATGCCTCCCGGGAGGGTTGGTTTCTCCGTCGCACTCGCTGCGGGCTTTCCACCGTGGCTGACAGCGGCCGAGGGGCGACTTGCCGACCTGTTGACCGGGGCTTCGGCGCTCCATCGACACGATCCCGCTCCAGCCGCGGAGATGGCGGAGACGGGGAAAGGCACGGTGATCCGCGAGACAACGCTTTCAGGCCCGGGGCGTGCCGGACCGGCATTCGGGCTTCCGGGGGCGGAGTCGCTGCTCACGCTCTGGGGGCGGTTGCTCTCCGCCGCTGGGGGCAACGACGCCCCCGGCGGGAGTTCCACGCCATCGACCGGCACCGACGGGGCGGCCTGGTCGCGGGTTCGCCCCGGACCATCCCGGTCTGCGAGCATGCCGCTGCTGATCCTGGCCCGTGATCTCGTGACCGGATCGCTCCCCGCCGACGTGATCGAGATCGACGAGGTCTCGTGGCTGGCCTGGGCGGCGCGGGGGCCGGTGGCGGTCGATCCATTCGCTCAAGGGGCGATCTGGGGGGAGCGGCTGCGTGGAGGGGACGTCCCGATGCCGGGACGCACAGGAGCATCGCCGCTGACGGCCGAAGGGGGGGATCTCCTCGGCGTCGTCCGCCTCGCAGCGGACCAGGCGCACCTGTCGATGGCCTTCCAAGACGCACTCGGCGAGGCCCGCCTGGAGGCGATCCGCGAGCTGGCCTACGGCGCGGGGCACGAAATCAACAATCCGCTGGCCAACATCGCCACCCGGGCGCAGACGCTCCTCCTCGATGAGCGTGATCCCGAGCGCCGCCGGCGTCTGGCAACGATCGTCGATCAGGCGTTCCGGGCCCGTGATCTCATCGGTGGGCTGATGCTCTTTGCCCGGCCCCCCCGCCCGCACCGTGCGCTCACTGATGTCGATCGGATGGTGAGCGCCGTAGTCGATCTCCTCGCCCCATTGGCGGCCCAGCGGGGAGCCCGCCTCGACTATGGGCCGTCACCGGAGCCGCTGGCGGTGACGGTCGATCGCGCCCAGGTCGAGGAATCGCTCCGCGCCGTCGTCGGCAACGCCCTCGAAGCGGTCGGTGATGGCGGGCAGGTGACCGTGACCGTGTCGGCCGGTCGACATCCGGGGGCGTGTGAGCTGATGGTTACCGATGATGGCCCCGGCATGGACTCTGCCACGCTGCGCCGCGTCTTTGACCCGTTCTTCAGCGGCCGCGAGGCTGGCCGCGGCGCCGGCCTGGGCCTCTCCAAAGCGTGGCGTTTTCTCGAGGCCAACGGGGGCACGATCGAAATCGAGAGCCGGGCCGGTCGGGGGACCCGCGTGCTGATCTCGCTGCCGCTGCCGGGGAAACCGGGGGCAGCCCCCCCTGCTGCCCCAGACGCGATGACTGACGAACGAGCGGTGGGGAGTGCTTGCGCGCCCTAGCGCATCCCCCCCAAGCCCCCAGGGCATGGCCGGCAAAGTCGCCGCAGAGCCCCCGGCGTGATCGACCCCCCGGCGGATCGCTGAACAGATGAAATCGGCCGTTGGAACTCGGTCATTGCCGGGCGGCGGACCTTGTGGAACTCCCCGAGTTTCCCTATTCTCCGCTGACGGCGGAGCGTCGTGTTTCGAGGCGAAGGATCGCCCTCCGCGGACCGGCGATGGCTGGCAGTCGGCTGCCGGCTCTGGCACCGCTGCCGGTCGAACAGCCCTGCTCGGAGCACGGATGCCCCCATGAGCTACAGAGGATCTGCGATCGAGACCGGGTTTGCCCAACCCGCACCGGTTGCCCCGGCTGGCGGTGGTGACGACGTTGGCATGGGGTCGCATCGCGGCGCCGGGGTGGCCGGCCCGTCCCCTTCCAGCCTTCGTCCTGGCGAGGCGCCTCATGCCGGCGTCCTCGGGGCGTGTGCCGCGACCGCCGACTGGCTCCTGCAGCGGCAGGCTGCCGACGGTCACTGGCGCGGGCCGCTCGAGGGGGACACGATCCTGGAGAGCGAGTATCTCCTCATTCTCGCCTGGTATGGCCGGCTCGAAGGGCCTCATGTTGCCGGCGCGGTGCGGCGGATCCTCGGGGAGCAACTCCCCACCGGAGGCTGGGCGATCTACCGGGGTGGTCCCGTCGACGTCAGCGCGAGCGTGAAGGCCTACTTCGCCCTGAAGATCTTCGGACAATCCCCCGACTCCGAGCCGATGACGCGGGCGCGGCGAGCAATTGCGGCGGCTGGGGGGCCGTGGGCCGTCAACAGCTTCACCCGCTTCTACCTCGCCCTCCTCGGGCAGATGTCGTACGCCGACTGCCCGGCGGTCCCTCCCGAAATCGTTCTCCTCCCCGACTGGTTCCCGGTCAATCTCCATCGGGTTTCAGCCTGGTCGCGGACGATGATCGTGCCGCTGTCGTTGATCTGGGACTTCAAGCCCGTCAGGCATCTTCCGCCGGGGCAGCAGATCGAAGAATTGTTCGCCGATTCCCCCCGTGCTCCGCACAGCCGGCGGCTCGGCGGGGATGATGGCTGGGCCCGTTTCTTCCGCGCGGTCGATCGGATCTTGAAAGCATGCGATGCGGTCGGGCTCCGTCCTTTCCGCAGCCGGGCCGTCGCCGAGTGCCGCCGCTGGATGCTCGAGCGTTTCGACGGCAGCGACGGTCTCGGGGCGATCTTCCCGCCGATCCTCTGGAGCATCGTCGCCCTCCGGGCTTTTGGGTGCCCTGACGACGCCCCCGAGCTCCGCGAATGCTGGCGCCAGCTCGAGGGACTCATCGAACAGGAGGAGGATGGCACGACGCGGATCGAACCGTGCCGATCGCCGGTCTGGGACACCGCGCTGACCCTCCGTGCCCTGGCCGTCGAACGGTTAACGCGCCCCGCTCACGCCGAAGCCGGTGACACCGATCGGTCCCTCGACGAGGCGGTCGACTGGCTCCTCGCCCGGGAGATCCGCACCGACGGCGACTGGTCTCGACGGACTGTCGCGGTCGCCCCGTCGGGGTGGTGTTTCGAGTACGCCAACCGCTTTTACCCTGACGTCGACGACACGGCGATGGTCCTCATCGCGTTGGCGACGTGGCGCGAGGGGGAACGGTCTGGAGACACGGCGTCCAAGCGGCGTCGTTCCCTCGTCAATGCGGCCATCGACCGGGCCCGGCCCTGGCTCGAGGCCCTGCAGAACTCCGATGGTGGTTGGGGGGCGTTCGACAAGGACAACAACTGCGAGCTCCTCTGCAAGGTCCCGTTCGCCGACCACAACGCGATGATCGATCCGAGTTCCCCCGATCTCGCCGGGCGGGTGCTCGAGGCCTTCGGCAGGATCGGTTACCGCCTCGGCCATCCCACCGTCGACCGCGCCGTCGCCTACCTGCAGCGCTCCCAGGAAGCGGACGGATCATGGTACGGGCGCTGGGGGGTCAACTACATCTACGGGACGTGGCAGGCGATCGAGGGATTGCGGGCCGTCGGGATCCCCACCGATGACCGCAGAGTGACCGCCGCCGCCGAGTGGCTCCTGGAGCACCAGCAACCGTGCGGCGGGTGGGGAGAATCGGCTGACAGCTACACCGATCCGAGCCTCGCCGGGCGGGGTGAACCGACCCCGTCGCAGACGGCGTGGGCGCTGGCCGGGTTGCTCGCGGCCGGGCACGCCGGCTCCCCGGCGGCCAGGCGTGGCGTGGCATGGCTCGTCGACCGTCAGGCGCCGGAGGGAGACTGGGTGGAGGAGAACTTCACCGGGACCGGTTTCCCGAAGGTCTTCTATCTGCGCTACCACTGGTACCGCGTCTATTTCCCCCTCATGGCCCTGGGGCGCTGGGCCGTGGCCCGCGCCGCAGGCGCTGCCGATGACGGGCCGTCCGATGAGAAGATCCATTCCGCCCGCCGCGCGGGCCAGGTTCGGGAGAAAGTGGCATGAGCGTTCCCATCGGGCAGATGATCGCGGTCGTTCGGCATGTCTTCCGCGAGCGGTGGCGTGGCAATCATCGCTACCCGCTCGTGCTCATGCTCGAGCCCCTCTTCCGCTGCAATCTCGCCTGCGGCGGGTGTGGGAAGATCCAGCATCCGACGGAGATTCTGCGGTCGCACCTCACGCCGGAGCAGTGTTTTCGTGCGGTCGACGAGTGTGGCGCGCCGATTGTCTCGATCCCCGGTGGTGAGCCGCTCCTCCATCCGCAGATCGAGCAGATCGTCGCCGGGATCGTCGCCCGGAAGAAGTACCTCTACCTCTGTACGAACGCCCTGAAGTTGGAGGAGATGCTCCCCCACTTCACCCCCTCCCCTTTCCTGGCCTTCTCGGTCCACCTCGACGGACCGAAGGAGGAGCACGATCAAGCCGTTTGCCGCGATGGGGTGTACGACGTGGCCGTCGCCGCCATCCGGGCCGCGCGGAGGGCTGGATTCCGGGTGACCACGAATTCGACCCTCTTCTCCGACGCCGATCCGATCCGCTACCGGAGGTTCTTCGACGACGTGATGGCCCTCGGGGTGGAGGGGATGATGATCTCGCCCGGCTATTCCTACGCGAAGGCCCCCGACCAGGAGCACTTCCTCGCTCGGCGCCGGAGCCAGTCGCTCTTCGCCCGCATCCTCGAGAACGCCCCGCGCCGCTGGAAATTCAACCAGTCGCCGGTGTTCCTGGAGTTTCTCAAAGGCCGCTGGGACCTCGAATGCCGGCCCTGGGGAACGCCGACGTACAATCTCTTCGGCTGGCAGAAGCCCTGCTACCTTCTCGACGAGGGTTATGCGACGAGCTTTGGCGGCCTGATGGAGGAGACGAACTGGTCGGGCTACGGGCGGGCCAGCGGCAATCCGAAGTGTGGTGATTGCATGGTCCACTGCGGTTATGAACCGGCCGCTGTCGAGGCGACCTTCGGCTCGCTTGCCGGCCTTCTCGCCACCGCCCGGCTGACGCTCTTTGGGGCGCCAAAGCGGCCCCTGCCGCCGGTTCCCGAGCCTGCCCCGCTCCGGGTCCAGGCCAACGGGCTCCACGCCCTTCCGGTGCTCGGCCAGTCGTCGGTGGCCATCGATGCCGCGCCGGCCTGCGATCGGGTGGCGTAGCGGGCGATGCGGGGACGGATCAGACCAGCGTCCGCGCTGCTTCGATCGCCGCCCCCCGGGCTCCGGCGGTGTCGCCGTCGCGGATGACGTGGATCGGGATCCCGGCCTGCTCCTCCCGTTGGGTCGGCATGCCCCGGCGGATCTCTTCGACGAACCAATCGCAAAACGCGGTGCTCGTCTCGACGGCCCCGCCGCCCACGATCAGGGCGTCGGGATCGAAGACGTTGACCATCTCGTCGAAGAACAGGCCGAGGGCCCGGGCCTGCACGCGAAAGATCTCCCGGCACAGCTCGTCGCCGCGCTCCGCCATCCCGCGGACGCGCTTGGCCGCTTCGGCGGGGTCGGCCAGTTGGGCGAGCTCGTGCCCGGCGTGCTTGGCGAGGAACCAGGGAAGGAGCGTCCGGCGGATCGCCGTCAGCGAGCAGAGCGACTCCAGATCACCGGTCCGCCCGCAGTTGCACTTCGGGTCGATCCCCTCGATCCCCGGGATCTGGGTCCAGGGGATGAGAACGTGCCCCAGCTCGCCGCCGAATCCCCGCCTCCCCACGACGACCCTGCCGCCATGGATCACGCCGCCACCGAGCCCGGTGCCGACGATCGCCGCGACGCTCGTGGCGTCGGTGTCGTCGCCGAAGAGGGCGACGTGGCCCCACAGGGCGGCAGCGTTGCCGTCATTGAGGTAGGTGACCGGGAGGCCGGTCCGCGCGGAGACACCGGCGCGGATGTCGAAGCCGGCCCAGTCAACGTGGGCAAAGTTCGTCGAGCCGCGCCGGCTCAAGACGCCGCCGGCACTCGCCGGGCCAGGGGTGTCGAGGCCGATCGCCGCCACGTCGGAGAGCTCCAGGCCGGCCCTACCGGCAGCGATCGCCAGCCCGTCGACGATCTGACCGAGGCAGACATCGGGCCCCTCGACGCTCCGGGCGGGGTGCTCGCAGAGGCCGTCAATGAGGAATCGACCAGCCCGATCGAGGAACGTGTAGTTGATGGCCGTCCCGCCGAGATCGATACCGGCGACGACACGACGGATCATGGGGAATCCTTCCCGGTGGGGGTGGAGGCGGCCAGCAGGCCACGTTTGACATGCCCCAGTATCGCCCGCAGGCCGCGGGCGCGGAGAATCCCGAGCACCTGTGTCAGCCCCATCCGATCGAGGAGATCATCGCGGACCGAAAGCACTTCATCGACGGGGCGACCGTCGACCGCCTCGGTAAGGATCGCGACGAACCCCATCACGGTCGGGGCCTCGGGGGCGACCTCGGCGTGGAGCTTCGCCCCCTCGGCGTTCACCTCCGGCCAGAGGTAGACCGGGGTCTGGCATTCATGAACACGGTGATCCCCGCTGGCACGCCGGGAGGCGATATGCGGGGGGAGCGCGGGGAGCCGGGCGGCGAACTCGAGGAGCAGTTCGAGTTTCTCCCGCCCCTCCAAGTCGCTGAAATCCTCGACAATCGAATCGATCCGTTGGGCGACGGTGCTCATGTCGGACGGTTCAGGAGGACGGGACCGGCTGGATCGATCGCTGCCCACACGAGCAGCAACAGCCGGAGGGGCCACGACCGCCCGGCGGCGGCACGGTCACCCGGGCATGACGAGTCACTCCGGCGAGCCATCGGGCGTGGTTCCCTTGACGACCGGGACACCGACGCAATTGCCCCACTCCATCCAGGAGCCGTCGTAGTTTTTCACCTTGGCGAAACCGAGCAGGTAGGTGAGAACGAACCAGGTCAGGCTCGATCGCTCGCCGATCCGGCAATAGGCGATCGTGGGGGAGCGGCGCTTCAGTCCAGCTCCTTTTACGTAGAGCTTCTCGAGATCCCGGGCCGATTTGAACGTCCCATCCTCGTTGACCGACAGCGGCCAGGGGATGTTGACAGCGCCGGGGATGTGGCCGCCCCGTAGGGCACCCTCGTTGGGATAGTCGGGCATGTGGAGCCGATCGCCGCAGTATTCCTCCGGGGAGCGGACGTCGACAAGGGGCTTGCCCCCCTTCTGGTGCTTCAGAACCTCATCGCGGAAGGCCCGCACCGAACCGTCCTGCTTCGGGGCGGTGTAGTGCCCCGGCTTGACGTGGACCCGGTCGGTCGACCAGGCACGCTCTTCGAGTTGCCACTTCTTGCGGCCGCCGTCCATGATCCGGCAGTCTTTGTGGCCGTAGAGCTTGAACACCCAGAACGCGTAGCAGGCCCACCAGTTGTTCTTGTCTCCGTAGAACACGACGGTCGTGTCGTTGGAGATCCCGTTGTCGCGGCACAGCTTCTCAAAGCCGGTCCGATCGACGTAGTCACGCCGAACCTGGTCCTGAAGGTCGACCTGCCAGTCGATCTCGACGGCCCCGGCCACGTGCCCCTGAGTGTAGAGCGCCCGATCCTCGTTCGATTCGACGATCCGCACGTGCGGATCGTGGGCATGCTCGACCACCCACTCGGTGGTCACCAAGACATCGGGATTCGCATAGCCAGCCATGGATTCGGATTCTCCTCGCCGTTGGTCGGGGCGGCCGCCCCAGAAGGAGGCCGCCGCGGAAATCGTAGTGGATGGGGGTGCCGCAGTCCATGAGCCCCCCGCCACCGCGACCATCAGCGGGGCACGGGCGGGCGGGGGCATGCCCCTCTCCGGGGCCGTCCACGGTCCCGGCCCCGGGTGGTATCCTGACTCGTCATTTCTGCCCGCGGCCCGGCCGCGATCCCACCCCTCCGTACAGAAGACTTCCCGATGGGCGCCGCCTTCATCTATCAGATCACCGGCCTGACCAAGAAATTCGGACAGCGGGAACTGCTCAAGAACATCAACCTCGCCTTCTATCCGGGGGCGAAGATCGGCCTCCTCGGTCGCAACGGCGCCGGGAAGAGCACGCTCATGAAGATCATGGCGGGCATCGACCGGGAGTATGAAGGGGAGACCCGCCTCGCCGACGGCTACAAGGCCGGCTATCTGGAGCAGGAGCCGAAGCTCGACGCGACGAAGACGGTGTTCGAGAACGTCATGGAGGCCGTCGCCCCGACGCGGGCGATCCTCACCCGGTTCGAGGCGATCAACGCCCGGCTGGGAGAGCCGATGGAGCCGGAGGAGATGGAGAAACTGCTCGCGGAGCAGGCGACCGTCCAGGATCAGATCGAGGCCCGCGGGGCCTGGGATCTCGACCGGCAGGTTGAGATCGCGATGGACGCGATGAATCTCCCCCCCGGTGACTGGGAGGTGACCAACCTCTCCGGCGGCGAGCGGCGGCGCGTGGCGCTGTGCAAGCTCCTCCTCGAACGCCCCGACATGCTCCTCCTCGACGAGCCGACGAACCACCTCGACGCCGAGAGCGTCAACTGGCTCGAGAAGCACCTCGCGGAATATCCCGGCACCGTCGTGGCCGTGACCCACGACCGCTACTTCCTCGACAATGTCGCGAAGTGGATCCTCGAGGTCGACCACGGGCGGGGAATCCCCTTCGAGGGGAATTATTCGTCGTGGCTGTTTCAGAAGAAGGCCCGTCTCGAGCTCGAGGAGAAACAGGTCAGCGCTCGCCAGAAGACGCTCGACAAGGAGCTCGAGTGGATTCGGATGTCGCCGAAGGCGCGTCAGGCCAAGAGCAAGGCGCGGGTCGCCTCGTACGAGAAGCTGGCCGCCGAACAGGCCGCCACCCGCGACTCCGAGGTGGAGATTTTCATCCCGGCCAGCCGTCCGCTCGGCGATCTGGTCATCGAGGGGGAGGGGCTTTCCAAGGCCTTCGGTGACAAGGTGCTGTTTGAAAACCTTTCCTTCCGCCTCCCGCCCGGAGGGATCGTCGGCATCATCGGGCCCAACGGCGCCGGCAAGACGACGCTCTTCCGGATGCTCGTCGGCCAGGAGAAGCCCGATACCGGAATACTCCGCGTCGGTGCCACCGTCGACATCGGCTACGTCGACCAGAGCCGTGATGCCCTCGATCCCGCCAAGACGGTGTTTGAGGAGATCTCCGGCGGGCACGACACGATCGAGCTCGGCAAGCGGACAGTCAATGCCCGGAGCTACGTTGCCAAGTTCAACTTCCAGGGGCCAGACCAGCAGAAGAAGGTCGGATCGCTCTCGGGCGGCGAACGCAACCGCGTCCATCTCGCGAAGCTTCTGCGGGGTGGCGCCAACCTTCTCCTCCTCGACGAACCGACCAACGACCTCGACGTCGATACGCTCCGTTCCCTCGAGGAGGGGATCACGAGCTTCGCAGGCTCGGTCGTGGTCATCACCCACGACCGGTGGTTTCTCGATCGCCTCGCCACCCACATCATCGCCTTCGAGGGGGACGGCTACGTCCACGTCTGCGAGGGGAACTTCGAGGCCTACGAGGTCAACCGGCGCGAGCGCCAGGGCATGGGGGCCGACGAGCCACACCGCTTCCGCTACAAGAAGCTCCAGCACTGACCGGCGGCGGGGGCGGTTGCCCTCGTCCGAGGCTCGAGGTCAGGAGTCAGGAGTCAGCGAGCGCGAGGGAGCGGAGGAACGCAATTCTCGCGGGAGCGGGAAGTAGACATCCTCCTCGCGGATCGACCGCTCCTCCACGGTCGCCCCGTAGCGATCCTGCAGCCAGCGGACGCAGTCCTGCACGACGCTCTCCGGGGCGCTGGCCCCGGCGGTGATCACCACCGTCTCGTCACCGCGGAACCAGGCCGGGTCGATTTCGCTCGCGCCGTCGATGAGATGGGAGGGGATGCCCCGTTCGCGGGAGAGCTCGGCCAGCCGTTGACTGTTGGAGCTGTTTTGGCTCCCGAGCACGATCACGACATCGGCGCTGTCGGCGAGCACGCGCACCGCCTCCTGGCGGTTTTGGGTCGCGTAGCAGATGTCGTCCTTCGGGGGGCCGACGATGTGGGGAAACCGAGCTTTCAGGCGGACGATGATCCGCGAAGCGTCGTCGACCGAGAGGGTCGTCTGCGTGAGATAGGCGAGACGATCCTCCGGGCCGAAGGGGAGACGGTCGACCTCCTCCGGCGAATCCACGAGCGTGAAGGCCTCCGGTGCCTGCCCCATCGTGCCGATCACCTCGTCATGCCCCTCGTGGCCGATGAGCACGATGCGGTGGCCGCTCTTGGCGTACTTGATCGCCTCGAGGTGGACCTTCGTCACCAGTGGGCAGGTGGCATCGATCGCCAAGAGGTGGCGCTTGGCTGCAACCCGCCTGACCTCCGGGGCCACACCATGGGCGGAAAACAGGAGCACCGCCCCTTCAGGGACATCCTCGACCCGGTCGACGAACACGGCCCCCTCGCGCACGAACCGTTCAACGACATGCTTGTTGTGGACGATCTCGTGATAGACGTAAATCGGGGTGCCATGGATTCGGATCGCCGTCTCGAGCGTCTCGATCGCCATGTTGACGCCGGCACAGAAACCACGGGGGCCGGCAAGGAGGATGTTCATCGTGCGTTCCAGGCTGGAATTGGCGGGAGCGGTTCTGATGGGGAAAAGGGTATCCTAACGATCCGTGGAAAAAGTCATCCCAGTCCTTTTTCCGCGGGAGACACCCCGGGAAAAGCCCTCCGCCCCATGGCCCGCCCTTCCCACCAGCCATCGGCAGCCGTGACAGGTACCGACCCTTGGCGCCGTGACGCCACCCCCTGGTCGCTCCACGACGTGCCACGGAATCTCGATCTGGCGGCCGCCGAGGCCTGGTGCCGGCGGGTTGCGGAGAGTCACTACGAGAACTTTACCGTCGCCAGTCGGATCGTTCCGTCCCGGCTCCGTCAGGATCTCGCCAACGTCTACGCCTTCGCCCGGTGGAGCGACGACCTGGCCGACGAGGCGGCCTCGCCGGCCGCAGCGGGAGAGGCGTTGCAGGCGTGGCGGCGCGGGCTCGAGGCCTGCTTCGCAGGCTGCCCCGATCATCCGGTGTTCGTGGCGCTGGCCGACACGGTGCGCCGCACGGCGGTGGGGATCGAGCCTTTCGCCCACCTCCTCGACGCCTTCGACGAGGACCAGCGGTTTGACGCCGCTGGGATCACCGTCCGGTATGAGACGCGCGACGAACTGGTCGCCTACTGTCGGCGCTCCGCCGATCCGGTCGGCCGCATCGTCCTGGCGCTCGACGGCTGTGGGGATCCGGAGTTGGTGGCGATGTCGGATCGGATCTGCACGGGGCTGCAATTGGTGAACTTTTGGCAGGATGTCCGGCGGGACCGGTGCGCCGGCCGGATCTATCTGCCGGCCGAGGATCTCCGCCGTCACGGTGTCGCCGAGTCGTGCGTCGACGAGCCTGTCGGCTCCCCCGCCTTCAGGGCTCTGATCCGGGACGAGGTTGCTTGGGCTCGCGGCCTTTTCGATTCAGGCGCCCCGCTGGCCCGCCTGGCGCCAAGGAGCCTGCGCGGGGCGATCGGGATGTTTGTTGCCGGCGGACGTGCCGTGGCCGAAGCAATAGAGGCGATCGGCTTCGACACCCTCCGTGCCCGCCCGTCGCTGGGCCGATGGCAGAAGGCCCGCTTGGCGGCCCGAGCGGCGTGCACTGTCGCCGGCGGGGCCCTCGCCGACGCGTTTCGGGGGAAGCGATGAGCGGGCTTGCCGCCGATCACGACGCCTGCGCCGCGCTCCTGGGACGGAGCGGTTCGAGCTTCAGCTTGCCGATCCGCCTGCTCCCTGCGGAGAAACGCCGTGGCACCACGGCGCTGTACGCCTTTTGCCGCCGCGCGGATGACATCGTCGACGGGGACGCGGGGGAGCGGGTCGATCCCCAGGCTGCGGAAGCGGCCCTCGATGCCTTCGCCGCCGACCTCGAAAGGGCCCTGCGGGGCGCCGGCTCGGCCGACCCGGTGATCCGGGCGCTGGTCGACACCGTGCGCCGCTACGGCATCCCGCCCGAGCACCTCCGGGCGGTGATCGACGGCGTGCGGATGGATCTCCACCCGCTCGAGATGCCCGATGTCGAGGCGCTCGAGCGTTACTGCGGCCGCGTCGCCAGCGCCGTCGGCCTGGCGGCGATCCACATCTGGGGATTCCGTTCGCCGGAGGCGATCCCCGTCGGGCACGCCTGTGGATTGGCCTTCCAACTCACCAATATCCTCCGCGACATCCCCGAGGATCTCGACCGCGGCAGGCTCTATCTCCCTGCCGTGGATCTGGCCGCTGCCGGATGCACCCGCGCCGACCTCCGTCGCCCGGAAGCGACCGATGCCCTCCGTCGACTCGCGGCGATCGAGGTGGCCAGAGCCGAGGGCTACTACCGGCGCGCCCGGGCCCTCGACGGACTGCTCTCCACCGACGGGCGGGTCGTCTTCCGGGCGATGTATGGGGCCTATTCCACCATCTTCCACGCCGTTCGGCGGAGCGGCGCCGGGATTTTTTCCTTGCGCGTCAGCCCACCGAAAATGCTCCTGGCGGGGGCGGCCTTGGTATCGGTTGCCACCGGCCCCCGGGGAATTGGTGACTCATGGTGAACGCTCCCACCACGCCTCATGTCGTCGTCGTCGGTGCGGGCTTGGCCGGCTTGGCGGCTGCCGCGGCGCTCGTCGAGGGGGGCTGTCGGGTGACGGTGCTCGAAGCGCGGCGGCGGGTCGGGGGACGCGCCGCCTCGTTCGATGATCCCGTCGGTGGCGGGCTCGTCGATGCTTGCCAGCATGTGGCGATGGGATGCTGCACGAACTTCCTCGATCTCGCCCGTCGGGCGGGATTTGCGGGGAGCCTGCGGCGCGACCGGACGATGTGGTTCATCGCGCCGGAAGGGGAGCGCTCGGCGTGCACCCCCTGGCCGTTCCTCCCGGCACCGCTCCACCTCACGCCGCTCCTGTTCGGGATGCGTCACTTCTCCTGGTGGGAGCGGGCTCGGCTCGGCCTCGGCATGCTCCGCCTCGCCCGCGTTCGCGGCGTGGCGCTCGACGACACCGCGGCGGCGTGGCTCGGGCGGATCGGGCAGCCGGAGCGGGTCATTCGGCTGTTCTGGCAACCGGTTCTGGAAAGTGCTCTCGGCGAATCGATTGATCTCGTGAGCGTGTCGGCGGCGCGCAAGGTGGCCGTCGACGGGTTTCTCGCCCACCCTCAAGCTGCCGATCTCCATGTTCCCGTCGAGCCGCTCGGCGTCCTCTTCGGTGAGCGATTACTCGAGTGGTTGCGCGAGACCGGCGTGCGGATCGAGACAGGCACGCCCGTCCAGGGCATCGAGCGCGACGGAGGCGAAGTCCGGGGTGTCTGTATCCCGGGAGGGGTGGTGGCCTGTGATGGTGTCGTCGTCGCCGTCCCGTGGCGGGCCGCGGCGCGACTCGTGCCGGAGTTGGTTCCGCAGGCCGAGGAACGACTCGCGGCCTCGCCGATCACGGCCGTCCATCTGTGGTTTGACCGGCAAGCCATCGATCTGCCCCATGCCGTGCTCGTGGGGCGCGTGTCGCAGTGGGTGTTCCGGTCCGAGGCCGCTGACGGCGCGCCCGGCGCCGGCTATTGCCAGGTGGTGATCAGTGCCTCGCGCGGCCTCCTCGGTGGTGATCGCGATCGGCTCGTGGCCACGGTCGTGGACGAGCTCCGAGAGGTTTTTCCCGCGGTGCAAACCGCAACGCTCCTCGGCAGCCGGGTGGTGACCGATCCCACCGCCGTTCTCTCGGTGCGGCCCGGCGTCGATGCCGTCCGCCCTGGGGCCGCCACCAGCATCAAGAATATGGCGCTGGCGGGGGATTGGACCGCCACCGGGTGGCCCTCGACGATGGAGGGCGCCGTGCGGAGCGGTCGAATCGCGGCGGCGACTCTGCTGCCGGTGGTCGTGCCGGAAGGACTGCGCCGGAAGGACCGCGGGCTTTCCCCCGATTTGCCCCGCGGCCTGCTTGCCCGACTGCTCTTCGGGGCCTGATCCGCGCCTGATCCGCGCATCTTCGGCCACGTCCGGGTCACAGCGCCCTTCGATCAGGCTTCCGGGAGGGCGGCGACGAGGCGTTCGAGCGCCGCGGCGAGGGCGCGACTATCGACAACGGCGTGCTCCCACAGCCGCCACAGGGTCCCGGCGGCGGCGGGCTTCCGGCCGATCGCCGCCAGGGCGGCCCCGGCGCGGCGGAAGGCCGACTGGGGGATCACGAGCCGGGCGATGTCGGCGGGAAGTTCATCCCCGGCCGCGTCCGACACGATCCGCACCGAGGCACAGGGGATCCTTGCCGCGGCGGCGGCCGCGGCCACGGCGTGGGTCTCCATGTCGACGATGGCGGCGCCGGTGGCAGCGCGGAGGTCACGCTTCGCCGCGATCGTGGCCACGATCGAGTCGACGGTGACGATGTCCACGTCGGTGGAGGCTGCCGGAAGCAGCGAGGCTGGCCGAGCGAGAGGAAGTCGTGGGGCCCCTTCGCGCACCGCGCCGGTGGCGAGCACCAGAGCCCCTCGGGCGAGCGCCGGGTCGAGGCCCCCTGCGAATCCGGCGCTCACCAGGAGCCCGGGGGCGTGCCCTTCGAGGAGCACGGTGGCGGCCTGGCCGGCAGCGGCGACTCCGGCGCCCGAGACAACCCAGGCCACCCGTCGTCCGGCAATCGTTCCCTCGTGGAACGACAGCGCCGGGCCGCGGAGGGTCGTCGCGTCGCAGACGCGCATGGCAAACGGATCGGCCTCGGTCTCGAGGGCAAAGATGAAGCCGGCGGCACAGCGTGGGGGGGCAAATTGAGTCATGACCTCGGTCCGGGCCGCGAATCAGAAATCGAAGGCGAGCCGGCTCCCGAATCCGTGGATCGTCCCGCTGCCGTCGTACGACGGAACTGGCACTGGTCCGGAGGGGCCGTTGGCCCAGGGAGTGCTCCGGTAGTCGCGGTGGGTGAGGTCGTAATTGAAGACGATCCGGGCATTTGGCGTGAGGAGCCAGTTGAGGCCGAGCGTCATGCCGTTGAGAAGGCCACCATTGACCTGTCCGTCGTTGAGGCAGAGGTAATTGTAGCGGGCGGCCGCCTGCCAGGCCCCGAACCCACGCGGCCTGTGCGGCGAGAGGGCAAGAACGTGACGGGGTTGCGGGCGGTCGAAGCGGTGCTCGACGAGGGAGTAGGTCCGGCTCTCGCCGGTGAGGAAGTAGGTCGTCTCCACATAGCCTCCTTGATAGAAGACCGTTCCCACCGGTGTGCCCGGGGGTGGTTGCCAACCGGCGGTCGACAGCGGGCCGATGTCAGTCGTGGCGGCGTCGTAGAGCCACGAGCCGAAGTATTCGGCCTGCAGCGACCAGGGGCCGGCATTGGCGACCAACTCGGTGCCGAGCATGTTCTGCCATGAGCCGGCCAGGACGCCGGAGTCGGCATAGATGGCGTTGTCGGGGCCCGGGGGACCGTTCCACAGCCCGCCACGGCTGCGGAAGCGCACGAGGCCGTTGCGCGGTTGCATGGTCCGTCCGGCGAGGCCGAGATGGAGGAGCCTGCGTCCGTCGTCCTCGTAGCTCGGCACCCAGACGACCCGGCCGGATGTCATGCTTCCCCCGGCGAAGTCGGAGAATCCGAACGGGGCGGCGGTGTTGACGAACTCCCCCGCCTCCCAGCCGACGAGTCCATCGGCAGTGCCGTTGCGCACCGAGATCCCGGGGACGAAGCCGTCGTTGAAGGGGCCGACGAAGGCATCCTGGCAGAACGACCGCTCCATGAAGTCGAGATATCGGCAACTCGAGAGATGTTCGTAGCCGAACGGATCCTTCTGATTGCCGGCGCGGACGGCACCGAGAAGTGGCACGTCACTCATCCGCAGCCATAGATCGGTGAGCGCGGGGTATGGGCCCTGGCTCGGCCAGAGGGGATCGATCTGGTTGTTGGCGTTGATCTGGTTGACGAAGTCGTATTCGGCGGCCCAATCGAATTGATCTCCCCGCCGCCCATCGACGCGGAGACGAGCGCGACGGAAGTTCACCGCGTCGGAGAGCGGTGGGGCGAGTCCGGCTTGATCGATCGGTTGCAGCGGGCCCGCGCTCGCCGCAAAGGCGGTGTCATCGAGTTGCACGAGGCCGCCGATGCGGACCATGGCCGTCGTCGGCTCGTCCCCGTGGAGCGGGTCGTCCCCGAATCGCACCGCAGCGCTCTTGTCGCTACTCCCCTCCCAAATCGGCGTCGTCGACGGGATCGGAGCGGGCCCTTCGCTGGCCGGTGACGATGGTGACTGCGATGGGGAGGAAGATAATGACGGTGGCGGAAGGGGCTCGACCATCCCCTCGGCGACGCCAGGGATTCCAAACGGGCGTCGGCCACCGCTCACGGCTCTTTCGTCGGCGGTGGCCGGGGCACAGGCGGCCAGAGCGCTGGCGCCAAGGAGGAAGGCTCCCACGGCGGACGTCAGACCGAAGCGGATCGATCCAGGGCGCGGTCCGGACCCCCGAGGGGGGCGGAAGGGCTGATCTCTGGCGTCCCCGGCAGGGTCTTCCACGTCGCGACAAACCTCATGGGTGGTATCCCAGGAGGAATCGTCAGGGTCGGGGAAATCAGGGGAGCGACCGGTTCAGAAGTGAGCGTCAGGCAGGATGCTGCGGAGATGCCTGACGCGATGACACTCCGGAATCGGCAGGCTGGGGGAGATGGGTGGAGGTGAGGGATGGTGCGACCGGCTCGGGCTCTCAATGACACCAGGAGAACACCCGCTCGAAGGCCGAGCCGAGGCAGCGACAGCCGAGGCAGCAGCAGGCGGGCTCCGGCTCGCAGCATGGGGCGGCCGGCTGCATCACCACCTCGTACTTGAGAACCCGCTCCACCTTCTCCTCCTCCGTCTTGAACAGCTTTTTCTTCGTGTGAACGTCGCCGCAGGGGGTGGTCTGCTCCTCGCAGCAGGTGCCCTGATGGTAGGGCTCCCACGGCCTGGTGCACTCGAAGTCGCACTTCATCGTGAACGACGCCTTCTTCGTCTTCTTGTCGTCCCACTTCGCCTTGCAGGTGGCCACCTGGGGGATGCATGAGGTGCAGCCTGGCTTCCCGCAGCCCTTTCCCTTGGTCGCTGCGTCGGTCCCCCCCTTCACCGCGCTTTGGGATAGACCAGCTGGATCGCGGCCGGGAGCGACCTTGTGGCCGATCCGCGGCCGGGCCGGAAGGTCCTCCGGTGGCGCGGGCTGCTTGGTGTCGGCCTGGGCCAGACGCGGCGGGGGGGTCAGCCCACGATCGGCCGGCGGGGCTGCGGTCGCGATGCCAGCGGTCGCCACGAGGATCGCAAGCGACAGGGGAGCAGGGTGGAGGTGCATGGTCGAGATACTCCTTCGCTTCCGGCGGTCGGCCGGACGTGTGATCAGAAGTCGAAGGCCAGACGGGTGCCGAAGCCGGTGATCCAACCGCTGGCGTTGTTGTTGAAGTTGTTGGTGAAGTCGCGGTAGGCGAAGTCGTAGTTGAAATAGAGACGCGAGTTGGGATTGAACATCCAGTTCACGCCGAACGTCAGGGCGTTGAGCGTGCCGCCCTTGATCTGCGAATCAGAGAGGCAGGCGTACTGGTATCGCGCCCCCACCTGGACGGCACCCTCGCTCGATCGCAATCGGCCGGTGGGATCGCGGACGACGTAGAAGTTGTTGCGCGGGATCGGCCGATCGAAGCGGGCCTCGAGCCGGTCGTAGGCCCGCGATTCGCCGGTGACGAAGTAGAGAACCTCGGCGTAGCCGGAGTTCGTGAAGTAGGTCCCCACCGGCGCGCCGTTGGGCTGGAGACCGGCCGTGCCGTAGTTGGGATTGGTCGAGGGCGACCCCGTGAACGCGCCCTTGTTCGACGTCGTATTGTAGAGCCAGCAGCCGAAATACTCCGACTGGAACGACCAGGGGCCGTTGTTGCCGACGAGTTCGAGGCCGAGTTGGTTCTCCCAGGGGGCGTTGAGGAGACCGGAGTCGATGTAGATCGAGTTGAGCGGGCCTGGCGGACCGTTGCGGATATTGCCACGGGCCCGGAATCGCACCGTGTCGTTGTTGGTCTGCATCGTCCGGCCGGCGATACCGAGGTGGAGGAGCTTCTTCCCCTCGTCCTCGTACCACGGGAGCCAGGTGAGCCTGCCCACCGCCATGTTTGCCGAGGACGTGTTGGCGAATCCGAAGACGTTCTGCGAGTTCTTGAATGCCCCGACCGACCAGGTGGCCCGTTGGTCGTCCGAAGTGTTCAGCAGCCGAACGCCTGGGATGAAGCCGTTGGTGAAAGGGCCCTCGTAGAGATCCTGGGCATAGGATCGCTCCATGAAGTTGAGCCAGCGGCTGCTCGTCATGTGCTCGAAGCCGAACGGGTCCTTTTGGTTGCCGGCGCGGATGATGCCGACTCCCGGCACTTCGCGGATCTGCAGCCAGTTTTCCGTGATCGCCGCGTAGTTGCCGAGCACCGTCTCGGATGGTTGAGCCTGGGCGTTGGCGTTGAGCTGATTCGAGAAGTCGTACTCGCCAACAAAGTCGTAGAGCTCGTACATCCGGCCATCGACACGCAATCGGGCCCGGCGGAAGTCGGTGGCGTTCTTGAGCTGCTGGTTCAGACCACCCTCGCTCGGTGCCTGGGCGACATTGTCGTCGCGCGAGAAGGCCGTGTTGTCCATCTGGATCCGGCCCCCCACCTTGACGCGAAAGTCCTTGTGGGCGCTTTCCGCCTGGAGACCGTAATTCCACTTCGTCGTCATCCCCAGGTCGCTGCCGACTTCGTAGGGCTCCTCCGGCTTCTTTTCGTCCTTCTTGTCATCTTTCTTGGCGTCCTTCGCGCCCGCATCCTTGCCGGCCGGCTTCGGGTCGGGAGTGGGGATCGATTCGACCTTCGCGGCCGCTGTCTTTTCGAGCTCCGCCAGTCGCTTTTCGAGGGCCGCCACCTTCTTCCGGTCGTCTTGGAAGGCCGCGCTGACGTCATCAAAGGAATCGAAGCCAGCGGTGACACTCGGGAGCGTGAGGGCCGGGGCGTCGTCGGTCTCGGCGATCACCAGATAGGGCTCGGCAGCCGCCAACAGCCCAACGCCCGTTACCAAAGGCGCGATGAGGGCGACGGCAGCCGCTCCCAGAGCGCGAGATCGCCCGTGTGGGGTGGAACGGTGTTTGGGAAAGCCGTGGACCATGGTGGGCATTTCCCGGTTGGCACTACCTGCCTGATCGTCAGAGTCGGGCGCCAACCTTGACGATCAGGAAAATAATGACGGCTTCGGTGAGTCCGCGGGCTTCTCCTCCCCGCGCATTCCCCCCAGAGCGGCAGGGGCAACCAAGTCCAAGAACAGGAGCCCGCCGTCAGGCCGACTTCCGGCGCACTGGCCGGAGCGGGATGACGACGGTGACCGTCACGCCCCGGCCGACACCGGGGCTCGCAAGACCGATCCTGCCGCCGTGGCGTTCGACGATCGAACGGCAGATCGAGAGCCCCAGCCCCCCGCCCCGTTTGATGCCGCCGCGATCGCGGGCAGCCTCCGCCTGGAAGAAGCGGTCGAAGACCCGTTCGAGGTGCTCCCCATCAACCCCGCGGCCGTTGTCCGTGACCGTCACGACCGCTTCGGTTTTTGACTGGCTGGCCGCGACGGCGAGGTCGATCCTTCCGCCTTCGGGGGTGAAGCGGAGGGCATTGTCGACGAGGTTGCTGATCACCTGTCGCAGTTGCCGCTCATCCCCCCGGACGATCGCCCTCCCGTTGGACTGGATGGTCATCGCGATCGACCGCTCCTCGGCCGTGCCGCCGAACATCGCCGCGGTCTGCCGGACGACCTGTTCGAGGTCGCAGACGTGGTCGAACACGGAGCCGAGGCTGTTGCCGACCTCGGCGAGGAGGAGGAGATCGTTGGCCAATTTGGTGAGATGGCGGGTCTCGCCGAGCGTCTCCTCGAGGGTCCCCTGATACGAATCGAGGCTCCGGTCCTTGGCTGTCGCCACCTCGAGGGCGTTTTGCATCGCGGCCAGCGGCCCGCGGAGCTCGTGGGCCGCATCGGCGACGAACTGCTGCTGTTGCTCCACATGCCGGGCCACCTGGTCGAGGAGGCGGTTGATCGTGATCGAGAGTTGGTCCAGTTCGTCTTTCGTGCCCCGCGTCGGCAGACGGTCCCCCAGTTTCGTCGGTTTGAGGCGGCCGGCGGTCTTGAGAATGCCGGCAATCGGCTGGGTCACCCGGAGAGCCAGCCAGTAACCGGCCAGCGGCGTCAGGAGGGTGAAGCCGATGCCGATCGGCAGGAGGAACCAGGTCAGATCGTCGACATCCTGCTCGATGACGTTGTCGGCCATGCCGATCCGCACAGCGAGCTTTTTCCCCTCGCGGGTGTCGATGAGTCGCCGCGCCCAGCGGTGTTTCACGAACCGCCTCACGGTCTCCTTCACCGATTCGTCGATCGGCAGCTGGAGGATCGCCTCGGGGCAGTTCGGGCTGGCCCAGACCGTCTCGGAACCGTCGAGGAGCTGGAGGAACCAGGAGCGATCGCGATGGCTCTCCGCCTTGCGCCGCAGCTCCGCCACGAGCAGATCGCGGCTGGCGACGAAGTCGTCGGAATGCGGGTGGAACTCCGCGAGTGACATCGCCACCTCGCGGACTTCCCCGAGAAGCGTCTCCTCGGTCTCGCGGAACAGCGCCTCGCGGACCCCGAAACGCACGGTGAACAGGAGGATGAGCATCGCCAGGAGGACGGCCGCCGAATTGAGGAGCGTGAGCCGGACGCGGAGCGATCCCCAGGGGATGAGCCGGAGCAACGGCACGTCAATCGATGGCCAACGCATAGCCTCGTCCGCGGATGGTCTGGATGAAGGAATCCTTCCGCTCTTTGTCGAGCTTGCCCCGGAGCCGGTTGATGTGGACCTCGATGACGTTCGTGGGGCCGTCCCAATCGAAGGCCCAGACATGCTCGCAGAGCATCTTCCGGGTCACCACCTGACCGTTGAAGCGCATGAGAAGCTCGAGAATGCTGAGCTCGGTCGGCGTCAGGTCGATGGTCCGCCCGTTGAGCGACAAACGCTTCGTCGACAGGCTCAACTGGAGCGGGCCGGCCTCCATCTCCATCGTCGGCTTGATCGACGTGCGCCGGTGAATCGCCTGGATCCGGGCGAGGAGCTCATCGATGGCGAACGGCTTGACGAGGTAGTCGTCGGCCCCGGAGCGGAAGCCGGCGAGCTTGTCGGCGACGGTGCCCAGGGCCGTGAGGAGAATCACCGGCGTCCGCACGCCGGCATCGCGGGCCGCAGTCAGCACCTCGAGGCCGCCCATCTTCGGGAGCAAGATGTCGAGGATGACGACGTCATTGGAGAGGAGCGTGTTTTGGTGAACGGCGGTCTCGCCGTCGGGAACCCACGTGCATTCATGGCCGGCCTCCCGAACTGCCGTGGTCACGGCCTTGGCGATGACGGGGTCGTCCTCGACGATGGCGACGTGCATGAGTGGTCCTCGTTGACTCCCGAATTTCCTGGTACAGTATCCTAGTAAAAAAAGCTGGACGAGTGCGGGTATCGGCCGCAAGTCTGCCTGCCTAGGTGCCAGGCAGGTGGTTCGCGGCGTCTGCTTGGCTGCGGGATGGGCCATCGTTGACGTTTTTGTTGCGGCCACCCCAGCGTGGAGAAGTCGACCCGGTGCTTAACCTAACCACGATTGGCGGGCAGCCGACGGTCCCTTCTGGGGAAGCATCGCCCCGTGGTGATCGGGCTGGCTTCCGCCGCTGGATGCGGGAGGATATGACGGCCGGTTTCCTCGTTTTCCTGATCGCCCTGCCATTGTGCCTGGGAATCTCGGTCGCCTCTGGTTTTCCGCCGATGGCGGGGATCTTCACCGCGGTCGTCGGTGCCTGTTTGACGACCTTTCTCAGCGACTCGGAGTTGACGATCAAAGGTCCCGCAGCGGGGTTGATCGTCATCGTTCTCGGAGCCATGCAGGCCTTCGGCCACACCGCAGGGCAGGATCCCGCCAAGGATCTCGAGGCTTATCGGCTGACGCTGGCGGTCGGTTGCGTGGCGGGCGTCGTTCAGGTGGCCTTCGGACTTCTGCGCACGGGTTTGCTCGGCGAGTTCTTTCCCACCGCAGTCGTCCACGGGATGCTCGCTGCCATCGGGGTGATCATCATCCTCAAGCAGGTGCCGGTCATGCTCGGCGGAAAGGCCGCGTCCGAGCCCCTCGAAATACTCCGCGAGATGCCGGAGACGATCCTCCATCTCAATCCGGCGATCGCCTTCATCGGCCTGGCGAGCCTGGCGATCCTCATGGCCATGCCCTGGCTCAAGCGACGCGTTTACGGTACCTGGCTGGGGGGCGCGCCGGCGCAGTTGGTGGTGCTGGTGGTGGCCGTACCGATGGCCTGGTGGCTGGGCCTCGCCACAGACCACACTTATGCGTTCGGCGGGCAAGACCATCCGCTCGGACCGCGGTTCCTCGTCAATGTCCCGGCAAGCCTCCGTTCGGCGCTGACCTTCCCGGACTTCGGGGCCTTCTCCGATCCGTCGCTCGTGTGGGGGTCGATCCAGTGGGTTGTGATGTTCGCACTCGTTGGAAACCTTGAATCAATGCTCAGCGCGAAGGCGATCGACATGGTCGATCCCTGGAAGCGGAAGACGACGCTGGACCGTGACCTCGTGGCTGTTGGCACGGCAAACGTCGTGGCTGCTGCCGTCGGCGGGCTTCCGATGATCTCGGAGATCGTTCGCAGCAAAGCGAACATCGACAACGGTGCGCGGACTCGATTCGCCGACTTCTGGCACGGAATCTTCCTGTTGGCGTTCGTGGCACTCGCGCCCTGGTTGATCCGCAGCATCCCGTTGGCGGCCCTGGCTGCCATGCTCGTCTACACCGGGTCAAGGCTTGCCTCGCCTTCCGAGTTCATCAGTATCTGGCGGATCGGGCGGGAGCAGATGGTCATTTTCGCAAGCACGATCGTGGGGGTGCTGGCGACCGATTTGCTCGTCGGGGTGATCGTCGGTGTGGGGGTAAAGTTCCTGATCCATGCCATCAACGGTCTGCCGTTGTCGACGATCTTCAAGCCCTTCCTCGAGGTCCGCGTCATCGACGACAAGACCGTGCAGATCGATGCGGTCGGCTCGGCGGTCTTCAGCAACTGGCTGCCATTCCGCGCCCAGATCGAGAAACTCGGGCTCCTCGAGGGGAACAACGTGATCGTCAACCTCGAAGGCACTCGGCTGGTTGATCACAGCGTCCTCGAGAAACTGCATCAAATCGAGGACGACTTCTGCCGGGCGGGACTCCGGCTCGAGATCGTGGGGCTGGAGGGGCATAGGCCGCTGTCGAGTCACCCCTTCGCGACGAGGAAGCGGGCGGTGTGACCGGCCGCGCGGCTGCCGCATTGTCCGACCGGTCTCACTCCCACTCGATCGTTGCCGGCGGCTTCGAGGAGATGTCGTAGACGACGCGGTTGATGCCGCGGACCTCGTTGATGACCCGGGTCGAGATCCGGGCGAGGACATCGTACGGCAGGTGGGACCAGTCGGCGGTCATGAAGTCTTCCGTCTCGACCGCCCGGACGGCCAGGACCTCGTCGTAGGTCCTGGCATCCCCCATCACGCCCACGCTTTGCACCGGGAGGAGGACGGCGAAAGCCTGCGACACCTTCCGCATCAGCCCGGCCCGGTCGAGCTCCTCCAGCACGATCGCGTCGGCCTCGCGGAGCGTGTCGAGGCGGGGGCGCGTGACGTGCCCCAGGCAACGGACGGCGAGCCCCGGGCCGGGGAACGGATGCCGCCAGACGAGTCGCTCCGGAAGGCCGAGTTGGAGCCCGAGCCGACGGGCCTCGTCTTTGAACAGATCCCGCAGTGGTTCGACGAGCTCGAACTGGAGGTCTTCCGGGAGCCCGCCGACGTTGTGGTGGAGCTTGATGGTAGCGGCCGGACCGTCCGGGGCGGCGCCACTTTCGATGACGTCCGGGTAGAGCGTTCCCTGGGCGAGGTACTTCGCCCCCTGGGTCCGCGCCCCCTGGATCCGCGCCCCCTGGATCCGCGCCGCTTCGTCCGCGAAGCATTCCACGAAGGCTTTGCCGATCCGCCGCCGCTTTTCCTGCGGCTCGGTCACCCCGGCGAGGACACCGAGGAACTTCTCCTCCGCCGGGACGACGTGGAGATCGGTCTTGAAGTGGGTGGTGAATTGCTCGATGACGGCGGCAGCTTCGTTCTTCCGCAGGAGCCCGTTGTCGACAAGGATGCACGACACCTGATCGCCGACGGCCCGGCAGAGGAGCGCGGCGACGACCGCTGAATCGACACCGCCGGAGAGGCCGCAGATCACCCGGTCGCTGCCGATCCGCCGCCGCAGTTCGGCGATCGTCGATTCGGCGACGTCCTCGAGCTTCCACGCCCCCGTGCAGCCGCACACCTCGCGGAGGAAGTTGGCGAGCATCCGGCTGCCTGCCGGCGTGTGCGTGACCTCGGGGTGGAACTGGAGGCCGTAGATCGCCAAGGTCGTGTGGCGGACGGCCGCGAGCGGGCAGGTCGATGTGCGGGCGAGCGGGACGAAGTCGGAGGAGACGTCGTTGACCTGATCGCCGTGGCTCATCCACACCTCGGTCGTCGCCGGCACCCCGGCGAATAACGAGTCGGTCGTGGTGACCTCGCAGGAGGCACGACCGTATTCACGCGACGACGCCCGGCCGACCCGACCACCGAGGGCATCGCAGGCCAGCTGCATTCCGTAGCAGATCCCGAGGACGGGAATGCCGAGGCGAAACAGCCCCGGATCGCAGCGCGGCGCACCTTCCTCGTAGACGCTCGACGGACCGCCGGAGAGGATGATTCCGCGCGGGGCCATGTCGCGGATCCGGTCCGCCGAGAGGTCATGGCGGACGATTTCGCAGAAGACGTTTTGCTCGCGGACCCGCCGGGCGATGAGTTGCGCGTATTGCGAGCCGAAATCGAGAACGATGATCCGCTCCGAACGGGCCGTGGTGGGCTGGGGGGCAGATCGGGGAGGGGGCTGCGTCATGGCTGGGGGCCGCGTGGGGCGGGAGCGGAAAAGCCCGAGAGTATAGGTGTTGGAGCAATCATTGTCCCAACCGGGCGGGAATTCCCCACGGCGCCTCCGCGGGGCGGGGGACGGTCGATCCGGCGAGCTCACCGCTGGGGCGTCGGAAGGGTTACGATCGGGGACCGGTCCGATGGCGCCGCCAGCTCCCCCGAGGAGGTCCAGTGCTCACCCTGCTGACGAATGACGACGGGATTTTCGCCCCCGGACTGGCCGCGATGGAGCGGGCCCTGACCCGCCTCGGCGATGTCGTCGCCGTTGCCCCATCGACCGAGCAGAGCGGGGTCGGGCATGCGATCACCTTCCTCACGCCGCTGACCGCGAAGCAGGTGTTTGACGGTCAGCGGAGCCGGGGATGGGCCGTCGACGGCAGCCCGGCCGATGCCGTCAAGCTGGGGATCACCCAGTTCCTCCCCCGCCGGCCCGATGTGGTCGTCAGCGGGATCAACAGCGGCCTCAATGCCGGGATCAATGTCCTCTATTCGGGCACGGTGGCGGCGGCGATCGAGGGGGCCTTCTTCGGGATCACGAGCGTCGCCGTCAGCCTCGAATGGGACGAGCATGCCGACTACGACCGGGCCGCCGCGATCGCCATCGACGTGATCGCCGAACTGCTCCGCCGCTCCCCGCCGGCTGGAAGCCTCTTCAATCTCAACATCCCGACGTCCGCTCTGACCGGGCGCCGTGAGCTGCGGGTCGTGCCGATGAGCACGGCCCGGTACGGCGAGGCCTTCGAGCGGCGCGTTGATCCACGCGGCCGATCCTACTACTGGGCGACGAACGATCCGCCCCCGCCGCCGTCGCCCCACGAATCGGATGTCACGGCCCTCGCGGCGGGCCATGTCACGCTCACGCCGCTCGACTACGACCTCACCCACCGCGCCGCCATCGACGAGCTCGCCGAGGGGGTGTGGAAGCTGGGTTGACCCGGGGCTGACCCGCGTTTGACCCGCTTTCGAGAAGGGGGGGCGCGGGGGAGCCGGTGGCTCACCCGCGCGAGCGAACAAACGCGATGGCCAGCGCGACCGCGGCGCCGATCCCGGCGAGGAACAGGATCCAGAACAGGATCGGCAGCCCCTGGAAATGGATGTCGGTCCAGGGGGTGTTGAGCTTCGGCCGCGAGGGCTCCGCGGCGGGAGCGGCCGGCGGGGCCTTCGAGGAAGCCACAGGCTTGGCGCGGGGGGGCGGAGATGCTCCGCCGGACCGCGTTCCCGAACCCTGCCGTGACGGGGCCGACGACGTGTCGATGAGCGGCAGGCCCTCGACCCCGGAACGGTCGGAGCTCTCCCCGCCGACGCGCCCCGAATCGGGGAGCGATCCGGAGCCTCCGCCGCTGCCGATCAGCCCCGAGGAGCTGATCGGTCCGGACTCACTCCCGGGGCCGCTGCGCACCACCGGGCCGGGTTGTCGGCGTGGCCCCGGCGTGGCCGGACCCTCGCCAGAAGAACGCCGCGGGGCCCGGCGCGGGGGATCGATCCTTCCACCGGAGCGCTGCGTTGCCGGTGTCGAACCGAGCCAGGCAGCCAGGGCGTCGGCGACATCTTGCGCCGTCTGGGGGCGGGCGTCGGGGTGCTTCTCCATCATCCGGAAGTAGAGCTCGGCGATCGCGGTCGGGACGTCCTGTCGTTTCTCGAGGAGATTCGGCGGAGGCTCGTTCATGTGGGCGCGGAGCCGCTCGGCGAGCGGTCCGGTGGCGAACGGCGCTCTGCCGACGAGGAGGAAGTAGAGGGTGCAGCCGAGGGAGTAGACGTCGCTGCGCCGGTCGGCCTTGTGGCTGTCGCGGGCCTGTTCCGGCGCCAGGTAATCGGCGGTGCCGAGCACCTTCTCGTCATGCTCGCGCGTCAGGGACGCCTCCTCGTCGCCGTTGGCCAGGGCCAGCCCCATGTCGAGGATCTTCACCGTCCCCCGCTTGTCGAGCATGAGATTGGCGGGCTTGATGTCGCGGTGGACGAGCCCCTCGTCGTGGGCGTACTGGAGCCCGATCGCGGCCTGCCGGACATATTCGGCGGCCTCGCGGACATCGAGTGGCCCCTCAGCTTTGACCTTGGCGTAGAGATCCGTGCCGTCGATGTATTCGAGCACGATGAAGTGGATCGATCCCGACGATTCGAGGTCAAAGGCCCGGGCGATGTTGGGATGGTTGAGCCTGGCGGAGGCCTGCGCCTCCCGCTCGAAGCGCGCCAGATAGGAGCTCTGCTCGACGCGCTTTACGGGCAGGACCTTGATCGCCACCTTGTGGTGGAGGGTGGCGTGTTCGGCGAGGTAAACGCTGCTCATGCCGCCGGCGCCGAGGAGCCGGAGCAGCTTGTATTTGCCGAGGACGAAGCCCTTGTAACGCCCCTTGCGGAGCTGGTCGACCTGCCACGGCGTCAGCTGCCCCGACTCGACCAGCCCCGTGACGAGCCCCTCCGGCACCGGTTCGCCGCCGAGCGGCAGCCGCCCCTCCGAGTCGGTCCACGGGCTGAGGGCCCGGTCGATCTTGGCAGGATCGACGAGGCCGCTGGCGCGAAGCACGCGGAGGAAGTCGTCCAACGTCTGCGTGGAGTCGCTCATGCCGCAGGGGGGCGGAAAAAGGGAGTGAAAGAAGGTGCTATCCTATCAGGCTTGGACCGGCGTGCCGACGCGCTCCCTTCCCCGCCGGGAGTTCCCGGGAAAGGGCCTGCTCAACGGGCCACCCCCGACGGCGGTCCCACGCCCCGGTCACCCGGTTCTTCATGGACGTCGTCCTCTACACCCGCCGCGGCTGCCACCTCTGCGAAGCCGTCGAGGACCTTCTCCCTCACCTTGCCCCCCGGACACGAATCGTGGAGATCGGAGGCGACAGCGCCCTCGAGCGTGCGTACGGGCTGCGGGTTCCCGTCGTCACCGTCGATGGTCGTGCCATCGCGGAGGGGCGGATCGACGAGGCGTGCTTGATCGTGGCTCTGGCGGCTGCGTTCACAGCCCGAGATTGAGGCCGCGGGCTTGGAGGTCGTCGGCGAGCCGGGCAGCCGTCGTGAACACCTCCGCATCCCAGCCAGCCGCACGGGCCGCCTCGACATGCTCCGGGACGTCGTCGGTGAAGAAGATCGCCTCGGGGGGCACGCCTGCCATCCGGGCCGCGATCCCGTAGATCGAAGGATCGGGCTTCAGGGCACCGACCTCGTGCGAGAGCACGAGCACGGAGAACCGGCCGGGGAGCACGGCGTAGCGCTTGGCGAGGAGATGGCTCCAGTGCGGGGCGCAGGTGTTGGAGAGGATTCCCATGGCGAAACCGGCCCGCTCGACGGCGGCGATCACCGGCAGCATCGCCACGTTCAGGCTGAACATGTCGCTGGCCGCATCGGCGAGCCGCGCCGGATCGCTGGTCGACCCGGTCGCCCGGCTGAAGGCGTCGTGGAAGGCCTTCCAATCGATCTCCCCCCGTTCGAGCTTCGCCTGCAGCCCGGCCTCGAAGACGGCGGCGTGGGTCACTGCAGGGGTGATTCCGGCGACTTCTGCCATCTGGCGGACGGCATGTTCGCGGTCGAAATTGACGATCACGTTGCCGAGATCGAAGTAGACGAACTTCGGATGGCGGAGGTGGGTCGACATGGTGGCGCGGGAGTCTCCGGTCGCTTTCCAACTGGTTTCGCAGAGACTATTCTGCCCGCTCGGCTCCGCTCCGGGCTAGGCCGCTTCGCCCCCCATGCCACCGAGACATTCCTCGAGGATCCCCCCCCGCCATGGCCGCCATCAATCGTACCAGCTCCCGGATCACGCAGCCGCGCTCGCAGGGCGCCTCGCAGGCGATGCTCCTCGGCACCGGCCTCCAGCCGGCCGACCTCGATAAGGCCCAGGTCGGGATCGCGAGCATGTGGTACGACGGCAACACCTGCAATATGCATCTCGGCGACCTGGCGGCCGTCGTCAAGGAGGGGGTGACGGCTGCCGGCATGGTGGGGATGCGGTTCAATACCATCGGCGTCAGCGACGGGATCTCGATGGGGACCGACGGCATGAGCTTCTCGCTTCCCTCCCGCGACATCATCGCCGACTCGATCGAGACGGTGATGCAGGCCCAGTGGTACGACGGCATGGTGGCGATCCCCGGCTGCGACAAGAACATGCCCGGCTGTCTGATCGCGATGGGACGGCTCAATCGGCCGGCGCTCATGGTGTATGGCGGCACGATCCGGGCCGGCCACCTCGCCGACGGCACGCCGCTCGACATCGTCTCGGCCTTCCAGTGCTACGGCGAGTATGTCTCCGGGCGGATCGATGACACGCGCCGTGCGAGTGTCGTCCGTCAGGCCTGCCCCGGGGCCGGCGCCTGCGGCGGCATGTACACCGCCAACACGATGGCCACGGCGATCGAGGCCCTCGGCATGTCGCTTCCCGACAGCGCCAGCATCCCGGCGGTCGATCCGGCCAAGCTCGACGAATGCCGCCGAGCCGGGGCCGCGGTCAAGAATCTCCTCGAGCGTGACATCAAGCCCCGCGACATCATGACCCGCCGCGCCTTCGAGAACGCAATGGTGGTGACGATGGCCCTCGGTGGCTCAACCAACGCCGTCCTCCATCTCATCGCCATGGCCCGCGCCGTCGAAGTCGAGCTCACGCCGGCCGACTTCCAGGCCGTTGCCCGCCGCGTTCCCTACATCGCCGATCTCAAGCCGAGCGGTCGCTACGTCCAGGAGGATCTCCACGCCGTCGGCGGCACCAGCGGCTTCATGAAATACATGCTCGACAAGGGCTTCCTCGACGGCGATTGCCTGACCTGCACCGGCAAAACGCTCGCCGAGAACCTGGCCACGAACAAGGGCCTCACCCCGGGGCAGAAGGTGATTCATCCGCTCGAGG
The DNA here is from genome assembly GCA_040397545.1 of Pirellulales bacterium. Taxonomy (GTDB): domain Bacteria; phylum Planctomycetota; class Planctomycetia; order Pirellulales; family UBA1268; genus QWOP01. The sequence continues at coordinate 57,833 of JBBAVV010000029.1, forward strand.
AGCCGATCAAGGCGACCGGCCACATCACGATCCTCCAGGGCAACCTCGCCCCCGGCACCGCCGTCGGGAAGATCACTGGCAAGGAAGGGGCCCGGTTCGAGGGGCCGGCCCGCGTCTTCGACAGCGAGGAGGCGATGCTCGCCGCCCTCGAGCAGGGGAAGATCCAGCGTGGCGATGTGATCATCATCCGCTACGAGGGGCCGAAGGGGGGCCCGGGGATGCCCGAAATGCTCACGCCGACCTCGGCCCTGATGGGCGCCGGCATGGGCAACGACGTGGCACTGATCACCGACGGCCGTTTCTCCGGCGGCTCCCACGGATTCATTGTCGGGCATGTCGTGCCGGAGGCGCAGGAAGGGGGAGCAATCGCGTTGGTTCACGATGGCGACACGGTGACGATCGACGGCGACAGCGGCCGGCTCGACGTTGCCGTTTCTGACGCCGATCTCGCCAAGCGCCGCGCCGCCTGGACCGCGCCGCCGCTGAAAGCCACGCGTGGGATCCTCGCCAAGTACATCCGCTGCGTCGCTCCGGCAAGCGAAGGCTGCGTCACCGACGAGCCGCGGTGAAAGGAGCCGACGCCGGGTGCCGGACTTGCTGGTGGCTCGCCTGTGGGTGGTTCGTCGGCGGGGCCGGCAAAAGTTTCGTCGTTCCTCGGAGGA
>JBBAVV010000030.1:0-57903 GCA_040397545.1 Pirellulales bacterium
CTCCGCCCCAACGCGCTCGACGTCGTCGGCCGTGCACTCCTGTCGAGCGAGCGGGCGCTGGCGTACGTGCAGCTCGGTCTCCCCGACGGGGGATGGGTCCGGATCTCCCGCCGTGATGACGGGAGCCTCGAGTCACGAGCCCGTCTCGTCTCGGGCCCCGAGGCCACCGCCCGCACGATCATCAGCCGCCGCGCCCCCGGTGCCCCCCGCACCGAGGTCCTCGAGCACACCGAGGTCGAAGCCTCCTACGACCCCCGCACGCGCCCCTGGTACACCGGCGCGCGAGACGCCAAGGGCGTGTTCCTCACCGACGCCTACGCGCACTTCCCCGACGACACGATCGTCGTCACGGCTGCGGTCTCCCTTCGGGTCGAGCCCGGGGCCGATGCCGGCGTCGTCTCGGTGGCGATCACGCTCACCGAACTGGCCGAGACGCTGGCGCGGCTCCGGGTGGCCGGCCGGCCGATCCGGGGCTTCGTCCTCGATCCCGCCCAGGGGACGCTGGCAGCCGCCGGGGCGGCGCCGATCCGTGCCGATGGTGGGAGCGTGACGCTCCCCCGGCTGGCGGATACCGATCCGCCGGTCCTCCGGGCCCTCGCCCGCAACCCCGCGTTCCAGACAACGCTTCAAACGCTCAAACCCGACACGACAGCCTCGATCGCCTATGTCGTCGACGGTGCCCGCCAGCTGGCCGTCGTCCGTCCGATCGCCGTCCATGGGCGGGAATGGGTTGCCGGCGCGGTCGTGGCGGAGGACGATTTCCTCGGCACGATCCGGCGCGACATCACCCGCAACATCCTCATCAGCCTGGGAATCCTGGCCCTGTTTCTCGCCGGCGCCGCACTCCTCGCCAAGTCGATTTCGGCTCCGCTCCATGCGATCGCCGTGGAGACCGAGCATCTGCGTCGCTTTGATTTCTCCGATCGCCCCCTCCCGCACACCGTCTTCGAGGAAATCACTGACGTCAACGGCGTGTTCGGGAGCCTCAAATCGGGGCTGCGGGGCTTCGGAAAATACGTCCCGCTCAAGCTCGTCCAAGAGCTCCTCGCCGACGGCACCGAGCCCGTCCTCGGCGGCCGCTCGGAGGAGCTCTCAATCCTCTTCAGCGACATCAACGGCTTCACGGGCTTCGCCGAGGAGATCGGCGTTGCCGAAACCGCGCAGGTCCTCGGCGACTATCTCGCCGGGATCGCCGGGATCGTGACCGAAGAATCGGGCACCGTCGACAAGTACATCGGCGACGGGATGATGGCCTTCTGGAACGCCCCCCGCCCCGTCGCCGACCATGCCGAGCGGGCCGTGCTCGCGGCGATCCGCTGCCGCGATGCGATCGCCGCAATGCCCCGGGCCAACCGGCTCCGGACACGCTTCGGGATTCACACCGACCGGGTGATCGTGGGCAACTTCGGCGCCCCCGACCGCTTCGACTACACCGCCATCGGCGATGGGGTGAATCTCGCCGCCCGGCTCGAGCGCGTGAACAACGAATACGGCACGGCCATCATCGCCAGCGACGCCACCCGCCGGCTCGCCGGCACTTCGGTCGCCTGGCGCCGCCTCGATCGGATCGCCGTCAAGGGGAAGCGACTGCCGACAGAGATCCACGAGGCGCTCGGGCTCGTCGGCACTCTTCCCGAGAGCATCCTCGCCGCAGCGGCCGAATACGAAGCGGGCCTCGACGCCTACTTCGCGCGCGACTTCACTCTCGCCGTGGAACGCTTCGATGAAGCGCTCCGCCTTCGTCCCGACGACACGGCGGCCGTGGTCCTCCGCGGTCGTGCCATCGCCGCCGCCGCCTCCCCGCCCCCGGTCGACTGGGACGGCGTCGAGGTGATGGCTACGAAGTGATCCGGAGCGTCGAACCGCTCCGTTGTGGAAGGTCCGTTGACCGTCTCATTCATTTCCTATCGCCACTTCATGCGCGCGTTTCATAATTTCAGTGACACGAAACTCACGCGCAGCGTGAAAATATCCATTTTTTGTGAAATCCGCTTCTCGCTTCGAGAAGCGAAAAAGTGGTCTTACGGCGGAATCTTGATCGCGGCACCTTAAGACAGGTTCCGGCACGCGATTTGCGGTTCCTGAAGCTCTCGTTTTTGGGGCGGAGAACGTAAGCCACGGACGTCATTTTTGAAGCGGAGCTTCTGATGCTAACAACGTCGATCACCAGGTCGCTCGTTCGGGGAGTGGGGATCGGCGCGACTCTCGCAGCCGGACTTCTGGCACTTTCGCCGGGGCGGGCCTTCGCCCAGAGTGGATTCTGGAATGTCGACGCCTCCGGCGATTGGAGCCTCAGCACCAACTGGAATCCCGCTGCTGTGCCGGGGAACGCCGCAGGGGATGTTATCGGGCTCACCAACAACATCACTGCCGCTCGCACCGTCACGATCGACACCACGTCCCGCACCGTGGGCGCGCTGAACATCGGCGACTCCAACAACACCCACGCGTTCACGCTTGGTGCGAGTGGCGGGGCCGGCTTGACGTTCAATAATGGCGGCAGCGGCGTCGCTCTGACTGAATTCGGAACGATCCAAGATACGGTTTCGACGCCGGTGACACTCGCCGACAACCTGACCGCAAACGTGGGAGGTCAACTGTCGATCAGCGGGCCGATTTCCGAATCCGGTGGCAGCCGGTCGCTCACGAAGTCGGGCCTTGGATACCTGACGCTCGGTGGCAATAACACGTACACAGGGGATACCACTGTCACGGGCAGACTTACGGTTGCCGCAAACAATGCCTTGGGGACCACGGACGGAGCCACGATCGTATCCACGGGCGGCCAAGTGCGGATCAATAACGGCGTCACTGTCAGCGGTGAACGGTTGACCCTCAGCGGCACCGGTGAAAGCACGACGGAAGGCGCGCTGCGGATTGCTTCGGGTACAGCCACTTGGGGGGGCACAGTGACGCTTGCCGCAAACTCGACGGTGCTCGCTGGAGGCGGCAACGTTTTGAAGATTGGTCCGGGCAGTGGCACGGCGATCAATCTGCAAGGCAACACCTTGGACTACACGGGTGCAGGCGGCCACGAGGTCCTCGGCGGAGTCTTCGGCACCGGCGGCATCGCCAAGCGCGGCTCGGGCCCGTTGACCCTATCCGGGAGCGGCAGCTATAGCGGTGCGACCACCATCGCCCTGGGCAAGATTGTTGCCAACGCCACGTCGGCTCTCGGAACGTCGCCGGTGACCACTGCGGGAGGCTCCCTGGAACTGAAGGGCGGATTCGACGTGGGCGGCGGCCTGCTGACTCTCAACGGCGAGTCCCTTACCAACGTCAGCGGCAACAACACCTATTCCGGCCCCGTGACGGCGGCCGCGAGCTCGCGAATCTTCGTCACGTCGGGCACGTTGACGTTGAGCAACACGATCGGTCATAGCAGTCCGAGCAATGCAATCACGTTTTCCGGTGACGGAGTCACGCTCATCTCCGGCAACCTGGGGGCCGGCCTGCCCTCGCTCGATATCAATGGCAAGGCCTCCGACGTTCCCACCGTGATCTTGACCGGCAGCAATGCCAATTTCACGGGCACCGTGGGCGTCCAAAAGGGCACGCTCCAGCTCGGCGATGGCGGCACGACCGGTTCACTGCCCGTGAGCGGTGCCTTCAACATCGGCACTGGTGCCAGGGTCATCGTGAAGCAGAGTGACACCGTGACTCAGGGCACCGACTTCTCAGGTACCCTCAACGGGCTGGGCGGCTTTATCCAGGCCGGCAGCGGCACCACCATCCTGAACTTCGCAAACTCCTACACGGGCACCACCAACGTCGATGCAGGCACGCTGATCATCAATGGGAATCAGGCGGCGGCGACCGGCGCCGTGACGGTGGCCAACGGGGCAACGCTCGGCGGCTCGGGAACCATCGGAGGGGCCGTCACGGTCAACGGCAGCCTCTCACCGGGCAACAACAGCCCCGGCATTCTGACCGTCGCCTCGCTCGACCTCACACCCGGCAGCACAACGCTCATGCAGATCATTGGCGCCGGCAATCTCGCCGGCACGGCCGGCACCGACTACGACCAACTCGTGATCTCGACCGCCGGCGGCCTCGGCTACGGCGGCACGCTCGATCTCGATTTTGCCAACACGGCCACCTTCGCCGACGGGACGACGTTCGACCTGTTCGGCTTCACCGGCTCGACGCTCGGTCGCTTCGGCTCCGTCAGCAGCACCGGGAGCGGGAGCTACGGGGGACTCACCTTCTCAGGTGTGGATGGCGTGTGGACGGCTCTGTTCGGGAGCCAGCAACTCACCTTCAGCGAGCTGACCGGTCAGCTGCGGTTCACAACCAATAGTGCGGTGCCCGAGATCGACCCCGCCACTGGCTCAAGTGCTCTCTCGCTCATCGCCGGGGTGATCGCGTTGATCGAGCAGCGGCGTCGGCGGGCCAAGGTCGTGGCTTGATCGAGGGGCTTGCTGATCGCTGATTCCCAACCGGGCCGGGCATCGCAAGGTGCTCAGGCCCGGTTTCTTTTCCTCCCCCCCTGCAAGCCCGTCGGTTGCTCGTGTCCGGCTGGCTGTGGGATCGGGGGGAGAATCCAGCTCTCTCATGCTCCCTCATGCTCCCTCATGGCGTCATTCATAATCCCCTCATCTGACCCGCGGAAGTTGACAACCCGACCAGCCACATTTCACACTCCAGGGGGTGATCGCTCGGAGGGGGCTGGAGATCGGCGAAGATGCCACTGCGGGATGACGTCGCGATGAGCCCCGCTGCGGGGGCCGTGGCTCCAACCGCCGCCATGGCCGGTGGCATGCCCATCAAGGCGGCCCGGCGGTCCACTCCCGCTGCGCGGATTACGGGCACCTCCGCCGCGGCGGCACAACTCGAGTTCGAGATCAGCCGAGCCACTCAGTTTGACAGCTGCGTGCTGCTGACTGGCGAGACAGGCTCTGGTAAGGAGGCGGTCGCGCGGGCGATCCATGCCTCCGGACTCCGCCGCAACAAGCCGTTCGTGGCGATCAACTGCGCGGCCCTGACGACGACGTTGGCGGAAAGCCAGTTGTTTGGCCACGTCAAGGGGGCATTCACCGGGGCCGTTGGCACGGCTCTCGGCGTCTTCCGCGCTGGCGACGGCGGCGTCGTGTTCCTCGACGAGATCGGCGAGCTGTCGCTCGAGGTGCAGCCCAAGCTCCTGCGGGTGATCCAGCAGCGGGAGGTGACGCCAGTCGGTTCGACCGAGGCGTTTCCGTTTGAGGTGCAGATTCTCACGGCGACGAATCGCGAACTCCCCCTGGAGGTCGATCGGGGTGCGTTTCGCCCCGACCTTTTTTTTCGGCTCAACACGATCGAGATCCATGTGCCCGCCCTCCGCGACCGGGCGAGCGATCTTCCCCTCTTGATCAGCCACTTCTCCGAGATGCTGGCGGCCCGGTTGGACAGGGAGCCGTGGGTTCCCGACGCCCCCACGCTCGCCCGGATGCTCCGCTACCGCTGGCCGGGCAACATCCGCCAGTTGGACCAGTTCGTCGAACGCGTCTACGTGTTCGGTACGGTGCCCGAGCTTCCCGCCGATCCGCCGGGAGCGATGCCTGCTGCCAACCTCGTGCCGCCAGCCGCCCTTGCCGTGCCAACCGCGCTCAGCCTGCCAACCGGGAGCAGACCCAACCGGCCATCAGAGGCGGAGCTTCCGGTCTTGAACCTCGATGCCTTGCGCCGGATCGCTGTCCGGCAGGCGCTCGCCGTCACGAGCGGCCACATGGGCCGGGCGGCAACCCTCCTCGATGTTCACATCAACACGATGACGAAGTTCGCCATCGAGTCTGGCGACGGCACCGTTCCCAGGCAGCGCGCCGGCCGGCCGCGTCGGCCGCGGTGAGGGCCCGACTAACGTCTCTCCCGTTTCCTGATCCAGCCGGAATGTCAGGTTTGTTCACCTCCATGAAATTCAGTTGACACGGGGGGGGGGGGGGGGGGTAGCATAGGCTCGTTGTGGGTGGTTCTGATCGAATCTCCATGGCTTCGGGCGGATTTTTTGCATGCACGCGTCAACGCGCTATCGGCTTGCCATCGGGCTCATCCCCTTGGGGCTGCTGGCTGTTGCCCTCGCTTCTGCTTCGCAGGCGACGGGATCTGCATGGAATCTGCTCGACTACGCCAGAGGCCAGCGGCTGTTTGTCGGCGGCTCGACGCTCGATCTCGGTGACGTGACCTCCGGCGAGCCCACGTCGCTCGCCATCCCGATTCGCAATGCCTCGAGTTCGGCGGTGAAGATCATCGGCGTGACGACAACCTGCAGTTGCCTCCAGCCGATCGGGCTTCCGGCCACGGTAGCTCCCAGGGCTAGCCACAAACTCGAGTTCGAGCTTATGCCCGGAAGGCCCAACCCCGATTTCGAACTGCTGGCGACGGTCATCACCGACGCTCCTGGCCAATTCCAGATTCCGCTGGTCGTTCGGGGGGTGATCAAAGCGGCGCCCTCCCCTTCTCAGGATGAGGCCCCATCCGTACTTCACTCACCGGCGCTCACTTCGGACGCTGCACAGGCCTCCGAGCACGCACCCGCTCCTTCCAATCCCCCAGAAGAAGGTTTCCATGAAACGAGATAACCGTTCCGCCGCAGCCCCGGTATTTCTTTTTGAGATGTTTTCAGTGATGCTGCTTTCGGCGTTGCTCGTCGGGATGATGATCAGCGAATCGATGGGCGTTTCGATGCCATTGGTACTTGGTCCAAAACCTAGGCCTGGCTGCAGCGGACACGCCCCTTGCGCGAGAGGTTGCAACAGATCCAGCAAACTCCCGGGATCGACGAAGCCCTGTATTCCTGGATGCGATTCGACGCCCGGTTGCAACAAGTGCGAGTGCAAGGAAGACACTTCCCCTCCAAATATGCAACCCTTCCCGTGCTACTGCCAGTGAGTCCGTTTTAAGACATTTTAACGGCCCCAAGATAAACCCGGTGTGATACGACTCTTCTGGTTCGGATCAGGACCAACTGTTCGTCTGATTGTCCCGAAGAACTGACAATCGATCCCAAAAGTATTCCGCGATTTGGGCAAGTCATTTTTGGCGGGCCATATTCATGCATACACCCCTCCTTCAATGCGGTCCCTTCTGGGCTCGAAGAATCTCCTCGATGGCTCTTGGGATGTTCGTCGTCGTGAGCATTCTGGCTGGACCGGCGCGGGCCGACACGAGCGTTGCCGACGTCACGGCACAGGCACAGGACGCGTGGAAGCAATACGGTGAAGATGCCGGCAGGCTCCAGGGTGACGTTGCCGACTTCGCCGTGGTTGATTCCAGCGGAAAACTCCAACGAGGGTTGTCACGAACGTTTCGCCAATCAGGGGCCGAGAGATCCTCGAACACAACCAAAGGGCTAGGCCCGGAGAGAAAGGGCGAAGCGGCGAGCGTACAAAACGAATCGTATAGCTTTGCACTCACCCGCAATTCACACGACGCTCCGTGGGTTATTACGGATTTTTACGAACGCAATCACGATGCCTCGCCTGGAGATTTCGAAGACAAACTTCGCGGGCGACACGTTGGTCAATTAGCGTGCGCGGGCTTGCAACTTTACAACAGACCACTCTTCGAACTTCTTAATGACCCCGAATTTGTAATAGAGTCTACTGAGCCACGGTCCGACGGTCTCGTTCGCCTGTATTTTACCTATAGTGGAAAAAGGCCGAATTTCCCAATCAAGCAAGGCTGGGTCGACCTCGACAGCAAGCATTTCTTCGTTATCCATGAGTGCGAGGCCCAAGCCAAGTGGGCTGACGGAGCAGGTACGATCCACTATTCGTTCACCTATGACATTGAACCCGACAGCTTTCCGCGGATTACTCGCTCGTCGCTGATTGAATCGGTAAGGGACGGCACGGGGGCGTCGTGGAACAACGAGTACGTCACCGAGTTCGACCTCTCCCGCACGGCCCCCGTCAGCAAGTCCGACTTCACGCTCTCCGCCTTCGGACTCCCGGAGCCCCCCGGTCCGAGCCGGAGCTTCCTGCCGACGAGCCTCTTTTTCTGGACGACGGCCCTCCTGCTCGTGGGGCTCCTCTCCCTCATGGCAGCCGCCCGGCTCAACCGCCGCTGACGCGGGCCGCGACACCGCGTGGTACGATGAGGGAACGTTTCCTCGACGCGGGTCGAGAGATGATCTTGCAGGTCCCTTGCTCGAGGACCGCCATGGCAACGCATGACAGCAGATCGTCGGAATCCCGGCGCCGAGCCCGCGTCGCCCCGCGGGCGTTCACGCTCGTCGAGCTCCTCGTCGTCATCGGCATTGTGTCGATCCTCCTCGCGCTCCTCCTCCCCGCCGTCCAGGCGGCGCGCGGTGCGGCCCGGCGGACCGGATGCCAAAACCAGCTCCGGCAGATCGCGCTGGCCGCCCACTCCCACGTCGACACCCGCGGCCGGCTCCCGGCCGGCACCGACCTGGGCACCTCGGCCACGCCGTATCGTGGCTGGCTCGTTTCACTCCTGCCGTTCCTCGAGGAGACGGCCACGGCCAACCTCGTGGCGGCGGAATACCGGGCGAGCCAAGATCCTTTCGACATGGCCACCCACCCGAACTTCTCCAAGCCGATCGCGCTGTTTGCCTGCCCGGAAGACCCGCGGGCAAGCATCGCGCAGCCTGTCCCCCGCTATCGAATGATCGCGGGGCTCTCGTCCTTCCTCGGGTCGTCAGGCCGCGATGCGACGCTCCATGACGGCGTTCTCTACGCCGGGTCGGCGACGCGACTTGCCGATGTCATCGACGGCGTGTCGCGGACGCTCCTGGCTGGCGAGCGGCCGCCGTCACCGAAGTTCGATCTCGGCTGGTGGTATGCCGGCATGGGGGTCGGCGTCGACGGTGCCCTCGACCACACCGTCGGTACGGCGAGCACCGACAGGAATCCCTTCGGGGGCTGCGGCGATCCGGTCTATCCGTTTCAGCCGGGGCGGCTGAAGGACGAATGCAGCGCCAACCATTTTTGGAGCCTCCATCCCGGCGGCGGGGGGCACTTCGCGTTCCTCGACGGGGCCGTGCGCTTTTTCAGCTACGACGCCGCGACGGTCCTTGTCGATCTCTCCACCCGCGCCGGTGGCGAGACGACGTCCGCGGAGTGACGGCGCATCCCGCGAAGCGCTCCTCGATTTCGCAGCGGCGAGCGAAGCCGCCCGGGTATCACTTTCCGGCCGGCTCGTCGGCTTCATGGAGCCGCTTCATGAGCTTGTCGTGGTCGGCGTGGGCCGCGCGGAGGGCATCGTTCACCTTCTGGGCCAGCGCCATCGCCGTCTGTGGAGCGATCTTGTCCTCGGCATGATGCTCGTGGAGGTCGGCATGGCCGCGGCGGGCGACACCGAGATTCTTCTCGATCGAGTCGAGAATCGGCAGTGACTCCTTGTCGCCGAGCTCCTCGGCGTGCGTCCGCATCCGCTTGACATGCTTCTGGATCCGCTCGATATCGTCGCCGAGGGCGTCGCTCGCCTCCCGGGCCACCTCCGGATCGACCGCCCCGTGGGCGGCGATGTCCGCTCCCACATCGATCGTCACCGGAGCCGAGGTCGCCACGCGGGCGATCGGCGTCTGGGGACGTTCGACGATCACGGCCGGGGCCGGCAGCGTGGCGTAGGTCTGGATGTGAGCCGGCACCGCCACGCCGTGGGTGTCGCGGAGATAGCCCTGATAGCTCTCGACGTGGGAGCGGGCGCTCGAGAAGGAGTTGTGCGAACTGCTGCCGTAAAAGCTGTAGCTGCCGCGGGCCTTCGCGCCGGCATCGGGGGCGGCGGAAACCAAGGCGGCGGGAAGGCAGAGGGCGATCACCAGCCCGACAGGAACAGACCGCATGGGGAGGGGCTCCAGGGGGGAAAACGAGGCGTGGATCCGATTGTGGCCGGTTTGGATCATGGCGGGCAAGGCTCGGGATCGCTGTGCGGCGAATTGCCCGGTGGGCCTGAGCCGCGATAGGCTCGCCGCATGGATACCCCCGTCACGCTCGCCACGAGGCCCCTTCTCCGACTCGTATTTTGCTGCGCGATCTATGTCGCCCAGGGGATCCCCTACGGCTTCGTGACGGTGGCCCTGGCAGCGTGGCTGGCCAGTCACGGTGGCGAGGAGAACGCTGTCGGGAACGTCATCGCCATGGCCATCCTCCCCTGGAGCTTCAAGTGGCTGTGGGGGCCAGTGGTCGACTCCGGGCTGTGCGGGGGCTTGGGGCGCCGACGGCCGTGGCTGATCCTCGCGCAGACGATGATGATCGTCACGGCGCTTCTGTTGCTGCGGGCCGGCGGCGACACCGCGCTGCTCGGCTGGCTCGTCCTCCTCCACAACATCTTTGTCGCCCTTCAGGACGTGGCGATCGACGCCCTCGCCGTCGACATGCTCGAGGGCAACCAGCGCGAGCGGGCCAGTGGGATGATGTATGGCTCGTCGTATGTCGGCACGATGCTCGGCGGGGCGGGGCTCGGCCTCGTGATGGCGACCTACGGGCTTCCCACCGCGGTCGTTGCGCTCGCCGCGATCCAGGCCGTCACCCTCGGCACCGTCCTCGCGATCCGCGAGCGGCCAGGGGACCGGTTCTTCTTCGGGCCGGCCAGATCTGCAGAGGCTGCCGCCACCGTCGCCACAGGTCTCGGGCCGGTGGCTCTCCTCTCCCAGCTGGCGATCGCCATGGTGCGCCCCGCGGCGCTGCGGACGGGCGTCGGGGCGGTGCTCATGAAGATCCTCCCGGCGATGCTCTATGTGACGATGACGGTGCAGATGTTCAAGCACCTCGGTTGGACGGAGGCGCGCTTCGCCGAAGTCAGCGGTGGCTTTGGAAATCTCCTCGGCCTGGCCGCCGCGGTCGCCGCCGGCTTTCTCGCTGCCTTCATCGGCCCCAAAACCACCGCCGTCGCCGCCAATGCGATTCTCGCCGCCTCCTGGATCCTCCTTGCCGCAAAGCCTTCCCTCTGGGAGTACGAGATGACGATCTATCTTTGGTTCGGGGTCCACGAGGCCTGCCTGGCGTTCCTGTCGGTGTCGCTCTTCGCCCTCTTCATGCGGGTCTCGACGCCGGCGGTCGCTGCCACACAGTTCACCGCCTCGATGGCGCTGATGAACCTCGCCGCGTATTGGGGCTCCAAGTTGGCCGGGCCGGTGAGTGGTTGGTTTGACGCCCCCACGACGCTCCTCGTCGCCGGCCTCCTCCAGCCGCTCGGCGCGATCCTCCTCCCCGATGTCCGTTCCAGCGGCCGTGGCCCGGCGCCGCTTGCCGACGACGATCACCTCGCCCCGCGCGGCACCGCCGCGGCGACCAGCGAAGCCGGCCCGCCGCCGGGGGCAGCCCTGGCGATCGGCCCGATCCCGGCTCTGATCGGTGCGCTGGTGGTCATGATCACGGTCACGCTTCCTCTCCGGGCCCAGGCCGAGCCAGCCAGCCAGTGGAGCGAGAAAGCCGAGCGATCCCAGGCGATGCTCATGGAGCGGGAGACGTTCTGGGACCGATGCGATCAGCCGTGGTATCTGGAAAACGTCCCTCTCTTCGATTGCCCCGACGCCGACATCGTGACGACCTGGTGGTACCGCTTTGAACTCCTCACCAAACATCTCACCTACGGCTCGCCGAACAGCGGCTATTCCTTTACCGAGTTTCTCGATCGGCCGTTCTGGTCAGGCGCGTATGGGGCCATCTCCTGCCCCGCGGGCCATCAGCTCTCCGAGGCCCGCTGGCTCCGCTCGCCACGAGTCGCCCGCGACTCCGCGCGATACTGGGTGAACACCCCCGGCGCCCAACCGCGCAACTATTCCACTTGGCTCGCCGACGCGGTGTGGGGCGTCCATCTCGTCCATCCCGCCCGCCTCCATCTCGGCGCCGCCGGCCACCCCGCCGCCGCGGCCGCGACGGTTTTCCCCGGCGACATCCTCCCCGGCCTCGAAGCCAACACGGAAGCCTGGCACGCCCGGCATTTCGTTCCCGCCACCGGGCTTTACTGGCAGGTGGGGCATGACGACGGGATGGAGTTCAACATCAGTAGCCGCCAGACAACCGACATCCTCCGCGGCGCGCCGAGCTATCGGCCAAGCTTCATCGCCTACCAGTGGGCCGATCTCCAGGCGCTTGCGCGAATGGAGGATCTGCTCGGAGAGCCCGCCAAGGCCGCCGCTCACCGGGCCGCCGCGGCGACGCTCCGGGAGAAGATGGAAGCGGCTCTGTGGGACCAGCGGCGGGGCTTCTTCCTTGCCGCCTTCCGCGACGACGAAACGCTTGACGGCGCTACCGTCGCGGCCGGGAGCCGGATCTACGACTCTGGCCGCTTTGCCGGCAGCCCGCATGGCCGCGAGCTGATCGGTTACGCCCCCTGGCAGTTCGACATGCCGTCGCGGGGCAAAGGCTACGAACAGGCCTGGAAGTTTTTAGTTGATCCGGAGTTCTTCCAGGCTCCCTTCGGCCCCTCCACGGTCGAGCGCCACGACCCGCTCTTCGTTCTTCAGCCCCACTGCTGCTGGTGGAGCGGCCAGAGCTGGCCCTACGCCACGACACAAACACTCAAGGCTCTTGCCAACGTTCTTCAATTCCGCTCTCCCGGCTTCGACAACGATGGCCCGGGGCTCCAGGAGGTTGTCTCGGTCAAGGACTACGTCGCGCTCCTCAACACCTATGCCCGCACCCACCGCAAGGCCGGGCGGCCCTACCTCGCCGAAGCCTGCCATCCCGACACCGGGAGTTTTGAAGGGCACGATGCCTTCAATCACAGTGAACATTACTTCCATTCGGGCTACGCCGATCTCGTCATCACGGGGCTTGTCGGTCTCATTCCCCGCGCCGACGACACGCTCGAAATCCGCCCCCTCTTTCCCCCCGCATGGAACTTTCTTCGCCTCGATCGGGTGATCTACCGGGGGCGTGAGGTGGGGGTGGTGTGGGATCGCGACGGCTCAAAGTATGGCCTCGGCGCTGGCCTCCATCTCCTTGCCGATGGCCGCGTCCTCGCGTCGTCGCCAACGGTAGGACATCTGACGGCGCCGCTTCCGCCGCTGTCTGCGGCGCTGGTCGCCGCGGGGCTCGTCGACGATGGACTGAAGCCGGGCATCGTGCCGACGCGGGTCAACGTCGCAGTCAACAACGACGGCACCTATTTCCCCCGCATCGTTCCCGCCTCGATCCGCCCCGGCACCTCCCCCGCAGCCCTCGCCGACGGCGTCGCTTGGTATCTTGTCTCGCCACCGAACCGCTGGGAGAGCGCCACGGCCGGCGCGCCCGAGTCGCTCGTCCTCGATCTCGGGGTTCCGCGCCGGGTCGACACACTCTCACTTTTCCTCCTCGACGACGAGCCCGGGATCCTCGCCGGCACCGCCGACGCCGCCGTGCCAGGCCGCGATCAGACTTCTTCAGATGTCCGAGCGCCACAGTTGGTCGTGATCGAAACCTGGACCGGCACCGACTGGGAGCCGCTGCCGATCGAGGCGCGGTCGCCAGAGCCCCCCGAGGGGCACATGGCCAACCACATCCATTTCGCCCCGCGCGACCTCCAAAAACTGCGGATCGAGCTCACACCGCGCCCCGGGATGCGCGTCGGGCTATCGGAAGTCGAGCTGTGGGGAGAGGCGATCCTCCCCCTGACGCCCGCCCCCATGCCGGCCGGCAACCTCGCCTTCAATCCCGGCGGCGCGGGCGCCCCCGAATACCCCAAGGCGACCGCTTCGCACACCTCGCGCTATGACCGGGTCGAACGGGCGAACGACGGGATCGTCTCCTACCAGACAAACCCCAACAACCGCTGGACGGCCTACGAATCCCCCGCCGCCACCGACTGGCTGGCGGTCGACTTTGGCAAGCCACAGACCTTCTCCCGGCTCGAGCTGGCCCTCTACGACGACCGCGGCGGCGTCCAGTCGCCCGAGCGGTTTCACGTCGAGGTCTTCTTGGACGGGGTATGGCAGCCCGTCGAGAACGAGGTCCACACGCCCGAGCGGCCACTCGGCAACACCCTCAATGAGGCCCGCTTCAAGGCGGTGACGGCTCGGCAGCTGCGCGTCGTCTTCACCCACCGGGGAGCCTCGCGCAGCGGCGTCTCCGAGATCTTCGTGTGGGAGAAGTGAGGCCGGGCCGAAGGCGGCTTTGCCAGCGCCAGTCCGGCCTCGCGGCCGCGACGACGTTGCCGGCGACGCGGCTCGCTGTCACACTTTCTCGGGAGACTTTTTCGGGGGATTCATCACTCGTCATCAGGGGGTGTCGCGATGCTCACACGCCGCGCTGGAATCGGTCGGGTTTTCCTCGGCTCATGGCTCCTGTTGGCGGCCGCGGCGAGCGCGGAAGAGCGCGTCGTCATGAGCTATCCGCTCTTCAGCCCCGAGCCGACGCACCGGATCGTCGCCGTCGACGCGGCGAAGCGCGAGGCGCGGATCGAGTTAGCCGAAGGGGCGATGCTCTCGATCCCCGCCGAGGGGCAGGCCGTGCTTGTCGTCGCCTCGAA
This sequence comes from Pirellulales bacterium, assembly GCA_040397545.1. GTDB lineage: Bacteria > Planctomycetota > Planctomycetia > Pirellulales > UBA1268 > QWOP01. The sequence continues at coordinate 14,389 of JBBAVV010000030.1, forward strand.
AAAGGGAGGCCCTCTCGACACGCTGGTCCGAGTCAACATCGAAGAGATCCTCGAAGGGAATGTCGCCGTGGCGACGTTTGGCCCCGGTGCGCTCCCGGCCGTCCGAGAAGGCCCCGCCGTCCTCGGCCGACCGTTCACGGGGCTGATCGATGAGCGGCCCGCCGACACCGCCACCACGAAAGCGATCCGCAGTCTCCCCGATCTCCTTGTCGCCAAGGCCAAGCCGACAGGCAACGGCCCCGGCTCGTTCAATCCGATTGCCAAGGCCCGTGCTGCGGCCCGCCGGGTGGCATCGAGCAACCACCTCAAGCAACTCGCTCTCGGCTTCCACAATTTCCACGACACCTACAGCGCTTTCCCGCCGGCGGCCGTGATCGGCCCCGACGGCAAGCCGTGGCACTCGTGGCGCGTCCTCCTCCTGCCTTTCCTCGGAGAGATGGAGCTGTCCAAGCAGTACGACTTTTCCCAGCCGTGGGACTCGCCGAAGAACTTGGCGGTCGCCGAAAAGATGCCCGCGGTGTTCCGCGATCCGGCCCGCGAAGGCCCCCTCGACACCCTCACCGACTACGCGGCGATCACCGGGGAGGCGGCGATCTTTCAGCCCGGTGTGGTGACGATGACATCGGCCGATGACTTCCCTGCCTGCCTGAAGGCCGGGAAGAAGGTCGGCTTCGCGAGCGTCACCGACGGGACGTCGAACACGATCCTGTTTGCCACGGTCGATCCCGCCCGGAAAATCCCCTGGACGAAGCCGGAAGACATCGTCCTCGACGACACCTTCCCCGGGATCGGGAAGCCGGCGGGGATCGGTGCGATCCATCCGGTCGGTGACGCTCACGTCGGTCTCTTCGCTTTCGCCGACGGCTCGGTGCAGACCATCCCCGATACGGTCGACACCGAGACGCTGCGGAAGTTTCTCACCCGCGCCGGCGGCGAGGTCGTCGACCGCAGCGATCTCTCCAGCGGCGGCGGCCCCCCCCCCGAGCCAAACCGGCCGCCGCTTCTAAAGGTCATCGCCGCCGACGACGGCACGCTCCGGCTCGAAATCGACTGACTTTTTTCCCTGAAACGTTTGGAGGGATACCGATGCTCCCTGCGTGCCGTCGCCGCATGGCTGTGATGATGGCCGGCCTTCTCGTTCCCTGGGTCCACCCGGCAAACGCCTGCTGCCCCGCCTGGCGGCGCGGCGAGCCGGTGCGGATCGCCGATCAGCAGATCCTCGTCGTCTGGGATCCGGTGACGCGCGTCGAGCACTTCATCCGCGAGGCGAAGTTCGCCGCCACACCCGGGGCACGGCAGGAGGGATTCGGGTTTCTCGTCCCGTCGCCGACGGTGCCGGAGATCGCCGCGGCGGACAACGCCGTCTTCGGCCATCTGAATGACCGGATCAAGCCGCGCATCGTCGAGGTGACCCGCTTTGAGCATCACTATTCGCTTCTCTGGCGGCTGTTCGTTCTCGAGAGCAAGGCCCCGGCCAGCCGGGCCATCGATGCCGCCCCGCCACCGAGGGCCGCCGTCGAGGTGATGAAGCGGGCCCGCGTCGGCGGCTACGACGTCGTCGTGCTGAAGGCGGCCGATCCCGCCGCGCTCACCGAGTGGCTCGCCGACAACGGCTACGACTCGCGGCCGGAGCTCGCCGAATGGTCGCGACCGTATGTCGAGAAGGGCTGGATGATCACCGCCTTCAAGTATGCGACCGACGCTGCGAACATCGATGTCTCTGCCGTGCGGCTCACGTTTGAGACCGATGCCCCCCTCTTCCCCTACCGCGTGCCGACCGATCAGATCGATCCCGATGCGCCGCGGCGCAACGTTCTGCGGGCCTTCGTCGTCGGACCCGGGCGGGCCGAAGCGACGCTCGGCGAAGGGAGCGCCGCCCGCGCCTGGGAAGCGGGCAACGTCGTCTACTCCCATCCCCTCGAGGTCAACGCATCGTTCCTCGCGGCCGTCCTCCCCGAGGGAACCGCCGGTGGCGCCACCAACGCCTGGCTCACCGCCTTCGAGGACTTCACCTGGCCCTCGGGCACCGACGACCTGACGTTTGCCTTCGACCCGGCCGGAGCCAGGTTCCAGCGCGTCGAGGAGCATGTCACCCGGCGCGACCGGCTCGTCCCCCTCGATGCGATCGCCCTGGCCGGACTGGGGATTGCGTGGGTCGCCCGCCGTCGCCGGCCGGGTTGACTGAACTAACTATCGAGTTCACGATGCGGTGTTAGACCATCCGTTTGAACATGCACGATGCCAAAACCCACCTCTCCCGCCACCTGGCGGGCCTCGAGGGGGACGACAGGATCAGCCTCTGCGACCGCAACCGGCCCGTGGCGGAGGTGCGACTGATCCGCGACAGCGGAAAACGTCGTCGGCCGGGCGTCGCCAAGGGGGCGTTCACCGTGCCACCGGCGTTTTTCGAGGCCCTGCCGGAGGAGATTCTCTCCGGTTTCGAGGGGGGTTGATGCAGGTCTTGCTCGACACGCACGCGTTTCTCTGGTTCATTTTAAATTCATAAACTCCCACCGCACCACCGCGACCCGTTTGACCGGATCCTCGTGGCCGAGGCCAACTGTCACGGGATGGTGATCGTGACAAACGACGCCATGATCGGCCGCTACCCAGTCCGAACGCTGTGGTAATGGAGAAAGCCGCCGAGGCCATCCCTCCACACGGAAAGCTGGGAGGGCTGGCGAGGGGGTGGCGATTTCGACGGCACTCCCTCACTTCCCCCGTCAAACCCTGCCGAAAGAACCGCTTGCAGCGATTCTGTCGATTCAACGCAGGGGGCCAGACGCCATGGCTTGGGGATCTCGGGTCGGTGATCGGTCGGTGCGCGAGCCGCGTCTGCACGCGGCCCGGCGCCGGGCATGGCTCGCCGGGCTCCTCTTGGGGCTCACCGCTCTCCCGGTAGCCACCGACCGAGCCTGCGGCCAGGGGGGCAATTTCGACGGCTTCGGCTATCTCAATGAAGGGGGCCAGGGGGCGACGCCGGCCGCAGCGCCGGCCACTCCGGCGATCTCGGCCGATGACTGGGGGCCGGTGCCAACCGACCGCCTGTCGCTGGCCAACGCAGCGCCGGTCCTCTATCCGTTCTTCAACAACGGCCCCGTCTTCGGCCTCCCCGGCACCGTCACCGGCGGCTTCTGGGAGCGGACGCAGCTGACAGGCGACTGGGGCGGAAGGCGGACCGACCTCGCCCGCCGCGGCGTGTTCTTCGACGTCTACACGACCAGCGCCTATCAGGACATCATGTCGGGGGGCCTCGATCCGGGGGATTGGTTCGTCCAGAACACGCAGATGTCGATCAACATCGACACCGGCCGGGCCGGGCTGTGGGACGGCGGCCTGATCCACTTCACCACCCAGGCCCGCTACGGCGGCAATCCAGAGCAAACCTTCAACTCCGCCGCGACCGTGCCGACCTACACCGGCCTCCTCCTCCCCGACCCGCTCGCCTCTTCGACGATGCTCCCCAGCGAGTATTTCCTCGTCCAAGGCTTGAGCGAACAGACGAGCCTCCTCGTCGGCAAGATCAGCGACATCTTCATCCCCGACCAGACGCTCTTCGGCGATAGCTACAAGTTTTATTTCGCCAACTTCGCTTTCAACAAGAATCCGATCACGACGAACTTCTACAACCCCACCGCCTGGGCCGTCCTCGGCGTGTGGGCCCCGAGCAAGCAACTCGCCTTCGCCGGGGGTGTCCTCGACCCCAACAGCCGCGCCCAGAATCTGGCCACGAATGCCTTCGACCGGGTGAACCTCTACTTCACCGCCGTCGCCTCCTACGAGGTCGGCGGATTGCCGGGGCAATTCAGCCCGGCGTTCAACTGGTCGAACCAATACCAGCTCGACCTCACCAACCCCTACGGCGCCCTCGCCCCCGGGCAGATCCCCCAGGCGGTCGGCTACCTCCTCGGCAGCCCCAACTCGGCCGGCCTCCCGATCAACAATTCCTCGAGCAGCTGCTTTCTGATCGCCAACGCCTCGCAATATCTCTCTGTGGCCGATGCCCCGAAGGAGGTCGCCATGAAGCTCAAGAGCGGCGTGCCGCTCCGCGGGATCGGCGTCTTCGGCCGCGCCGGCTGGGCGCCGCAGCAGACCAACACGATCACCGGCGACGGCAGCGTCGCCCTCTTCGCCCGTGGCCTCGCCGAGTCGCGGGCCTACGACAGCGTCGGCGTCGGCTGGTATATGAACGGCATCAGCCCCGATCTCCAGAACCAGGTGCGCCGCTACACCGGCGGCGCCCTGAATGTGAAGAACGAGCAGGGGCTGGAGGTGTTTTACGACTACGCGATCACGCCGGCCGTCCGGCTCATCCCCAGCTACCAGCACATCTGGAACCCGCTCACCGGCGTCGCCGTCGGCCACGACCACACCGATCTGTGGATGATGCGCGGCACGGTCGTCTTCTAACTTCACGCCCGCCGGGCCATCTGCTCAGGCTCACGCGTCGCGGTGGGCCATCGCGTATTCGAACAGCGACTTCGAGGCGAGGCTCATGATGCCGCCGCCGTCGGAGCGGTCCTCGATCCCGAAGCACTCGACGAGACCGTAGATCTTCCCCTCACGGGCCAGCTGCGACGGGGCGTGCGGCACCACCGGGGCTGTCGTGGGAACGTCGTCCCAGCCGGTCGTGTCGGGCATCGAGTTCATGATCGTCGGATGGCGATCGACGTACGACGGCGTGTGGCTGAACTCCACCGCCGGCGCGATCCGGGTGAAAATCCCGGCCGGCGATGACTGGTCAATTCCATGCTCGACGAGGTCCTTCATCCGCACCGGCTCGTAAAGCTCCGCCGTGAGCAGATCGGACAGATGGGGGGCGAGCGACGAGCACCGGGAGAGTGACGAGGCGACGTGGTAGGAGCCGCCGCGCTGTTCCCGCTCGGCCAGGGCCGCCACCACGCCGATCGCCACGAGATAGCCGGTGATGTAGTCATTGATCAGCGCCGGCACGACCGTCGGAGCCTCCATCCCGGCGGAATGGACGTGGATCGTGCCGCTGACGGCCTGCGCGATCTGTTCGAAGCCCGGCCGCTCGCCCCAGGCCGTGCCGAGCGGGAAGCAGGAGAGGGAGGCGCGGACGAGATTCGGATTGATTGCCCGCAGCCCCGCGTCATCGAGACCCATGCGGTTGAGCACGCCCGGGCGCTGGCCGTCGACGAGCACGTCGGCCGTGGCGAGGAGCTCGTGGAAACGGGCCCGGCCCCGCCGCCCCTTGATGTCGAGGAGGATGTTCTTCTTCCCCCAGCTGGCATCCATCCAGATCGGCAGCACCCAGTCGCCCATCGGCGGCTGCACCTTGATCACGTCGGCCCCCTGCTCGGCGAGGAACCGGGCGCAGTTCGGCCCGGCCACGACGTGCGTCAGCTCCACCACTCGCACCCCTTCGAGCGGCCGGTGCTTCGCCTTGCCGAGGAGCCGCTTCTTCTCGCTGCCCGATCCCTCGAAATCGATGAGCGGACGCTTGAGCACTTCGGCCCCGAGCGGATGCGCGGCCCACTCCGCGGGCGTGCGCACGATGCCGAGCGGGAGGTGCTTCACGATCGCCTCGTCCTCGAGCTCCTGCGCCGTCTTCTTCTCGACGGCGGCCTGGATCGCCTGGGCCGTGTTGACGCAGTCGAGCGCGACCAGGAGCCGGTCGCGGAGGTGCGGATGGAGGCCGATCATCGTCACGTGCCGGCCATCCTTCGTCCGGTAGGTGCCGTTGTCGGGGTTCACCCCCCAGGTATCCATGATCGTGCTGTAGCCGTTCTGGAAGAGCAGCTGGAGGCTGTTGAGGAGGAGACCGCAGCGGCGCCTGTCGAGCTTGAGCGTCTGGCTGGGGAGGCCGCGGACCGCGCCGAGATGCTCGACGACCGAGCCGAAGGCCGCCATCACACCGGCGGCATAGTCATGCGCCTTGACCGGGCTCTTCACGTAGGAGATGCCGGGGGCCACCGAGACCTTCGTGGCGTCGAGGGAAAACGGGAGCGCGGCGGCGACGGTGTCGTAGGCGTGGCGCTGTTTGAGCGTGAGAAACATACTGTTTTCCAGCGGCGAAAGAGTGGAGTATCCCCTTCGGGGGCACAGGAAGGTGCAGCCGAGAAAGGTGTTGGCAGAGAGCAGAGCATACGCGAGGCCCGCCGCCGCCATGTGACGAAAATCACAGAGAACGCCGATTCCCCCGGACAGCAAGGCCGATGTCGGGCCTCCGGCCGGTGGGAGTCGCCGCCCTCGGCAGGATCGGATCGGTGAGCAGCCGCTCGATGCGGATCCCCGGAATGCAGGCGATCCAAAACCACACCAGCGCCACCATCGCCCCGGAGGTCATCCATTCCATGACCCGCGCCTGCGCCCCCACCCCCAGGCACTGGAGAATCGCAAACAAGACGACCGCTGCGAGCGCGACCGCCGTGGTGACGAGGCGCTCGTCGGCCCCCGGAGCGAGCGTCTCGAGGATGAAAAACAGATAGGGGATCTCAATGGCAACAACTTCCCCCCGATGCCGCGACCTTCGGCGGTGACGGCGGGACGTCATTGGCGGGATTCATCGTGAAGAACCCCGAGGGCTTGAGGAGGAAGCCGATGTAAGCCGCCGGCATCACCGGATAATCCTCGGGGCGCGGCAGATGGGTGTGGCCGAAGGTGTACCAGAAGACGACATCGGTCGAAGCGATCGGCCGATCGGCAGCTGTCCAGCGGACGAGCCCATCGCCGCCGGGGCTCTGGTTGGGATAGTCCCCCGCGGCGAAGCGCTCCTCCGGATGGAACGGCGTCACCCAGACATGGTGATCGACAAATCCGGCCCGCTTCCGCCACCACGCCTGCGGCGCGGCAAAGGGGATGCAATTGTCGCCGGGGAGAAAGCGATACCCAACCGGCTGCCCGACCGCATTGAGCCGCCCCGGATTGACGATCTTCCAGGAACGCGCCGACTCCAGAGAGAGATTCGCAAGCGACGCAGACTCGGTGGCGAGCGTCGTGGCCCGCGTGAGAAACGCATTGCCGAAGGGATTGTCCGCGCCGGCATCCCCCGGAACGACGTCGATCTGCTGAACGGAGTTGTCGCTGCCGTCGAGGTCGACGTCGAGGCGGACGTTGAAGAAGTGCTGATGATTGGGAGCGTAGACCTGATCGGCGACCAGCGCCCCCCATGGCGGAGTCTCGCCGGAAGGGACGGCACCGAGCGACAACACGCCCGTCAGCTTCACTTCAAACTGGATGTTGCCATCCTGGTAGAGGTACCAGAAAAACCCGTACTCGTAATTCTCCACCGTCGACACCGACGACACGACCAGCCGCCGCGACCGCCTCACCTCGGGCTTTCCCAGCCGGCGGTCGGTGTGCTTCCAGAGGATGCCGAAATCCTCCTCGTGCATGCAGATCGCGTTCTTCACGAGGAGCGGCTCGCCTCGGCTGGTCGTGAGGTGCGCATCGAAATAGCGGATCAGCCCCAGGCAATCGCAGCCCAGCTCGAGGCTGTTGGCGCACATCCCCATCCCGTATTCGCCGACATCGAAGGCGTTCTTCCGGCGCTGCGTCTCCCCTGGGTCGCCGTAGGGCACCACCATCTCCGTGAGCGACGCCCGGTAGAGGATGGAGCGGTCTTCGTCGCCGTCGCGGTGGCGGAGGTGGTGGAGCGTCAGCCCCTCGCGGGCATTGAACCCGATCACGAACTTCCAGTTCTGCCAAGCGACCTGATAGCCCTCGACGATGAAGCTCGGGCCCTCCGGCTAGGTGATCTCCAGCGGTTTGATGTCGCGGCGCTGGTTGCCGACGCGATCGGCGGCGTAGTTGCACGCGCCGGGTGGCAGCGGCCACTGAGCGTGCTCCTCGACGCGGATCACCTTCATCGTGTTGAGATCGACGACCGGCCGGATTCCTTCGATCGGCCGTGCGTAGCCGTTCTCCGTCGGATCTGACCGGAGAAAACAGAGCGGGCGGGCAAGTCGCCGGGTGCGATCCTCCTCCGATCCGTAGTTGCCCGCGCTCCAGATGTCGACCATCACCAGCCGCGTGTCATCGATCCCGGTGTGTCGGACGAGGGCAGCGCGAAACTCGGCGCTGGCGAGCACCGCCGCCTCGCATTCCACCTGCTCGTCCACCGTCATCGTCGGCTGCACGCCGGGAATGTGGCGCCACGACTCCACCTCGTGGCCATCGATCGACACCACCGCCTCATGGCAGGCGTTGCTGGCATTGTCGAACAGCACGGCGAAGGCCTTCCGGGGAGGGCGATTCGTCCCCGTGAAGGCATGGACGAGCTCCTTGGCAGGCTCGTGCAGGCTCACCGACACGAATCGCGTCGTCGGGGTGATCTTCCCCCCCCGCCTCAGGATCGCCACCGCCGCGGCAACCTCGGCGGCGCCCAGCGGTTCGAGAGGATGGCCACCGGAACCCACACGCTGGACGAGGGGGAGCGACATAACAGATCCTCGGAGCAAGGCGACGACACACCCGACGGCCACCGCGGACGTCGATCACTTGTTGGGCAGACGAACTTTCCCGACGAGCTCCGGCTGTTTGACCGCACCGAAGCCGACATTCGCCTCCGACACCATCCGCACGTCGTCGTCCATCATCGTCAGCCGCACCGTCGACACAAAGGGCGTCTCGACAAAACAGATCCGCAGCGTAAACGTGTCTCCCTCCCAGCCACCGGCCACGGCCGCCGGACGTGGAGGCATGCCGGCCCACGCCACATCACCCGTCCGCCACGTCCCCCGGCCACATTCGATACGGTGCTCCGTTTCATCGGCCGTGAACACGACTGCGTCGCCGTCGGCCCCCGGCTCGATCGCCACCGATTCGAGCTTCGCGCCATTCTCGCCGAACGTGAACACCTTCCCGGCGATCCCCGCAGGCCCCGTGCCGGCCGCCGGCAGGGGCACCTCGAGCGCGGCGAGCTTGGCGGCGAGCCTTTCTGCGGCTGCGTCGTCGGCCGGCAGCGGCACGCTCCGGAAGGCCGGGAGAAGCTTCTCCCAGGCGATGTCGAGGACGCGCTGCATGTCGCGCGTGCCGGAGGTGATGGCGAGCACCGCATCCTCCTCGGGGAGGACAACACAGTACTGCCCAAAGGCCCCATCCCCCCGGTAGGCCCCATGCCGGCAGCGCCAGAACTGGTAGCCATAGCCCTGATCCCAATCGCTCTCGGGGCGGCTGCCGTTGGCCACCTGCCTGGCCGTCGCCACCTCGACCCACGCTTCTGGCACCAGCTGTCGCCCCTCCCATTCCCCCTTCTGAAGGAGAAGCTGACCGAACTTCGCGATGTCGCCGGTGCGAAGGCTGAGGCCGTAGCCGCCGACCGAGATCCCCTCCGGGCTCTCCTCCCAGGTCGCCCCCTCGATCCCGAGCGGCGCGAAGAGCCGGGGCTCGAGATAGTCGAGGAGCTTCTCACCGGTCGCTTTCTGGACGATCGCCGACTGCATGTAGGTTGCCGGGGTGTTGTAGAGGAAGTGTGTCCCCGGCTTGAACGGCACCGGGAACCCGAGGAACTGCTTGACGCGCGTCTCCCCTGCCCCCTGCGGCGGCTCCGACTGGTGCCCCGTCGCCATCCGCAGCAGATCGGCGACGCGCATCGCCTTGAGATTCCCGGAGGGCTCGGCCGGCGCTTCCCCCGGAAAAAATCCGATGACGGAATCGTCGACGCCGAGTTTCCCCTCCGCTGCCGCGATCCCCACCGCCGTCGAGGTGAAGCTCTTGGAAAGGGAATAAAGCTGATGGCGCAGCTGGGGCTTGTACGGCGCCCACCACCCCTCGGCGATCACAACGCCATGCCGAACGAGGATCAGGCTGTGGATCCCATCGGCCACGGCCGGGTCGCCGGCGGCGTCGAGGGCCTCGACAAAGCCGAGGAGATCGACCGACGACACCCCTTGGGCTTCAGGCGCACTCCGGGGGAGCTCCGCGGCGACCACGGGGATCGCCGCGACCACAAGCAGCACCAGCACGCCAAAGCGCCACATGAGGAGACGACAACTGGCCATGGCAACGACACCTCCGGAAGGAAGCAAGGCAGGCCCCGCCGGATGGCGATGGCTCAATGACTGTGACGGGGAACGGTGCGACAGACGTCGCGGAACGTGCAGGCAAAGTCGAGGCAGCCGCCGGTGTTGAGCTGCCCGACATGGTCGCGGTAGAGCTGCTGCCAGGGGGTGGCGCCGGGGGGGACGGTGTCCCAAGCGGAGGTGTCGCGCGCGGCCCACTCCGCCGCCGGCACGAGCGCATCGACGCGCCGCGCGGCCAGATCGACGCGGACCCGATCGCCGGTCCGCAGCCGGGCCAGGCCGCCCCCGGCAAACGCCTCGGGGGAGGCATTCAGAATCGAGGGGCTCGCGGCGGTGCCGCTCTGCCGGCCGTCGCCGAGAGTCGGCAGCTCCGAGATGCCGCGGCGGACGAGGGCTTCAGGGGGGAGCATGTTGACCACCTCGCCACTCCCGGGGAAGCCGAGCGTCCCACAGCCTCGGATGACCAGCAGCGATCGCTCGTCGATCGCAAGCGCAGCGTCATCGATGCGGACGTGATAGTCCTCGGGGCTGTCGAAGACGACCGCCCGGCCTTCAAACGTCTCCGCGGCCCCCGGGTCAGAAAGGTAGCGGCGGCGGAAGTCGGCGCTGATGACGCTCGTCTTCAGAAGTGCCCCGTCGAACAGATTTCCTGACAGGACGAGGAAGCCGGCCTGTTCGCGGAGCGGCTCCGTGACCGGGCGGATGACGCGGCCGTCGGGGAGCGGGGCCGCAGCGACGTTCTCCGCCACCGTCTTCCCGCTCACCGTCAGCGGCGCACCATCGAGGAGGCCGTGCCGGAGAAGCTCGGCCATCACCGTCGGCAGTCCCCCGGCGCGGTGGAAATCTTCTCCGAGATGCGCGCCGGCCGGCTGGAGGTCAACCAGGAGCGGCAAGGCATGGCCGAAGGTCTCCCAGTCCTGCAGATCGAGGTCGATGCCGGCATGGCGGGCGACGGCGATGATGTGGGGGGGGCAATTCGTGCTCCCGCCGAGGGCGGTGTTGACGCGGATGCAATTGAGGAGCGCGGCGCGGGTCACGATCATCGCCGGCCGGAGGTCCTCTGCCACCATCGCCACGATCCTTTTTCCGGCCGCATGCGCCGCCTGGCCACGCTCGCGGTAGGGGCCGGGGATCTGCGCCGTGCCGGGGAGGGCCATCCCGAGCGCCTCGGCGAGGCAGTTCATCGACAGCGCCGTCCCCATCACGTTGCAATGGCCGACACTCGGCGCCGACGCGGCGAGGAGATCCATGAACTTCTTTTCGTCGATCTGCCCGGCGGCCAGCCGCCGTCGCGCTTCCCAGATGATCGTGCCGGCGCCGGCCACCTCGCCATCGAGGTAGCTGTTGAGCATCGGCCCGCCATTGAAGACCAGCGCCGGAAGATTGCAGGTGACCGCGGCCATCAGCGCCGCCGGCGTCGTCTTGTCGCAGCCGGTTGTGAAGATCACGCCGTCGAGCGGATAGCCATGGAGGATCTCGACGAGGCCAAGGTAGGCGAGATTGCGGTCGAGGGCGGCTGTCGGCCGGCGGGCCGATTCCTGGATCGGGTGCATCGGGAAGACCAGCGGCAGCCCCCCGGCATCGCGGACGCCGTCGCAGAGCCGCTTGACCGATTCCAGATGGACCCGATTGCAGGGGGTCAGGTCGCTGGCCGACTGGGCGATCCCGATCACCGCCCGCCCCCCCTGGAGCTCGCCGGGGGTCAGCCCCGAGTTCAAAAAACGCTCGAGATAGAGCGCCGTCATGCCGGGATTGCCCGGGGCGTTCCACCACTGTTCCGACCGCAGCCGCGTCGTCATTCCACCACCTCCGGCTTCGGGATGGAAATCACGCGCGTCTCGAGGAACTCGCGGATCCCCTCCTCTCCCCCCTCGGCCCCGATCCCGCTCTGCTTCACGCCGCCGAATGGGATTTCAGCTTTCAACGGCCGCCATTCATTGACGCCGACAATCCCCGCCTCGAGCGCCGAGGCCACTGCGCGGAGCCGCCCCAGATCGGTGCCATAGACGTAGGCCGCCAGGCCGTAGGGGGTGGCATTGGCACGCTCCACCGCTTCGGGGAGTGTGCGGTAGGAGAGCAGCGGGATCACCGGCCCGAAGATCTCCTCGCGCGCCAGCCGCATCGAGTCGGTCACGCCGGCCACGACCGTCGGCGGCGAGAAGTTTTCAACACACAATCCCGGAGTCGACTCGAAGCTCCGGTTCTCTGCCACGATCTTCGCTCCGGCCGCCACCGCCTCCGCGACGCGGCTGCCGACATCGCGGCTGGCCGCCGCGTGGATCAGCGGCCCGGCATCGACACCTTCGGCAAGGCCATCGCCGACCTTCAATCCCGCGATCAGGGCAGAGAGCCGCTCGATGAGCTCCGCTTCGCGGTCGGCGGGGACGAAGATCCGGTTGGCCGTCACGCACACCTGCCCCGAGACGAACATCTTCAGGCGCACGAGCTGATCGGTGACGAATCCCAGATCGGCGTCGGGAAGGATGATGAAGGGGGCATTGCCCCCGAGCTCGAGCGACAGCCGCTTGATCCCCGGCGCGGCGGCCGCCATCAGGCTGCTGCCGGTCGCGGTCGACCCGGTAAGGCTCAAGACGCGCACGTGCGGGTGCGCGGCGAGCACCGGCCCGACGACGCTCCCCTTCCCCGGCACGATCTGGAGCACCCCCGCCGGCAGCCCCGCCTCGGCAAGGATCGGCGCCAGGGCGAGCGCCACCATCGGCGTCGCCTCGGCCGGCTTCCAGACCGCCGTGCATCCGGCGGCGAGCGCCGCGGCGACCTTCTTCGCCCCTTGAGCCAGCGGAAAGTTCCACGGCGTGACCAAACCGGCGACACCGGCCGGACGCTGCTCGACAAGGAACTCTCTCCCCGGCTCCGGATGGGGGACGATCCTCCCGTGAACGCGCCGCGCCTCCTCGCCAAACCACTGGAAGAAGCTCGCCGCGTAGTCGACCTCGCCGGCGGCTTGGAGGTAGGGCTTTCCCTGCTCGGCCGTGAGGAGCCGGGCAAACTCGTCGCGCCGCGCAACCAACGCCGCCGCCGTGCGCTTCAGAATCTCGCCGCGCGCGGCGGCAGGGAGCTCGCGCCAGCCACGCCCGGCGCGGGCCGCCCCCTCGATCGCCGCCGTGACGCTCCCGGCGTCGGCACGCCCCACCTCGGCGAGCAGAGCGCCGGTGGCCGGATTGCGGACAGTGAACCCGTCGCCGCCGCGGTGACTCGCCTGCCGCCAGGCGCCATCGATCCACGGGGCGGGCTCGAACCAAAACGGGGGGCAGATTTTCATGATCAATGATCGATGACGCGTCAGACGGTGGAGGGAAGCTCGTGGATCGGGTCGTGGCTCTGAAGGCCGACGAATCACCCGGCGACGTTGAGGACGTCCGCATAGATCCGCTCGGCATCGGCCGCCGTCACGGCGACGGGGTTGGGATCGATGAGGCGGCGATTGTCGGCAGCGTCGCGGGCCATCGGGGCGATGTCGGCCGTGGGAACGACGACCCGGTCGAGCGCCGCACGGAGGCCAATATCGCGGGCGGTGGCATCGAGCCGTTCGGCAAAGGCGTGAGGCTCGAGTGGCCCCCACTCAAGCGCCCTTCCCAGCGCCGCGAACTCGGCGCTACAGGCCGGCGCGTTGTGCCGCATCAGTTCCCCGGCAAAACATCCGGTGATCACCCCGTGAGGAATGTGGAAGCGCCCGCCGAGGGGGAGCGCGAGGGCGTGAACGGCGCAGCATGAGGCATTGGCGAAGGCCATGCCGGCCAGATGCGATCCGATCGCCATCCGATCGCGGGCCTCCTTATCGCCTGGATCACGGCAGACTCTCTCGAGCGCCGGGCCGATTTGCCGGGCCGCCTCGAGGGCGAGGCCGCGGCCGATTGGCGTGGCGACGCGGGCGATGAAGGCCTCGATCGCATGGACGAGCGCATCCATGCCGGCAGCGGCCGTGACCGCCGGCGGGAGGCAATCGGTGAGGGCGGGATCGACGATGGCGATGTCGGCCAGGAGCGCCGGATCGACGACCCCCACCTTCGTGCCGGCGGCCGCGTCGGTGAGAATCGCCACGAACGTCGCCTCCGAACCGGTGCCGGCCGTCGTCGGCACGAGGATCGTGGGGAGGCCCCGCCCGCCGGCACGGCCGATGCCGACGTAATCGCTCGGCCCGCCCCCCCGCAGGGCCACCAGCGCCGCCACCTTGGTGGCATCCATCACGCTCCCGCCGCCGAGTCCGATGACGACATCGACGGCCGCCGCGCGGATTTGTTCGGCCAGACGCGCGACATCAGCCAGCGGTGGCTCGGGGGTGACGTCGGCAGACGCTCCGGCGAGTACGCCAGCCGCCCGCAGGGAGGCCGCCACCATGGTGAGGAGTCCGGCTGATTCCACCCCCCGATCGCTGACGAGGAACGCCCGGTTCCAGCCTCTTCCCAGGCAGATCTCGGCCAAGCGGCCACTGGCGCCGCGGCCGGTGATGACGCGGCGGGGAAGATGATTTTCGTAGCCCTGGCGCATGTCGACCATGTTCACGCTCCCCGCGCGGCTGTCAGCCGTATCTCCCCCCACGCTCCGGAAGCGGCGCGGCCCCACAGGGACAAAGCCGGATCGTACCAAACAGGGCTACCGCGACACCGGCTTGGTCCAGCAGCGGGGCGCCTATCGGGCCGGAGCAGAAAAACGCCGGCCGAAAAAAGTCTCACCAAAACGGGGCGCTGGACGATTGACTCTTCCGGGGAGCGCGGACTATTATCCGATTAGGGGTGGAAATCGGCTTGGCCGCGGGGGCCGTCCCTTGGCTGCGATCCATCCGTCCCCGACCAGCGTATCGAAGCCATGAGCCTGTTTCACCATCTTCAGACGCGGTTCCTCCGCGTTTGCGGGCTTCAGACGCGGTTCCTCCGCGTTTGCGGGCTTCAGACGCGGTTCCTCCGCTGCTGTGGGATCGTGGTGGTGCTCGCATTGATGGCGCTGGGCTCTCTCCAGTCGGCCCAAGCCAGCTGCGGCGATTGGCTCGTCGGCCACGACATGCCGGCCCCCTCCCCGGATGTGACGAGCGGGGAAGCGGACGACGCTGCCACTGCCAAGCTGGCCCCGCCCCTCCGGCGTCGGCCCTGCAATGGCCCTTCCTGTGGCCGGGCCCCGGTCGCCCCGCTCGCCCCGAGCGAGGCCACCAGCCCCCCCGATCTCGAGCGGGCTGCGGTTCTCTCCAGTCTTGCCCCGGTCGAAGCCTCGACCGCCGGCGCCTGGCTCGCTCTTGAAGAGCCACTCTTGATCCCGGCCGTTTCCGGCCCCCCCGAGCGGCCCCCCAGGGTCGGCTGACGACGGCGTGGGCGCCTGCGCGTCTGGTCCTTCACAAGGCCTTTTGGCTGCCGTGAGGACAGGCGGTGATGGAGCACCCCCTTCTTGCCGTCGTCCCCGGCTCGTGCCCTCGGGCGTTCCCACGCTGCGCCGTGACGAACGCCGCGGCTCCTCCCTGGAGCCGTTGATGGCCATTGCTCCGGGTTCGCTTGGACAAACCGGCATGTCCTCGATGCCACCGCTCCCGACGACGGCTCCGCGCCACCTGGCCGCGCCAGCCCCATCGGGAGGCTCCTCATTCTTCCGGTCGGTGTCTGACTTCATTTGATCCGTTCCTGCCAATTTTTCATCCCGATCCCGCTTCTAGGAACCCATCCCATGTCCACCCCCGTGTTCCGTCGCTCCCGGGCCTTCACGCTCGTCGAGCTCCTCGTCGTCATCGCCATCATCGGCACCCTCGTCGGCCTTCTCCTCCCGGCGGTCCAGGCGGCCCGCGAGGCGGCCCGGCGTTCCAGCTGCCAGAACAACATGAAGCAGATGGGACTGGCGCTCCTCAATTACGAGAGCGCGAAGAAGAGGTATCCGCCGGTCTGCCAGATCAGCTCCACGCAGATCTCCGACAGCTTCTCCGCTCAGGCCTACCTCCTCCCTTTCATCGAACAGGGAAACGTCGCCAATCTCATCGACTTCTCGAGGAGCTTCACCCAGCAGCAGCAGGTGGCGGGGGTGCGGATCCCGACGTTCATCTGCCCGAGTGAGGTCAAGGACATCGCCAATACCTCAGTCCCCGGCATCACCCATCAGCCGATCAACTACGGCGCCAGCTGCGGAACTTGGTTCCAGTTCGACCCGGTGTCGAAGCAGACCGGCAACGGCTCGTTCGCGGTCAACATGCAAATGCGGCAGGCCGACTTCGTCGACGGCACGAGCAAGTCGGTTGGCTTCGCCGAGGTGAAGGCCTACCAGGCGGTGATTCGGGACGGCCAGAATCCCTCGAGCCTCAATGCCCCGATTCCGGCGACGCCCGCCGACGTCATCGCCCTCGGTGGCACCGCCACCGCCGACATCGGCCACACGCAGTGGGTCAACGGGATCATCCTCCACTCGGGGATCTCCCACACCTTCCCGCCGAACACAGCGATCCCGATGACGATCAACGGGAAAACCGTCGACTGCGATTTCACGAGCTCGCGCCTCGGCCTCACGATCACGTCTCCGACCTACACCGTCTTTACCAGCCGCAGTTACCACCCGGCCGGCGTCGGCGTGACGATGATGGACGGGAGTGTGCAGAGCGTCGGCTCCGACATCGACGCCAACGTCTGGCGGGCCCTCGGCACCCGTGCCGGCGGCGAACCGGCCCAGCTCCCCTGATCGGGCGCTCGCCCGCTTTTTCTTATCTCGTTGTCCCTTCTCGTTCTCTTTTCCTCCCGGCGCGACTGGTCCGGTGGATCGGGGTCTGCACCAACCCACCGGCAGGCTCCCTGGGCGCGCCGATCCGCATCCCATTCCCTCATCCCATCGCTCCAGAAAGGCTTTTCCATGTCCACCCCCGTGTTCCGTCGCTCCCGGGCCTTCACGCTCGTCGAGCTCCTCGTCGTCATCGCCATCATCGGCACCCTCGTCGGCCTTCTCCTCCCGGCGGTGCAATCGTCGCGCGAGGCGGCGCGGCGCTCGCAGTGCTCGAGCCATGTCCGTCAGCTCGGCCTGGCGCTCCAAAACCACCATTCTGCCAAGGGCTCCTTCCCGACCGGCCGCAACGCGACGAGCCTCTCCGGCCAGACCTTTCTCCTCCCCTTCATGGAGGAATCAAACACCTTCCAGCGCGTCGACCCGACGAAGGCCTGGAACGATCCGGCGCACGCCGCCGCCGCGGCAACGCGCGTGCCGACGTTCGTCTGCCCCTCTGATCCCGCCACCTACCTCCCCGGAAGCTATGCCGCGAGCAACTACCGGCTCAACCAGGGCTCCGGGATTCTGTGGGGCAATCCCCCGACGGCCTCGTCCGACCCGAACTTCGGCATGCCGCAGCCGAACGGGCCGTTCTTCCTCCAGAGCCAGGTGCGGATGAAGGACATCCTCGACGGCACGAGCAAGACCGCGGCGATCTCCGAGCACGACGTGGGGGATTTCAACAACGGCCTGTCAACCCGGCGGACCGACACCTTCTGGCCCCAGACCACGCCGGCAAACGCCGACGACGCGGTCGCCCAGTGCAACGCGATCGATCCGACGAACATCTCCTTCCAGCGCTTCAGCGACGTCGGCGGCCCGTGGCTCTACGGCTACCACTCGACGACGATCTACTTTCACTCGGCCCTCCCCAACACGCGCTCCTGCATGTTCCCACCGGGGCGGATCATGACCACGGCGCAGAGCTCGCACGTCGGCGGGGTGATGATCGGGATGTGCGACGGCTCGGCGAAGTTCGTCGCCGATGGCGTCGATCTGGCCATCTGGCGGGGCGTGGGCAGCATGGCCGGTGGCGAGGTCGTCTCGTCGTTCGAACAGTGAGCCGGCCCGATTCCCCGTTCATTCCCCGTCTCTCGTGCCACGAAAGGCCCCCTGCCATGTCGATGATCCGCTCCGCCGGGCTTTTCGACGCCCTCGTCGCGGGCCTGCTCGCAACGGGGTGCGCCGCGCGCCCGGAATACGTCGCCGAGCCGGAGAAAGCGACAGCGATCCTCGAGGAGACCCTCGCGGCGTGGCGCGACGGCGTCTCCTGCGAGGCGCTGCGGAAGCGCACGCCGCCGGTCTATGTCGCCGACGAACGATGGCTGCGCGGGGCAGAGCTGACGTCGTTCACGATCGACGCGCGGAAACCGTTCGGCCCGAGCACGCGCTTCGACGTCACGCTCGAGGGGCCCGCGCCACTCGGCACGAAGAAGGTCGTCTACTCCGTCTCCACCCAGCCGAACATCAGCGTCGCCCTGGGCGATTGACGCCCCCTTCCCCTTTTCTCCCGGGAGATTTCTCCATGCGCACCCTCCTCCGACTGGCTGCCATCGGCCTTGCCGGCCTTTCTGTCGCCTCCGACACCCACGCCGACGACGAAGCGCCGCGCTCCACGCCCGTCACCCGGCCGGCGATGAAGCGGATGCTCGAGGAGATGAAGACGCGGCACGAACGGATTCCCCTCCCCGATCCGACCGAGGCCGAGAAGGCAGCCGCCGCGGACGATGCCACGGCCCTCTCCTACGAGAACCGTCTCCGGGCCCTCTACCTGCCCGGCACGGAGCTCCGCGGTTATCTGGGATTTGGCGGGACAGCGCCGAAGCGCCCCGGGGCCCCGCCGCCGAAGGTGATCATCGAGCCCGACCCGGCCGTGACCCTCGACTACGGCTTCAAGACCCGGCTCTTCTGGATCGCGTCGCGGGTCAACAACTGCCAATACTGCCTCGGGCACCAGGAATCGAAGCTCCTTGCCGTGGGGATGAGCGACGACGATCTCGCTCGGCTCGACACCGACTGGAGCGGATTCCCGGAGAACGAACAGGCCGCCTTCGCCTTCGCCCGCAAGCTGACGCTCGCTCCCGGCAGCCTCACCGACGCCGACGTCGCCGCCTGCCTCGGGCCCTTCACGCCGAAAGAGGTCATCGAGATGAGCCTGTCAGTCGCGGGAAACAATGCCATCAACCGCTGGAAAGAAGGGATCGGTGTTCCCCAGGCGGGGAACGGCGGCAATTCCGGCTGGGCCCAGACCGGAGCCGGCGGAGCCCACTCCTACCTGACACCGACCTCCGCGCCATATCTGGCCCTGCCATCGGCGGTGGCCGTGCTCGGGGTGGAGTCCGGCGCGGAGGGGCTCGCCGCCACCCGTGCCCCCGCCCCGCTCCCCACGGCGCAGGAGATCGCCGCCGGCCGCGCCGCTGCCCGCACGCGGAGCGCTCGACTTCCGCCGGTCGACGAGGCAACGGCCCGAGAGGTCCTCGGGGATCTCGCCCCCGCGGGGGCGATCCCACTGTGGATGCGTCTGCTCGCCCATTTTCCCGTCGCCGGCCCGCGGATGGTGAAGGCTTTCGGATTGACCGCCTCGGCGCCGGGGCTGGAGCCGGGGGAGCGAGCACGGATCGCCTGGACCGTCGCCCGGCGCAACCGGGCCTGGTACGCGCTGGGGCTGGCCGAGAGCCGACTGCGGGATCTCGGCGCCGACGAGGCTACGTTTGCCGATCTCGCCGGCGACCAGACCCGGCTCCCCGCGCGCGAGCGCGCGGTCCTCGTCGTCGCCGACTCCCTCGCTGCGAGCCCCGTTGCCTGCACCGACTCCGATTTCGAGAGGGCGCTCGAAGTGACGTCGCCGGCGACGCTCGTGCATGTCGTCCACGAAGTCGCGATGGAGTCGCTCTTCGATCGCTTTACCGAAGCGGCCGGGCTGCCGCTCGAGTGAGGCGCCGGGGGGCCGGCATCACTCGTCGGAGAGCATCTCGGCCCAGCCGTGGGCGTCGCCGAGGTGGCGGAGTGAGATCTTCACCGCGGCCATCATCGGGTAGGCGAGGATCAGCCCGAGAATCCCCCAAGCCCAGCCCCAGTAGGAGAGCCAGAGGAAGAGGAGCGTGGGATCGAGGTTGAGCCGCTTGCCGGAGAGCTTGAGCTCGAGGAAGTCGATCCAAAACACCCTGTTGACGACGATCAAGACGGCGAGGATCGTCGCCGGCACCGCCCCCAGATCGAGCGCGGCCATGAGGATCGGCGGGACACACGCCGCCCAGCTCCCGATCGACGTGATGTAGTTGGCGGCGAAGAAGAGAAAGGCCCACAGCGGCCAGTGATCGAGGCCAAAGAGCCACATGATGCCCCCGGCCGAAAGGCCCATGCCGACGCCGATCACGGTTTTCACCATCATGAACTGCTCCATCGACTCGGAGATCCCCTCGCCGACGGCGAGGATCCGCGCACCGCGTTCGCCGGGGAACGCCCGCTGCACCCGGGCCTCGAACTTCCGGCTGCCAAGGAACAGAAATACGAGGTAGCAAAAGACGAGGACAATCAATTCCGCCGCATCGATCCCCTTGGCGAAGACGAAGTTGAGGACGTCGCGGCTCGAGATTCGGAACAGGTCTGAAAGCGACGTCCTCGCTACCACCGGCTCAGCCACGGCATCGGGGGCCGGCGCGTTCTCCGCAACGGCCGCCGCCCCGCCGAGAGGGCCGCTCCAGCGGGTGATGATGTCGCCGATCCGATCCTCGTAGCGGGGCCAACTCCCCCGGAACGACACCGCCTCCCGGTAGACGAACTGCGCCAGGAGCACCGAGGCGATGAGGATGATGCCGACGAGCGTCGCATAGGCCGTCAGTGGCCGCATCCCCAGCCCCGAGAGGGTCTTGACGCCGAAACGGGTGGCATAGAAGAGGAACAGGGCCACGAGAAACGGCTGGAGCACCGGGCCGAGATGGGTGATCGCCGCGCCGGCGACGACGACCGCGATCACCACCAAGCTCGCGTCGGCCGTCGCGGAACGGGAGGAGGGGGCCGAGGGGGATTCCATACCGGGGTCTCTTCGGGGCCCGGGGGAGCCGGGGGGCAACGAGCGTCGGGATCGGGAGCGGGTCGAACGGGAACCGATTATCGGCTCGTCGTCCCGTCGGCGACAGCCCGCCAGAGTATCCTGCTCGCTCCGGTCAACGGGGCGACCTTCTCTCCCCCCGCCGGGCCTGTTCCCCCGACCGGGCCTCTTTCCCGCGGCAGCCCCCTCATGCCCCCCGCCCCCGACATCGACGACGACGTCCGCACGCTCGCGGCGATGGGCTACACCCAGGAGCTCGAGCGGCGGATGGGGGGCTTCTCCAATTACTGCATCTCGCTGTCGATCATCTGCATCCTCGCCGGCGGGATCACGTCGTTCCCGATCGGGCTGGGGGCGGCCGGCGGCGCGAGCGTTGGCCTCGGCTGGCCGCTGGTGAGCCTCGTCGCCCTCGCCTTCGCCGCCACGATGGCCCAGGTCGCCTCCGCCTTTCCCACCGCCGGCGGCCTCTACCACTGGGGGGCAATTCTTGGGGGCCGCGGCTGGGGCTGGGCCACCGCCTGGTTCAACCTCGCCGGCATCATCACCGTCCTCGCCGCCATCAACGTCGCCACGGTCCAGTTCTGTTTCGGAGCCTTCGCCCCGGTTCTGGGGTGGTCCCCCGAGGCCTCCGGAAAGACTCTCTCGGCACTTGTCGAGTCGGCGCCGGCCTACGAGGTGTTTCACCCCGGCTCAGACCGCTTCGCCCCTCTCCTTGTCCAGTTCATCGCCGTGGCTCTCCTCACCTTCGTGCAGGCCGCCCTCAACCACACCGGCATCCGCACGACGACGAGGATCACCGACGCCAGCGGCTGGCTCATTCTCTTGGTCGCCGCCGGGCTGACCGTTGCCCTCCTCGCCTTCGCCCCCGCGCTCGATCCCGGTCGATTGATCGAGATCAGAAACTTCACCGGCGTACCGGCCGGGGCACCGGTCTGGCCGGCGACGGACAGCCCGGGCTGGGCGTTCGCTCTCGGCCTCCTCCTCCCCGCCTACACGATCACCGGCTTCGACGCTTCGGCCCATGCCGCCGAGGAGACCGTCGGCGCAGCGATTGAGGTGCCGCGCGCGATCCTCCGCGCCGTCATCGTCTCGGCACTGGCCGGCTGGGTGATGCTTGCGAGCTTGGTGATGGCGATTCCCGACCTTGACGCCGCTGCCGCCGAAGGGGGCAACGCCTTCTTCTGGACGATGGCCCACGTCCTCCCCGGGCCGCTGCGGCTCCTCCTCCTCGTCGGCATCGCCGCAGCCCAATTCTGCTGCGGGCTGGCAACCGTCACCAGCGGCTCCCGGATGCTCTTCGCCTTCGCCCGCGACGGCGGCCTCCCTTGGTCGCCGCTGCTGCGGCGCGTCAGCCCGGTGCATCGCACGCCGAATGTCGCCATCTGGGTCGTCGCCGCCCTGGCGGTGGGGTTCACGGTGCTCGTCCCCTACCTGACGATCACGGCGGTGTGCGTGATCCTCCTCTATGTCTCCTACCTGATGCCGACGCTCTCTGGGCTCCTCACCCACGGCCGCACCTGGACACGGATGGGGCCATGGTCACTGGGAGCCGCCTACCGCCCGCTGGCATGCCTGTGTCTCCTCGGCGGCGTGGCGCTGTTTGTCATCGGGATTCAGCCGCCAAACGGGGTAGCCCTGTGGATCGTGCCCGGCTTTGCGCTGGTCCTTGTCGCTTGGTGGTTCCTCCACAAACGGCGTCATTTCCCCGGCCCACCCCACCTCGACACCCTCGCCGGGCCGCAGGCGTGATGGCTGCCACAACCACCCTCGTCGGCCTCGACTTCGGAACGACGACATCGAGCGCGCTGGCCGCCGAGGCGACGGTCCGTCGCAACGCTGTCACCGGGCGGATGGAGCTGACCGTGATCCGCGAGACCTACCGCTCGCCGCTCGTGTTCACGCCGCTCGATGGCGACGTGCTCGATCTCGCCGCCACGCTCCGGCTCGTCGACGACTGGCTCAACCGCGCCGGGGTGATCCCGGGCACGACCGACATCGGCGGCGGGGGAGCGCTCCTCACCGGCCTCACCGCCCGGAGAGAAAACGCCACGGGCTTGGTGGCCGCGATCCGCGCCCGGCTGGGGACGACGCTCATCGCCACGGCCGACGACCCCTGCCTCGAATCGTGGCTCGCTTTCCAGGGGAGCTGTGCGGCGCTCTCCCGACGGCATCCGCGGAGGACCTTCATCCATCTCGACATCGGTGGCGGCACGACGAACCTTGCCTGTGGGATCGATGGTACCGCGCTCGCCACCGGCTGCCTGTTCGTCGGTGCGCGGCACGTGCGCTTCGTGGCGGGATCGCGTCGGATCGAGGCCCTCTCCCGTCAGGCCCGCGCCCTGTTCGCCGCCCTCGGCATCCGCGCCGCTCCCGGCGACGATCTGCCGGCCGCCGATCTCGAGCGAGTCCTCGATTGGTATCTGGCCCTCCTTGACCGGGCCGTGGCCGGCGCGGCGGTCGACGCCGACGACCCGACGACGCTCGGCCATCTCCAAATACCCTTTCTGCCGGGGGCGATCGCCACAGGCCCCGACCGGATCGTGACGCTCTCCGGCGGCGTCGGAGAGCTGGTCTACGCCGCGGCGCGGGGGGAGGAGCTTCCCGGCACGAGCGCGTACGGCGATCTCGGCGTCGATCTCGCCCGCCGGCTCCTCGTTCATCCCACCTGGAGCCGGCACTGGCGCGAGGAGGTGCCCGAGGGGGGCGGCCGGGCGACCGTCGCCGGGCTGCTCCGCCATGCCACGCGGATCTCGGGGGCGAGCATCCATCTCCCCGCCCCGCGGCTCCTCCCCCTCACCGACCTGCCGATCGTTGCCACGCTCGAGCCGGCCAGCAACGACGCCGCCGTCGCCGCGGCCCTCGGCCTGGCCCGGCGCTCGGGGGTCGGCGCGGCGGTGCGCGTCAGGGGCCTCGCGCCGACCGCCGACGCCGTGCGTGCCTTCGGCCGCCGGCTCGCAGCTGTCCTCGAATCGCTCCCTTGGCGCGCCGACAGGCCGCTGGTGCTGCTCCTCGACACCAACTGCGGCCAGGCCCTCGGCCAGTGCGCCACCCGGTGGGGAGGATTGGCCGTCGAGCTCGTGATCGTTGACGAGCTCGATCTCCCCGCCGCCCGCTGGGTCTCCCTGGGAAGGGAGCGCGACGGCGTCGTGCCAGTGTCGTTCCACGGCCTCGAGGGCTGAAGTCCGCTGACACGGGTGTCACAGTTGCCCGAGCCGCTCGAGCTGCTTGGAGCGGACGAACGAATAGACAATCGGCACCAGCGCCATCGGCACGACGAGGATCAGCGCTGGCAGCGTCTGCCCGAGGGCGGCAAACACCGCGCCGAGAAAGCCACCGACAACCCAGATCCGCGCCGCGAGGGCGTGGGTGTCGTCCCACACTCGCTCCGAAGCGATCGTCCAGGGAACGCGGATGCCGATGAAGAAATTGCGTTTGATCCCCCTGAAGGTCGTCCCGACGGCCCCGAGAAAAAACATCACGCCGGCCACCATCGCCCGGCCAACCTCGAGCCCAGGGCGCAGCGCCGCCGCGAGCGAGAGGAGATGGATGAAGACCATCAGCGACGTCAGCGCCACCAGGAGGACGCTGAAGGCGCGCCCATGAACATCGACCTGGAATCCCTGCGGCGAGAGCCAGGGGATCAGGCACATGAAGCCGAGCAACGCGAGGGCGATCACCGGGAGAAGCCAGGCCGCCACCTCCTTCGGCCCGAAGCCGTCGGCCTCGCCGCGGATATTCCAGTGGGTGGGGATGACGTCAGGGAGACTTGTGTAGAGCCAGGCGGAGAGGGCGAGGGAGACGCCGATCAAGGCCAGCGAAACAAGCACGGCAGCACGGGGCATGGTGGGCACCTGGGGTGGAATCGCCCCATTCTACGACGGCCGGCGAACGTTGCCGCGGCCGGTCGGACGTGGCCCCGCAGACGCCGGCGCGGGCTGACGGTATCGTGGGGAGATGGCCGCCAAACTGAACCCGCTCTCCGCGATCGCCGTGCCGCCGGTGCGGCCCGACGAGACCTATGCCGGCGAAGGCCCCGAGGGGCCGATCCGGTTTGTCGGGCTCAAGAGGCTCCTCGGCGCCGCCGACTTCCCCAAGGCAGGGGACCGGCACGCCGGGCTGGCGGCCGCCACCGAGACCGAGCGCGAGGCGGCCCGCTCGATCCTCGCCGGGCTCACGATCGACCATCTCCACCAGCGCCCCCTGTGCGGCGCCGACGGTCGCGTCGACGACGTGATGCGCGTCAACTACGACATCGATGCGGATGTTTACGGTGAGATCGCCGGGCTCACGATCGGGGGGCTGAAGGACCGGCTCTTGGCCGGATCGGGGGAGGAGGCCCTCCGGCTGGGGCGCGGGCTGACCGGCGTCACCGCCGCCGCGGTCGCCAAGCTCTGCGACATCCACGAGCTCATCCTCGTCGCCCGACGGATCGTCCATCCGACCCGGGCCCGCACGCTTCTCGGGGCCCGCGGCACGCTCTCCTCGCGTCTCCAGCCCAACCACCCCACCGACGACCCACGCGGGATCACGCTCCTGACGTGGTGGGGCCTGTCGATGGCCGCCGGCGACGCGCTCATCGGTGTCAACCCGGCAGTCGACACCGTCGCCAACGTGTCGGCCGTCCTCCGGCTCCTCGACGGCATCCGCCGCCGGGCCGGCGCGCCGACACAGATCTGCGTCCTCTCGCACATCAAGACGCAGCTGGCGGCGCTCGAGGGGGGCGCACCTGTCGAGATCCTTTTTCAAAGCCTCGCCGGCACCGAGGCGACGCTGACGGCCGAATTCGACGTCACCGTCGCGCTCCTCGACCGCGGCTGGGAGGCGATGCGCGCGCACGGACCGCTCAAGGATTCGGCAGCGCAGTTCATGTACTTCGAGACCGGCCAGGGGAGCGAGCTCTCCTACGGTCGCCATGACGGGATCGACATGACGACGACCGAGGCCCTCTGCTACGGCCTGGCGCGGCGCTACGACCCCTTCATGATCAACAACGTCACCGGCTTCATCGGCCCGGAGACCCACGCCGACAACTTCGAGCTCCTCGTGGCGAGCCTCCAGGACCTGTTCCTCGCCAAGCTCCTCGGCCTGCCGATGGGAATCGGCAGCTGCTACACCCTCCATGCCGGCAGCGGCCTCGAGGGTCAGCAGGCGACGACCGAGCTCCTCGCCGCCGCCGGCGCCACCTACTTCATGGATGTCGCCCTCAACACCGATCGGATGCTCGCTTACTTCGACACCAGCGCCCACGACAACCAGACGCTCCGCGAGATCCACGGCCGCGAGCCTGCCGGAGAGTTCCTCGCCTGGTGCCTCAGCCGCGGGATTCTCGCCCGCGACTCAGCCGGCGCGGTCGTCCGCGGCCCGGAGTGGGGGCGGCCGGAGCGATTCTGCGAATCCTCTGAGGAGTTCGAGGAGCTCGTGGCGGCAACGCCGGCGCTCCACGGCTTCGAAAACGCCGGTCCGCGCCCCGCCGACGCCGTCTCCCGCCGCGTCCGCTACCATCAGGCGGTGGGGCGGGGCGCTGTCCATCTCCCCCTCGACGTCGACCGCCTGCGGGCGCTTCACGCCGTCCGCGAAATCGCCACCGAGGCGGCCACGCACGAGGCCCACCTTGCCTCACCCGCCCTCGGCACCCGCCCGACCGCCGCGGCCCTCGCGAGCCTCGCCGTCGAGCCGTTCGCGGTACAGATCCTGATCTCCGACGGCCTGTCGGCGGCGGCCGTTCATCACAACCTCCCCGATCTCCTTCCTGTCCTCCTCGAAGGGCTCTCCGCCAGGGGGATCGGCGTTGGCGTACCGCTGGTGGCGCGCCACGGCCGGGTGAAGCTCGCCGAGCCGGTGGGGGAGCTCCTCGGGGCCGATCTCGTCATCCATCTGATCGGCGAGCGGCCCGGCGGTGATGCCCTCGCGTCGCGCAGCCTGTCGGCTTATCTCGTCTACCGGGTGCCGGCCGAACAGCGCAGCGATGCGGCGCTGGCCAGCGGCAACGTCGACATCCGCCATGAGGTGACGGTGATCTCGAACATCTATTCCGTCGGCCTTCCCCCCGTCGAGGCCGGCGCCCAGATCGTCGAGAAAACCCTGCAGATCCTCGCCTGCCGGGCCGCCGGCAACCGTCTCGAGGGAATACTCGCCGCCAAGCGTTGAAGGGCGTGGGCTTCACGCCACCGGCACGACCGCCTCGCCGGGACGGGCCCGGTTCATCCCCAAGGTTTCGAGGAGCGCCGTGAGTCGCTCCCCGAGCGCCGCCCGATCGGTGAGTTGCTTCGCCGAGGCCGGATGTCTGGAGGGCCCCATGCGGAATCCGCGGCACGATGCCGCCACCCGGTAGCCCTCCGGGAAATCGGCCCCCTGCATCGCCATGTCGAACAGCTCGATGATCCGCGGCTGGAGTCGCATCGCCCCCTTCACGTCTCCGGCCATCGCCAGATCGTAGACCGCGCGTGTCAGCTCGGGCAGGATCCCGCTGGTGGCGACGGTGGCGCCGCTGCAGCCGACCAAGAGCATCGAAGTGAGTGCCGGATCCCAGCCGGTGAGGAATGAAAAGCCGGGCCGCACCGGGCGGACCGCGGCCATCAACCGCTGCATGTGGGAGATGTCGCCGCTGGAATCCTTGATGCCGATGATCCGCGGAAACTCTTCCGCGAGCCGACGGACGACCGGGATCTCGATCGGCGAGGCGAGCATCGGGATGTGGTAGAGCGTGACGTCGATCGGACTGTGGGCCCCGATCTCGCGGAAATAGGCTTCGACGCTCTCCGCGGAAAGGCGGTAGTAGTAGGGGGCGACGACGGCCACCGCGCGAGCTCCGGCCTCGAGGCAGTGCTCGCAGGCCCGGATCGTCTCGGCGGCCGTCCCCTCCGCCGCGCCGGCAACGACAGGCACCCGTCCCGCGGCCGCCTTGCAGACGATCTGGACGATCTTCCGCCGCTCCTCGACGGTGAAGCGGAGGAATTCGCCGGTCGAGCCGTTGGGATAGAGGCCATGGACCCCCCGGTCAACGAGCCACTGCACGTACCGGAACAGCTCCTCCTCGTCGATCCGCCCCTTGACGTCGAGCGGCACCATGTGGGGGACGAGGATGCCGGTGATCGCAGGGGTGGTATTTGTCATGCAAATATTGAGAGCAAGAATGGTCAGCAGATTCGTTCGGAGCAACGCGGCCTGAAAAGCCATACCATCATACCGCCACCAGCCAGAATCAAAAGTGTCGAGGGCTCGGGGACCGGATAGACCTCATAACTCCACACCGTTCCGCTCCCTCGCGAGGTCAGTCCACTGCCCAGGTTGATGCTGGTGCCTCCCTCGGCGGTCGTCCCGTAGATCGTCCCGTTATCCCACACCAGACCACGCATGGGTGTGAAGCCATTTTCGACCGAGTCGAAGGTGTGGAGCACGGAGAAGTCCGATCCATCCGGATGAAGACGGTAGAACGTACCGAATTCTGTTCCGTAGCGCACACCGTTAAAAGTTCCCCCAAAACTCTCGCTGCCATGGGAAATGCCATAAAGAAAGCCGTCGGGCGCGACGAGCATGCTGCTGTTGGGCTTCGCCCCGTCTCCGGTAGCCAGAGAAAAGTCATGGAGCACTTGGTACTGGAGCGGGTCCGAGGGGGCCCTGCCAAGATCGATACGAAAGATCACCCCCTCGTCCTGAATCGCCGCAATTTCCGAGGGAGAGAGCGGCAAAAAAGGGTAATACCCCAAGGTTGTGCCGTACAGGTAATGTCCGCCATCAAACACGAGTGAATCGTACGGATAACCCCCCCCTTGTCCACCGGTGAACTCATGAATGACATCGTAGGCCTGATCCGACGGGCGGTAGCGAAACACCTGCCCGTGCTCCGCCGGGTTCCGGTGGTCCGACACCATCCCATACAACCAGTCTCCAACCTGTGTGAGGGTGCCAAAGGCGGTCGCCCCGGGTGAACTGAAATCTCTCTCGACGCGGTATGTACTCGTGGGCAGGTTGTAGGAATAAAGGACGCCAGCCCCCAGAAATGCACCTTCACCGCCACCGGGGTTCGCCCCTCCAAAGGCAGTCAGTCCGTAGAGCACAGACCCTACCAGGATCGGAGCGGCGTAGGCGTGAGTCCCGTCGCCAGTACCTCCGAAGTCATGGAGCACTCGGAAATTGCTCCCGTCCATGCCGACCGAATAGAGCGTGCCCCTGCTGTTGGAACCGGCGTACATGAGAGTTCCCACGAGAGCGTCGCCCGCGACCGTCAACCCCTGGAAAGGCCCGTACCCTGACGTCGGTTCGGAAGTCGCGAACTGCTTGATGACCTGGAATCCAGTTCCGTCCGGCCGCAGCTTGAAAACCGCTCCTCCATCGACCCGAAGTTCGGGGGGATAGGTCTTTGATGATCCATAGTTCGTGACCGCGGTGGTACCGTACAACCACCCATCCTGCTTGATGATAGAGCTGAATGGGACAGCCGCACCCGACGCGTTGTCGAAGGCGTGAATGATCCGAAACGCTTCGGCGAACACGAGGGACTGGCCGGGCACCGTCAACGTGAGAAGGATCACTGCAGCCCGGGTCACAGAGATTGATGTCGAGAACATGGTGAGTCCCTCGGCGGTGCGTGCGTAGCTCACATGACCTTTTGAGTCGATGCTGTCAGCTTACGGCTCGCGGAGGGACTCGGCAAACATGAGGTATTTGCCCCCCCATTGAGAGCACGCTGTGATCGCCCCTTCTCAGCCGACACGGCATTCGGCGGTGGTGCGGAAGCGGCCCCCGGCGAGGACACAAGCGTACACCCATCTGCCCCCGCCCGGCCACCTGCGGTAGCATCGAACGGGGCATGATCTTCGGAGGGATACACAAATGCCAGGCGCAGCACGCGGACATTCGATCGACACGATCCCCACGCCCGCCCTCGTCCTCGATGCCACGAAGGTGCGGCGGAACATCGCGCGGATGGCGGCCTATACGAAGGCCGTCGGCATCGCCAACCGCCCCCACACGAAGACCCACAAGAGCGTCGCCATCGCCGGCCTCCAACTCGCGGCCGGCGCCGTCGGGCTGACGGTGGCGAAGGTCGGGGAGGCGGAGATCCTCGCCCGCGCGTTCGCCGACCGCGAGCCCGACATCCTCATCGCCTATCCGGCTGTCGATCCGGCGCGGACGGTGCGCCTCGCGGCGCTGGCCCGCACCGCCACGATTCGCGTCGCCGTCGACAGCCCCGAGGCGGTCGCCGCCCTCTCCGCCGCGGCCCGGGAAGCGGGAACGACAATCGGGATCCTCGTCGATCTCGATGTTGGATCGGGGCGGACCGGCGTCCCCACGGCCGAGCGGCTCGTGGGCTTGGCCGCGGCTGTCGATCGCTCCCCCGGCCTCCGGCTCGACGGGATCTTTTATTACCCGGGGCATGTCACCGTGCTCCCCGACGTTCAGGCCGCTCCCCTCGGCCTGGTGGCTGCGAAACTCGAGGAGGCGATCAGCTGCTTCGACGCGCAGGGCCTCTGCCGGGGAATCGTGTCGGGGGGCTCGACGCCGACGGCCTACCAATCGCATCTCGTCCGTGGCGGCACCGAGATCCGCCCCGGCACCTGTGTTTACAACGATCTCAACATCGTCCGCGGCGGCTTCGGCTCCCTCGACGACTGCGCGGCGAGCGTCGTCTGCACGGTCGTCAGTGATGCCGTCAGCGACCAGGTGATCCTCGACGGCGGCTCGAAGACGCTGACGATGGACCGCTGCGGCCCCGCCCCCGATTCCGGCCATGGCCTGATCGTCGAATACCCCGAGGCCTTGATCGGCAAGCTGACCGAGGAGCATGCCCAGGTCGACGTCAGCCGCTGCCACACGAGGCCGCGCGTGGGAGAGCGCGTGACCGTGATCCCCAACCATGTCTGCCCGGTCGTGAACCTCCACGACAGCGCCTGGTGGTGGGAGGCCGACGGGAGCCTCCAGGTGCTCCCCGTAGACGCCCGCGGGAAGCTCTCCTGATCCGCGGTTTACAGCGTCATCTGACTGTCCGTGGCCAAAAACCTCCATGGCCTTGGTCCACTTGGCCGCCGCATCGAGCGGCCGGAACTTTTTCCGCAGCCTGCTGGTCGGCGTTGCCGGTCGATATCGGCCCGAGCCATACTCTTTCGTCCGGCGGGAGGGCTGCGGTTGGCTCTTCCCCGCGCCATCGCTTTGGGAGTCATCATGACGTCGCTTTCTGCCCGCGTCTCCAGAGTCGTCATGGGTGTCGGGCCTCTGCTCGCGGTGGTTGCGACACTCCTGCCGTTTCCCGCTCCCGCGAGCCCGCCGGTCGCCCCCACCGAGGCGATGTCGCCGGAGGAGGAATTGAAAAAGTTTCGGCTGCCGGAGGGATTTTCGATTGAGCTGGTGGCCGCCGAGCCGGAGATCCAGAAGCCGATGAACCTCGCCTTTGATGCGCGCGGTCGGCTCTGGGTCACCCATTCGATCGAGTATCCGTTCGCGCCGAAGGAGGGCGCTCCGCACCGCGACGGTCTGACGGTCCTCTCCGATTTCGGCCCCGATGGCCGGGCTCGGAAGGCCATGCGCTTCGCCGAAGATCTCAACATCCCGATCGGCGTCCTTCCCCTTGGACTTGGCGACGAGGCGATCGTCTGGTCGATCCCCAACATCTGGAAGCTCTCCGACACCGACGGCGACGGAAAGGCCGACACGCGCGAGATCCTCTACGGCCCGTTCGACTTCGTCGACACCCACGGCGATCAGAACTCGTTCCGCTTGGGCCCCGATGGCTGGGTGTATGCCTGCCACGGCTTTCGCAACGATTCGAAAATCAAGCTCAAGGGTGCGGGAGAGGTCGTTCTCACGATGCAGTCGGGGAACACCTACCGCTTCAAGCCCGACGGCTCGGCGATCGAGCAGGTCACCTGGGGGCAGGTGAACCCGTTCGGGATGTGCTTCGATTCCCTCGGCAACCAGTTCTCCGCCGATTGCCACTCCCGGCCGGTGACGATGCTGTTGCGCGGAGCGAATTACGAGAGCTTCGGCAAGCCGCACGACGGCCTCGGCTACGCGCCGCCGATGACCGGCCACGATCATGGCTCCACCGGGATCGCTGGGGCGCTTGTCTACGACGATGCCGCGGGCTTCCCCGCCGAGTATCAGGGGAACCTGTTTGTCGGCAACGTGATCACCAACACCATTCACCGTGACCGGCTCCAGTGGAAGGGATCGTCACCGTGGGTCGAGGCCCCGGAGGATTTTCTCGTCTGTGACGATTGGTGGTTCCGCCCGGTCGATCTCCAGACAGGCCCCGACGGTGCCCTCTATGTCGCCGACTTCTACAACTGCATCATCGGCCACTACGAAGTCGATCTCCTCCATCCGCGCCGCGATCGGGAACGGGGCCGGATCTGGCGGGTGGTGTGGAAGGGGGATGGCACCGACAAGGGGCCGCGGCCCGACGACACCGGGTCACTCCTCCCCTTCGACCTCACCTCGGCCCCGGCTGACAAGCTCTGCACGCTCCTCGGCCATGCCAACCAGACCGTCCGTCGGCTCGCCTTCGAACAACTCTTGGCACTCGGTGTGACCGACGAGCGCGTCCCCCGCGACTGCCTCCTGCTCGCCTCCGACGCCACAGCACCCTCGACCGCTCGGGCCCTCGCGGCATGGATCCTCGCCCGGCTCGACCGGCTCGATTCAAGCTCCATCGAGCAGCTCTCGCAGGATCCGGAGCGGATGGTGAGGGTCCACCTCGTCAAGGCTCTCGACGCCGCGGCCGGGTGGCCGGGCTTCGACGGCGAGCGGGCGAATACGGTGACGCGGATGCTCACCGATGACGACGCGATTGTCCGGCGGGCCGCCGCCGAGGCCCTCGGCAGCCATCCGTCGCGAGCCACCTTTGCTCCGTTGATCGAAGCCCTCCGCGCCACCGACGCCGCCGACGTTCAGCTCGTCCACGCCCTCCGCATCGCCATGCGCAACCATCTCCGCTCTCCCGCCGGCGGGCGTGCCGTGGCCCCAGCGGACCTCGCCACATGGCATTTCCTCCCCGGCGACCGCGAGCGGCTCATCGACGTGCTGCTGGCGGTGCCCGACGCCGAGGCGGCGTGGCAGGCGTTCGTGATGGCGCGGTCCGGCGGCACGCTCCTCGAGCGCGCCTCGTCGGGCGTCGCCCGGCTCTGCCCCGATGAGCGGATCGCCGAGGCGGTGGCCCTGACCCTGACGCGCGACGCCTCGGGCGACGATGCCGGCGCACAGACGCGGTCGTTCGCTGCCTTCTTCGACGGCCTCGGCCAGGCGGGCAAGCGTCTCACGCCCGGCACGACGCTCGCCGACTGGGGCGGGAAGCTTGCCGCCGGGGTCCTTGCCCGGCACGAGGGGCGTCAAGCCGCGGAGACGCTCGTGAGCTTGAAGGTGGTGGAGCAGCTGCCGTCGGCCGCGCCGGCGGGCGACGTCGCCGCGGCCCTCACCGACCGTTCCCTTCCCCCCGACGTCCGCATCGCCGCCGCCGCCACGCTTCTGGCACTCGACCTCGACCGGGCCGGGCCTCTTCTGGCGGCGGTGGCCCTCGATGCGGGGGAGCCGGCGCCGCTCCGCGAGGCGGTCTTCCGCCAGCTCGGCGGCACCGACGCCGACGCCAATCGGGAGACGCTCTGCGAGGTGGTGGCAATTGCCTCCCCGTCGCTCCGTCAGGCCGCGGCCTGGGCCCTCGCCTCGCGGCCGGCAGGGGCCGAGCGGCTCCTCCAGCTTGTCGCCGCCGGCAAGACCACCGGCGCCGTCCTCCAATACGGCCCGGTGTCGGAGCGGCTGCGGGCCTCGAACCTCGCCGATCTCGACGCCCGGCTCGCCGAGCTGACGCACGATCTCCCCGCCGCCGACGAGGCGATCCGCCAGCAGATCGAGCGGGTGGCGGCGATCCATGGCCAGGGGAAGGCGTCGGTCGACACCGGCCGCGCCCTGTTCAACAAGGTGTGTGCCCAATGCCACCGGCTCGGCGGCTTTGGGCCGGCGATCGGGCCACAGCTCGACGGCATCGGCCAGCGCGGGAGCGAGCGGCTTCTGGAGGATCTCCTCGATCCCTCGCGCAACGTCGACGAGGCCTTCCGGCTCACGACCGTGGTCACGACCGACGGTCGGGCGATCTCGGGGCTCAAGCTCCGCGACGACGGCGGAGATCTCATCCTCGCCGACACGCTCGGCAAGGAAATCCGCGTCCCTGCGGCGGAGATCGACGAGACGAGCGTCTCCCGGCTCTCGCCGATGCCCGCCAACGTCGCCGAGCTCGTCGGTGAGGAGAACGTCCCCCACCTCCTCGAGTTTCTTCTCCAACAGCGGACGGCAACGGCAGGCCACTGACGGCGGCTCATGCCCGCCAGGCACTCCGCAAAAACCGCAGCCAGTTGCCATGCATCACCTTCCCGATGTCGGCTGGCGAGTACCCCCGCTTGGCGAGCATCGTCGGCAGCCGCCCCAAATCGGCGATCGTCTCCAGATCATAGGGCGACTGCTCGCGCCCGTAGGCCCCGTCGAGATCAGACCCGATCCCGACATGATCGGCATTCCCGGCGATCTGGCAGATGTGGTCGAGATGATCGAGCATCACCTCGAGATTGCACGCAAGCGGCTCCGGCAGGCTTTTTCCCCGCACCCACCCCGGCACCATCATCCAGGCATCGAGGGCCCCGCCGATCACCGCCCCACGGTCCACGAGCGCTTTGATCATCCGATCGGAAAACTGCCGGTTGTGATCGACCAGCGCCCGGCAGTTGTTGTGGCTTGCCCACACCGGCCCCTGGTAGACCTCGAGCGCCGTCCAGAACGCCTCGTCACACAGATGCGTCGCATCGAGGATGATTCCCAGCCTCTCCATCTCGCGGAGCAGTTCCTTCCCAGCGGCATTGAGCGGCGCGCTTGCATCGGTGCCATGGGCATATCGCCCCGGCCCATAATGCCCGGGGCCCAGCGCCCGTAGGCCATAGGCATACGCCCGCTCGAGATGCCCGAGAGTGACCATCGAATCAGCCCCCTCGAGCGAGAGGATGTAGCCGATCGGCAGCCGCGCCGTGTCGGCCCCGGCATCAAGCGCACCCTGCCAACGCGCCACATGGGCGTCGAGGCCGCTGCGATCGACAACGTGCACCAGCTCCCCCGCCTCCTCCATCGCCCGATACCACTCCCGCTGCCCCTGTGTCTGCGCCCACGCCTGTTCCGGCGAGTGCCAGCCCGGCAGCGGATTGTCGGCCGCCACAAACCGGCCGATCTGCGTGGCGACGACGAGGCCGAATCCACCCCGGCGCAGCTCCGGGAAGGCCACCGTCGCATTCCCCCGGTCGGGCTTGTCGGTCCACCCCCGCGCCCGCTCCCGGGCGTTGATTTCCCCCACGGGCAAGCGGAGATCCCGATTCCACTCGAGCGCATTCATTGACAAATCCAAATGCGCATCAATCGCAAACATTTTCAGCTTCCTGTGGGGTGCGAGCGTTTCCAGCGCCGGGCGGTGCCCGGCAAAGATTGAGTTTCCTGTGGTGTGCCTGCTTGCTTGGCCCCGGGCGGTGCCCGGCGACGAGCCCGTACCGGTTACACGAGTCGGGAGAGAACGAGGACGCCGATCAGCCCCACCACCGACACGATCGTCTCCATCACCGTCCAGGTTTTCAACGTGTCGACGAGACTCACCTGGAAGTATTCCTTGAACATCCAGAACGCCCCGTCGTTGACGTGCGACAGCGCCAGGCTCCCCGCCCCGATCGCGAGCACCATGAGATTCGGGTCGACCTCTCCGGAGGCCACCAGCGGCTCGAGCAATCCCGCCGCCGTCAGCCCCGCCACCGTCGCCGAGCCGACACACACCCGGATCGCCGCCGTCACCAGCCA
The DNA here is from genome assembly GCA_040397545.1 of Pirellulales bacterium. Taxonomy (GTDB): domain Bacteria; phylum Planctomycetota; class Planctomycetia; order Pirellulales; family UBA1268; genus QWOP01. The sequence goes on from JBBAVV010000030.1 coordinate 49,981, forward strand.
CGCTAGAATCAGCGGCTCGAGAGGAAGAGAGCCGAGCGACGCCGCGATCGCTTTGTCGACCCCCGTCTGCACGAGCACCTCCTTGAAGGCCCCCGAGCCACCGATCATGAGGAGGATCGAGGCGACGTCGTTGATCGCCGCCGTGTAGGTCCCCATCACCTCCGGGATCGACTTCCCCCGCATCGTTCCCAGCGTCACTGCGGCCAGGCCGAGCGTCACGATCATGACGAGATCGGGATCGGCGAGAAACTTGACCATCGACGCCGCCCGGCCCCCGGCGGGCACCCGCCACTCGACGAGCGTGGCGATCACAAGCAACACTGCCGGAAGGAGGGCCGTGACGATGCTCACCGCCGTGCCGGGGAGCTTTTCTGGCGCGAGCATCTTCCCCTGAAAGCCCTCGAGCGGTGCGGCGGGAATATTGGCAAGGAAGCGGGAGAACAGCGGCCCCGCGATGACCAGGCTCGGCACGGCGACGACGAGCCCGTAGAGGAGCGTCGTCCCCAGGTCGGCCTTGAAGGCCGCCACGAGCGCCGTCGGCGCCGGATGGGGGGGAAGGAGCCCGTGGGCCACGCTCATCGCTGCCAGAGCCGGCATCGCCACCACCAGCGGCGGGAACCGGTAGCGGCTGATGCAGGCGAAGATGATCGGCACGAGGAGTACGAAGCCGACGCCATAGAAGAGCGGAATCCCGACGATGAAGCCGGTCGCCGCCATCGCCCACGCCATCCGCCGCTCGCCACACAAGCCGACGAGCCCCTGGGCGATGCGCTGCGCCGCCCCCGACTCGACGACGAGCTTGCCGAGCATCGCGCCGGCGACGATCACGATCGCCAGGTTGCCAAGCGCCGCGCCGATCCCCTTCCGCACCGCGCCGGCGACGTCGGCCGGTGGCATGCCGAGGGCCAGGCCCGCCCCGGCCGAGACGAGGATGAAGGCGAGGAAGGGATGGACCTTTCCCCAGGCGACGAGGAGCACGAGCGCCACAATGGCGACGGCGACGATCGCTGGCCCCATGATCAGGCTCCGGGGAGGGCCGCCACGAGCGCCCGCGCCCGCGCTGCCAGGTCGTCGAAGCGCCCCGCCGCCACTTCCTTCGGGTCGATCAGTTGCGACCCGATCCCGACGCAGTGCGCACCAGCGCCGAACCAGCCGGCGAGATTGCCGGGATCGGTCGACACCCCGCTCGAGGGCATGAGCCGCAAGTGGGGGCAGGGCCCGCGCACTGCCTTGAGAAACGCCGGCCCCCCGAGGGCATCGGCCGGAAAGACCTTGATCACCGCCGCGCCGAGCCGGTCGGCCCGGATCATCTCCGTGACCGTGCCGGTGCCGGGGCACCAGGCGAGATCCCGCCCGGCGCACCACTTCCCCACCTCCTCGTCGAGGTGCGGCGCGACGAGAAACGCCGCGCCGGCGGCGTGGAACGCCTTCGCCTGCGCCACGTCGAGGATCGTCCCGGCCCCGAGGACCATGCCGGGATGAACGACCGCCGCACGGCTCACCATCTCGGCAAAGACGTCAAGCGCCGCAGGCGTGCGGTTGGTGAACTCGACGATCCTCAAGCCCGCGCCGTCGAGGGCCCCGAGGACCTTCATCCCGGCCTCGGCATCACTGCACGTGAACAGCGGCAGGGCCCGCTGGGCCGCCAATCGGGCGACGATCTCGTCTCGCTGGATCACGGCATGGAGCTCCACCGGGAAACCGACGCGTCAGGACAATTCGAAGATCGCCTCGATCTCCACCGGAATATTGCCAGGGAGCGATCCCATCCCGACGGCGCTGCGAACCCCGATGCCGGCATCGGCACCCCAGATCTCGGCAAACAGCTCGCTGCAGCCGTTGATGACATACGGATGGCGGGCGAAATCGTCGGTGGCAGAGACCATCCCGAGCACCTTCACGACCTTATGCACCCGGTCGAGCCCGTCGAGATTGGCAAGGAGCGTCGCGAGGATCGTCAGCCCCACCTGCCGGGCTGCCGCCTTCCCCTGGTCGGCATCGAGATCGCGCCCCACCCGCCCTACCATGAGCGTGCCGTCGGGGAGGAGCGGCCCGTGCCCGGAGACGTAGAGCAGGTTGTCAACGATGACGCACGGCTTGTAGACACCGGCCGGCGCGGGCGCCGGCGGAAGGACGAGGCCAAGGGACTCAAACCGCTGTTGAACCGACTGCGTCACGGGATACCTCACGGGCTGGGAAGTGAAGGGGAACGAGGACGCACCAGCTGCCTCTCCCCATCGAAGTCAGAGAATACCAAACGCCCCGCCACCGTCAGCAGATCCGCGGCAACTGCTCGCCCAGGGGCATCGGCACGATCCGTGCTCCGCCATAGGGCGTTCGGGCCACGACGAGCCCCGGATGGTCGGCGACCATGCGCCCGATCCGCGCTGCCTTGCCCCCGAGCGGATGAGCCCGCAGGGCCGCAAGCGCCGCCTCCGCCCCCGCCGCCGGTACCACCGCTACGAGCTTTCCCTCATTGGCCACTTGAAGGGGATCGAGGCCGAGGATCTCACAGGCCGCAGCGACGACCGGATCGACCGGCACGGCCCCCTCTTCGAACTCGATCCCGATCCCCTTCCCGGCCACGAGCTCACCGAGCGTCATTGCCAGGCCGCCGCGGGTCGGGTCGCGAAGGAGGGAAACGTCGGGACAGGCGGCGAGGAGATCGGCGACAAGCGCATACAGCGCCGCAGAGTCGCTCTCAATCGGCGCCTCGAAGCCGAGCCCCTCGCGGACGCTCATCACCGCCATCCCATGATCGCCGACCGTGCCGCTGACGAGGATCGCATCTCCCACCCGCGGCGGCCGGCTCCCCAGGCGCGAACCGGCCGGCACCAGGCCGATGCCCGTGGTCGTGATCGAGAGGCCATCCCCCCGCCCTCGCTCGACGACCTTCGTGTCGCCGGTGACGATCCCCACGCCGGCCATCCGCGCCGCCTGTGCCATGTCGGCGACGACGCGCACGAGAAGCCCGACGTCGAGCCCCTCTTCGAGGATGAATGCCGCCGAGAGGGCGACCGGCTTGGCCCCGCTCATGGCGAGATCGTTGACCGTGCCGTTGACCGCCAGGGAGCCGATCGAGCCGCCCGGGAACACCAGCGGCTGAACGACGTAGGCATCGGTCGAGAAGGCGATCCTCTCCCCTCCACCTGTGGCGCTTGAAAACCACTCCGCCGGGAGGATGGCCGAGTCGCCGAGCCCGACAAGGATCGGATTGGCGAAGGCCGGCAAAAAGACGCGCTCGATGAGCTCGCGCGTCAGCACCCCGCCGCCGCCATGGCCGAGGACGATCCGCTCGTGGTGCGGCAGCGGCGCTGGGCAAGCGATCCGCGTCATGTCGGGGGGCTCGTCGCTCAAGGGCGCTCCCCCTGCCCCGCCGCAAACCTGCCGGCATGGTAATAGGCAGCGCACGCCCCTTCGCCAGAGACCATCGTCGCCCCCAGCGGCGTCCGCGGCGTGCACTCCCGGCCGAAGGCGGGGCATTCGTTCGGCTTGATCGCGCCCCGGAGAACATCCCCGGCCCGGCACAGCGTCGACTCCGCCGTGACGATCCCCCCGACCGCAAACCGGCGCTCGGCATCGAAGCGGGCATACCGCTCGGCGAGCTTCCAGCCACTGCTCGGAATCGTGCCGATCCCTCGCCACGTGCGGTCGCAGGGCTCGAACACCTCGGCGACAACGGCCTTGGCGGCGGCGTTGCCCTCCTCCGTGACGACGCGCGGGTAGGCGTTCTCGAGCTCGTGTTTCCCCGCCTCGAGCTGCACGACGGTCCGCCGGATCCCCTCGAGGAGGTCGAGGGGCTCGAAGCCCGTCACGACAATCGGCACGCGGTAGCGGGCGCACAAGGGCGGATACTGCAAAGTCCCCATCACGCTGCAGACATGCCCCGCCGCGAGAAACGCCTCCACCCGGTTCCCCGGCGATTCCATCACCGCCGCGATCGCCGGCGGCACGAGAACATGCGACACGAGCGCCGAAAAGTTGCTCACGCCGCCGCGCTCCGCGAGGCGGACGGCCATGGCGTTGGCCGGGGCGGTCGTCTCGAAGCCGATCGCGAAAAATACCACCTCCCGGTCGGGATGGCGGCGGGCCAGATCGAGGGCGTCCAGCGGCGAATAAACGACGCGGACGTCGCCGCCGGCCGCCTTGACACCGAGGAGATCGCCGTGCGAACCAGGGACGCGCAGCATGTCACCGAAGGAGCAGAAGATCGTTCCCGGCAGGGCCGCGATCGCCAGCGCCCGGTCGATCATCTCGAGCGGCGTGACACACACCGGGCAGCCGGGGCCGTGAATCAATTCCACCTCCGGCGGGAGGAGCTGGTCGAGGGCGTTGCGGATGATCGAGTGCGTCTGACCGCCACACACCTCCATGATCGCCCAGCGACGCGTCACGATTGAAGCGATCCCGGCGGCGAGGCGCCGGGCCGTGTCGCCGTCGCGGTATTCGGCCAGGTGCTTCATCGTCGCGGCGGCTCCGCGGGGGGAAGCGGGCAGAGAACCGGATCGTCGCCGGGCGCCGCGCCGCGGATCTCCGCGAGCCCCTCCTCGAGGAGCCCCATCTCGGCAAACGTCTGCAGGGTCTCGAGCGCCGCAGCCTCGTCGATCCGCGCCAGCGCAAAGCCGACATGGACGATCGTGTAATCGCCGACAAGCGCCTCGGGGACATAGGCCAGGCAGACGTCGCGGACGACGCCGCCGAAGTTCACCTTCCCCATCCGCGTTCCCTGGTCCTCACGGATCGACTCGATCCTTCCCGGCACAGCCAGACACATGCTCGTTCCCTCCTTCCTGCCCGCAGGCTCGCCTTCGATTCACCCGCGCTGCGGTGGATGCGCCCTAGCTGCCCGTGGAAGAAGTCATCCATGACCGAACCGGCTGCGGGGCAGCCGGTAAAACCGGTCCACTTGGAAAACCTCCGGTTTTCTCGAGTGCTACGCACTCGCGACCGCCTCGTGCGGTCGGGCCGGCACTGTATCCACAGTCTGCTAGCCCCGCTCGGCCGACGCTTCCGTGTCCTGCCCGGTGCCCGCCGTGACCGGCGGACGCACCCAGATCAGACCATCGATGACCCGCAGCGGCCAGCCCTCGAGGCAGCGATGGGGCGCTGTCAGGCCTCCCCCCGTGTCGATGTCGAAGCGGTAGGCGTGCCAGCGGCAGACGAGGGCCCCGCCCCCACGATCGATCGAGGCGCTGTCGAGGGAAAGACCGGCGTGCGCACATCGGCTGCGGTAGGCCCGTAGCCCGCCCTTTCCCCGCACGACGATTCCCGGCGCGTCGCCGGCCATGAACGGGAACAGCTGCCCATCCATCACCGCCTCAACCCGCGGCCCAGCGTGCCACCCTGGTGCCGGCCAGGCCTCTCCTTCGTCAGCCAGAGGCGCGGGCGACGCTGCTGGAGCGTTCGCCGTGGGATGAGCGGTGGCCGCGGCAGCGACACCAATCACTTCCCCGAGGATCCTCCCGCACACCCGCTCGACCGCCTCCTCGACGGCTGGGGAAAGTGGTTCGCCATGCTCGAATCGCTCCCCTTCGATCAACAGCGCCGTCACCTCGGCCGGATACTCCTCGGCCAAACGCCAGCGTGCGAAGGCGAGGGCATGATCCCAGCGGAGGGCATGGAGGCTGATACCGGAGGGGGGAGGCAAGTGCTCCAGCTCCGCGACGCGGAGCTCGATGAGCGTCCCTGGAGCGCTCCCGGAGCAACAGGCATCGACCACGATCACGTGCGGCACGGATCGCATCCACAGGGCGACGTCGATCCCCGCCGTAGCGGCGTCAATGCAGCCCACGCCATCGGGGAGCCCGCGGGCCGTGAGGCGGCGCACAACTTCCGGGCCAACGCCATCGTCTCCCCGGAGGAGATTGCCACAGCCGATGATCAGAGCCCGCACGCGTCCCCCCGTCCTGCCCGGCAAGCCGACCAGGGAATCGGTCACCCTCGCGCCTTCGCGATGCCGCCCCCTGCCTGACAAGAGCGGTCTCGAAGCGACTCCATGGAGTCTATGCCGGTCATGCCCCTCCACCAACCGAGCCGGACGGTACGATGTTCATCCATCGGCCGCCTCCGCTGGCGATGACGCCCCGGGATCCCCCGAGCTGGCGTCACGACCGATCCCCTCGAGAACGGTCATGCACGAGCTTTCGATTGCCATGGCGGTCATCGACGAGGTGACGAAGCAGGTCGCCGGAGCCGGGGGGGGCCGGGTGCTGTCGATCACGCTCCGCATCGGGAGATTGTCGATGGTTCAGGAGGGCACGCTGCGGTCGAGCTTCGACCTGGCCAGTGCCGGCACGGAGCTCTTGGGGGCGCGGCTCGAGATCATCGACGTGCCGGTGCGGATCTGGTGCCCGGATTGCAGCGCGGAGCGGGAGCTGCCGGGGATCCAACGCTTCGCCTGCCCGGAGTGCGGACGATTGAGTGGCGACATCCGGGCCGGCCGCGAGCTCGACCTGGAATCGATTGAACTGGAGCCGTTCGACCCGACAGCGACCGAGCAGACGTCGACCGAGCAAACAGCGACCACACCGACATCCAACGAGCCAGAATTGATCCAGCCACAGCCCCTCCAACAAAGAGACCAGCCATGATCCAGCCACGGATCCTCGAGGTGCGGACGAAGATCCTCAAGGCCAACGACGAGACGGCCCGCGCGATGCGGCGGAGGTTCGAGGCGGCCGGGGTGCTCGTCGTGAACCTCGTCTCCAGTCCGGGGAGTGGCAAGACGGCGCTGCTCGAGGAGACGCTCCGCCGGCTCAAGGCCCGGGGGATGTCGGTGGCGGCGATCGTCGGCGATCTCGAGACCGACAACGACGCTCGGCGGCTGGCCCGCAGCGGCGTGCCGGTGCGGCAGATCGAGACGCACGGGCTGTGTCATCTCGAAGCGGCGATGGTCGAAGAGCGTCTGGCCGGCTGGGAGCTAGCCGGCTTGGAGATTCTGTTCATCGAAAACGTCGGCAACCTCGTCTGCCCGACGAGCTGGGATCTCGGCGAGAGCGTCCGGGTGGCGCTGCTGTCGGTGACCGAGGGAGAAGACAAGCCGCTCAAGTATCCGGGGCTCTTCAACACGTCCGATCTGGCGGTGATCACGAAGACCGATCTGGCGGAGGCGGTCGGCTTCGATCGGGCCCTTGTTCTGGCGAATATCGAGCAAGTCCGGCCGGGCATGCCGGTGCTCGAAGTGGCGACGAAGACGGGCACAGGCATCGACCCCTGGATCGACGCCCTCCTCGCCCGCCGCGTTGCCCTCCTGAACAGCCGCTGAGTCTGTCGGGGCTGGCCGGAACCTGCCGATCGCGTCGTGTTCCAAGCATCATCGCCGCCCCGGCCGAGGTATCATGCGAAATGAAACACCCTGTCAGAGGTTCGCGCACCACCATGCGCACACGCGTTTCGAGCAAAGGGCAGATCGTTCTTCCGGCGGCCGTCCGTCGCCAGGATGACATCAGACCAGGCCAGGAGTTCGAGATCGAGCGGATCGACCGCGGAGAGTATCGACTGCGGCGGTGCGAGCCGTCGCCGAATGAGGGGCTCGCCGACTGGCTGCTTTCCTGCCCAGAGAAGGGCTTCTTCGTTGGACTTGCTTTCGAGCCGACCGACGACTTGTAAGCCGCCGTGAAACACCTGGTTGATGCCAATGTTCTCAGCGAACCGACGAGGCCGCGCCCTGATGCGACGATCGTCGACTGGCTCCGACTTCCCGAGTCTTTCCCTTCCCGCCGCACCCGGCCCGCTTGGCAGTGAATCGGGCCCTGTTATCCGAGAGCCCCGTGCGGGATTCCAGCGGCCGGCCGGCGTCGCGGAAGTCGATGCCCACGCCCAGCGTGGCAAGCGCGTCAGCCTGCGGCCCGGTCGTCTGCCTCACGATCTTCCCGAAGCTGTCGTACTGCCGGTGCTCGACGACTTTCCCGCGGTCAGCGGCGT
>JBBAVV010000031.1:0-57346 GCA_040397545.1 Pirellulales bacterium
TTGGCTCGGAGCCCCTCCACGCCCGCGACGTGGCCGGGATCGTGCTCAAACTCTTTGGAGCGAAGTGAGGCGCGGGGCGACGCTGCTTACCGGATCTGCTTCGAACTCAAACGTAGCTTCGGGGTCGCCCATGCCCCGTCGCCGGACTCGCTGGAGGTCATCCATGCCCTCCGCTCTCTCGGACCCGCCTGCGCTCCGCCTTCCGGGCTCCGCTTGTCGGCTACGCCGGCTCTCGGAGCACGGGCGACCCCTCGCTGCAGAGCGCCAGAGGGGATGCCTTTGAACCCCAGGCACAGGCGAGGCGGGGATCGGCGAACGCTTGAGGAGTGACGAGGTTCCTCCGAGAAACGACGAAACTTTTGCCGGCCCCGCCGACGGACCGCCCACACGCCTCGCCACCCAGGGTTCCGTCTCACACGTGGCTTCGGGGTCGCCCGTGCCCCGTCGCCGGACTCGCTGGAGGTCATCCATGCCCTCCGCTCTCTCGATGCCGCCTGCGCTGCGCTATCCATGGCTTCGCTTGCCGTCAACGCCGGCTCTCGGAGCACGGGCGACCCCTCGCTGGCGGCGTCACGCGGGGTGCTTTTTTAGAGCGCGTAGGCGAGGCGGGGATCGGCGAACGCTTGAGGAGTGACGAGGTGCCTCCGAGGAACGACGAAACTTTTGCCGGCCCCGCCGACGAACGACCCACAGGCCCTCTCCCATCCAGCACCCCACTGAGCCCCGTTCACACCCACTCCACCGGCTGCGGCTCGAGGGCGTCGGCGGGGCGCTTGCCGGCGTCGACGCGGCCGGAGCCGGCGAGGCGGTGTGGCGCCTTCACGCTCATGTCTTGATCGCAGAGCATCTGGCAGGAGAGCCGCACGCCGGGCGTCGTGATCCCCTTCGCGGCGAGGACGTTCTTCTCCGCCTTCGTCATCGCGGCCGGCTCGCCGGCGACAAACTCCACCCGGCAGGTGGTGCAGCGGGCGTTGCCGCCGCAGGCATGGAGCTGATCGATCCCGCACTCGTCAACGAGCGCGTTGACCAGCCGCTTGCCAGCGGGAACTTCGAAATCACCGACGCCATCGACGGAAAGCTTGGGCACGAAACGGTCTCCAGGAAAAAAGAAGGGGGCTATTGAATCGGTCTCGGCTGGGTCGCTTGAAAAAAGCGGGGCGGGGGAGAGGCCCCCGCCCCGCGTCGCATCATGTTGTCGCTCTCGCTCGCGACAGCTCGGCTCACTTCCCCTTGGCGTCGAGGTTTGCTGCCAGATCGTCGGCAGTGACGCCACTGGCGATCCCCTCGGCGGGGACGTCCAAGCCCGTCGTCCACACCAGCGCGTTGAGCATCAGGCGACGGAAGTCGTCGTTGGCCCAGTTGCGATGGAAGTGGGCGCCGGTGCAGCCGAAGCCGCGGCCCCCCTCGGGACGCTCGTACGCCCAGGCGAGAACCTCGCGGCTCCCCTTGCCGGCCCGGACAGTGGGGTTGTTGCTGTGGGGGCCATCGGGACGCTCGCGCGTGTCGTCCGGCGGGACGGCCGAGAGGATCGACACCACCTTCGACTGCGGCTCCTTGAACCGCATGTGGTAGTACCACTCGTCGTTGGTCTCAAACGGATTCACACCGCGCGTGATCGGATGATCCTTGGCAAGCTCCGTCTTGGCGAGCATCCAGTGGGGATTCACCGACCAGTGGGGCTCGAAGTAGCCCCCCATCCAATTGAGGAACTCGGGGCCCCCCTTCTCCTTCGGCACTTCCACCGCGTAGTGGAGGCAAGCAATGCCGATGCCCCGCTTCGCCAGCGCGTCGACCATCGCCAGCCGGTTGCTCTGGAGGACGGGATGTCCGCCACCGCCGTCGGCGAAGAAGAAGATCCCGTCGGCGTTGTCGAAGGCGGTCGGATCGGCCGGCCAGCCGTGGTCATAGGCAGCCGTGACGAGCTTGCCGCCGCTCGAATCGAGGCACTTTTCCAGCAGCTTCACGCCGGCACGGAACTCATGCTCGCCGGGGCCGTGGCTGGCGTTGCCGGCCACGAGGACGAGCTTCTTGCGACCGTCGGCGAGCTTGGTGCGCTTGAGGTGGATGTCCTTGAACTGGACCACCATCGGCGGGCCGGCGTGGAGCTGGAGGGCGAGGACCCCCTTCTCGGTGCGCTTCCCCTCCTGCTCGTCGATCGTCTCCGACATCAGCGTGCCGTTGATGAAGTGGGAGAGCTTCGGCCCCTTGGCGACGAGGTGGTAGTCGTTCCACTCGCCCGGCTTGATGACCTTCTGGAGCTCCTCCTTGTTGCCGATCTCCTCGACCTTCTTGGTTCCATCGGGGGCAATCGTCACCCGCTGGCCGCGCTCGGCGAGGATCCCACGGCCCCGCTCTTCGTAGTTGATGCCGGAGTAGGTCGGGCCGGAGTCGATGTCGGCTTGGTAGCCGCCGACGACGAAATCACCATGGTGGTGGCTGCGGTACTGGATGCCGCTGTTGCCCCCCTCGATCTTGTACTTGAGCTTGAGCTCGAAGTCGTCGAGCGTGCCCTGCTGCCAGATGAGGAAGGTGTTGCCGTTGGTCGGCTTCTCGGCCGTCGTCGTGCCGACGATCGCGCCGTCCTTGACCGTCCAGAAGTCTTTCCCCTCCCAGCCCTCGAGCGAGGTGCCGTTGAAGATCGGCGTGAAGCCGGCATCGGCCTCGGCGGCGACACCGCTGCCAGAGAAGGAGAGGGCGGCTGCGAAGCCAGCCACCAAGAGCCATCCACCCGTCCAACGTGCTGCGCGCACCGGTCACCTCCGCATGGGGTCAACGGGGGCGCCGTCCGTCCGTCGGCCGGTCACCCCCGGCGGACAGTATGCCACGTTTGCCGGGACCAGACACGGCGGGCCAGGAACGGGCGATTCCGTACCTCAGGGAGACGCCTCGTCAGGGGGCGGTGATCGCAGCCACGGCCGCGGCGAGCTCGTCTTCGTCGACGTGGAAATCGGACCAACTCGGCCCCAGATCTCCCGGGGCTCGGTCCTTCAGGCTCCGGCCCACGAGGCAGCCGTACTCGAGCCCCGCCGACTCCGCCAACGAGTAGTAGTAGGGATAGATATGATCCGAGGGGAGCAATTCCAGCACCCTCGTGCCGGGGCGGCACCAGGCAAGGTTGGCAAGCGCCCCGCCGTGGGCGCCGACGACCACCGCCGCCTCCGCAAAATCCTTTTGTGGGTCGGCGGCATTCGCCGGATCGACGATCTCGAATCCGGCTGCCACGAGGAGGCGACGGACCTCGGCCTCGTTGCTCACCGCCCGTCGATAGCCGGCCCTCGACACGAACAGTCGTCGATCGGCTCTCGTTGGAGTCACCGGCCAGCGCTCCTGAACGAAGCCCGGCAGCCAGCGGGGGAAATTGCGCCGCGACCCGGGAAACGTCGCCAGGTGGAGCGTCTCCGGCCGGACAACGGTCGATTCGCCCAACCATGCGAACTTCTCCTCCGGGATCCCCAGCCGGTCGAGGAGCTGCCGCGCGTTGGCCGACGGAGGAGGCGGACAATAGACCCGGTCCATCGCCTCCACCCGGATCCCCGCGGCCTCGAAGAGATGAAGACGACAGAGACCGTCGAGGACGAAGTGGCAGAAGTTCTTGTGGCCGAAATCGCTCGCCAGCGACATGGAAACGCCCGCCACCGGTTCGCCCTGGCACCTCGGGGCGGCCAGACCGAGCTCGTCGACATGGCGGCCATACCACGAATGGTCCGCAAGGAGGGTGCCGTCGGAGCTGAACACCCGGCCGTTGATCCCCTGGAGGAAAGGCCGGTGGAGCTCGAGCACGCCCGCTTCGGGGAAGACCGGGTCGAGCCGGTCGCGAAGATCGATGTTCACCGCCCCATGGCAGGCATGCGGCGCCCGCACATTGGTCGCGGAGGGATAGACGCTCCGCCAGCGGCCGAGCCCGCGGGCAGCCACCTCCGGCGACGGGAGCCATGCCGCCGGGGCCACGGCCCTCGCCGCCAGATCACCCCCGAGAAAGTCGGCGACCCGCGCCTCGAGGCCCGCGATCAGATCCGCCCGCAAGCGGATCGGCTCTTCCACTGCCGTACGCCACACTTCGTCGGAGAGTCCTCCGAGGAGCTGCGAGAGCGTCACATGCCGCGTCTGCTCGAAAAGCCCCGGGAGACGGGGGTCGTGCCGGGTGCAGTCGTGCCCCTTGTCGGCGAGATCGGGGCGGCCACTCACCACGCTCCCTTCGTCTTTGAGGACCAACAGCGCGGGCGTTCCCAGCGCCATCGCCGGGAGGACGGCGTGCAATCGGGAGGTGACGACGAGCCTGGCGGCGGCCAGTTTCTCGAGCATCACCTCTGCCGCGCGAAACCTCTCCCTGGGGCGAGTCTCGCGGCTCACGAGCGCCGAATGATGGCTCGCGCCCGGGCGCCAGGCCTCCGGCATGCCGACAATCCGCGCAAGGACGCTGTCGACGGAATCGGCGCGGGATTCACCCGTCTCGCCGGCCGCGTGGCGGAGCCTGCGGACCTCGGCGGTATCGGCCAGGGCAGGGGGGAGCGCGGGGAAGAAATGCCCCCGGAACGGATCGACGAACAGCACCTCGCCGCCGTCCTTCCGCGGCCGCGGCGGCAGGGTCATCGTCAAGCAGCCGGAGAAGTAGGCATCGATGCCGGCAGCGCGGAGAAAGGTTGTCGTGTCGAGGTCACGGCACCCGATCGGCTCGTGTCGCCGCAGGTAGGCGAGCGACTCGTCGGTCACCATCGCCGCCCGGGCCGGCCCCGTCGTGACATGGAAGGAGACGAACAGGGGGATGACGTTCGGCGGCGGTGGCCAGTGCTCCGGGCACTTCATCCACCAGCCGTTCATGATCACCTTGACCGGCCCGGCCGAAGCGATCGCTCCCAGACGCTCCCGCTCGACGAGGCAATCGACCCGGGAAAGGAATCGAAGCGCGGCGAGCGACTGGACGGCGTCGCCGACGTTGCCAGACGCTCCGTGGACGAGCAGTCCGTACTTCACATCGCGTCCTGAATGTCCGTGGAAAAAGTCATCCCTGCCTTTTTCCACTTTGTCGACCGGAGGAAACGCCGAGGGTTTCCTGGGTCAACGGCCGCCACATCCAGCGGCGGGCCACGGTATCCACAGCCTGCCAGCCCCTGGTCGTCAGCTCCCGGCGGGCTGCGGGGTCCGGCCAGCGGGACGGAGGCGGTTGGTGTCGAAGGAGCTGCGGTCGAGCCCCATCATGTCGAGGAACGTGTCGACGCCCACCACCCGGATACCGAGGCGCTTGGCTTCCTTGAGCATCCGCTCGCGGCGCGTCTCGTCGGCGGGCCGCCAGCCGGCCGGCTTCTCCCCGGCCACGATCCGCGGCGGGCCGGCATCGACCAGGAGCGTCGTCGACGGGGTCACCGAGGGCTCGACGCGACCACCGCTCCGCTCCACGAGCCGGGCAAGATCGTCGCTGTCCTGTCCACCGTCCCGGTCGACCTGCACATAGCCGATGAACACCGCCTCGAAGCCCTGCCCGGGGCTCCACAGGCTCGTCGACACGCCGTCGCCGGCGAGGATCGGATCTCGCGTCGACTGGTGGCGGACGCGGGCCCGGGCGACGTTGGGCCCCTCGATCGCCTGGATCTCGACGACCGCCTTCTTGGCGCCGATCTGGGGACGCGGATCGTTCGGATTGTAGACGTTGAACACGGTGCCGGTGCGCAGCCCCTGCGTCGACGTGACGTCGAGGAGGAGCGTTCCCTCGACCTCGTTGACGGAGACGACCTGCCCGTCGAAGCCGTCGATCCGGTCGTCTTTCGGCGTTGCGGCAAGGACCATGTCCTGGAGGCTCTTGTCGGCGACGCGGAGGTCGGCGAGGATCTCGTTTTGACGGGAGATCATCGTCTCCCTCCGTCTTAGCTCGTCGTACAGCTGCCCCACCTGCCCCTCGGCCTTCGCGGCCTTGTACTTCGCCTGCTGATCGACGGCGACCAGCGGCTCCCCCTTGGCAATCTCCTCGATGAGGAGCTTGATCCGGTCGGAAGCCTCGTTGGCCTTCTTGAGATCGGCCTGGAGCATCGCCGTCAGCTTCTCGTACTGCTCGCGCCCCTTGTTGAACTCGGCGCGCTCGGCCTCGGCGTCGGCCTCTTGCTTCTTCAGCAGCTGTTCGAGCTCGTTTTGCCGGTTGCGGGAATCGGCGAGGGCCTGATCCTTGCTCGTCTCCATCGCCAGCTTCTCGGCCTGGAGTGTCTTGAGGGCGTCGTCCTTGCTCTTGACGGCGCCGAGCAGCCAGTCGGAGAGCTTCAGATACGCCTTCTGGTCGTCGCGGAAGTCACCGTACTTCTTCTCGAAGGCCTCGTTCGTCTCTGTCTCGACCTCCTGGACCGGCTTTTCCTCGGGGAAGCCGAGGATGCCGAGAAGCTTGGCCCGATCACCGGCCGCCTTCTGCATCTCCTGCTTCGATTTGGCGGAATCGGCATTGGCCACCGCCATCGCCGCATCGGCGTCCGCCGCCTTCTTGAAGAACAGGTACGTCGTCACCGCGAGGATGAACGTGAGCATCACGAACACGATCAGCGCGATCGTCAGGCCCTGCTGGGCACTGGCGCGGTTGGCGGCCATCTGCTTGCTTCCCCGGGGGCTCGGCAGGCCCTCTTGGCCGGCCGGTGGACACGACATGGAGGCTATCGACACCGCACCGGAGCGGTGTCCACCATCCCACCGATTGTACGGGTCGCACCGGCCGCGGGGTCTGTCAGGCCGTCGCGGAGGGGGAAACCAGCCCCTTCCAGGCGATCGACCGGCCTGCCGCCGCCAGTTGCCCCATCACAGCCAGCCCCGAGGCGCGCAGAAGCCGCCGTCCCCCGAGCGTCGTTCCAGGGCCTGTGTCACCCCGGCCGGCCCGCGCCGAACGGATCATCGCCAGGAGGCCATCCATCGCCAACTGGTACATCTCCCCTGCCTCCCCAGGCTGGCAACCGGCGGCCCGCCACGGGGCTTCTCCGGCTTCCTCGACCGTTCCGGCGACGAGATCGGCCCGCCCGCGGCTGCCGACAAGGCTTTCGGAAGTGCCCGAGCCAGGCGTCGCCGAGCGCCGGCAGGAGGCATCGAGGATCACCCCGGAGGCGAACCGATAACGGACCCGGACGGCGGCCGGCAGATCGCCGCCGTGCCCCGCCGCGGGAGGCTGGGGCTCCCCGAGTCGTTCGACCGCCACCGGGTCGTCGTCGCCGAGGAGCCACAGTGCCCGGTCGAGGGCGTGGACATGGTGCTCGATGAAGTGCCCGCCGGAACGGCAGGCGTGGGAGATCCAATTGCGCTCGAGCTGTTCTTCGGGGGACGCCGTCGCCGCAACGGGCTTCCACCAGGGGAGGCCGCCGTCGTGATGGAGGGCGATCGAGCGGATCGATCCCACCGCCCCGGCGCGGATCCGCTCGATCGTGCTGACGGTCGGGGGGAAAAAACGGCTGCACAGGCCGGAGGCGACGACGAGCCCCTTCGCCTCCGCCAGCTCCAAGCCCGCGGCAAACCGGGAGAGCCCGGCAGGATCGATGGCCGCGGGAGTCTCACACCAGACATGGAGGCCGGCAGCGACCGCGGCCTCCAGATGGGCCGGACGGGTCGATGGAGGGGCGGCGAGGATCACCAGATCGATCCCGGCGCCGACGAGGTCACGGGCGGCCGCGGGCCCGACGAACCTCCCGTCAGGAGTCGCCGAGAAGCGATCGCCAAGGGCTCTCTCGAGCACCGCCGCGCTCGACGCCACCTGATCGTCGTAGAGATCGGCGAGGGCGACGACGCGGACGGTGGGATCGGCGATCGCCGCCTGGATCGCGGCCCCGGTGCCGCGCCCACCGCAACCGATGACACCGACCCGGAGCGTCCTTCCGCTGGCGCCGTCAGCCGCCAGGCTGCCCTGCAACGGCCATCCCGCCGTGAGACACGCGGCCGGAAGCGTCGCCGCCCCGGCCAGGAGGGAACGACGGGACAACGCAGACTCGCTTCGGGGAGTGGGCATGCGGTGGGCTCCGGGAGTGGAGAGAGGAATCGACAGATTACCGGCGATCACTGTAGCAGTCGGCGGAGGGACTGATCCACGACCTTTTCCCGCCGTTGGCTACTCCTTCCAACGGGCGAGGAACTTCATCAGCGGCTGCTCGAGCTCGTGCGGCTCGACGCCGAACGCCGCGACGAAATCCCGGAGGCGCTCCTCCGGGCTGTCGGGGGCGAGGGGGGGCTTGGCCCCGATCGCATTGATGTATTCGACGAGCGCCCCCTTGCGGGTCTGGGCGAGGAACGCCGTCAGGGCCCAGGCCTGGGCGTAGGCGTCGATCGCCCCCTCCGACGCCCGGAACGGCTCATCGTCGCGGACGATGTCGTCGAGGACTCCCGCTCGATAGCCGGCGAGGAAGGTGTCGAGCCGGGGTCGGTTGACCCCTCCGATCCGCTTCCAGCCCCGTCCCCCCGGATCGGGCGTCTCGAAGAAGGTGGCCACCCCCTCGCTGATCCACACCGGCACCGGCGCCAGCCGCCGGTGCATCCGGCAGTTGAAGGCCATCTGGTGGCTCGCCTCGTGGACGAGCGTCGAGACGAGCCCGGCCGCCTCGGGGCTGGCGAGGATCTCGAGCCCGGTGCGGGCCGCCGACGGCGCGGGGCGGCGGGCGAGTTGGTCGCTGCCGGTGAGATCGAAGGTCGTCACCCGGTTCGACAGCAGGTTGTAGTAGCCAACGACCCGGTCGGCGGCCGCCCCGAGATCGCGGGCCGCGTGCGCCTCGTAGCGCTCGCGGTCGGAGAAGATCACGACGACCAGCGGCCGGCGCGGTGCCTCCACCTCGACCCCCGCCTTGCGCCAGTAATTCAGGAACGCATCATGGAGCTTCTCGAACAGGGCTCCGCACCACTGGGCATAGGGGCGCGAGGTGTCGAAACAGATCACGTAGTGACGCGTGACGAGGAGATCGAAGCCGGCGGGAAGCTCCGCGAGGATCCGCTTCCCCTCCTCGCGCGGCGTCGAAGCGGTAGACGGCGCGTCGACCGTGCGCCGCGAGCGGACTTCGTTTCCCTGGAGGAGCTCGAGGCGCTGGTCATCGAGCTCGAGGAGCATCGCACCGTCGGCCGCCTCGATGATGACCGTCCCCTCGAGCGCCCGTTCTCCCCGGTCGGCGCGGACGACCACCGCCACCCGCTCGGCCGCAGCGGCATCCTCCCCGGCTACCGGGGGAGCCGCGGCCACCCGGGCGCGGGCGCCCCCCGCCGCAGCCATGAGGCCACACAAGACCAACCGCAGGCTCACGGGGGCGATTCGGTGCATGGCGATTTCCGATCGTGGCGAGAGGGGGATCCCCCATCTCCTCCATGCGACCAGTTCGCGGGCCGGCGGGGAAGGCCAACCGGACTTCCCTCCCTGCCGCGGCCGTGAGCCCGCCCGCCCGGAGTGAAGTGGCCTTGGCGGCGCCCCCGTCGGGCCGCTACCGTCCCCCCCCGATCGCCGACCCTGCCGTTCCCAGGCCCGGCCCTTCCACCCCACTCCGAGTCCCATGGCCGCGACCATCCCCCGTCTGCCATCCGCCCCGCGGCACCGGGCTTCGACCGGAGCCGCGGCGCTACTGGCCTGCCTCCTCGTGGCCCTGCTCGCCGCGCCGGGCTGCGCCGGCTGGCGCCCATGGCGCAATCGTGAGAAGGAAGCGCGGCTGGCGGAGAAGTACGGCCCAACGGCCAAACAGCGGATCGAGTCGCTCCAGGAGCAGGCGAAGAAGGCGAAGGGGGGGAGTGGTGGGGATCAGGTGACCTTCACCCGCGAGCTCATGCGCCAGGTGCTCGAGGAACACGACCCCCGCGTCCGCTGCGAGATCCTCGAGACGGCAGCCGATTTCGACACCCCGGCAGCGGTGGCGATCTGCAAAGGTGCCCTCCAGGACCCCGACGAGCGCGTGCGGACGACCGCTTGCGAGGTGTGGGGGGATCGTGGCGGCGCCGAGGCCGTTCAACTCCTCTCGCAACGATTCCAGACCGACGCGGAGCTCGACGTCCGCCTCCGCGCGCTGCGGATGCTCGGCAAGCTCGAGGACAAGGAGGCGATCCCGGTCCTCGCCAGAGCGCTCGAGGATCCCGATCCGGCAGTCCAGTACCGGGCCGTGGCGGCCCTCAAGCAGGTCAGCGGCCGCGATCTGGGGAACGACGTCAACGCCTGGCGGGCCTGGGCCGCCGACCCGGCCGCCGACCGCAACGAATGGTCAATCGCCGAACAGTTCCGCAAGCTGTTCTGATCGGGGCCCCGGCGGAAGCTCCGTCGACCCTGCGGGCGCTCCGTCGCCCCCGTGCCGCGCGGCCTCCCGGCCCGGCCACCCCTCTTTGCTGACCGGCACGCTCGCCGGTCCCTTGCCCCGCCGCCCCGATCGCCTGCGACGATCGCTCCTCGCGTGCCGGACAGTCAAACCGTGCGTTTGATTCCTGGGGGGCAAGCTGCCCGAACCCTCCCGCTGCGGAAGACGGGGTCAACGATCGCGCCATCGTTCCGGCCGATAGCTCATGGCGATCGTTTGAAACCTCCCCAACCGTCTTGTGCCCCCCCCACATGACTTCGCGTCACCACGCATCAGCCGAGCCAGCCGCCCGCCGCCAGTCCTCCCGGGCCGACCGACGGCTCCGTGTACCCGCGATTCTCGCCGGGTGCTGCGCGGCGATCGTGGCCGGCGGCATCATCCTGCCGTCGCACG
This sequence comes from Pirellulales bacterium, assembly GCA_040397545.1. GTDB lineage: Bacteria > Planctomycetota > Planctomycetia > Pirellulales > UBA1268 > QWOP01. Next base: position 10,659 of record JBBAVV010000031.1, read on the forward strand.
ACTCGGCAACAGTTGCCGCGCCGACCGGCAAAGCCTCCTCGATGCGGAAGCGGATCATCGATGTCTTCGGCGGCAAGCCGAAGCCGATCGAGCCGCAAGAGCTGATCGCGGCGCCGACGCCGCCGCGCCCAGACGAGATCGAGCGGCTGGAGAAGTCTTCCCGAAAGCTCGCGGTGCCACCGGCCGGCCAGCGTCTGGCGATGGCCCCCGCCAGCTTCCCCTCCTGGAATGAGGTCAAGCATCTTGCCCAGGATGCGGCCAGGAAAATCGTCCCCGGTCGCGGCGAGACGGATCCCGACACCACGCCGATCGCCGAGCCGGCCCCTGCCGCCGACGAGCCACTGTGGCGGACCGGCGTCGCCGAGGGGAACGCCCCGCGCCCCCCGGCCAGCCAGCGATTCAACCGTCTCAAGAGCCGGGTCGCGCAGACGCTCGCCGCCTACCAGCGACGTCCCCTCAACACCGCCGAGCACACCCCTTGGGAGGTGATGCACGGCTTCATCGCCTTCGGCATCCCGTCGAAGGTGCGCATCGGCGGCCCGTCGGGCGACCCGATCAACTCGATCGGCTGGATGAACTCCGGAGGGCGGTGCAAGGGGCAAGTGATGCTCGCCACCGAGGATGAGCGACTCGTGGCGATGCGCGGTGTCGGCGTCCAGGGGCACCAGGCCCAGTACCTCGCAATCCTCGCCCAGTGCCGCGTGGCACTGAACTCGCCCATCCAGGTCGAAGGGACGGGCTTCACCGTCGCCGATCTCGTCGAGGAGGAAAAGCTCGCCTGCCTCTCCGGCATGGAGCTGACGTTCGCGCTCATCGGTCTGACCCATTACCTCCCTACCGATGCCGAATGGACGGCCCGCGACGGCCAAATCTGGACCCTCGAGCGGCTCGTTTCAGAGGAGATCGAGCAGCCGATCCGAGGTGCCCCGTGCGGCGGCACGCACCGGCTCTTCGGGCTCTCCTATGCCTGCCAGCGGCGGCTGCGGGCCACCGGCACCCTCGACGGCCACTACGCCCGGGCCGACCACTTCGTCCGCGACTATCAGCGCTTCGCCCTCACGAAACTCCAAAACCCCGACGGCAGCTTCAGCACGGAATGGTTCAAGTATCCGGCTGACCGTGAGGACGACGTCGACCGCAAGGTGCAAACCACCGGCCACATCCTCGAGTGGCTCGTGGGGTCGCTCGATCAGGACCAGCTCTACCAGTCGCGGGTCGTGTCGGCGGTCGAGTTCCTCTCCGCAGCGCTCCTCCGCGAGCCCTCGCGGGAATGGAAGCTCGGCCCCCTTGGCCACGCCCTCCACGCCCTGACGATCTACCAGGAAAGGGTCTGGGGGAAGGTGCTCCCCGGCGGGATCGCAGCCTACAGCGGCCCGATGAAGGCGGCCCCGGACGTGGCGCGGACGGCCCTGCGGGGCGATTCCGACCGCTCCGAGGTGCCTGATGCCCTCCTCCGCTGATCCCCACCGTCGACGGCTTTCTTGAACCGTTCCCGTCCGCTTCGTAGGCTTGGCCGTCGGCGGCGCCCCTTTCAGGCGGGGCCGCCCCGCCCCTGATCGGTGACGTTCGAGCCCTCCGGTAGGGCCCAGACACCCCGGTCGGTCCGGCGACGAGGAACGGCCCCGTGAGCCCGGCTGACATTCCACCGCAGCTCGAACATCTCCTCGAGGCGGCGGTGCGCCTGTTCGGTTCGTCGACGGCCGACGCGATGCTCCTGCTGGTCGACCAGCGGCTCGACTGGGACCGCGTCCGCTCGCTCGTCGGTTCCGGCCATCCGCTTCTGGTTGCCGCCGACGAGAAGAACCACCTTGCCGGCTGCGAAGACTGGGGGCTGCGGCGTGTGCTCCTCGACGTCGCCGGGCTGCCGGTCCACGAACGGCTCGCCCAAGCACTCCTCGAGTGCGTCGCGGCAGAGCTCATTGCCCCGGAGGCGCAGGTCGTGGCGATCTACTCCGGCTTCGAGGCGGGGACGATCGACTCGGTGAGCGTGCTGCGGCTCGAGGAGCATCTCGGCCAACTGACGAGCCGCGACCTGCGGAACCTCGAGACGAAGGTGCCGCTGGAGACGCTCAAGCAGGTGGTCGACCTCGCCGTCGAGATCGGCCGCGAGGGGCGCGAGGGGAAACCGGTGGGGACGCTGTTCGTCGTCGGCGACACACGGAAGGTGATGACCTCCAGCCACGCCACCGGCTTCGATCCGGTCCGCGGCTACTCCCGCGCCGAGCGCAAGCTCTCCGACCCGCGCGTCCGCGAGGGGATCAAGGAGATCGCGCAACTCGACGGCGCCTTCATCGTCGGCCCCGACGGCACCGTCGAAGCCGCCGCCCGCTACATCGACGCCTCTGCCGAGAACGTCTCCGTCGCCAAGGGGCTCGGGGCGCGTCACTGGGCCGCCGCCGCGATCACGCGCCGGACGCGGAGCGTCGCCGTCGCCGTCAGTGAGACCAACGGCACCGTCCGTCTCTTCCAAAACGGCGAGGTCGTGCTGCGGATCGAGCCCTTCCGCCGCGCGATGAAGTGGAAGGATTTCGAATACGAGCCGCCGTCGGGGGACTGATCCCCGGTTCTTCCCCCTCCGGCGTCGATGCCAGCTCCCACCCCGGCCGGGTAGACTGCCCCCGTCATGGCGTCCGGGAGGCCCCGGAGGCGTGCGTTGTCAGGCTTTGGGGGCAATCATGTCGAAGGTTCGGGTGCTCGGTTTGGCATGGGGCGCGGCGCTCGGTGTCTGTCTTGGCGGATCGCCCACCGCCGCCGGCGAGCTGACCATCCTCGCGCCGCGGTCCCATGAGGTGATCCAGCGCGTCGGCTTTCAGCCCGGTCAGGCGCCGGGAGGGAACTTCGCCCCAGGGCAGGCCGACGTGGCGATCGAAGTGGACGTCCCGGTGCCGATCGACCGCGCCACTGCGGTGGCACGGGTGGTGCCGATCGAGGGGCCCCCGGCCGTCGCGGAACCCGTGTGGACGCGCGTCGAGTTGGCCCCCGGGGCGAAGGCGGGCCTCCACGTCGGCAGGCTCCTCGTGCCGGCCCGCGGGTGGTTCCGTCTCGACGTCAGGATCGATCGGGCCGACGGGGCAGCGCCGCTGACGGCGAGCGTCGAGCCGGTCGGCGTCGGCGAGGTGTTTGTGATCGCTGGGCAGTCGTATGCCACGAACACGAATGACGAGAAGCTCACCGTGGCCGATCCGCGGCAGCGGGTGGCGGCCCGTGACTGCGCGACCGGCGCGTGGCGCGTGGCCAATGATCCACAGCCGGCCCCCGACGGGAGCGATGGCGGCTCGATCTGGCCGGCGGTGGGGGATGAGCTTGCCGAGCGCCTCGGCGTGCCGATCGGGTTTGCCAATGTCGCCTGGGGGGGAACGTCGTCGGCCCAGTGGCAGCCGGGGACGGAGCTCCACCAGCGCCTCGTCGCCACCGGAAAAAGCCTGGGCCGGTTCCGCGCCGTCCTCTGGCAGCAGGGGGAGTCGGATGTCATCAATCACACCTCCACCGACGACTATGTCGCGGCGCTGGAGAGGATCCGCGGGGGGGCGGTGCGGGCCTGGGGATTTGAGCCCGCCTGGCTGTGTGCCAAGTCGACCCATCATCCGACGGTCTACAACGACCCGGAAGGGGAAGGGAGGATCAGGGCAGCGGTGGATCGCCTCGCATCGATGCCCGGATTCGGCCCCGGCCCCGATACCGATTCCCTCCAGGGTGATTCCCGCGGCGACGTAAACTCGCGCCGGCATTTTTCTGCGATCGGCCAGCGTCGCGCGGCCGCCCTCTGGGCCGGTGTCCTCTTGGATAGGCTGGCAACGATTCCGCAGGGGATCGAGGCGGCGTCGTTTCTCCTTGCCGATCTCCATCTCCTCGAGCCCGCCTGGAAGAGCGACATCGTCTGGCGGGAGAGCAGCGTCCTCCGGGCGGCAAGTGCCACGGAGCCAGCCAAGGCCCGCCTCGCCTTCCCCGCCGCGTCGATCCTCGCGGTGACGACGGCCGACGGCACGCGATCGGTCGAGGCCGGCACGGCCTGGCAGCACGCGCCGGGAAGCCGGGAGATCGTCTTTCCATTGCCGACGCCGGTGTCGCCGATCCTCGACGCCGATCGGTATCTGCCGGAGAACGCCGAACACTCCTACCGGCACCGCGTCGGCAACCCCCAGGAGTGGTTGCTCTACCGGCCCGGCCGCTGGTTCCATGACCACGACGTGGAGATCACCTCCATTCGGGCCCGCGGGGCAGCAGATGCCCCGGCGATCGAGGTGATTCATGGCAGGCTGCCAAAGACCCGGGCCCGGCTCGGGGCAGGGGAGCCGGTGCGGATCGGCGTCAGTGGCGACAGCATCTCCACCGGGCTCGACGCCTCGGAGACCACCGGCACGCCCCCCTTCCAGCCGGGCTGGGCGGAGCTTGTCGTGGCACAGCTGCGCGTGAGCACGAACAGCAACGTGACGCATGTCAACCGGGCGGTGGCGGGCTGGAGCGTGGCCAATGGTGTCGCCGATCTCGATACGCTTCTGGAGTCGCAGCCAGACCTCGTCCTCGTGGCCTACGGCATGAACGACGTCGGCCGCCGCGATCCGGCCTGGTATCGCGAGCAGACGGCGAGCCTCGTGGCGCGCGTGAACGAACAACGCCCCGACGCCGAGATCATCCTCGTGGCCACGATGCTCGGGAACGACCAGTGGATCCACACGCCGCGCGAGATGTTCAACCGCTACCGCGACGAGCTGAAATCGCTCGTCGGCCCGGGGGTGGCGCTGGTCGACATGACGGCGGTGTGGGAGGAGCAGCTGCGATCCAAGGAAATGTTTGATCTGACCGGCAACGGCCTCAATCACCCCAACGACTTCGGCCACCGGCTCTATGCCCAGGGGGTGCTCGCGATGCTGCTGGGAGAAAAGCTGCCATGACTTCGCAACACAGGAGCAGGCGGAAGAACCGAGACCTCCACTTCCTCGACTCCGAGGGGCGCGTGGCCTGCAATCCCCGCGATCGCGAGGCGGCACACCGGGCCGAGGTGGAAGGTATCGCCACCGAGACAAGGTCGGCCGTCACCTGCAAGAAGTGCTTGGAGGCGATGCGGAGCGCCGAGCCGATCGAATGACGTTCCCGTGATCCCCGGGGGCAGGGCGAATTGATACGATCAGGTCGCGTGGAGGACGAGCTCCGTTTCCCCCGGTTCGCGGCCCATCCTTTGAAATCAACCTGCGGAGACGTTCCGATGCGACGAACCTGCCTGTCCGCTTCCGTCCTGCTCGCCGCGATCGTGCCGGCATTTGCACGGGCCGACGAGTGGCCCGGATTTCTCGGGGCTCGCCGCGACGGAATCTCGCAGGAGAAGGGTCTGATCGATGCGATCCCCGCCGCTGGCCCGAAGCCGATCTGGCGCGTGCCGGGTGGCGTCGGGATGTCGGCCGTCGCCGTCGCCGACGGCCGCGCCATCACCACCTGGAACGATGCCGGCAAGCAGTGGCTTGTCGCCCTCGACGCCGCGACCGGCAAGGAAGCCTGGAAGACCCCCATCGGCCCGGCCTACGAAAATGGCCAGGGGAACGGACCGCGCGCCACGCCGACGATCGCGGGGGAGCGGGTCTTCGCCTTTTCGGGCGAAGGGATTCTCGTGGCCGTGAGCCACAGCGATGGAAAGATCCTCTGGCAGGTTGACGCCGTCGGAGAGGCAGAAGCGAAGCCCTCTGACTACGGGATGGCGTCGTCGCCGCTGGTCGTCGCCGAGCAGGTGGTCGTCCACGTGGGCGGTGAGAGTGGCGCGATCGCGGCCTTTTCAATCGCCGATGGCAAGCCCGCCTGGAAGGCCTCCGCCGGGAGCGCCGGCTATTCGTCTCCGACGGTGCTCGAGATCGGTGGGGCGAAGCAGATCGTCAGCGTCACCGGCACCGAGGTCGTCGGGCTCCGCCCCGGATCGGGGATGGAGCTGTGGCGATTCCCGTTCGAGACCGACTTCGGCTGCAACACGGCGACGCCGATCGTCGTCGACGGGGGAGTGTTCGTTTCGGCGGGGGAGAATCACGGCTCGGTGCTCATCGACGTCGAGCGCGACGGCGATCGCCATGCCCCCCGGTCGCGGTGGGAGTCGCTCGGCCCCAAGAGCCTGATGCGCAATGAGTGGCAGACCTCGATCGTCGTCGGCGACCATCTCTACGGCTTCGACAACGTCGGAGCGGCGGGGCCGGTCACGCATCTGGTCTGCCTGGAGGCGAAGACCGGCCGGGAAGTGTGGCGGAAATCTCGCTTCGGCAAGGGGAACATGGTGTGGGCCGACGGGAAACTGTGGATCACCACGTTTGAAGGGGAGCTCGTCCTCGCCCGCGCGACCCCGGCGGGCTATCAAGAGCTCGGCCGGGCGGAGCTTCTCGGCCGGTCGCGGCAATCGCTCACGATCGCCGGCGGCCGTGGCTATCTCCGCGACGACCGCGAGGTGCTCTGCATCGGGCTGGAGTGACCGGCATCCGCCTTGGCACGCGTGTCGATCAAGAAAGCGTTTATGCAAGACATCGTCATCAAGACCTCCAGGCCTCGGCTCGACGCGATCTTCGCGCCGTATGTCGACACGATCGGCCGCGACTATCCCGGCTACCGCAACCATGTCGAGCGGACGGTCACCTATGCGATGCACTTCCTCGAGGGCGACCCTGCCGCAGAGCCTGTCGTTGAGACGGCGATGGCGTATCACGACATCGGCCTTTGGACAGACAGAGCCCTTGCCTACCTCGAGCCTTCAGAGGCGGTCGCGCTCGCCGACAACGCAAGCCGGGCCTGGGGCTTCGATCCCGATCTCCTTCTGGGCATCATCCACTGGCACCACAAGGTGTTTCCTTATCGTGGGCCGCACGCGCGGGTCATCGAAGCCTGCCGCCGGGCCGATTGGATCGATGCTTCGATGGGGTGGGTGCGGAAGGGGCTACCGAGGAGATCGATCCGCGCCGTCGAGGATGCCTTCCCCAACCTCGGCTTCCACGCGGCGCTGGTCCGGCTGGCCAAGGACATCGGAGGATCGACCCTCGGCGGCGGAATCAAGGTCGTCCGCGGGATCGTCAAGTGGTGAGGCGTCGCCGGAGACGATAGCCTTGGCGGGGCCCCAGGAGTGGGGGATGGTTGCTGCGGTGCCGGGGCGTCGTACCGCCGCGAAAGGGCCGGACGCGGCACGGCTTCGGAAGGGTTGCTAATTTTTCCACCCCTTCTCCGGCATACCGGCAAGAGCCCGGCGCGTGGGTCAGGAGACGCGAGGATGCGGGTCGGTCCCTGACAGGGGCCTGCTCCTCCCCATCGACTTCCGTCAGCGGGCAATCCAGGCGGCGTCACTTGGCAACCTTCGCCCTTCCTGCCCGTTTCATCCTGCGGAGAGCACTTCCCATGAGGGCCGTCCGATGACGCACCAGCGATGGTTCGGATTGACCCGGGCATGGATCGCCGTGGTGGCACTCGTCCTCCCGACCCTCAGGAGCGCCGCGGCGGAGGGTCCCCAGGCCCGAGCCGACTCCTGGCAGGCCGATCTCGAGGCCGGCCGCCACCACTGGGCCTTCAACAAGCCGGTCGCGCCGCAGGTGCCACCGGTGCACGACACCGCCTGGCCTCTCGGTGACATCGACCGCTTCCTCCTGGCTGAAATGGAGCGGGCGGGAGTGCAGCCGGTGGCCGACTCCAGCCGCGAAGCCCTCCTCCGCCGGCTGTCGTTCGACCTCACCGGGCTGCCGCCTGAGTCCGGGGAGATCCGCGACTTCCTCGCCGACTCCTCCGCCGCGGCGGTGGACCGGGTCGTCGACCGGTTGCTCGCGTCGCCGCGTTTCGGCGAGCGTTGGGCCCGGCACTGGCTCGACGTCGCCCGCTACGCCGAATCGAGCGGCAAGGAGACGAATCTGCCCTTTCCGCATGCGTGGCGCTACCGCGATTGGGTCATCGAAGCCTTCAACGACGACATGCCCTACGACGACTTCCTCAAGGCCCAAATCGCCGGCGACCTGCTCAAGCACTCGGGACCGGCCGACCAGGCGCGGAAGATCGTTGCCACGGGCTTCCTCGCGCTCGGGCCGAAAGGGCTCAACGAGCGCGATCGGAGGCAATTCCAGATGGACCTCGTCGACGAGCAGATCGACGTGGTGTCGCAGTCGATGCTTGGGCTCACGCTCGCCTGCGCCCGCTGCCACGATCATGCCTTCGACCCCGTCACGCAGCGCGACTACCACGCGTTGGCCGGCATCTTCATGAGCACAGAGACGCTCTACGGCACCGGGGCGCAACTGCAAAACGTCCATCCGTCGACGCTCATCGAACTCCCCTCAGGGGCCGGCCTCCCCTCGGCGCTGGCGCCGCTTTCGGCCGAGGAACACGCCCGGCTCGAGCGCCAGGTGGACGACCTGGCCGAGAACGCGCAGGCGGTGATCCGGGAGGCGGCGGCCGCCCGCGCGGAGGGCAAGGAGCCGAACGGCACCGCGACCTTCCTCCGGGTGCAGGGGGCCCGGGCCAGGCTGTCATCGGCCCGGTCCGATCGTGACCAGTTCCACGAGGACGGCAGTCCACGGGCGCTTGCCATGGGCGTCCTCGATCGTCCGCAGGCCGTCGACAGCCCGCTTCTCCAGCGGGGCGATGTCGACCAGCCGGGAGAGACCGTCCCGCGTGGGCTCGTGGAGGTGCTCTGCGCACCGGATGAGCCGACGAAGATCGCGGAAGGGAGCGGCCGGCTCGACCTCGCCTTCTGGATCGCGTCCCGGGACAACCCGCTCGCCGCGCGCGTGATGGTCAACCGCGTCTGGCTCAAGCTCATGGGCGAAGGAATCGTCTCGACACCCGACAACTTCGGCATCATGGGGGCGGAGCCGAGCCATCCGAGCCTCCTCGACCACCTCGCCGTCGTGTTCATGGAGGACGGCTGGTCGGTGAAGCAGCTGGTCCGCCGGATCGTGACGAGCCGTGCGTACCGACTTGCCGCCGTGCATGACGACGCGAACCACGCCATTGATCCTGACAATCGCCTGCGCTGGCGGATGGACCAGCGCCGCCTCGACGCGGAGGCGATCCGCGATGCCATGCTCGCGGTGGCGGGAACGCTTGACGTCTCCCCGGTGCCAGGGTCGCCGGTCGCCCGGGTGCGGGAGGATCGTCAGGGGATGGCCCGACTCGTGGCGTCGCTCCGCCAGGAGCCGGCCTTCTGCCGGTCGGTCTACCTGCCGATCGTGCGCGACCAATTGCCCGAATTCCTCGCCGTCTTCGATTTCCCCGATTCCTCGCTCGTCAGCGGCCGCCGCGACGCCACCAACGTCCCGGCGCAGGGCCTGTTCCTCCTCAATCATCCCCACGTCGTGGCGCTGGCGCGCTCGTTTGCCCAGCGCGTGGCCGCCCTGCCGGATGGCCCGGAGGATCGGTGGTGCCAGGCGTTCGAGATGGCGCTGGGTCGTCGACCAGGTCCCGGGGACATTGCCGCGATTCATGCGTTCCGGGCCGATGTCCCGGCTCCGTCGGCCGAGCGGGCCAACGGAGCCGCTCAGGCCGAGTCGCGGGCCCTGGTGGCCTACTGCCAGGCCCTGTTCGCGACCGCGGAATTCCGTCACATCCATTGAAGGGGACCGCCATGGCAAGCGTCGATCGAGCAACCACCCTCGGACCGCGGCGGGCGTTCCTGACCCACGCGGCCAACGGCTTCGGCCTCCTCGCCTATTCGGCACTGGCCGCGGAGGCATCCGAACGGGCGACGACCGGGCCGCTCGTGCCCAAGCCGCCGCATTTCCCCGCCCGTGCCAAGCGGGTGATCTTCCTCTGCATGCAGGGGGGGCCCTCGCACGTCGACACGTTCGACCACAAGCCACGGCTCATCGCCGACGCCGGGCAGCCGGCCCCCGCGGCGGCCCGTCGCGGGGGGCGCGCGACGCTCGTCGCGCCAGCTTGGAAGTTCAGCCAGCGTGGCCAGAGCGGCCTGTGGGTGTCGAGCCTCTTCGACGAGGTTGCCCGACACGCCGACAAGCTGTGCGTGATCAACTCGATGGCCACCGATCTGCCGGCCCATCCCCAGGCCTTCGCGCAGTTGCACACCGGCACGGCGCAGTTCATCCGGCCGTCGCTCGGCGCCTGGACCCTCTACGGCCTGGGCACGGAGAACCAGAACCTGCCGGGGTTCATCGTGATCAACCCGCCGATCGCCGCCGCGCGGGCGTTCGGCAGCGCCTTCCTGCCGGCGGTCTACCAGGCGACCCGGGTCGGCGGAGCGCCGCGGCCGGGCCTCGCCGGCCGCCGCCCCGGAGGTGGCGATGCCACGATAGCCAACATCGCGAGTCCGTTCCTCGACCGCGCCGCGCAGCGAACGCAGTTGGATCTCGTGCAGCGCTTCAACGCGTCGCGGCTCGAGCTCGATGGCGGCACGAGCCCCGACACCGAGGGGGTGATCGAATCGTACGAACTGGCCTTCCGGATGCAGGACGAGGTGCCGAAGGTGATGGACACCAGCGGCGAGGCCGTCGAGACGCTCGAGCGCTACGGCGTGGGTGGCGACGACACCGATGCCTTTGGCCGGCAGTGCCTGATGGCGCGGCGTCTGGTAGAGGCCGGCGTCCGGTTCGTGCAGGTGACGCACGGCAACTGGGACCATCACTTCAACCTCGGGACGGCGCTTGCGAACACGGCGCGGCAGGTAGACCGCCCGATTGCCGGCTTGCTCGCCGACCTCGCCGACCGGGGCCTGCTCGACGAGACGCTTGTCATCTGGGGGGGCGAGTTCGGGCGCACGCCGCACGGACAGGGGGCCGACGGCCGCGACCACAACAACAAGGGCTTCACGCTATGGATGGCGGGCGGGGGTGTGAAGGGAGGCATGGTTCACGGCGCGACCGACGACTACGGCTACGAGGCCGTCGACAAGCGCATGCACATCCACGACTGGCACGCCACACTCCTTCACCTCCTCGGCCTCGACCACGAGCGTCTCACCTACCGCTACGCCGGCCGTGATTTCCGCCTCACCGATGTCCACGGCACCGTGGCCCGGGAGATCATCGCCTGACGTTCCCGGCTCACCGTCCTTCCCGACCGTCCCCTCCACCGATCCCCCGCCTACCACGAACTTTTCCCGGAGACCGATCATGAGATATCCGTTTCGCCCCGCGTCGGCCCTCGTCCTCGGCTGCGTGCTCGCGCCCGTGGCGGTCGCCCAGCCCCCCTTGGAGTACTCCGCCGCCGAGATGGTGAAGCGGGCCGACGTCGACGGGGACGGCAAGGTGAGCCGTGACGAGTTCATCAAGGCCCGCACCGCGATGCTCGAGGCGTCGTTTGCCCGGATGGACGGCGACGGCGACGGCAAGCTCGACGAAAAGGAGGTCGAAGCGGGTGCGGAGCAGGCGCGAGCCATGTTCGCGGCCAGGGGCGATGGATTCCGCCGCGCCGACGGCCCGCGGCCACAGCGCCCCTCAGGCGAGCGCCCGCCACGGCCGGGGGCCGGCGCCATCGGCGAGCAGGGATTCGCCCGGATGGACACCGACGGCGACGGCAAGCTCTCCCGGGAGGAGTTCGCTGCGGGGATGGCGCGAATGCGCGAGCTCCTCGAGCGTGGCGGGCCGGCGCGTGGCGGCCCCCGCTCGCCCGACGGTGGCGAGCGCCGCCCCGATCAGGGCTTCCGCCGCCCTCCCCAGCAGGACTGATCGGGGAGACGTTCTCCGCCGGTCGCCTTGGCGTGTTCCCTGTTGAGAGTCGCCAGCAAGGGCCGAACAAGGCGTGCCTTCCAGACCCTCAGGCTTCCGCCGATGAGTTCGGAACGGGAAATCGAGATTCGCGAAAAGCTGACCAGCCGCTGGTTGGAGGTGGAGCCCTCCGTCCGCGCGTTCGTGGCGGCGGCGGTGCGTTCAGCCGCCGACCGCGAGGACGTTCTCCAGCAGGTGGCGCTCACCGTCGCCCGCCGGTTCGAGGAGTACGACGAGCAGCGGCCCTTCGTCGCCTGGGCACTGTGGCTGGCGAAATCGCGCGTCATCGACTTCTACCGCAGCCAGAAAAGCCAGCGGCTCGTTCTCGCCGACGGGATGCTCGAGAGGCTCGCTGAGACGCTCGTGCAGCGGCGTGCGGAGGTGTCGCCGCGGCGCGAGGCGCTCGAGGAATGTCTCGAAGGACTGCCGCCGCGCTCGCGAAACCTCCTGCGTTTCCGCTACCACGACGGCCTGCCCATCGAAGGGATCGCCGCCGCGGTGCATTCGACACCCGGGTCGGTACGGGTGGCGCTGTTCCGCATCCGCGAGACACTCGCCGCCTGCATCGAGCGCAGGCTCGCGGCGGAGGGGGGGCGATGATCGACGATGCCGTCGGGCAGAACATCGACAGGTGGCTCGACGGCGACCTGCCTGTCGCCGAGGAAACGGCGCTGCGGATTGCCCTCGAGAACGATCCGAAGTCGCTGTCCCTCCTTGCCGACCGAGCGGTGCTCCACGGATTGCTCCGCGACGTGGCGGGCCGCCCGGCGATCACGCTCGCCTGGGTCGATCGACGGCCGGCGGTCGTCCGGTCGGCCGCCTGGGTCGCGTTGTCGCTCGCGGTCTGCTTCTTGTTTGGCACGATGCTCGTGCTGCCCCGGGCCGACGCCAAGTCGGCGGACATGGTGCGCAGGGTGCTCGATACGCTCCGCACGGACGTCGATCGGCGCTACTCCGTGCGGGTGGAGCCCGCCTTTCCCCGTGTGCGGGCCGCGCGAGCCCGTCCCCAACCGCCGGTGTCGACTCTTCTCGTGCGCGGGACACGCTTCGTGCAATCCACGGAGATCGAGGGGCGTTTCCTCGCCTGGGGCCGGGATGCCCGGGGAGCCGTCTGGTTCACGGTTTCCCCGCGGTCGGTCGCCGTCTTCGGGGCCGACGAGATTCCCGACGCGCTGGGCGACGTGTGCGACCTGCGCACGCTCGACCTGGCGACGATGCTCGAGACGCTCCTGAGGGATTTTGAGCTCGAGCGATCCTCGGGCAGCGGGGCCACTGACACGATCATCGGCCGACCGCGCGACCGCGCTTCGAGGTTCGGCAGGGTCGAGATCTCGATCGAGCGGGAATCGCTGCAGGTGCAGGGCATGGTCATCCAGCGCCGCCACCGCGGACGGCTGACCGCGACGGTCCGCTTCGTGCTCGAGGAAACCGCGGCTCGGGACGAGGGCGCCTACGAGTGGCGGGGGCATGTCGATGCGGACGCCGAGGTCCTCGACGGCACGGCGGTCCGCGGTGCCCGCCGGGACCTCCTCACGGAGTTCCTCCGGATCGTGCGGCAGGAACCGGCGGATTCGTGAACGGTTCGGTGACCGGGTGGGGCGAAAACCTCGCTGCCCCTGGCGTCAGAGGAGTCCGAGCAACTCACGCGCCTCTGCAACCCCCGGGGCGGGGCTGCCGTACTCGCTTGCCGTGACGCGGGAGAGTGCCACGAGCTGCCGCGTCTGATGCTGCGGCCGGGCGCGGGCAAGCTCGTCGGCGACGAGGCGTTTTGGGGGTTGGCCATTCGGGAAATCCCGGTGTAGTCTGATCGCGGGGATTTCAGGGTATCCACTTCGATCGGGGGATCCATGTCACGACGCTCCACGACCCGGCGCCGATTTCTCGGGACTGCCGCCACCGCCACCGGGGCCGCCGTGGCCGCCCCCTACGTGATCACCTCCAAGGCGCTCGGCGACGCCACGACCCCTCCGGCCAGCGATCGGATCGTGATCGGGGGGATTGGCATCGGCAACATGGGCTCTGGCGACCAAGGGGCGTTTCTCGGCCGCAGCGACGTGCAGTATGTGGCGGTGTGCGACGTGCGGCGCACTTGGCGCGACGACGGCAAGGGGCGCGTGGACGGCAAATACGGCAACAAGGACTGTGCCGCCTACGTTGATTTCCGCGAGTTGCTCGCCCGCGATGACATCGATGCGGTCCACATCGCCACCCCCGACCATTGGCACGCGATCATGACGATCGCTGCCTGCCGGGCCGGCAAGGATGTGTATCTCCAGAAGCCCGAAACCCTCACCCTCCGGGAAGGGCCGCTGATGATCGCGGCTGCCAGACGCTACGGCCGGGTTGTTTCCGGCGGCAGCCAACGGGTGCTCGAAGACTACCGGGACATCGTCAATCCCTGCTGGTCGGGCGAGGTCGGCACGCTCGAGGCCGTCGACATTTCCGTCGGCGGGCCGTCGATGCCCTGCTATCTCCCCGCTGTGGCCACGCCGCCGGACATCGACTGGGATCTGTGGCTCGGGCCTGCCCCCTGGGAGCCTTACAACCCCGGTCGCTGCGACGGCAATTTCGGCACCGGCGGCGGCAGCTGGCGTTCGTACGTCGACTATTCCGGCGGCAGCCTCACCGACTGGGGCGCCCATCACTTCGGCGGCGCGATCTTCGCCGCCGACCTCCGCGAGCTGCAGCCGGTCTCGGTGGCCTTCCACCCCGCCAGCGGCGGCGCCGGTCCGTACGTCTCACTCACCTATCCCAACGGAGTCGCGGTCCATCACAACCGGCCACAGCCGTTGCGCCCCGAGAGGCCCTCGGTCGCCCATGGGGGCGACATCCAGGTGCATGCCGACGGAACGCCGAGGGAGGGGAAGGCAGTTCCTACCTACAAGGGCGAGGGGGGGATCTACGGCGACTTCATCGACTGTGTAAAGACCCGCGCAAAGCCGTTCCGCGACATCGAACTGGCGGTCAATACCATGACCGGACCGCACATGATCGCCATCGCCTACCGTCTGGAGCGGTCTTTGACATGGGACCGCAGCTCCCAGCGATTCACGGGTGACGACGAGGCCAATCGCCTCCTCGACCGCGCTCGCCGGGAACCCTGGATTCTCTGAAGCTGGATCATCTGAAGCTGGATCCTCTGAAGACAGCGACGCTCTTTGTCCGCCGATCATCCCCCAATCCCCCGGGTGCCGTTCATGGCCTTCGACCTCAACACTCTGGATGCCCCCTTCGCCGCCCTCGCGGGCTTCGATTGGGGAGCTGACGCCGATTTCTTCAAATCCATCGACGCCGCCGTCGTGGCCGCCCATGGCGATGCCTCCCTGCGTGGCGACTTGGAGAAGCGATTCGGGACGCTGCTGGCTGGCAGCACGAGCCGGGCCACGAAGGAATATGTCTGCCGGAAGCTGGCGATGATCGGCACCGGGGTGTCGGTGCCGGCCCTTGCCGCCCTGCTGACCGACGCGGACAACTCGCACATGGCCCGCTTTGCTCTGGAGCGGATCGATCTTCCCGAGGCCGCCGCCGCCCTGCGGAAGGCGCTGGGAATGGTGGAGGGGAGCCTCAAGATCGGGATGATTTCGTCGCTGGCCGCCCGTGGCGACCTTCCGAGCGTGGCGGCGATCTCCAACCTACTCGGGGGGGACGCGGCGCTCGCGGCAGCCGCGGCGGCCGCACTGGGAACGATCGCAACCCCGGAAGCGGCCGCGGCGCTGGCCGCCGCCAAGCCTGCCGGGGACGTGGCCGCGGCCGTCATCGACGCGCGGCTGGCGTGCGCCGAGGCGCTTCTGGCCAAGGGAGATCGGAAAGCCGCCAAGGCGATCTATTCGTCGATCAGCGCGGCCATCGGCGACACCCCGAAGACGCATCGGGAGCGAGCCGTGCGCGTCGCGGCCAAGCGTGGCCTGCTGGCTGCCGCAGAATAGGCGTTTGGGATCTCTTCCAGCTCTCTCCCAGCCTGACAGCGATTGCCCCCGTGAAAGGTGCCCATGCGCCGTGTCCTAGCCGTCGTGTGCCTCGTGATCGTGCTCGGATCCTCGCCGCGGTCGCTTCTGGCGGCACAGGCTGGCGAGCCCCCGTCGCGCGACGTCCTCGACAGCGTTGTCGAGCTGATTCTTTCCGGTGATGCAGACCTGCTGCCGGTGGCCCTGGAGAAGGTTCGGGGCGGACTGAAGGGGGAGGATTTCACGCGCGAACTCGCCGAGGTGGTGCTGCCGGGGCTGGAGCGAAGCCAGGAAAAGGCAGCGCTCCTCGCGGCACTGGCTGATCGCGGTGACAAGGCTGCCCTCCCGGCCATGATGGCCGTGGCGCAGGGGCCGGCCGACGCCCTCGTCCGAGCGGCGGCGATCCGCGGCGTGGCGGCCCTGGGTGGGCCCGAGGAGGTTCCTTTTCTGGAGTCACTTCTTTCTGGTGAGGCTGGCACCGTCGACGCAGCCCGCGGGGCGCTGGTGGCCATCCGCTCCGACATCGTGTCACCGCGCTTGGTGATCGCACTTGGCGACAAGGCCCGCTCTGGTCCGCAGCGCGTGGCGATCGTCGGCATCCTCTCCGAGCGGCGGGAGACAGCGGCGCTGCCGGCCTTGGTGGATGCCGCCGTCGACGCCGACGCGGAGGTGCGTGCGGCGGCCATCAAGGCGCTGGGGGCGATGGGGGGGCCTGAGCAGATTCCCGGCATGGTGGCCGGGTTGCTGGCAGCGCGGACCGATGCCGAGCGCAGCGACGCCGACCGGGCGATCGTGCAGGTCTGCAAGGACCACCGCAGCAAAGACCTCGCCGCCGCAGCGCTCCTTGATCGCTTCAGGGCCGCCGATCCCGCCGCTCGGGAAGTGCTGCTGCCGACGCTCGCCCGCGTTGGCGGGCCGGCGGTGCTCGAGATTGTCGACGGCCTGATCGCCAGCCCCGACGCCGCGGATCGGAAGCTCGGCCTGGTGGCGCTGGCCCGCTGGCCCGATGCCACGGTGAAGGACAGGCTCTTGCACCTTGTCGCGCAAGTCTCCACTGAGGAGGAGCGGGACATGCTTCTTGGTGGCCTGATCCGCATCGCCCCGTTGCCCAACAACTCGCTCGACCCCGCCGGGAAGCTGGCCTTGGTCGAGCAGACGATGGCCCTGTGCCGACGGGATCAGGACCGGGGGAAGTTGCTCGAGCGGGCCAGTGCCATCCGCACCGTAGAAACCCTCCGGTACGTGCTCCCCTACGTTGACCAGCCTGCGCTTGCCGAATCGGCCTGCCAGAGCATCGTCGAGTTGGCGCACCAGCGCAAGCTCCGCGATGGCAACAAGGACGAGTTCATGGCGGCGCTCGACCAGGTTCTCGCCACGACGAAGAACGAAGAGATTGCCGATCGCGCCGAGCGTTACAAGCTCGGCAAGACCTGGGAACGCAAGAAGCCGTAGGGGCCGGGGCACGGACGGCATGCCGTCAGAAGTGGTCACTCTCGCCGACAACTTGAAGCACGGATGGGGCTTCGATCCCGATCTGCTTCAGGGCATCATCCACTGGCACCACAAGGTGTTTCCCTACCGCGGCCCAGATGCGAAAATCATCGAAGCCTGCCGCAAGGCCGACTGGATCGATGCCTCGCTTGGGTGGCTGCGGAAGGGAATGCCGAGAAGATCAATCCGCGAAGTCGAGCGGGCATTCCCGAATCTCGGCTTCCACGCCGCGCTCCTCCGGCTGGCGAAGGACATCGGGGGATCGACGCTCGGAGGCGGAATCAAGGTCGTCCGCGGGATCGTGAAGTTGTGAGGGGCCTGGGCACCATGCTACGTTTAAACAAGAGAGGATTTGGGATCCATGATTGACTTCGACCGCACGCTTTCGGAGCTCACCGCCCTGCCTGTCGCCGACCGGTTGCGGGTCGTGGAATCCCTCTGGGACAGCATCCCCGTGGAAACGCCGCTGCCGATCAGCCCCGAGCAGCGGGAGGAGATCCGGCGGCGGATCGCCGCCTACGAGCGGGCGCCGGACAACACGCTCACGTGGGGCGAAGTCCTCGACAGGCTGCGCGACCGGGGATGAGTTCGTCGGTGCGTTTTCTTCCGGAAGTTGTCGATGACCTCGACTCCGCGAGGACTGATTGGCCGGTCGCCGCCGGCAACGTCGGACAAGGAGGAGGCGCGTGGGCATCGGCGGCGACAGAACAGGAGGGTCCGTCGCCTTCGCTACGCCATGATCTCGCTGATGACGCGGCCGTAGACGTCGGTGAGGCGGTCGTCACGCCCCTGGTGGAAATAGGTGAGCCGGGTGTGGTCGAGGCCCAACAGCGCCAGGATCGTGGCGTGGAGGTCGTGGACATGGACCCGGTTCTCCACGGCCGCAAAGCCGAGCTCGTCGGTGGCGCCGTAGATCGTGCCCCCCTTCACGCCGCCGCCGGCCATCCACATCGAGAAGCCGTAGGGATTGTGGTTGCGCCCCGGCTTCCCTTCCCCCTCACTGAACGGCATCCGCCCGAACTCCCCCCCCCAGACGACGAGCGTCGAGTCGAGGAGGCCGCGCTGCTCGAGGTCGGTCAGCAGCGCCGCGATCGGCTGGTCGGTCTCGCCCGCATGCCGGCCGTGGTTTTTTTCCACCGACTCATGCGCGTCCCACGTCTCCTCGAGATGGCCGCCGCCGGAATAGAGCTGCACGAAGCGCACGCCACGCTCGACGAGGCGCCTGGCGATGAGACAGTTGCGGCCAAACTCCGCCGTCGGCTCCTGATTGACGCCGTAAGCCTCGAGCGTTGCCGCCGTCTCCGCGTTGAGATCGACCGCTGCCGGAGCCTCCGCCTGCATCCGGTAGGCGAGCTCGTAGCTGGCCGCGCGGGCAGCGAGCTCCGTGCCGCCGGGGCGGCTTTTCAGGTGCTCGTCGTTGAGGGCGGCGAGGAGATCGAGCTGCTGGCGCTGGCCGGCACGGCCGAGGTCGGCCGGCACGGCGAGATCGAGGATCGGATTGCCGACGGGGCGGAAGAGCGTCCCTTGAAAACTCGCCGGCATGAAGCCGCTCGACCAGTTCGGCTGCCCGCCGATCGGCCCGCCCCGTTTGTCGAGGAGGACGACATAGCCCGGCATGTCCTGGTTTTCCGTGCCGAGGCCATAGACGACCCAGCTGCCGAGCGACGGCCTGCCGATGAGCGGCTTGCCGGTGTTCATCTGCACCAGCGCCGAGCCGTGGGCATGGGTGTCGGTGTGGCAGGAGCGGATCACCGCCATCTTGTCGGCATGCTCGCGCATCTTCGGGAAGAAGTCGGAGATCGGGATCCCGCTCTGCCCGCAGGCCTTGAACGGCCGGCAGGCGGGCGTCAGTCTGCCCATCGCCCGGCCGCCGGAATTGATGAACTTCATCTCCGCGGGGATCGGCTGGCCGGCATATTTCTCGAGCGTCGGCTTCGGGTCGAAAGTGTCGACGTGGCTCGGGGCACCGTTCATGAGGAGGAAGATCACGCTCTTGGCCGGCACGGCCTGATGGGCGGCCTTGGGGGCGAGCGGATTGGCCGCCGGCAGCGCCCCAGCGGCATGGCGAGCAAAGAATCCATCCCGCTCCAGAAGCGCCGAAAGCGCAAGCCCGGCGAATCCGGCCCCCATCTCCCAGATCGCCTCACGGCGCGAGAGGCCGCAGGGGAAGGCGGGGCCTCGAACCGGTCGGTGGGATGGCATCGGGAGGCGCCCTCGTTGAGGCCGATCAGTCGATCGAGAGAAATTCATTGGTGTTGAAGAGCACCTGGCACAGCGACGCCCAGGCGAGCCGCTCGCGGTCCGGGTCCCCTGCCATCTGCGTCGTCACATGGTCCAGGGCCGCTTCCTTTTCCTTGGCCGTCGGCAACCGGCCGAGGACACGCCGCCAGGCATCGTCGACACGCGGCCCGGCCTCGATGGCCGCCGCGAGGACCCGCCCCGCACAAGCGTCGGCCTCGCCGCGCACCCAGCCGTTGTTGAGCAGCGAGAGCGCCTGGAGGGCCACGATCGACACGTCGCGTTTCCCGGTCGGCACCGTCGTGTCGCACTGGTCGAACGTCGTCATCAGCGGCACGATCAAGCCACGCTTCGTGAACATGTAGAGGCTGCGGCGCCGGCACTCGTCCGGGGGCGACGGTGCCCAGGCATTCCCCTTCATGGAAAGCCCCTCGATCGCTTCGGCGTCGATCGACGCCTTGAAGCTCGGGCCGCCGAGGCGAGGATCGAGGTCGCCCGACACGGCGAGGATCGCGTCCCGCAGGCTCTCGGCGTCGAGTCGGCGCCGGTCGGCCCGCCACAGGAGCATGGTGCCCGGATCCCGATCGGCCACGGTCTCCATGTCGGGATGGATCGACGCCTGCCGGTAGGTGGCGCTGGTGACAATCAGTCGATGGAGCGACTTCAGCTTCCAGTCCCCGGCGACGAGATCGGCGGCGAGCCAATCGAGGAGATCGCGGTATTCAGGCCGCGGCCCATTGAAGCCGATGTTGTCGGGGTTTTTACACAGCCCCTGACCGAAGTGGTGCTGCCAGAGCCGGTTGACGATCACGCGCGGCGTGAGCGGGTTTGTTGGATTCGTGATCCAGCGAGCGAGGTGGGTGCGGCGGAGCGTGGTGCGGGAATCGGCTGGCGGGGGGGGGAAGTCACCGGCCAGGGCCGCCACGAAGGATGGCGCCCCCGCCTTCACTTCGGCCAGCGGCCGATGGCGATCACCCTTTTTCAGAGCGTGAATCGGCGCGGCCTCCGGGCCGAGGTCGGTCCAGCCGAGGACATCGAAGCCGATCTGCTCGGCCGACGGTCCGCCGACGTTCTTGGCCCGGCCATTGTGAACCGGCCCGGGCCAGAAGGCGGCAGCGAGCCGGTAGTAATCGGCCTGCGTGATCGAGTCGAACTTGTGGTCGTGGCAGCGGGCGCACTTCACGGTCAGCCCGAGGAAGGCCGTGCTCGTGACATTCACGAGGTCTTCGAGCCGGTCGTATTGATAATCCTCGGCGTCGTTCGGCTCGTCGTCCCAGGTGCCGAGTCGCAGAAAGCCGGTGGCGATCGCCGTCGCTTCGGTGCGATCGGGGAGCTCGTCGCCGGCCAGCTGCTCGAGGACGAAGCGGTCGAAGGGCATGTCGTCGTTGAAGGCCTTCACGACCCAATCACGGTAGCGCCAGGCATGCGGCTTCTCGGCGTCGCGTTCGTAGCCGCTGGTTTCAGCGAAGCGGGCGACATCGAGCCAGTGCCGCGCCTGACGCTCGCCGAAGTGGGGGGAAGCGAGGAGCCGATCGACCTGTTTTTCATAAGCGTCAGGCGCCGGGTCAGCGGCGAAGGCATCGATTTCGTCAGCCGTCGGCGGCAAGCCGACAAGATCGAAGGCCAGCCGGCGGAGGAGCGTGCGCCGATCGGCCGCGGGGGCGGGGACGATCCCTTCGCGGGCGAGCCGATCACGGACGAAGGCGTCGATCGGGTGGCTGACGCCCGCCACGGTCGGCGGTGGCGTTGCGCGGAGCGGCTCGAAGGCCCACCAGTCGCGGCCGCCACGCGCGTCGGTCGTCCGCTCGAAAGGATCGAGGATCCTTCCCTCCGGCCAGACGGCGCCCGCGGCGATCCATTCCTTCAGGGCGTCGGCCTCGGCGTCGGGGAGCTTTCGGGCGACGCCATTCTTCGCCGGGGGCATCTCGCCGGCGATCACGCGGGCAAGGAGGGGGCTCGCGGCAGGGTCACCCGGCGTGACGACCGCCCCGGAGTCACCGCCGGCCAGCAGGCCATCGGCCCGGGAGAGATCGAGCCCTGCCGAGGGATCGTTCGCCCCGTGGCACTCCAGACAGCGCCGCAGGAAAACGTCACCGGCCCCGGTTTCGAAGTCAGCGGCGGGGACGGGAACCGGGGCGACGATGCCCCATCCGAGGACCGTGGCCAGCGTCGCGGCGATCCTCTTCCAATCCACGTTCCAAGACACGCGGGGACAGATTGCCCCAGCGGCCGGTCGGATCGTCGGTGCCAGGCAGTCTCTCCCCATGACGTCCGATCATACCAAGCGACAGGGCTGTCGGGTGCCCCGACGGCGCCCCCTTTAGTCCCCGCCGCAGCCGCCGCAGCCGCCCCCGCCGCAGCCTCCGTCTCCACCACCTCCGTCTCCACCACCTCCGTCTCCACCACCTCCACATCCGCTGCCACCAACTCCTCCTCCACATCCGCTGCCGCACCCGCCGCCATCCCCCTGGGCCGCGCTCGAACGCCACACCTTCTTGTAGGTCGCGAGTTCGGAGCCGGTCAGGGCCACCGCGCCAAACAGCCCGGCGACAAGGACGAGGTCGGGCGCCGAATCCGCCAGCCGGTCTCGGTGCTGCGCCCGGAGGGTCGCGAGGAGATGCCGCGCAGCCAAGCTCTGCCGCGGCGGCATCGCAGCCCAGATCATCGCCACGAGCGTGGCGATCGACGCGATCACAAGGAGCTCGACTGGCTTGTGCCGCTCAAGCCCGATCGCGACCTTGACCACCCCGAGGAGGAGGAGGCAGAAGAAGGCGCCGACAGGGACCGTCCTGAGCTTCGACCGCTGCTCCTCATCGAGGAGCCAACCGTCCGCCCGGAGGCGGGTGCGCACCTTCTCCACGGCCTGCTCCACCCCGGCATCTCCCTCGACGGCGGCGAGGCTCCTCGCCTCGCGGGAGCAGGCCTCGCGGATCGCCGCGGCAATCGCCCCGTCGAGCGGCGCGTCGGTGGCGACCGACCGGAGGAGGAAGTTTGTCGCGCTCGAGGTCACCCCACCACGCGATTCGCTCGTCAGCTCGCCACCGTCGAGCATCCCGGCGACCGTCGCCCGGATCGCCGACTTCGGCCCATGGGCGAGGCAGGCCACTTCCTCCGCGGTGAGCTCGCGGTCGTCGTTCACCGTCACGTTGCACTGGATCGAGCGGTAGATGAGCGTACCGACGAGGCAGGCAAGCCACAGCAGGCCGTAGAGGAGGAGGAACTCCGGCCCCTTCCAGTCGAGGGGCCCGAGCCCGTCGGCCACCAGCGGCACTGCGGCGACGACCGGCACCGTTGCCAGCGTCGTCTGCCCGAAGCGGCCTCCTGGCCACCAGGATGGCCGGCGGATCACCCAGTGGTCGCGGAGATCGACCGTGCGGTGGCGCGACCGCGGGTCGAAGCGCCGCCACAGCGGCGGCCAGATGTCGGCCGGCGGTTCGCAGCCGAACCACGCCCGATAGGCGGTGAGCGTCCGCCGGTACATCCTGCGGTGCTTCGCCCCCTCGGCCGGACCGCCGCCGGAGGCGTCGTGGTGGAGGGGCCGGCCGAGCACGTTCCCGCAGAGCTCATGCCAGTAGGAGCGGGTGAAGATCAGATGGAGATGCCAGGCGGCGTCGACCTCCTCCGACGGGCAGACCGGTTCACCAGCGACCGCCGTCAGAAAGAGGAAGCGCCGATACTCCTCAAGCACGCGGGCGGTGAACGCCGGCGACCAGCCCTGCTCCCCGGCCAGTCGCGGCGAGAAGGCGCGGAAGGGAGGATCTCCCCCTTGGGCACTGGCGCGGGCATCGAAATCGAATGTCTTCAGGCTCTCCCAGAGCGGATGGGCGGCGGCCCGGGAAGCAACGGCTGACGTAGTCTCATCGGTCATCAACATGGTGAGCGTCTCCAGTGTGGGGAACGGGGAATCACCAGCGGCCCGGCGGACTTCGATGGGGTTGAAGGGTGGGCTCCTTGTTGGGGGATTCTCGTCGAGAGATTCTTGATCGGGATCGGCCGCCTGCGGTTTTCTGCCTGTCCTACGCCCCACCGGTCGGTGGCGATTTGTCAGAATTGAATGAAAAAGAGTCCCGGTCGCCGCGTGTATGCTCGGGCCGGTTTCCCTGCTTTCACACTCGAGCCCCATGACGTCACCCAGCCCACCTGTCGATCCCCCGTCCTCCACCGTTCCAGAGCGGGAGGCCAACAGCGAAATCGCCTCCCCCGACCTCACCGGGAAGACGGTGTGGGTGATCGACACGCTGTCGCGCGTCTATCAACTCTTCCACGCGCTTCCCGAGATGTCGAGCCCGACCGGGACGCCGGTGCAGGCCGTCTACGGCTTCACGAAGGACCTCCTCGGGATCATCGAGAAGCGGAAGCCCGATTATCTGTTCTGCGCCATGGACGCCCCCGGCCCCACCTTCCGCCACATCCGGCATGCGGCCTACAAGGGGACGCGGGCCGAGATGCCAGGGGATCTCGTGCCGCAGATTCCCCTCGTCCGCCAACTCTGCGCCACGATGGGGATCCCCTGCCTGGAGCTTTCCGGCTTCGAGGCCGACGACATCCTCGCCACGCTCACCGCCGCCGTTACCGCGCGCGGTGGGAGCGTGACGCTCGCCACCTCCGACAAGGACGCCCGGCAACTCCTCTCCGACCGGGTAAAGCTCCTCAACCTGCGCACCAACTCCCCGCTGGGGCCGGAAGAGCTCCGCGCCGACTGGGGGGTGCGCCCCGATCAGGTGATCGATTGGCTGTCCCTCGTCGGCGACGCGGCCGACAACGTCCCCGGCGTCCCCTCCATCGGGCCGAAGTCGGCCACCGAGCTCCTCCAGCAGTTCGGTGATCTCGACACGATCCTCGCCCGCACCGCCGAGGTGAAGGGGGCGAAGAAGCAGGAGAACCTCCGCCTCCATGCCGACACCGCCCGCGCCGCCCGCGAACTGGTGCGCTTGGATTCAAACGTCCCGATCGACATCCCCTGGGACAGCGCACGGCTCCATCGCCCCGATGCCGAAGCCCTGACGGCCTTCCTCGAGGGGCTCGGATTCCAGAGCCTCGTCAAGACCGCCCGCCTGGCATCCGAGCCGGCGCAGCCGAAAGCGGCCCCGGCGAAAAAGACGTCCGCCAAGCCGGCCAAGCCCGACGATCGTCAGGGGCGGCTGCTTCTCGGGGATGACCACGAGCCACCTGCAGCCAGCGTTCTTCCGACCTTCGAGACGCCGGCCGACGACGCGGCCCTCGCCAGGCTCGTGGAAGGCTTGCGATCAATGGGGCCCGTCACGCTCGCCGTGGCCCTGCCCGCCGCCGCGACACGGCTGACGGCCCCAGTGGGGTTCGGCATTGTGTCGCGCGCGCGCGCGGCCTGGGTGCCGGCGGCGCTCCTGACCGGGAACGGGCCCGGCCGGGGGGCGCTGGCGGCTTTCCTTGCCGACCCCGCCACACCGAAGCAGGTGCACGATCTGAAGCGGCAGGAGCTGGCGCTGGGCGTCGCCGGATTCGGATTCGCCGGAGGGGCGTTTGACACCCTCCTGGCCGGTTACCTCCTCGATGCGGGCCAGCGCAACCATTCCCTCGGGGCCCAGGCCGATCTCGACTCGATCGGCTCGGGCGACGATCTCGACACCGTCGAGAAGGAAGTCCGCCAGACCCGCCTCGAGAGCCCCGCCGACGCCGCCGACGCCGTGGCCGCCTGCCGGGCCACGACCGATCTCGTTCCCCTCCTCGCCACGCGGCTGGAGGAGCAGGGGCTCAACGCGCTGTTCAAGGACGTCGAGATCCCCCTCGCCTCGATCCTCGCCGCGATGGAATACCACGGGATGCGGATCGACGCATCGCTGTTGGAGCGGCTCTCCGCGCGCTACACCGAGCGCCTTGCCGCGCTCGAGGGGGAGATCCACCGGCTGGCCGGACACCCCTTCGCCATCGCCTCGCCGATCCAGGTCCGCGCCGTGCTCTTCGACGAGCTCGGTCTGCCGGTCGTGAAGCGGACGAAGACCGGCCCGAGCACCGATGCCGAGGTGCTCGAGGAGCTCGCCCCGCGCCATCCCCTCCCGCGGCTGCTCCTCGAGCACCGCAAGTTCGCCAAGCTCAAGAGCACCTACGTCGATGCGCTGCCGCTGCTGGTCGAGCCGTCGACGGGGTGCATTCACACGACCTTCAACCAGACCGTCGCCGCCACCGGTCGGCTCTCCTCGAGCGATCCGAACCTCCAGAACATCCCGGTCCGCACCGAAGAGGGGCAGCAGATCCGCGCCGCGTTCGTTCCCCGTCATCCGGCGAACCGGTTCGTCGCAGCCGACTACTCGCAGATCGAGCTAAGGATCCTCGCGCATCTCTCCGGCGATGCGGCGATGCGGAGGGCCTTCGCCTCGGGCGAGGACATCCATTCGAGCACCGCCGCCGCGGTGTTCGGCGTAGCGGCCGACGGCGTGACCAGCGAGATGCGCCGGACGGCCAAGGCGGTCAATTTCGGGATTCTCTACGGGCAGAGTGCCTTCGGCCTAGGCAAGGCCCTCGGGATCCCGCAGGCCGAAGCCGCCGCCTTCATCGCGGCGTACTTCCACACCTTCTCCGGCGCCGAGGCCTTCATCGACGACTGCCTCGACCGCTGCCGCCGCGACGGACATGTGTCGACGATGCTCGGTCGCCGGCGGGCGATCGAGAAGGTCCGCGACCGGGCCGGCCGCCGGACGGCTGCCGGCGTCTTCAGCCTCACGCTTCCGGAGCGGACGGCAGTCAACACGGTCGTGCAGGGATCGGCGGCCGATCTCATCAAGCTGGCGATGCTCCGCGTCCGGCGCCGGCTCGCCGCCGAGGGGCTCGCCGCTGCGATCGTCCTCCAGATCCACGACGAGCTCCTCCTCGAGGTTCCGGCCGGCGAGATCGGGATCGTCCGCCCCCTCCTCGTCGAAGAGATGAAGGGGGCGATGGTGCTCGAGGTTCCGCTCGAGGTCACGGTACACGAGGGGGCGACATGGGCAGCGTGCGAGAAGTAAACCCGATCCCGGGGCGGGGCAGGGGGATGCGGAGGAGGGCGAGCGCGTGATTCTCATCGGGATCATCGGCAAAATCGGCGCTGGGAAGTCGACGGTGGCGAGGCTCTTGGCAGTGCATGGCGCCCGGGTCATCGATGCCGACCGGATCGCCCACGAGGTCCTCCTCGACGCAGACGTTCGCCGGGCGCTCGTCGAACGGTTTGGCCCCGGGCTGATCACGGGGAGCCCCGCACCCGCCACGGCGGGGATCGACCGGAAGGCGCTGGCGGGGATCGTGTTCGGCCCCACCGCTGCCCACCGGGAGGCGCTGGCCGACCTCGAGGCGATCGTCCATCCGCGCGTCCACGCCCGCATGGAGGCCCTCCTCACCGGGATCGCCGGGGAGGAGCGGAGAGGGGAACCCGAAGCGGTCGTGGTCCTCGATGTGCCGCTCCTCGCCCGCGGTGGCTGGCTCGACCGCTGCGATCATCTCGTCATCCTCGAGTGTCCCGACGACATCCGCCGCGCCCGCATCGCCACCCGCTTCTCGGCCCACCAGATCGAGGCCCGCGAAGCCTCGTGGAACGAGCAATCCCCGCAGATCCTACCCACCGGAAAAACGTCTACCGTGGATACCTCTCGGGATCCCGCGTATACTGCGATTCAGATCGATCGACTCTGGCTCGAGCTCTTTCGGCGGTCACCTGCCTGACCACCGGAGCTCCTGGAGCGGCCGTTTTTTCCACTGCATGGGGGGGAATGGATCGGGCTGCATCGCGTCCGGCTTTCCATTCCATCCCTGTCGATCGCCCCCCCGCCAGTTACTCCCGTCAACCGTCCCAACGATCGCTCTACCCTCCCGCGGTCCGGGCGGACTCCCGCCTTCCCTCCTCGCCCCACCCTTCCGGTCGCATCGGCTCCTTCGTATCAGGGGCCGGCCCGCGGCCGTCCCGAGGTGCCCCATGCCCACCGATCCCTTCTTCTCATCCGACGACGACCTCGACGACGAACCGATGTCGATCGCCGAGGAGATCGCGGCGGAGGTGAAACTCGAGGGCGAGGATGCGATCGACCGCTACGAGTCGCTGAAAAAGACCGACACCCACATCACCGCCCTGCAGAAGATGTCGATGCAGGAGCTGATCGAACTGGCGCGCCAGGAGCAGATCGGCGACATCACCGGGGCCAAGAAGCACGACCTCGTCTTCCGGATTCTCAAAGAGCGGGTGAAGCTCAACGGCCTGATGTTCGGCGAGGGGACGCTCGAAATCCTCCCCGACGGCTTCGGCTTCCTCCGCAGCCCCGACTACCACTACCTCTCCTGCCCTGACGACATTTACGTCAGCCCGAGCCAGATCCGGCGCTTCGGCCTCCGCAACGGCACGAGCGTCGCCGGACAGATCCGCCCCCCGAAGGAGAGCGAGCGCTACTTCGCACTCCTGCGTGTCGAGGCGATCAACGGGGAGGATCCCGCCAAGCTCTCGACATGCGTGTTCTTCGACGACCTGACGCCCCTCCATCCCGACCGGCGGATCGTCATGGAGACGACCCCTGAAGAGATCGCGATGCGCGTCGTCGATCTCGTCGTGCCGATCGGCTTCGGGCAGCGCGGCCTGATCGTCAGTCCGCCGCGGGCCGGGAAGACGATCCTCCTCCAAAAGATGGCCAAGGCGGTGTTGGCCAACTACCCCGAGGCCTATGTCTTCATGCTCCTCATTGACGAGCGCCCGGAGGAGGTCACCGACATGGAGCGGCAGGTGAGGGGGCCGTCGTGCGAGGTGATCAGCTCGACCTTCGACGAGAATGCGGCGCGGCACATCCAGGTGGCCGAAATGGTGATCGAGAAGGCGAAGCGGCTCGTTGAATACGGGCGCGACGTCATCATCTTCCTCGACTCGATCACGCGGCTGGCGCGAGCCTGGAACGCCGAGGTGCCCAACTCGGGCAAGATCCTCTCCGGCGGCGTCGACTCCGGGGCGCTCCAGCGACCGAAGCGTTTCTTCGGCAGCGCCCGCAAGGTCGAGGAAGGGGGCTCGCTGACGATCATCGCCACCGCCCTGGTCGACACTGGCAGCAAGATGGACGAGGTGATCTTCGAGGAGTTCAAGGGGACGGGAAACCTCGAGATTGTTCTCGACCGTCGGCTCGTCGACAAGCGGGTTTACCCGGCGATCGACATCAACCGCTCCGGCACCCGGCGCGAAGAGATGCTCATGGACGCCGAGACCCACCGGCGCACTTGCGTGCTGCGGCGCGTTCTCGGCGACATGAATCCCGTCGACGCCATGGAGCTCCTCGTCAACCGGCTCTCGAAGACGAAGACCAACGCCGAATTCCTCCAAGGGCTGAAGTCGTGAAGCAGCAGGAGCGGCAGGAGACGCCGGCCGTCTTCGATCACGGCCGGCTGTTCGAGGGGGACCCGGCCCGCCTCCCTTCGGGGGTTCGCGTGGCGATCGTCGTCTCGCGATACAACCCGGCCGTCACCGAGCGGATGCTCGCCGGCGCGGCGCGGACGCTCACGACGGCCGGCCTCGATCGCTGGCGGCTCGACGTGGCCAGGGTGCCGGGGGCCTTCGAGCTCCCCGTTGTCGCCGATCGGCTCGCCGCCACGGGGGAATACGCCGCGGTGATCTGCTTGGGCGCGATCATCCGCGGCGAGACGACGCACGATCAACACATCGCCGCGGCCGTCGCCCAAGGGATCGAGGCCATCGGAAGGGCCAGGGGCATGCCCGTGCTATTCGGTGTCCTCACCTGTCAGTCGATCGAGCAGGCCGTGGCCCGGGCGGGTGGCGACGAGCAGGTGGCGGCGCATTCCAACAAGGGGGAGGAGTGTGCCGCGACAGCGATCGAGATGATCTCGCTCCTCCATCAGATCGCCACCGCCACCGGAGGGAAGACCCGATGACCACGCAGCGCCGCAGCCGGGCCCGCGAGATTGCCCTCCAGGCCCTCTACCAACTCGACCTCAATCCCCACGTGGCCCCCGACGATCTCCAGCGCTTCGTCAGCGGCAGGCTCCATGGCGGGCCGCTCGTTCCGTTCGCGCTCTCTCTGGTGCGCGGCGTGCAGAAGCGCCGCGACGAGCTCGACGCCCACATCGACGCCCGAGCCGAACACTGGCGCGTGGCCCGGATGGCCGCCACCGATCGGGGCATCCTTCGGCTTGCGGCCCATGAGATCCTCCACACCGACACCCCGCCCGCGGCCGCCGCCGACGAGGCGATCGAACTGGCCAAGCGTTACGGCGGGGAAGGATCGGGAAACTTCGTGGCGGGGATCCTCGGCCGGATCATCGCCGACCGGGCCGGAGCCTGATCCCCGCCGAGCGGCGGATCCGCCCCACCACCGACGACCAGGGAGACGATCGATGGGCATTTTCAGCTTCGGCCGCAGGGATCCGAAGGAGCAGGCGAGCCGGGACCAGCCGAGCAAGGACACCCCGGCGGCATTGACGCTGGCCGGCGCCACCGACGGCGCCGAGAAGCCGCGCGGCCTCCTTGACCGCCTCAAGGCCGGGCTGGCAAAGACGGCCCAGGTGCTGCGGACCGACGTCCGCGACCTCTTCAAGCGGGAGGGGAGGCTCGTCGACGAGGACTTCCTCGAGGAGCTGCGGGGGATCCTCGTCCGCACCGACATGGGCCCGGCCGCCGCGGAGGCGATCGTCGCCGACGTCCGCGAGCGCCTTCGGGCCCGGGTCGTCGATCCCGAGGTCGTCCTCGACTCGATCCGCACCCAACTCCTCGCCCGCCTGCGGAACACCGAGGCGGGAATCACCATGGCCGCCTCCGGGCCGACCGTGATCCTGGTCACCGGCGTCAACGGATCGGGAAAGACGACGTCGATCGCGAAGCTCGCGCGGATCTTCACCCGCGAAGGGCAGCGCGTCGTTCTCGGGGCCGGCGACACCTTCCGGGCGGCAGCCGTCGAGCAACTCACGATGTGGGCCGACCGGCTCGGCGCCGAGATCGTCCGGGGCCCGCAGGGGAGCGATCCGGCCAGCGTCGCCCACAAGGCGGTCGCGCGGGCAGTGGAGGCCGGCGCCGACGTCTGCATCGTCGATACCGCCGGCCGCCTCCAGACGCAGTCAAACCTCATGCAGGAGCTCTCCAAGATCCGCCGCGTGGTCGCGAAGCTCGTCCCGGAAGCGCCCCATGAAGTGCTTCTCGTCATCGATGCCACCGCCGGCCAGAATGCCCTCTCGCAGGCCAAGGGCTTCAAGGAGGCCGCCGGCTGCACCGGGATCGTTCTCTCCAAGCTCGACGGCTCGGCCCGCGGCGGTGTGATCGTGCCGGTCACGGAGCAATTCGGCCTCCCGGTGAAGTTCGTCGGGCTCGGGGAAGGGGCCGACGACCTCGAGACTTTCTCCCCCGAACGCTTCGTCGCGGCCCTCCTCGAAGGGGCGTTTGACGCTGACGGCTGATGCCGTCGGGGCGCCGTGGATTCGGTCCCCCTGACGTCGGTTGGCGGCCCGGCCCGGCGGCGTGTTCCGCCCCAGTTGCCAGTCCGGCGCCCGCAAATTCTGCCACTGGTGCCCTCGCGGGCGATACGACCGGCACAGTTTCCCGCGCCGGCTGCCGGTCAGAGAAACCTTGCCGGAGCGCACGGTCCACCCGGTTTTCCGGGTCAAGGCCGGACGATACCCCTGTGTCGGAATTGCCGAATCTGCGTCTGGTACTTGGCGGGCCGGTCGCAGCGGTGATTCCGGATGGACTGGCGATCCGCCGTATGGACGCGGCCGACCGCAACATCCCCACTCGGAGTGACTCCTGTCATGAAGTTCAACTGGACGAAATTGCCGCTCCTTGGAGCGGGCCTGACCGCTGCCGCCACGCTGTTGGCTTCCACCGCCCTCGGTCAGACGACCAGCGGCCTGCCCCCGGTCGCGGCCAACGTGCCCCAGGAAGACGCCTACCAGCTGCGCGGTCTGCCGCCGCAGGAATCGGCCCAGGAGGTCGACGAGGGCCCGACCCGCTACCTCGAGACGGAGTTTCTCAAGGAGCGCGGCATCGCCACCTACGGCTGGATCGACGCCGGCATCGGCGGCAACAACTGGGGCTCGCCGTTCAACGGCCCGATCACCTTCAATGACCGCAACTGGATGGGCCAGGTCAACCAGCTCTATCTCGTCAACGAGAAGGTCCTCGATCTCGAGGACGGCGGGGCCGACTGGGGCGGTCGTGTCGATCTCCTCTACGGTGGCGATTCGATCTTCACCACTGCCCGCGGCCTCGACGCGAACCTGCTCAACCAGTCTCCGGCCGGATTCGGCAGCTGGAACTCGAGCAAGTACTATGGGCTCGCCATGCCGCAGTTGTATGGCGAGGTCGGCTACGGCGACCATGCGGTGAAGTTCGGACATTTCTACACGATCATCGGCTACGAAGTCGTGCCGGCGATCGGTAACTTCTTCTACACCCACGCCTATACGATGCAGTACGGCGAGCCGTTTACTCACACCGGTATCCTCGACACCTGGAAGGCCACCGACAACACCACGGTGTTCGCCGGGATCACCAACGGCTGGGACAACTACAGCGACCCGATCAACATCCTCGGGATCGCCAATCCCGGCTATCCGGGGGCCAACAGCAACGCCGCGTTCCTCGGCGGTGCGTCGATCAAGAGCGACGACGAGACGCAGACGTTGACGATGACGACGTCGAGCGGCAACGAGATCGGTGGCTTCACCACCCCGCTGGCGACGATCGGCAACCGCTCGGTCCTCAGCACGGTGTACGTCAACGAGATCAACGACAAGGTGACGTACGTCTTCCAGAACGACAACGGCTGGCAGTTCAACGCCATCGGTGTCAAGGAGACCCTCGGCCAGCAGCCCGGCACGGCAACCTGGTACGGCATCAACCAGTACATGTTCTACAACTTCAGCGACACGCTCGTCGGCGGCGTGCGATTGGAGTGGTTCCGCGACAACAACGGCTACCGCGTCCTCAGCCCGATCCGCAATGCGATGTTCGGCGGACCGTTCGCAACCGGCTACCAGGGCAACTTCTGGGAGATGACGTGGGGCCTGAACTGGAAGCCCAACCGCAACTTCGTGGTGCGGCCTGAGCTGCGGTACGACTGGTACGCCCCGGACCATGGCAAGGGCCCGCTCCCCTACGGCAAGAACTTCAACGAGTACGGCCAGCTGTACGGTGGCTGCGACGCGATCTGGCAGTTCTAGTTCCACGCGGCGGAAGCCATCCATGGCCTTCCGCCGCTTGGCGGCCGGCGAAGACGCCAAGCGATGTTCACACGCGGCGGAAGCCATCCATGGCCTTCCGCCGGCCAAAAACAAAGTCCAACGCAGGGCCCGCCGGCCATCCGGTGGGCCCTGCGGCTTTCCTGCTCTCTGCAGTCGTGGGTATGCTGCCCCCTTCCACACCAGGAAAGGGGGCGATCATGGTTTGCTGGCACGGACGGCGTACGACATCGGCGGGTTGGAGGCTGCGGTGCCTCTCAGGAGGGATCGCGCTGGTCGCCCTCCTGGCCCTCCGCGCACCCACGCCGGCCGCGGAACCCGTGCCCCTCCCCGGCACGGCTCCGCTCACGATTCAACGCCCCCTCGACGAGGTGATGATCGAGGGGATCGACCGCTTCCTGCTGCGGAAGACCGTCGAAGCGCAGGCGATCCGGCGGAAGGAATGGACCGACGGAGTCGCCGATGCCGCGGGGCGCGACGTGTTCCGTGCCAACGCCCGGGAAAAGCTCCGCGAGATCCTCGGCGTCGTCGACGCGCGCGTCCCGGGGCGCGAGGTCCTTCTCCGCGGGACGGCCGGAGCCCCGATCCAGATCGCCGCCACGAAGGATTGGACGGTGCTGCGGGTGTCGTTTGAGGCCCTCGACGACGTCACGGCCGAGGGGATCGTTCTCCTTCCGCCGCTCCGCGACCCGCGGGCCTGGGTGGTGGCCATCGGCGACGCCGCCTGGACACCCGAGGCCTTCGCCGGGCTCCTCGGCGACGGGGGGGCGGCGGGAGAAGCGAGCCGGCTGCCCCGGGCGCTCGTCGCCGCCGGCTGCGCCGTCTTCATCCCCACGATCCTCGATCGCAACGACGAGTTTTCCGGCAACCCGGCGGTGCGGTTCACGAACCAGCCCCACCGCGAATACATCTACCGCCCCGCCTTCGAACTCGGGCGCCACCCGCTCGGCTACGAGATCCAAAAGGTGCTGGCGGCGATCGACCGGATCGAGGCCGGCGCCGGCGCGGCCAACGCCGCCGTCCCGCCGATCGGCATCTGCGGTGTCGGGGAAGGGGGGA
Source organism: Pirellulales bacterium (assembly GCA_040397545.1). Lineage (GTDB taxonomy): Bacteria > Planctomycetota > Planctomycetia > Pirellulales > UBA1268 > QWOP01. The sequence goes on from JBBAVV010000031.1 coordinate 44,212, forward strand.
GCATCGCGCTGTTGGCCGCGGCGTGCGACGAACGGATCGATGCCACGCTCGTCTGCGGCTCGTTTGGTCCGCGCGAGGCCACCTGGCAGGAGCCGATCGACCGCAACGTGTGGCGGCTCCTCACCACCGCCTCCGATGCCGAGGTGGCGGCCCTGGTGCTGCCGCGGGCGCTGGTCGTGGAAGCGGCCCACGTGCCGGAGTTCGCCGGGCCGGCCAAGCCCCGCGAGGGGCGCAGCGGCGGCGCCGCGCCGGGAACGATCGGGCAGGTCTCCGCAGCTGACTTCGCGGATGAGCTCGCCACAGCCCGCGCTTACGCGAAGCTCATCGACGCCGACGAGCGTCTCGAACGCGCCGGGAACCCTGAGGCCCCCGCGCCCGCTGGCAGCGCGGAGGCCGTGCGGCCGTTCCTCCGCTCTCTCGGCATCGACGTTCGCCCCGGCCCGCTCCCCAAGTCAGAGGCCACCCTCGATGCCGAGGCCGTCGCCGAAACGGCCCACGACCGGATGCGGCGCCAGGTCGAGGAGCTTTCGCGGTTCACCCAGCGTTTGCTCGAGCGCTCGGCCGCCGTCCGGGCCAGGGATTGGCACGATGTGATCTCCGCTGCCCAGGCCAAGGATGCCCCCAAGGCCGCCACCGCGGTTGATGCCCATCGCGAGCGGGTCCGCCGCGACCTGATCGGCATCATCCCCGATGAGCTCCTTCCCTTCGCTGCCAGTTCACGGCAGATCCTCGACGACCCGGCCTTCACCGGCTGGGAGGTGACGATCGACGTCTTCCCGGACGTGATCGCCGCCGGGATTCTTCTGGTGCCCAAGGGGATTCCCGCCGGGGAGAAGCGCCCCGCCGTCGTCTGCCAGCATGGCCTCGAAGGAGTGCCGATGGATGTCATCACCACCGAGGGGCCATCGTTTCCGATCTACAAAGCCTTTGCCGCCGAGCTCGCCAGGCGCGGCTACGTCACCTTCGCACCCCAGAATCCCTACCGCGGCCACGATCGCTTCCGCACGCTCCAGCGGAAGGGGAATCCCCTCGGCCTCACGCTCTTCAGCACGATCATCCCCCAGCACGGGCGGATCATCGACTTCCTCGAGCGCCTCCCCGAGGTCGACGCCGGGCGAATCGGCTTCTACGGCCTCTCCTACGGCGGCAAGACGGCGATGCGCGTGCCGCCGTTTGAGCCGCGTTACAAGCTCTCGATCTGCTCGGCCGATTACAACGAATGGGTGCGGAAGAATGCCGTCGACCACGCTCCCTTCAGCTACGTCTTCACGCCCGAATACGAGATCTTCGAATGGAACATGGGGAGACTCGCCAACTACGCCGAGCTGTCGTGGCTGATCTGGCCGCGGCCGTTCATGGTCGAGCGCGGACATGACGACGGCGTCGCCCCCGACGAGTGGGTGGCGTATGAGTTTGCCAAGACGAAGCGGCATTACATCAAGCTCGGTGCCGGCAACAACGCCGAGATCGAGTGGTTCGACGGGCCCCATGCGATCAACGGCCGGGGGACCTACGACTTCCTCGACCGGCACCTCGATCCCGACAAAAAGCTCCCGCGGAAATGAGCCCGCGTCGAGCCCCCCGGCTCGGCATCGGGCCAACCGTCCGCTCGACGGGCCTCCGGGCCTAGGATCTTCATGCCGGGCCGCGATCCGCAACTCCGCGCGTTCGATTCCCTCTGGGTGCAGCCTCCGAGCCAGCGTCATGATCGGTGGGAAAACCCGCGCGACCCGCTCAGCCGAGGGGGCGTGATAGACTGCAAGTGGCGCTTGCGAACATCCCGCAGCATTGCGGGGGAGATCGATTCAAAGCCATTTGTCGCAGCGGCTTGCGTCAAGCCTGGTGGAGAACCGTAGGCATGATCACAGGCGCTGCCGGCTGGATACACGGTCTGTGGAAATACAAGTTCGGACATTGAAAGGTAGTACAAATGCAAACAGTCTACCTTGAGACATCTGTAATTGGATATTTGGCATCTAGACGTAGTTCCGATTTAGTAGTTGCGGCGAACCAACTTTTGACGTTTGAATGGTGGACTGACCATCGGTCCAAGGTTGAGCTTTTTGCGTCTCAAGCGACGGTCGATGAATGTGCTGCTGGCGACGTCGTTGCTGCTCGCGAACGTCTAGTGTTTCTCGATGGATTGCCGATACTTTCGGTCGATTCCCAGACGCTGGTTCTTGCCGAGGCCTTGATGAAGCATGTCGGACTGCCTGAGAAGGCAGGTGTTGACGCGATCCACATTGTTACAGCCGCACAAAACAAGATCGACTATTTGCTTACTTGGAATTGCAAGCAAATCGCAAATCCGTCGTTTCGACATAGAATAGACCAAGTACTATCGGATTACGGCTTTGATTCCCCAGTCATTTGCACGCCGCAGGAGTTACTTAATGTTTGACGACCCAATTGTTGCTGAAACAAGATTGCAACGGGATTGTTACGCCGCCTCGTTTGGGTACGATCTCACAAAGATCGTGGCAGACCTACAGGCGAGGCAAGGCAAGGACGGCAGACGAGTCGTTGATCGCCGGAAAAATGCCGAACAAAACGATGCACCCAAGCCGCCGAACGTTGGTTTTACTGATGGTGCGTCTACTGCGGCGGCTGGGTGATCGTTGGTCGTTCGGAGGCGGGAGGGCTTCGGGTCATGGCGTTACTGGCGTTGGGTCGGAGCCGGTGCTCCATCTGCAGCGAGGTACTTCAACCCGGCCAGTTGATCGTGGGCACTACGCACTTCATCGGCGACCCGGCCGACCACCTTTGGCAGTTCTCCGACTCGGGTATGCATGCGGAGTGTTTCGCCGGATGGGCTCATCGGGACGAGTTCGCTTCCCGCTACTACGCGGCGCTCGGCCGCACGCTGGCCGGTTGGGTGCCGGCCGTCCCCAGCAACCCCGGTGGACCGCCAGTGCCCAAGGTGTGGATGGGAGTGCTGGGCACGCCCGAGGAGCGGGCCGGATACTTCGAGGCATTGCTGTCACGTATCGCCCAAGACGCTGAACCAACCGCTGCAGCAGACGGCGGGGGCGGGTAGGCTTTTCAAGGAGAAGTGCTGCAGCAGGCCCGCCGTTGATCAGCATCCAGCGGCGGGGCACTTGATCCTCAGCCTTCCATCGTCCCCCGCCCCGCGTTCATGCGGTGCGCCCTCCGGCACCCGATGCTGGGGATCATTGCCGCCGCGAGCCCAGTGGCCCCGCAGCGGCGAGGCTCACTTCGTCGCCAGCGGCTGCGTCGACCGCAGGTAGGCGAACAGATCGCGGACCTGCTGGTCGTCGAGGGGCCGGAGCAACCCGGCTGGCATGATCGACACCGGGCTGCGGTGGAGGTCGTCGATCGAGTCGCGGGGCACGTTCACCGTCCGGCCGTCGGGCGTGCGGAGGAGGACGAGCCCCGGATCCTCGCCGACGACGAATCCCGCCAGCGTCCGCCCCTCGTCGGTGACGATGACCGTCGTCTCGTAGCCCTCGCGGATCGTGGCGCTGGGGTTCACGACATGGACGAGGAGCGCTCGTGGATCGCCGCGGTCGTGGCTCGTGAGATCGGGGCCGATCTGCCCCCCCTCGCCGAAGAGCATGTGGCAGGAGGCACAGGTGGTGCGAAACACCGTCCGGCCGAGGATCGGGCTCCCCGAGCCCTCTCCGAGCACGCCCCGGATCCGCTCCAGATCGGCGGCCGCGGCGGCCTCCTCGCTCCCCGGCTCGGGGCCCGCGCCAAACCTCCGCGTGACGCCTTCCGCGACGGCCGGCTCGCGGTGGAGACGGAGCCGGCGGACAACGGCCTCCGGGACCGAAGCCGGATCGACACGGCCGTCATCGAACGCCTCGAGCAGCGCGATCGTCCAAGCCGGCCTCCCGGCGAGGAGATCGAGCGCTGCCGCGGCCACCGCCGGCGGGGCCCCGGGCAGCAGGCCGATGGCCGCGGTGGCGATCGTCGGATCGCTCCATCCTTCGAGGGCCGCCAAGGCCGCGGCCCTCACCCGCTCGTCCCCCACAGTGGAGGCGACCGCGAGCAACACCGGCTCGGCCGCAGGCGCGAGCGTCTCGCCGAGGATCGCGAGGTCGGCGAGCCGATCCTCCGGCTTGGCATTGGCGCTTCCCACCACCGAGAGCGCATCGGCCACGGTCGCCCCGTCGGCCAGCCGCAGCCGCAGGGCCCGCGAGCCACCGCCCGCCCGGCTGATGGCGGCGAGGAGCTCGGCCGGCACCGCGGAGAGCGACCGGCCGGCAAAGGCCTGCTCGCAGCCCTCGAGGAGGCGGGCCCGGTGGGGCGCGGCGGGGGCCGAGGCGACGAGCTCGGCCACGGCCAGCTGATCGGCCCGCGACCCGAGGGCGAGCCTGCGGGCCACGCGCGACTGAAGCACGTCGCGGCCGAGCCGGGAATCCCACAGTGGCCCGCGCTCCGCTCCCAGCCGCGTGAGGGTCACTGGCCGGTCCGCGGAGAGGAGCCGCTCGACGGCCCACCAGACCAAAAGCGGAATGTGGATGTCATCGCCGTCGGCGGGCGTCGCCTCGGGATCGCGAGCGAGGAGCGCGGCGACCAGCGGCAACGACTGATCCGGGGGGAGACGGCGGGCCGAGGCGGCCAATTGGCTGCGCACCCGGAGGTCGGCCTCGGCGCTTGCCGCCATCTCGAGGCGGGCAAGCAGCGGGGGAGGGATGCGGCCGTCGTCACAGGCCAGCCGGACGGCCCACCCCCTCACCCACGGCTCGGAGTGCCCGAGCAGGGCGATCCATTCCTGCTCGCTCGGGGGCCCGAGGCGGATCAGCGCCCAGGCAAGGTCGAGCGGGAACGGGGCTGGCCCGGGCGTGGGGCCAAAGAGGAGCCGGGCAACCCGGTCGCGGGCCCCTGCCGGCTGGCGGTGGGCCAATTCGAGGAGCGCCGTCTGCCGGATCCAGCGATTGGGATCGGAGAGCCGGTCGACGAGGGCCTCGCCGTCGTCGCGGGCGAGGTTGGGAAGCAGGGCAGGGGGGGCGCCCGCCGCCGCGAGCCTCCAGATGCGCCCCCGATCCCGGTCGATCCGCCCCTGATAGTGGCTGGCATGGTCGATGCGCTGCTCGTAGAAGTCGCAGACATAGAGGGCCCCATCGGGACCGAGCTGGATGTCGACCGGACGAAACCAGCTGTCATCGCAGGCCAGGGGAATGTCGAGATCTTGGGTGGCGAGGCTCGAGCGATCGGGGCGGATGGCACTGCGGACCACCTGCCCCTGGAGCGGGGCCACGCCGAACAGGCTCCCGGCGTACTTTTCGCCGAGCGCCGAGGCGTCGTTGACGGCGAGAGCATGAGTGAACCGCGGGGCGCTGTGGTGGCTGATCGGCTCGAAGAAGCCGAAGGCGAACGTGTTCGACAGCTCCCCGTGCTTTTCGAACCCCTTCCGGGAGAAGCCCCCCTGCACATAGTGGAAGCCGCGGGTATCGCCGCCGTTGTGGCCCGAGAGCAGCCGGCCGGAAGCGTCGAACTCGACCCCGAAAGCATTCCCTCCCCCTTCGGCGAAGATCTCGTAGCGCCCCGTCGGCGGGTGGTAGCGCCAGATGCATTGGCCGGTCGACACGACTGGTGGGGTGGTGGCCGCGGGGCGGCGGACGCGACTGGTGACCGTACTCCCCTGGGCGGCGTAGAGCCAGCCATCGGGCCCCCAGCGGAGATTGTTGGCAATCGAGTGGGAATCTTCGATGCCGAAGCCCTCCAGATGGACGACCGGATCGCCGTCGGGCTGATCGTCCCGGTCGGCATCGGGATAGAAGAGGAGGTACGGGGGCTGGAGGACCCACAAGCCCCCGGCATCGAAGGCGAAGCTCGAGACGAGGCTCAAGCCATCGACGAAAACGCCGTGTTTTTCCACGATCCCGTCGCCGTCGGCATCCTCATGGAAGGAGATCCGGTCGAGACCGCGGTCGTGGTGGGGGGGGGCGGCCGGCACCTTGTCGTAGACGCTCCGCAAGAAGGCGTCGCGGCTGACCATCGTCAGCCCCGCCGGCTCGGGGTACTGGATGAACTCGGCCACCCAGATCCGGCCGCGGGCATCCCATTTCACCGAGAGGGGCTGACGGACCGCCGGTTCGGCAAGGACGAGATCGACGCGGAGATCCTCCGCCACCCGAAACCTCCCCCGCTCGTCGGCGGCCGAAAGCGGCCCGGCATCGTCGATCTGGCGGAGCGTCGCCTCGACTTCCGCCGCCGGTTCGACCCCCGGCTCCAAGGGCGCCGGAGGCTGGCCGGGCACGATCTCCCCCCCCCGGAACATCCACCGGCCGGTGAGGCGGAGGGCTTCATCCCCCGCGAAAAGCACCGGTGCCGCCACGTTGAATCCGGTCCGTCCGTCCCGCAGGCAGGTCCTGACGACGATCTCGGCCGGTTTTCCGGCCGGCAGAAGCCCGGCAGGGATCCGGAACCGGTCGGGCCCCCCCAAACCGCTGCGGAACCGGGGAGGAAACTCCCCTGCGGCCCCGACGGACTGACCGTTGGCAATCACCTCGACCGCCGCGTCGAACGGTTCGACGAACAGTTCCAGCGACCGTCCTTCCCACGGCGCCGGCACGACAACGCTACAGCGATACCACCCGACTCCATCCAGGCCCCGTTCCGGTTGCCGGAACACCTCCGGCACCGTGACCGGCTTGTCCCCGGGGTCGACGTCGTCGGCCCACACTCCTCCCGCCACGATTGAGACCCACAGCCAAGCGACGGCGGCGGGGATCGGCAGGCGGCGGCTGAAGCGGCATGGACGGGTGGTCATCATCGGTCGGTTTCCCCTAAGGCCCGGGCAATCCACCCTCTCCCCCGAAGGATTTCAGACGGGATTCTATCCGTCTCCGAGCCGTTTCTCCCTCCAGCTCGCAGTCTGCCGACTCGCCGTAAGTCCCTATAGAGACACAAATCCAGGCAATTCAGGCAATCTAGGCAATCTACGTCAAGTTGAGTGATTTACATGCCATTCCTCCACTGCTAGCCTGCTGCGTTGGTTTTGGAGCCTGAAACTCTCGGAGCAAGCCGCCTTCACCCGATGGACATTGGGGGAAGCGGTTTCAAGGAGGAGTGCCACGATGCGCATGAGGCGAGCAGCGACCTTTCAGCCATGGGCAGGACCCCTCTGGCAGCCGGCATCTCCTTTCGGGCAGCGTGGACGGCGGCCCGACCTCGGGTCGGCCTTCCGCGGCGCCGTCGCCGGCATCGCCCTGGCGGCCTTCGCACCCCTCGGGGCACTCCCCGGCCAGTCGGCCCCGGTGGCCTCCGCCGCTGAAGCGGCCCACCAGGCCTGGCACACCAGCTACGCCAGCGCGATCGCCCAGGCCGAGCAGACCGGCCGGCCGGTCCTGACGGTGTTCACCGGCAGCGACTGGTGCCCGCACTGCAAGACACTCGAGAAAAATGTCCTCGATTCGGGCGCTTTCCGGGAATGGGCCCAGCGGAACGTCGTCCTCCTGATGATCGACCTCCCCGAACACGGGATCACGGAAGCCGTCCGGGTGGAACGCTCGAAGGTCTGCATCAAGTACGGCGTGCGGAACTTCCCGGCGGTCCTTCTCCTCGGCCCTGACGGCGCGAAGCTCGCCGAGAAACGGGGTTACCAGGGGCAGTCGCCGGCTTCCTGGATCGCGGACATGGCCAAGTCGCTCCCGGAACAGCCCGCCAAGCCCGCGGTCGTCTCCACGGCTCCGGCCGTTCCCGGGGTCCTCGACTCGCTCGACAAGGCGATCGAGTCGGCTCGGGGGGCGAAACGACCGATCCTTCTCGTCGTTGCCCGCCCCGGCGACAAGGCCGCCCGGAGCCACTCCGACTCGCTCATCTCCGACCCGGAGTTCGCCCCCTTCGTCCGGGAGAACTTCATCGTCGCCCACGTTCCGCCGACAGCTTCGAGCGGCACGCAGGAGGCCGAATCGATGGAAAATCTTCTCGGCGGCGTCGAGCTCGCCCCCGATGCTGTCGAGCTGATCGTGACCGACGACGGCCAGACGCCGCTGTTCAGCCAATCGGGGGCTCAACCGCCGGCACGGATCGTCCATGGCCTGCGCCGCTTCCTCGCCGCTCGCCAGGCGTCCAGGTTCGGCGAGACGGCGCCGCGGCGCTGATCCCGGTCTCGCCGACCCCGCCCCTTCAATCCGGGGCGCCGGTCGGATCGATGCGCAGCCGGACCAGTTCGTCGTTGAGCTCGCCGACCGAAGCGCGGAGCTGGTTCATGGCGGTCACGAATGCCTCGACGGCGGACGCCGATTGACCCGCACCGACGCGGAGCCGGTCGAGCGAATCGCGGATCTGGCGGGCCCCGGCATTCTGGTTCTCCATGCCGTCGTGGACGTGGTCGAGCGCCTGCGTCACCGACTGCACCGGCGCCACGATCCCCGCCAGCTGCCGACTGACACCGGTGACTTGCTGGATCCGGGTGCTGACCTCGTTGCGGAAGCGGTCCATCTCCATCGTGCCACTGGAGACGGCCGATTGCATGTCGCGCACCATCCGCTCGATGTCCTTCGTGGCCAGGGCCGTCTGATCGGCCAGGCGGCGGATCTCCTGGGCCACGATCCGGAAACCACGACCGGCCTCTCCCGCCTTTTCTGCCTCAATGGTGGCATTGACGGAGAGGAGATTCGTCTGGTCGGCCACCTTGGCGATCGTCGTCACCACCGCGTTGATTCCCCCGGCCCGCTGGCGGATCGTTGCCAGTTTCCGCGTGAAGGCGGTCATCACCTCGTCGAGCTGGCGCATCGACTCCGACATCCGCTCCAGACCGTGCCTTCCGTCGTCGGCGACGCGGGCCGCCTCGCGGGCCGCGACGGTCACCGCCCCCGTGGCCCCGAGGAGCTGCTCGGCGTTCGAGGAAATCTGTGATGCGGCCCCGGAAACGTCCGCCACAGAACCACTGAAGCCGCGGACGATCCTCTCCTGCCGCGCCAGCGCCACCGACACGTCAGACTCGACCTCCGTGACGCGGGCTCCGGCCGCCTGCAGCCGGCCGATCGTCTCGCGGAGCGCGGCCGACATTCGCCCGACGCCGGCAAGGAGTTGCCCGGCCTCGTCGTTCCCGCCGGGCGGCACCATCCCGCTGATGTCACCCGCGGCGATCGATTCGGCGATCGCTGTCGACACGCGCACCGAATCGGTCGTCGATCTGGCCAGCCAACGGGCCAGGAGGATCGCCGGCAGGCCGACAAGGACAGACGCCAGCGCCCCCGCGAGGAGCTCCCAACTCCACAGATCCCGGCCGGCACGGGTGGCCACGGCGACGAGCACCGCCCCCCCTCGGCCGCCGTCGGCGCGGAGCACCGGCGCGGCGACGCGGACCATCGCCCCCTCCACGCGCCCCGCCGAGCGACCGGTGGCGATCGATTCCTTCACCAGCCCCGCGTCAGCTTGGTCGAGGGGGGGCGCGGAATCGGCCGGATTGCCATTGTCATCAATGACCCGGGTCACGAGGGGACTGGAGTAGGCATCGAGGATCCGCACCTCGCGGATATCCCCCGCGGCCACCTCGCTGACGAGGCGGCGGAGGCCGAGGGTGGTGTCGCGTCTGGTCTGCTCGCCGGCCTCGGCGTCGACCGTCGGCGGCCCCTCCTCGGCAAACGTCGTCGCCTTGGCGAGCACCTCCGCCACACCGTGGGCGCCGGCACGGGCCTGCTCGAGGATCGCCCGCCGGGCGGCAATGGCCTGGAGGGTCGACGTCACCCCGGCGGCGGCTACCACGAGCAAGAAGGTCGAAATCGCGATTCTGGACCAGAGCGGCATGCACGGGTTCTCCCGGAGGCTGTCCCCACCGGGGCCACGGTGGAAGGAGAACCCGATTGAAAGCTAGTCCGCTTTCGTGGCCGATGCCACCGGCAGGGAGGAATGGACCGGGATCGGGGCCGTCGGGCCGTTTCACAGGGGCCATGACGGCAGTGCCGTCAGCCCCCGGCCGGCACGATCGGCGCCACCGCTCCAGCCCCCCCCGGTGAGGCCGAGGGCTGGGGCGCGGCGAACGTCACCGTCGGCGCGGCGAGTGGCTCGGCGGCCTGACCGGCCGGGAAGGTCAGCGCCGATTGCCGCACCTTCCCCGCCAGGGCACATCCCGCGATGGGCGCCAGCGCAAACAGCGGGGACAACAGCCACGGCACCCAGATCAGCCCCCCCCCCACGCAGGCACCCCCAGGCACAACAGCACCGGCCGGGAGTCGTCGCTGGGGGGATGGCTTCAGCACGATCGTGACTCTCGAAGGTCGGCAGTCGCCATCGGGCGGTCGCAGCTTGACGGTCCCGGCACGACACCGCCAAGGCGAACGTGGCTGATACCCTCGGCGAGCCTGCCAGGGCAAGGGAGATTCAAACCCTGCTCGGGGAGCAGGCACAGTGGCCGAGATAGGACTCGAACTACCCCGCTCTTCTCCGGGGAATACCACGATCCCAAATCCGGACGGCGCAGAATCCGGCGCACTTCCCGCCGATCTGGCGCACGTGATCGAGACCTGGGGCTCGCTCACCGACGACGACCGCCGCCGCATCCGGGCCATCGTTGACGGCCGGCGGGCGTCGGGAGGGTAACGCCGGGTTGGGCGACGAGCGATCGGGAACTGGCCCAAGGATTGATCGGCAATCTTCGTCGCCTGCAGCCGACTTAGACCTCGTCGCCGGGCCCTCATCGCCCGGGACGAGCCCTTTCCTGCGGCTGCCACGCGGATTCAATTCCCTCCGCCGCCAAATTGAATCCCACCTCGAACCGATTCCTTGACGGAAATGAAAGCCTTTCCTACGGTGAAAGCCAAGAGAGGGGATGTGCCCTCTCCTGAGAGGTCTTCCGAGGAGAAGTCCAGTGAGTCGGCGAAACACCAAAAAACGCCCCCCCCCGCACCTCTACGCTGTGCACGGTGATTGAGTCCCTCGAACCTCGGGCAATGCTCGCTGGCGTGGGGCCCGAATCGTGGAGCGCGCCTGGGCTTGCTCCCGCTCCCCTCGGCACCGGGGTGCTTTCTTCCAGCGGTATCATTCTCACGTGTTCGAGCCCCGCACCGGGCTCATCAGGCGCCGCCTCGCCTCCTGCCCCGACCTCAGGCGCTGGCGGCACGACGTCGGGTGGCGATCTGTGGGATTCCTTCAGCGCTGGATCTGGGGCTGGAGGCTCGAAGTCCGGCTCCACCGGTGGCGTGAGTACGGATGGTCCGGCGCTGTCGTCGCAATACACCGGCGGATCGGGCGTTGGTGGACAGGGCAATGGCACCGGTGGCACCCTGTCGAACGCCGATCTCTGGCGTTTGTACTGGTCAGGTGCTGGGGCCGGTTCCTCGTCGTCCAGCTCTGATGAAGGCTCTCTCGCCGACGACCCGACCATTTCGGCTCGGTACACCGGCGGATCGGGTATCGTCCGCATCACGCCATTGGTCTACAACCCCGAGAGTGACGGCCCGCCCGTCTTTGACTCGGGCTTGTGGACTGAGAATGCGGCTGGAGTGCAATTTGTCCAGGCGGCGGATACCGGGAGCGGACAGGGCGGCGGAAATCCTCCCGCCGGGCGGCCGACGTGGAATAATGATGATGCACAGGATTACTACTTTGGTCCGCGTTGGCTGTTCGAGTTTGAAGCTGGCATGGGCGTGTACGATCCGCCGAACGAAATTCCGAAGCCGCGCGATGAACTCGCCGGAGTGGTCCCAACAGACCCCAACGGCACGTACCAGGCGGGACGCAAGCAGGAATTCGACACACTTCCGGCCCAAGTAGCAGAGAAGGGGAAAGAATTTGCCTGGTTTATGGGGGAATGGTATGCAGATCGAGCCTTGGGCGCCGCCGCCAACGGCGGGGTAAAGCTACTTAACGTAGCAGGAGCCAGCTTGCCGTTGTGGTTCGTTACTCGATGCGGCACGGTGATCGAGCGAGGTTCAGTAGCGTTGGGCTTAGGCAATCGCCTCGACAACTTCGCGACTGGAATCGGCGCGCAGACATGGAAGCAGCTTGTGCCAGATTCACCTGAGTTGTGGCAGAGCAAATTTCGGGAGTTGTTGAATGACGGTACAACCCGCTTTACCTTCAACCTCGATGGCGTCGATGTGTGGCGCGGAGTGGCGCGTGCCGCCAGGGGGGATAAAGAATGTTTTATGACTGACTGGGAACTCCTTCAACTGAAAATGACCAAGGAGGCCTGGAACCGAATCACCTGGATCAAGGACGGTAAAGTTGTTCCGTGCCCCTTCGAATAGGAGAGTGTCGTCTATGTACAAGTCGGACAGGGATTTCAAACTTTGGGACTACCGCGTCAGCCATGGTCAACTACTCCTGCGGAGTCCAATGTCCCCAGATCATCACACTAATGTCGATGTTCAGTTTTTCGGTGTCGAATTGATTTGCTTGCCAACCTTCATGCACGGGATTCGCCTCCGATTATCTAACGGCGACGAGAGAGACCGTGACGCTCGCCGCCACGCTCATGAATACGTTGGAAAGGTGTTTTCATGTGATGACAATGGCGACGCACGCGTGATCGCGGCCGGGTGCAGGGTTCTTGAGAACACCATGGACATCATCGAGTCGAGCCTTTTCTCCATTCACGACAGTGAAGACCGCCCTCTCGGGACCGTGCTCGCGCGATCAGAGAAATAGATTGAGCGATGGCTCTTATGGTAGTCGCGATCCTGAGAGGATAATGCAACCCTTTTCTGTAAATCGCGGTTTTCAGAGGCGGGTCATCTGGATTCCATGTTCAGATAGGCTCGTTCAGTTTCCCAGTCGTCGCTGATCCCGGTGGCCTGCACGCCTGCCGCCATCTCCCTGCCACGGAAATCCCGAAAGAACCCTTCGTCAGCCAGGCTCTGCTTCGCCCGCTGGCGTTCGAGGATCCTCTCCTCGATCGTGCCCCTCGAGACGAGCCGGTAGACGGTGACGTCCTTCTTCAGCCGGCGATGCGCCCGGGGGCGAGGGCCGGTGAAGGCGGCCTCGACGTGGGTCGAGGGAACACCACTTCGATGACGCGGTGAACGTCTCGCTGGGGAGGCTCCAGCAAGGCGGCGCCTAGTCCGGCGCACGGGCGACGCATTTCCCGGCGAGGCACGCCATTGCAGGGAATCGCAGCACGTCACACGTCGGGGGCGAAAACGACCCGATCCCCGAGGAAATCGCGGTTTTTCCGGGAGAAACCGAGATTCTGAACAAAAGAACAGTGGCCGAGGCGGGA